>NZ_JBHTHG010000001.1:0-9668 GCF_042676365.1 Bacillus sp. CGMCC 1.60114
AAGTCATTTTTAGATGCAAGATAATTTATGAGCACACTGAAATTACTTATAAATCCTTAACGGTGTTTTTTTCCGAAATGCTGGCGATACCCCATGCCCATCAAGCTAAGATTTTAAAGTATCCCCCAAACGGAAATTTTTTTGTTTTTTATAGCACCGAAGTTCATTTTTATCGTTTTGGGGAAGAATGTGTTTCTTAACTTGATAGCGATGTGACGGTACCCCTATTAAGGCCTGGTGACAGAGTTCTTGTTATAAACCGTAAAGTAAAATCTTTAAATCGAATAAAATAATAAGATTTGTTACCAAAAACCATAATTCTTGTAATTAATTTAATTTTAATTAAGGTACTTGGTATCACTGGCATACGATATTACCAAAAATAGCTGCCAAAATGATTACCATAAACCTTTTCCAAAAGTGTGCAATGTACTCTCTATAATTTGATTGGGTTATACTTTGCGGTCTATGGACATCTGTCTTGTCACTAAGCCATAAAAAAATAATAAGAAAGACCTTAGATACTATATATCTAAGGTCTTTCTTATTATTTTTCAATACTTGAGAACAATTTAGTATCGATAGTTTTATCAATTTCAATTGTTTTAGTTTTTAAAGATTGTTTAACATTATTTGAAGAATCAGTTACTTCCATTTGTAATAGTATACCAGTGTTTGGATCTACATTAAGTTTAAACTTTCCAGCATTATATTTTTGTGAATAATAATTATTTAATTCACCTTCAATAATTAAAGTATCGATACCTGCTATATTTTCTTGGCCTGTGATATTCCATTTTGTTTGATCTTCCATATATCCCATAGCAATATCTTCTGGGAATAGTGAAGTTTTAGCAATTCTCATATAAGATGGATCTCTTCTAGATATATATGTCTTTTCTTCACCTGTTCCACTAATGCGTTGATCAATACTAGAATCTTTTAATTGGTTTCGTTCTTCTATAGTTATTTTGGGAGTTTTTACACTATGTGTTTGTGGTTTTGAATCTTTTGTTATACTATTTGTTTGAAAATCTTTAGATCCACTATTGTAATTGTTAAGACTTTCTCCATCATAAGTAGCTATTTCATAGCCAGGTTCAAGTGTTCCTTCTGTTAAACTTGGATGATTTTTTGTAGCAATTCCTCGTACTTTTTCATAAGATCTTGGATTCATTGAAAGATCTGTTTGATATTCTACTAATAATTTATCATCACCTGTAAAGTATTCAAAAGAACCTTTTGCAGTGTTAAAATGATCGATAGAATTCAACATTAGAGTTTGAATTTTTTGTTTTTCTTCAGTAGTGTTTTGTACATTAATTGATTCTGATGCCTTATCTTTCGTATTAACAGTTGTTATATTTTCTTTTGGATTTCCTTTCGGTTCTTCTGCCTGTGCATTTAGTAAGGATAGAGATGAAACAGCAATGACCGCCACAACTCCGAGTCCAGACCAACGATATGATTTCTTTTGAAATTTTTTTATCATAAGGATTCTCCTTTTCAACGTTCTTTTATTTCTACTTAAATTAGCTAGACTTGGAACTTGATAGTAGCTTGAGTAATGTTCTAAAAGGCTAATAATTGTATGACCATATGCAATTTGTTCTTCTGAATCTATAAATGTAAGGGCAAGCGCATCACATGCCAATTCCTGGTCCTCCCGCATGCATGAGTAGGCGTACCAAAGAATCGGATTAAACCAATTTAAAATGAGTAAGCCATGCATAAGCCAATTCACACCAACATCTCTTCGTTTAATGTGAGCCAATTCATGATAAAAAATATGTTGTAGTTGTTGTGTATCTAATACTTTCATATGTGAACTTGATAATAAAACCCTTGGTCTGAAGAATCCGAATACAGTTGGACTTGAAATTTTCCCAGCTAAGAGCAGTGGGATATCTTGCTGAACAGACATAGATTTCTTACAGTTCTCAAAGATTTTGACGATCTTTTCATCTGTAATAACAGGTTGTTTTTTTATGTAGAAAAGTAAGCGCCTATTCATAATGATGATTGCAAAACTTAGAATGATGACTCCGGCAAGCCAAATATATAAAGCGGTTGTATAAAGTGAAAATGTATCATCGTTTTGCTTTTGATTATTGTATGTTTGTTTCTTAGTTTCTTCGTCTCGTTGTGTTGAACTAGGTGTGTAGGTATCTTCTTTTGTGGTATGGTTTATATCTGCCTTTTCTTGCATACTTTCTTTTGCAGAAGAAACAGCTACAGGCTCTTGGCGAAATGTATCAGAAGTTCCATTACTGTTCGAAAGAATAGAATAGATGCTGTAAGAACTATCTGGTGACCATGGTAATAAAAGTCTTATAATTAATATCATCCATAACATATACTGCCATCGTGGGGTTAACTTATTCCTAAGTAGGATTTTGACACATAGGATTAAACCAACTACTATACTGGCCATAATTGAGGTTTCTATCAACCAATCAAAAAAGCTAGGTAAATAGACGTTTGCAAAGATATCTATCATTATTACCTATCCTTCCTTTGATTCTCCTCAGTCTTCTCGTCCAGAATACGTTTAAGTTCGTTGATATCTTCTGGAGATAGCTTTTCTTCTTTTAAAAAATTCACAAATAAAGGTTTAAATGCCGCACCGTAGAAGCGCTTGAGTAGAGATTTTGTTTCTACTTGTAGATAACTATCTTGCGACACTAAAGGATAATACGAATACATACGACCTTTGTCTTGATGGTAAGAAACAGCTTCTTTTTGTACTAATCGATTAATAAGCGTTCGAATTGTTTTAGGTTTCCAATCCGTTGTTATCTGAAGAGACTCGATCACTTCATTTGCTGTTTGAGGAGATTTTGACCAAAGAACTTTCATGATTTCCAACTCAGCGTCAGAGATTTTAGGTAATTCTTTCATTATGTAGAATTCCTCCCTTGGATTACACTTGTGATCTATAAAGTGATATTACAAACGTAATCCTTAATTGTCAACCATATTTTAGGATTATGAATAAATTTTCTTAAAATTAAAGAAATTAATCACAAAAACAATGGAAATAAGCTATTCTTTTCATAGAAATATATAGAAAGGATGGAGTTTTTGTATGTCTATTTCTGTATCTGATGAATTACAACTATTTGCTCAAGAAGTTCAAAGCTTTTTATCCCCTAATATTTTAGGAAATCTTGCTAGAGATGTTGGCTTTGTACAACGAACAAGTAAGTACCAAGCAAAAGATTTAGTTGCTTTATGTGTATGGATGAGTCAAAATGTCGCTACGACTTCTTTAACTCAGCTATCTAGCTGTTTAGAAGCATCAACGGAAGTTCTCATTAGTCCTGAGGGGCTAAATCAACGATTTAATAAAGCAGCCGTCCAATTTTTACAACACATATTAGCAAAATTTCTAAAGCAAAAATTAGCCTCATTTATACCGATTTCTTCTCCATATACTTCTGTTTTCAAGCGTATTCGGATTCTGGATTCCACCGCATTTCAACTTCCAGATATCTTTTCATTCGTTTATCCAGGTGCAGGAGGGTGCAGTCATACAGCTGGGATGAAAATTCAACTTGAGTATGATCTGTTAAGCGGACAGTTCCTACATATTCATACAGGTCCAGGTAAGCAACATGATCGAACCTACGGTTCTTTGTGTGTCCCAACTGTAACAGCAAATGATTTATGCATCCGAGATTTAGGTTATTTTCATTTAAAAGATCTTCAACATATACAAGATAAAAAGGCTTACTATATCTCGCGTATCAAGTCAAATACACGTATTTATCAAAAAAATCCCAACCCTGATTACTTTCAAGACGGAAGAATCAAGAAAGGCACGGAGTATATACAGATAGATATGGAGGTCTTAATGAACTCTCTTCAGCCAGGACAAACATATGAAATAGCTGATGCTTATGTAGGAATGATTGATAAAGTATCAGCTCGTGTAATTGTTCATCGATTAACAAAAGAACAGCAACGAAAACGATTACAAGATCAAACTGTAAGAGAAAAAAAGAAAGGAATAAAGTATTCTCCTCGTAGTAAACGACTCAGTGGTATCAATGTATATATGACAAACACCCCTACAGATATTGTCCCGATGGGACAAGTACATGATTGGTATTCTTTACGCTGGCAAATCGAAATTTTATTTAAAACGTGGAAATCATTCTTTCACATTCATCATTGTAAAAAGATAAAACGAGAACGATTGGAATGCCATTTGTATGGGCAATTGATTGCCATCCTACTCTGTTCCTCTATTATGTTTCAAATGCGGAAGCTACTTCTTATGAAGAAGAAACAAGAGCTAAGTGAATATAAAGCTATATATATGATTAAAGATTATTTTTCTCTTCTGTTTCGATCCATACAAAAAGACACCCAAGAATTATCAAAGATTCTCCTTCGTCTGTTTAACCTCCTACAGCACAACGGACGAAAATCTCATCGATACGAGAAAAAAACAGTCTTTGATATATTAGGTGTCGTTTATAATTGTGCCATATCTCAAGATCTAGCTGCTTAATTGAAAAAAAACAAAACCCATTAGGGTTTATTTCGTATGCCAGTTTTTAAATAATCTATATTGATTCCCTATAAAAAGTAAAAAAACTCTCCTGAAAAATTTGTAATACAGTCTTAGCTTGATGGCAATGTGGTGGGACCCCATATAAAGTTTCTGGGACTGTTCACTTATGTGAGTTAGAAGTATGCCCAGAATTGGCGGTAAGTCTACTTGACCTTTATTTTATTGTCCAGTTAAGTGTAGCCGATTCATTATAAGGATTTTTTTCTTAGGCTAGCAAAAACCCGTTTAAAATACTCTTCTAATGCCACTTCACCCAACTTAGGATTAAAATTCAAATCCTGTCTTGATGTAGTAAGGTCATAGTGTCTATTTATTCCACCATAATATAATTCTACCTGACTTCTAAGTAGTGATGGCTGAGTATTCTTTTCCTTTGCTTCAGACTCAAGTTTATCAGCTAAATTTAACAACTGTTCTTTAGTATATTTTTGTGGTATCTCAAGACTAGGAATAAATTTTTTTGCAATTTTAATGATATCATCTGAAGTTACAGGCTCTTCATTAGCTAAGATATATCTTGTACCTCTTACACCTTTTTCCGCTGCAGCAATCATACCTTTCACAACATCAGTTACATCTATTGGCGTCATTTCACTTATATAGTTAACTTTCATCTTTCCTAAAAGAATACTATCGAAGGCCAGTATGGTTGGAGTTTTCTTTAAAAACTCTCCACCAATCATTGCACCAGGAAGGACGCTAACCATATCCAAATCATATTTTTCTGCCAGCTCCCAAGCTGTTCTTTCAGCTCGTGCTTTTGAATCAAAGTATGCATTTCCATGACTGTTTTCAAGCCATGTAGTTTCATCAATTTTACCCTTTAAGTTTGTCTTGTCCAATGACAATGCTGCTACGGAACTTACATATACTATTTTTCTTACATTTGCTTCTTTAGCAGCCTCCATTATATTTTGAGTTGCCTCAACATTAGGAATAATTATCTCTTTTTCAGGATCTTGTGCCCAATGTTTAAATACAGCAGCTACTTGATATAAGGTATTCACTCCATCAAGTGCTTTATGAAGTGAGTCTTTATCCCTCAAATCGGCGTAGACGATCTCACAATCAAGGCCTATAAATGGTTCTTTGTCATTTAAATCTCGTACACTTGCTCTAACAGTTTCTCCTCTTTTTAATAATTCCCTTACCAAGTTGTTACCCAAATGACCATTTGCACCTGTTACCAAGGAAATTTTCTTCATAAACAAATCCTCCTAAATCAGTGATTACACCAGTTATCATAATGCGATAATAGCCTGTTGTAATTGACATATGTAAATTGCAATAAAAAAACACCAAATACTTTTATTTGATGTTTCCTAAAAACGTTTATTCTATTTTCATACTTCTCTTAATTCTACTAAGTGAGCTTGCTCTAATTCCAATATAAGAAGCAATATATGATTGATTTATTCTACTTTCTAAAGAAGAATACTCTCTTTTAAACTCTATGTACCTTTCCAGTGCATCTTTCATAAGTAACGCCTGTTCTCGATTTAGCATACCAACAAGAATCTTCTGAATATAATTAGTGAATATAACCTTCATTTGATTAGTTTTCTTCATACCTTGGTCTATGGAATTATACGGAATAACTACGCAAATGCTGTCTTGCAGGCTTTCTACACTAAACCTAGCTTCTTCAACTCTTAATAAACCCTCTGCACAGGCAAATTCCGTTTCAGCTGCAAAACATTTTGTCACATCATTCCCTGCAGCATCTATATAATAGCCTCTCATAATTCCTTTATGAATATAATACAGTGAAGAAACTCTTTGCCCCTGCCTTAAAATAATTGTACCCTTTGGTACCATCTTTATATCAGCTGTTGAATTAAATAAGTATTTTAAATCTTCTTCCAACTCCAGCTTCAAACCAGCTTCAATATAATCACTCGGCTTATTAAGCATAATTCATCACCTCTCTAAGCATATAAGGCATATCCTTTATCCACAATTTACTATTATAGCATTTAACCATGTCAAGCAACATAATAGATTTACTTAAAATTCAATATAATCAACGATTAGCACTTATTGGGGTAGCAACACACATCCATCAACTTAAGAAATTGGCTGTTACCCAAAACGAAAAAATGAATTTAATTTTCATAAATAACTATCAAGAGATAAAAATTTCGTTTTGGGGGTACTTCAAAATATTAGCTTGATGGGCATGTGGCGATACCCCAAATATTCCATTGACTTTGAGTAATGAAAAACTTCTTTCAATAGTAGCAGCATCTTTCGTTGTAGGGTATTTTTGCACATCCCCCGAAAAAGGGGAATAAGGAGTACTCTCCTAAGATATCAAACTAAGTACTCCTTACATATTGTTGTATTTGGCAATTAAAAAACGCTATAAATGGCAGTACCTTTTTTTATGTAAAAAGAGCCAAAATATGCAAGGAGTTATGCATAAAAACTTGCATATTTCAGGCTCTTTAATTTTATTTCTTATTGTGTTAAAGCACCCGTTACTTTAAGTACGTTCCTTCACAATCCCACAACTTAATAATAGGCTTTGTTAATTACACTGTTAATTTTTATCTCATATAAGTCAATCAACAGCTCTTTAAACAGTGCAATAGAAAAAATAGACCAGAAAAGGGCTGGCTTGAATTTCCTGGTGATTGGATGTACCTTCTCCTTTTTTAAAGCATTGCTCCCTCTTCGACTACTTTCATTTCAGAAGAAAAAATTATCTAAAAAAAAGAAAAATCATGGACTATAATGATTGTATAATAATTCTTTATAGTGTATATTTATTATCAATCGACTAAAGTTAGATGGTTTTAATTTTATATAACAAGCAATATATTAATAATACTCCAGGGGGAATTTTCTATGCTAATTCGAAAGGCGGTTATGAGCGATACAGAAAGTATCTATAAATTAATATCAGAGTATGCTAAAGAAGGAAAACTTTTAGCGAGAACTTATTCTTCCATCTATGAAGATCTGCAAAGTTTCGTTGTTGCTGTTTTAAATAACCAAGTGGTTGGGATTTCCAGCTTGACAATCCTTGACCGGAATTTAGCAGAGGTAAGGTCATTAGCCGTCAGCCCTGCTTATGTCGGAAAAGGAATCGGAAAAGCACTGGTAAAGCAAATCATTAAAGAAACAGAAAACTTGGAAATTACTAAGCTAATTTCGTTAACTTATCAAATTGAATTTTTTTCGAAGTTAGGATTTAATCGGGTGGATAAAAATGAATTACCTCAAAAAATGTGGAAAGATTGCATAAACTGCCCCAAACTGCATTCTTGTGATGAAACAGCGATGTTAATGAACGTTTTACCTTAGAAATAAAATGGCAAATGAAAATAGAAAAGGAACGTCTTTATAAAGACGCTCTTTTTCTTCTATTAAAGCACCCGTTTAAGTAAAATAATTCACATAATTTAGAATTGTATTTGCCTTAATATGCTTGTTTTTAAAACTTCATTAGATGGAACACCTAGTCGATATTCTCCATCTAAGGCATCTTTTCCAAACAATACTTCATATCCAAGTGATGTCAATATTTCAATCACTTTACTAGCATTACGGAATTCTGTAAATTCATCTTTCAGATGCTTAAGGAAGTCCCTTCTTGAAGCGATAACATCCATCTTTTTCACTTCTTGCTTTTTTAGCATCTATTAATTAGCTTTTATCCCTGCACCACATAAAGGGATAACAATTTTTTCATCCGCTGTATGACGATATTTTAAATAACCTGCATAGTTTGCAGCTGTTGTAGGCTCTACATAAAAGCCTTTGCTGGCTAATGTTATACGCGCTTCTGCAATCTCTTTCTCATTTGTTATGATAAATTGACCATTTGTTTCACGGATGGCTTATTTTATTTTTTGCTTAGCGTGGGTTTTTTCCAAAATGCTGGCGGTACCCAAAAAGAATTGCGTTTTTTCATTTTAAAAAAGATTGACAAAATGATTGTTCCATCAATTTCTATGTAGTGAATGTTTGCATCGGCAATGTCCTGTTTTAGTTTGTTTCGTAAAATAGACCAACTCTCCTCACGTATAACCGGTTCTGGTGCAAAAATAGAATAAAAGATAAGTATGTGGTCCTTTTACAATTTGAATTTCTTTTTAAGCTTCTTATATTTTCTATATGAACGTCTAACAATGTTTAACATGAAATACGGTATTTTAACAGGGAAAGGCAATTTATAAATGAAAGGCAAGTAAAATGTAAAATATGCCTTTTCTAGGTCTCTCCACTTACTATCTTCTTTTGTTTTTAAGAAATCAGATACATCGACTACATATCCCCTTCCGTTTTCCATCATCACATTTTTCCCGTGAACATCACAAGGAGTTAATCCTTGTTCCCTTGCATACTCTAAAGCTTCATTGATATCAAGGATTACCTGCTTAGGAATTTTAATCCCCTTATGAATAGCATCGTATAAGGTAATTTCTTTTAAACGTTTCAATACTATGAAATTTTCTCCTTTATATATAAGCTTCGAATAAGAAGGATGATTTCCGATTCTTCGGTATACTTCTGACTCTTTTTCAATTCCTTCTCCTTCTCGCGCGTAAACTTTCACTACCCAATCTTTGTATTCTTTGTGCATAAATACTGCGGCATAATTACCTGTCCCTAAACACTTCCAAAGTCTAGGAATATCTTTAATTACTACAGGCTCGAATTCATCCTCACTTCTTATGCTTACCTCTTTTAATAATTCGTCCTTTATCAATCCTACAAAACTATTTATACTCATCATTTCCACTCCGGTTTTGTTAAAAGGGGTCCCATTCACATTTTAAAATGAATATGTCAAAACATATACAATTTAATTTTCCTCATACTGTTTGGCAAGTTTATAAAATGAGGAACGTTTGATGCCATACTTTTTCATAGCTCCTACGGCTGTAATTGAACCAGATTTCCATTCCTTGTAAGCATCCATAAATTCTTCTGTTATTTCGACAGGCGGACGTCCTAAACGTTTACCTTGCTTCCTGGCAAGAGCAATTCCTTCAGCTTGGCGTTGTTTAATATCAATGCGCTCTTTTTCTGCAAAGGCTGATAATATTGTAAGAGTTGCTTTTTGAATTGCGCTCTG
>NZ_JBHTHG010000002.1:0-5102 GCF_042676365.1 Bacillus sp. CGMCC 1.60114
ACGTTAATGTATGGTTCCTTTATAAATTGTAAATTTACTTTATGTTTTTCGTAATATCTAAATTCTTCTAATGTATCATTCATATTTCTTCCAAGTCTTGTCAATGAGTCAAACACAATCGTGTCTCCTGTACGAGCAAAACGTTTTAGCATTTGATAATTCTCTCGCTCCATATTTTTTCCAGATTCTTTATCAATGAAAATATCCCGATCCTCTATTCCTAAATCCTTCATATTCTGAATTTGTCGTTCTTCATTCTGATCTTTACTTGAAACTCGTACATATCCCAATTTTTTATGTTTCATATACTTCACCTCATTGGTAATTATACCAATAATATCTGTAAAGGTATACGAAATAAAAGGATATCTGTAAAGTGAAAAAAGAACATTTACAGACGTGGTTTTTTATAGTTTTCTACCTATCTGTAAAAGTATACTTTTACGGATATTTTGCGAGGACTTACATACAACGACTAATATGTTTTACAAACTAGTTATTGTATGATACAGTATATTTAACTAGTGTGCTTTACAAACTAGTTGTTGTATAGTACAGTTCATTTAACTAATATGTTTTACAAACTAGTGAGGTGAGTAAATGAAGGAGACGCAATTATTAAAAGGTGTACTTGAGGGTTGTGTGCTATCTATTATTAAACAACAACAAGTATACGGTTATGAACTTGTACAAATAATGCGTAATTATGGGTTTACAACAATAGTAGGTGGAACGATTTATCCTCTACTACAAAAGTTAGAAAAACAAGGATTAATTAAAAGTAAGGAGCTTGCTTCACCTGATGGGCCGAATAGGAAATACCTCTTTATTACACATGAAGGAGAAGAACAACTAGAGGGTTTTGAAGAACAATGGAGTTCAATGATTGTAAAAGTGAATCGAATTTTGCAAAAAGTGGAGAGTGAATCGGATGAAAAATAATACCGCTAAACAATTAGTGGAGCAAAATAACAAGCTTAGAGAACAGCTATCCCCAGAAAATAAAATATATTATGAAGATATTTTACTGTATATGCGTACATTCGGTTTTTTCTATGAAGAATTAGAAACAGAACAACATTTAATGGTGATATTACAAGATATTTTAGAAGCACAAAAGCATGGTGAATCGGCAGAAGAGTACTTAGGTAAAAATCCGAAAGAGGTTGTCGATCAACTGACAAAGCAATTTGATAAACCTTCATGGAAATCGATTTTTAAAATTAGTGGTTTAATTTTTTTAATTAGTATGTTTTACGATATTATAGGTAGTTTTACAGCTCCATCATTACAAATAAATGGATTTGTTATATTGTTGAATGGAATATTCTCCGTTGCATTCGTTTATGGTGCTTTTAAATTGTTACACCTGAGTATTTATATGAAAACACAATTACCAAGGTTAATTAAATTTTTCGTAGTATGGATAATAGCAATGATTCCGTTTGGGGTATTTATCCTCATTCGACTTTTTACACCAAAACAAGGAATTTTAAAAATTGGTACCCCATTTGATTGGATTGCCATTCTTGTTATGTTAATCGTGGCTATCGTTTATGTTTTATTCAAGAAGAAACGTGAATTCTTTGGGGGTCTTACTTACGTTGTCACTTTAGGAATATTCGGTTTATTGTTAAGGATACCACAAACGAAAGAATTAGTTCAGGGTGGTAAAAACCAAACTTTTGTCATTCTTTGCATTATGTTGCCTATTGCGCTCTCTGTACTAGTCAACTGGTTACTACTTCGAAAAATAGAAAATGAAAATTAATTATGAATAAAATAAAAATTGAACATTTACAATAAAAATGTATCATTTTAACAACCTTTAAATGAATGACAATACTTCAAATTAATTCTTTAGAATTTTATTATAATCATTAATTGAAGCAGTTATGTTAACACTTCTTGATGGATTGATAGGAATTGGACTGGGTTATGGTGGTACATATATTGTTTCCACGTTTGCAAAGTGGCCACCACTCGTTTCTTGGGGAGTTGTCGCTGGAAGCGTATTGTTCTCTATGACGTTAGGTATTATTTTCGGATTAATTCCAGCGAACAAAAGTGCTTCAATTAGATCCAATTGAAGCACTTTGTTATGAGTGAGTAAAGAGCCTTTTCGTTTTGAAAGGCTCTTTAGTGTTAGGTGAACAAAATGTAGTAATAATTTAGATGAAATTTCATGTTATAAGGGGTCACCATATCACACAACGATTGAAGAACTTAGAAATGCTTAAATTCGACTTGCAAGATGGTAAGCAAGATGATTTTTGCATATAAAAACAGTTTCATTATGTGAAAACGAAACTGTTTTTAGGAGTGCCTTTATCTGCTTGTTCCATTAAAGCTCCCGTTTGTTGAATTAGCTTTGAGTTCATACATTTATCCCTTAATTTCTTTATCTGTAGGCAAAACGATTGCAGCTATTATATAAATTAACAATGTTATTCCGCTAGTAAAAAAGGCTGACAATGCAATTACTATTCGAAGGATACTAACATCAATTCTATACTTATCGCTTAAGCCACCTAATACACCTGATATTTGTTTATCTTGAGTGGACTTATATAATTTTTTCATCTAAACACCCCAAACGAATTGAATATTTGTACTCTTAAAAATTAGTTCAACCTTTGGAAGGGATTTAACATTTATTCAACTAACCCGCCCTTTAATTGAATAACGCCTTTCATCTAAATTTTAACATGAAATTCCATAATTCTTCTATTTTTTATTTGAAAACCACAATATTTTAGAAAACAGGCTTTCGTTAAATTTTGATAGGTACCCATATGGGTATAATGAATTGAGAAAACGAAAGAGGGGCACGGCAACGATTCCTTCTTTTTGGGGCCACTCATGATTGTAATTTAGTCGAAATATCACTTAAACACACATGTTACAACAAATAATAGGAATACATTTTGAAAGAAGGTTAACCAAAATGTATTCCTTTATGCTAATACTTATCGAAACATAGATATATATAATAGGCGTTTAAATGAATACAATCCAAATTAGGATTTTGTACATCGCCCAAGCCCCATCTTGTTTAATAGCTTGCTTCATGATTTTTTCTTTTTTTTGTAGAAATAATATATCCCTAAACAAATACCTATGACAACACAACCGATAATCGTTACTGTAATATACAGTGGGTCTTTATTTATCTCACTTGGGATTACCCTTTCTAAGATTGGGCCTATAAACATCCAAAATGCTGCAAAAATCGTGATCCACGATTTTGTATACAACGCAAACATAATAAAAATCAGAATGCAAACAGCCGCAATACTATAATTTTGCAGTGTAGTTGCTACAAAATAATCAGTATCAATTTGTTTATTCATCCAAAAATAGAATCCTACCCATCCTCCGATAGCAATAAAATTAGCTAACATTACAAGAAATAGTGAACTTTTTGTAGATGGATATACTTTAGGAATTCCTTTGAATAGTGTAATTGCAAATACAGAAAGAGTCAGAAATAAGGGTAATGATCCAAATAACAATATGTTTTGTGAAATTTTGAATTGTCCTCTAATAGCTGGAGCAAAGCACATATAAGCGACAATAACTAGAATTGCTGCAGGAATGAATACGAACAATCCTTCTTTATCTACAGGTAGTTCTTTCCCAATATTCTTCATATGTTGTTTTCGGCTTTTGCCAATAATATTCTCTACACTTTTCCCCTTGTTTTCAGCTTCTATTAAATGAACTTCTAGTTCTTCCACTATTCCATTTATATCTTCATCTTTTTTTCCTCGTTGCAATAAATACATTCTAAGTTCGACTAAAAATTGTTCAGACTTCGTTGATAACATGCTATTTTCCCCCTTTATTAATCACATTTTCAACAGATAGTTTTAAATCGCTCCAACGCTCTTTAAAACTATCCAATTCTTTTTCACCTAATTCTGATAACAAGTAGTATTTTCGTTTTGGACCAGCCGTAGATTCCCTTAATACACTCGTAACTAATCCTTCTTTTTGCATACGTAATAATAATGGATATATCGTTCCTTCACTAAACGAATGAAAGCCATAGCTATGCAATTTCTCCGTTAATTCGTACCCGTATATTTCCCCTTCTTGAATAATGGCTAAAATACATCCATCTAAAATACCTTTTAACATTTGCGTTGAGTCTGCCATTTCATCCCCCTTTTCATACATATTTTCTATTAACTTGTAATACAAGGTAAATGATTACAATAATAACTTGCAATGCAAGTGATATGAACATAAAAATAACACATAATAACTTGTAATGCAAGGTATGTAGATGTACCTTTAAAGTTAACACTCACAAAAACAGAATGATTTCAATAGTATCTATTTTTAACTTCTTCTTATGTTATATCTTTTAATATAAATATTGCTTGATAGGGGTCACCATACATGCCCATCAACTTAAGAAATGAATTGTTCTCCAATTTGAGTGAATGGGTAAAGCCTCGGATGATTATTTTGTCTCTTCTGATTAAAACGAATTTTATGTCTTTTATCTTGTTTTCACCATATCTACTTATTAATATAAATATAAGGAAATGAATTACATAAGCCCATATATTGGTTATAGAAAATTATTTTCATAAATGGGTGGGGAATCTAGCAAATACAGGAGGGGTATGTGTGTTATCAAAATGGAAAGTAGGAATTACAGCATCTATTCTTGCACTAACGACATTTACAACGGCAGTATCAGCTGAAGAAAAACTAACGGATCAGCCAAAATGGAAAGAATGGGTTAGGGAGCATGCAAAAAAATTAAAAGAACCAACTGCTTATACGTATAAGGATTTATCATTCTTGAAAGAAACGGTACAAAACAAACGTATCGTTCTCCTTGGTGAGTCAACACATGGTTCAACAGAAATGAACCAATCAAAGATTCGTATAATTAAGTATTTACATGAAGAAATGGATTATGATGTAATTGCATTTGAATCGGGGTTTGCGGAAGCAAATACAGGGTATCAAGACTTAGATAATTTAACAGCTGAACAAGCGATGAAGAAATCTATTTCTTCTGTATGGTCTACAGAAGACGTGGAAGAATTATTTCAATACATAAAGGAACAAAAGGAAAAAGG
>NZ_JBHTHG010000003.1:0-42703 GCF_042676365.1 Bacillus sp. CGMCC 1.60114
CTCAGGTCGGCTACGCATCGTCGCCTTGGTGAGCCGTTACCTCACCAACTAGCTAATGCGCCGCAGGTCCATCTATAAGTGACAGCCGAAGCCGCCTTTCAATTCCGCACCATGTGGTGCAAAATGTTATCCGGTATTAGCCCCGGTTTCCCGGAGTTATCCCAGTCTTATAGGCAGGTTACCTACGTGTTACTCACCCGTCCGCCGCTAACTTCTTAAGAGCAAGCTCTTAATCGGTTCGCTCGACTTGCATGTATTAGGCACGCCGCCAGCGTTCATCCTGAGCCAGGATCAAACTCTCCAATAAAGTGTTTGTCTAGCATCATAAATAAAAATTGACGTTTCACGTTGTTTGTTTCGTTCAGTTTTCAAAGAACTTGTCTGCCACTTAATTGCGACTTCCTTATGTTAACATCTCTGTTTTTCAATGTCAACATTGTTTTTTATTTCTTTTTTTCGCTTTCTGCTTTCGTGCATCAGCGACGTTTATTAATATAGCATGTTGAAAATCGGAATGCAACACCCTTTTTAATTTTTTTTTATAAAAACTGTCCAACTTTCCTTACTTGTACCATATACATAAAATATAAACTTGTCTGTTACGACAATTTACAGGGAGGGATACAAATGGAACACTTTGATTTATTACTTAAGTTAGGCCTCTCTGCCGTTTTAGGATTTGCGATTGGTTTAGAACGGGAATTAAAACGGAAACCACTAGGTCTCAAAACTTGCTTAGTTATTTCTATTATTAGTTGTTTACTTACTATTGTCTCAATTGAGGCTGCTTATAACTTACCAAGTTCCACCTCAAACAGAATCGGCATGGATCCTCTCCGCTTAGCAGCTCAAGTTGTATCAGGAATCGGTTTTTTGGGAGCAGGTGTTATTTTACGAAGAGGTAACGATAGCATCGCAGGCCTTACCACTGCTGCAATGATATGGGGAGCATCTGGAATTGGCATCGCAGTCGGAGCTGGTTTTTATCTAGAAGCAATCTTTGGTATGTGCTTTCTTATGGTTAGTGTAGAACTTATTCCTTTGGCAATGAGTATTTTAGGACCAAAGTCACTTCGTCAACGCGAGATTGCTGTAAAACTCGTTGTGAATAGTATGGAAAGCATCCCTACAGTTATAGAAGACATCAAAAAAATGGATATAAAAGTTAAAAACATGAAACTCAAAACGTTAGAAAATGAGGCTCATTTTCTCCAAATGAAAATATCTGTTGATCAAAAAATGCATACAGCTGATGTGTACTATGCCATTCAGCACCTTGAAAGTGTACGACAAGCAGAAGTGGAAAGCATGTGAAGACTCCCTCATTCCTATGAGGGGGTTTTTCTTCTTTTTATAATGGTAACACTATAACCATATTGATTTGGGAGGAGCTGCAGACATTGAATGCAAGAAGTAGTATTTTAGACACATTTCGCAACTCTATCATTTTGCGATTGGTCACCTTAATTGGTTTATTCATTCTATTCTTTGGATTTCTCATATACAAATTAGAACCCGTTCACTTTCAAACATGGTTTGATGGTATATGGTGGGCACTTGTTACGACATTCACTGTTGGATACGGCGATTACGTTCCTCATAGTGTACAAGGAAGAATCCTCGCAATTATTCTCATTTTGTTAGGAACCGGATTCGGTTCTTATTATATGGTCTCATTTGCTACAGAAATGATCAGTAAACAATATATGAAAATAAAAGGTGAAGAGGCTGCCTCTTGTCATAAACATATGATTGTTGTCGGTTGGAACGAACGTGTGAAGCATGTAGTAAGTCAACTACACGTATTACAACCAAATCTTGATATTGTTCTTATAGATGAAACGCTTCCTCTACTCCCAAAGTCATTTCATCATTTACAATTTATTAGAGGCTGCCCTCATCATGATCATATTTTACTCAAAGCAAATATTCGTACTGCACATACAATTTTAATTACAGCTGATAAAGAAAAAAGCGAGAGTTCCGCTGATACACAATCTATCCTAACCATTTTAACAGCGAAAGGGTTAAACCCAACTATTTATTGTATCGTCGAAATGCTAACTTCCGACCAAATCCATAACGCCAAACGAGCAGGTGCAACAGAAATTATCGAAGGAAATAAATTAACAAGTTATGTGTTTGCCGCTTCTTTATTATTCCCTTCAATTTCAGAAGTGCTGTTTACAATTTACAATGAAATTACTGCAAATAAATTACAACTCCTGAATATTCCCGAGCAATATGATGGTGAAACATTCGAATATTGTAACTGTGCTTTATTAAAACAAAACATACTCTTACTCGGCCTACAACGTGATGGACACTATCATATAAATCCTAACCATTCATTTACTCTGAAAAAAAATGATTTACTGATTGTAATTAAACATTAAGCAAGTATCCTTCCAATTCCCGAACTAAAGCTTTCCCAATATCAATATATTTTGCTTGAATGTCTCCATCTGGATCTTTCGGTTCTGCAAATTGATCAAAAGACGTTACCCCTGATGTAAATGTATTCACCTCATCATCTAGTTCGTCTTGATACACATGCGACAGGAGGTACGGTGTATCAAGACGAACGATAACTCCATTTACATCGAGCTCTCCTTCAACAGCTGTAAACGGTAATCGTAAAAATTGATACCCTTCCTCTTCATCTATTTTATAATCGAAACATCCTTTCTCATAATCCCAATTCCCGCCGATTGTATAACCGAGCGGCTTTAATATTTCTTCTAACTGGAAAAGAGCGAATGTTTGTCCTTCTAACTTTGAATGAATCCCAATCAAATGTATCATCCTTTCTAGATTTTTTTTAGCATACCCATTTCGCGCTCCATATATCGGTGCTTCGATATGATCAAGTGAAATTTCCATCAGTGGGGTTTTCTTCATCCCCACTGATGGAAAGCCCAACCAATCGGACTTTTACGGGCAGTTGCCCCACCTATCTCCTTCGTTTCTCTCTGCATCTTGAGGTGGGGGGGATTACTACCCGTGAATAGCGAGATACAAAGACCTTGCAACACCATTCGACACACATTCATCAAAAAAAAGCTGTTGGGATGATCCCAACAGCTTTTCTTATTGTCTAGCTCCACCGGCCTAAACAGTCGGCTCCGCTTTTCTACTATCCAGCTTCAATAGCTAGAATGGTCGGTGGCTTCGCTTCTTCCACCGAGGCAAAGAGCGCCTCTATGTCAGAAGCTCCATCCCCCTCCCATTCTGAACGAGCCATTTCCGCTTTCCCTATTTCAAGCGTTCTTCCAGCTCTGCTTTTAGTTCTTCGAATCCTGGTTTTCCAAGTAGAGCAAACATGTTTTTCTTAT
Organism: Bacillus sp. CGMCC 1.60114; assembly: GCF_042676365.1. Taxonomy (NCBI): domain Bacteria; kingdom Bacillati; phylum Bacillota; class Bacilli; order Caryophanales; family Bacillaceae; genus Bacillus; species Bacillus sp. CGMCC 1.60114. Next base: position 3,336 of record NZ_JBHTHG010000003.1, read on the forward strand.
ATGCTTCTACGCCTGGTTGGTCAAATGGATTTACGCCTAATAAGTAGCCGCTCATCGCACATGCTTTCTCGAAGAAGTATACAAGATAACCGAATGTATACTCATTTAGTTCAGGAATATTTACGATTAAGTTTGGTACACCGCCATCGCTATGTGCAAGCAATGTTCCTTCGTATGCTTTTGTATTAACGAAGTCCACTGTTTCACCAGCAAGGTAGTTTAATCCATCTAAGTCGTTCTCATCTAATTCAATTTTTAGTTCATGTGTAGATTTTCCTACTTTTAGAACTGTTTCAAATAGGTCACGGCGTCCTTCTTGAATGTACTGACCTAAAGAGTGCAGATCAGTTGAGAAGTTTGCAGAAGATGGGAAAATACCTTTTTGATCTTTTCCTTCACTCTCACCAAATAATTGTTTCCACCATTCAGCAAAATATTGAAGTGCTGGTTCGTAGTTAACAAGCATTTCAATTGTTTTACCTTTATTGTATAGTGCATTACGTACAACTGCATATTGATAAGCTGGATTTTCTTCAAGCTCTGATTTAGCAAAATCATCACGAGCTACAGCTGCCCCTTGCATCATTTCTTCAATATTTAAACCACTTACTGCAATCGGTAATAAACCAACTGGTGTTAATACAGAGAAACGGCCACCAACATCATCTGGAATCACGAATGTTTCGTATCCTTCTTCGTTAGCTAATGTTTTTAAAGCTCCGCGCGCTTTATCTGTCGTTGCATAAATACGTTTACGTGCTTCTTCTTTTCCGTATTTCTCTTCTAATAGCTTACGGAAAATGCGGAATGCAATTGCAGGCTCTGTTGTTGTACCTGATTTGGAAATAACGTTAATAGAGAAGTCCTTACCTTCTAATACATCCATTAAATCTTTCATATAAGTCGAGCTAATGTTTTGTCCAACAAATAGCACTTGTGGAGTTTTGCGTTGTTCTTTAGACAGCGTATTGTAGAAAGAATGGTTTAACATTTCAATTGCTGCTCGCGCACCTAAATAAGAACCACCAATCCCAATAACAAGTAAAATGTCAGAGTCATTTTTAATTTTCTCAGCGCTTTTTTGAATGCGAGAAAATTCCTCTTTATCGTATGCAAGCGGAAGTTCTACCCAACCTAAGAAGTCATTTCCTGCTCCTGTTTTTTCATGAAGTGCATGGTGTGATACTTTTACTGCATCACGTAAATATGTTAATTCTTGTTCACTGATGAACGATAACGCCTTTGAATAGTCAAACGTTACATGTGTGCTCATCTTTTTCCCTCCAATACAATATGTATATGTATTTCTGTCTTCACTTTAGCGAAACCACAGTTGTAAATCAAGCGAACTACAAATTGTAAGCGTAGCCAATTTGTTTTTTTTACAAAATCGCCATAACTTCCGTTCCTGATGGTATAGACAAGTATACAATAATAAATTTAAATTTTTTTGGTATAAGAACAACAAAAGGTATCCATTCTATAAAGGAAGCTTCATTAAACGAGTGAATATATCTCGTTTTTGCTTCATCATTTAAGGAGGGACTGCTTAAAATGAGTACATTACAACGCATTGCTTTAGTATTTACGATTATCGGAGCAGTAAACTGGGGACTCATTGGCTTCTTTCAATTCGATTTAGTAGCAGCTATCTTCGGAGGGCAAGATACAGCACTTGCTCGAATCATCTACGGTATTGTAGGTATTGCAGGTTTAATTAACCTTGGTTTATTATTTAAACCTTCTGAAGAACTTGGAACACACCCAGAAGCACGTGAAGTACGATAAAGCGAATAGCATTCTAAAATGATACTATAAAACATGCATCTTTACTTGTTTGCAAACAGGTGAAGATGCATGATGCTTTACTAACTTCCGACATACGGACGTTTTTTTATACTGATTAAAATGCAGCAAAAGAAACGTTTGATTATTTTATATCATAATGTATTACATTCACCGACTACTTGGTGAACAAAAAATAAAAGCAGGGAGCTATGCTCCCTGCTTTTATTTTGTAATCTGAGATTCTTCAATCCACTCTTTTAATTTTTCTCGTAGTGTGTTAAATCCATTTGCAGACGGATTCGGTATACGCACTTTTCCTTGTTTACGTTTGGCAGCCTTCAATGATAAACTCATTTTCCCGTTCTCTTTATTAACTGAAAGCACCTTTACTTCTACTTCATCTCCAACTTTTAAAAAATCATGAATATCCTTCACATATCCATTTGTAATTTCAGATATATGCACAAGACCTTGCGTTTCTTCATCTAATGCAACAAATGCACCGTAATCTTGAATTCCTGTCACTTTTCCCCTAACAACCACTCCTGTTGTATATTTGTCTGACATAAGAAACACTCCCATATGTTTTACCTATTGTATTAGTAAATTATACCACTTACTAGCATTTCATTCAAAATTCATGAAAAAATTTCCTTTAACATGTATAAATCTTCAAATATCAGGATAAAATACTAACACATGGCTTTCTAGTATTCCCCCCCTTTTATGGACAAAACGTATTATGTTTTGTCCTTTTTTCATTCTTTATAAAGCGTTTCATACGTTTCATCGCTTCCATAAGCTGTTCAAGTGATGTTGCGTACGAACAGCGAATAAATCCTTCACCGCTCTCCCCAAACACACTTCCAGGTACAACAGCGACTTTTTCCGATAATAATAAACGTTCAGCAAACTCCGCCGAAGATAACCCCGTTGAACGAATGGAAGGAAATACATAGAATGCTCCGCCTGGCATATGACACTCTAATCCCATTTCATTAAGAGAAGTCGTCATAAAGTTTCGACGTTGTTTATAGCTCTCACGCATTCGAACAACTTCTTGTTCTCCAGAGCGAAGTGCTTCTAGTGCTGCAAATTGCGACATCGTCGGGGCACACATCATAGAATATTGATGAATCTTCAACATCAATTCCGAAAAATGTTGAGGAGCTGCAATCAAACCTAGGCGCCAGCCTGTCATCGCAAATCCTTTTGAAAAACCAGAGATTAAAATTGTATGATCACGCATATGTTTCACACTCGCAAAGCTTGTATATGTCTCATCATAGACAAGCTCTGCATAAATCTCATCAGATAGTACGATTAAATTGTATTTCTCTATAATGACCGCAAGTTTTTCTAACTCTTCCTTATTTAAGAGCGTTCCTGTCGGATTGTTTGGCGAACATAATACAACCGCCTTCGTTTTCGCTGTAATTGCAGCTTCAATCTGCTCCGGCTGCACTTTAAATTCGTCGGTTGGAGATGTAGAAACAGGTACAGGTACCCCACCAGCTAGCGTAACAAGCGGTGCATATGATACAAAGCTCGGTTCAATAATAATAACTTCATCACCAGGATTTACAATTGCACGCATCGCAACATCCAACGCCTGGCTTGCTCCAACCGTTACAATAATTTCTTCTTTCGGGTCATAAGATACTGCAAATTGTTTTTCTAAATATTTCGCAATTTCTTCGCGAAGCTCTAATAATCCAGCATTCGCCGTATATGCCGTATACCCTTCTTCTAATGAACGAATGCAAGCTTGTCTTACATTCCAAGGCGTTACAAAGTCAGGCTCTCCAACACCTAGCGAAATAACTCCTTTCATGCCGGCCGCTAAATCAAAGAACTTACGAATACCGGACGGTTGTAAAGATTGTGCAACTTTCGATAATTCAAATTTACTCATGGTGTCACCACAATTCGCTTATCATCATCTTTGTTTTCATATATAATTCCATCATGTTTATACTTTTTCAAAATAAAATGCGTTGTTGTTGATACGACAGATTCAATTGTCGCTAACTTTTCTGCTACAAATGTCGCCACTTCCCCCATCCCTTTTCCTTCTACGGTAATGGAAAGGTCATACGTACCTGACATTAAATAAACCGACTTCACCTCTGGATATCGGTAAATTTGCTCCGCTACTGCGTCAAATCCAACGCCATGCTTCGGTGTAACTTTCACATCAATCATTGCTGTTAAACCTGTATGCTCTTTTACTTTTGTCCAATCAATCAGCGTAACATAATCTACAATCACTTTTTCTTTTTCCAATTTTTCAAGGATCGCGATTACTTCTTCTATATCTATGTTTAACATTTTGGCTAATGTTTCTTCAGATAATCGGCTATTCTTTTCAAGACAAGCTAACAATTCTAATTCTTTTTCTGTCATCATATTTGCCCTTCCCTTTTTGTATATTTTCTAAATTATACAGACTTCTTTTCCTATTTGAAAAGAAGATTTTTTCAGAGAATTATGTAACAATAAAGTGAAACTTCCTTTTGGAGCGTTCTTCTCCAAAAGGCTAGTTGAACCAATCGGGCTCTTACGGACGCTCCTTCCACGAAAAGGCTTTAAGAAATAGCGTCCGTTAGAGCGGGATAAAGTGAAACTTCTATTAGTGGTTTTTTTCTTTATTCCCGACTGATGGAAGACACGCCCAATCAGTCTCTTACTGTCCAAAAGTAGTGAGTAGCGGGATAATATAGAAAGGGGATAAAAGCATGAAACAAAGAGTATACATTGCAGAACAAGTTCCCGCCTTTGTTGAAGAATATATAGCTGAACATTATGAATACGAAGCATGGAATGAAAGCGAAAAAATTCCACGCCATGTACTATTAGAAAAAGTAAAAGATATACATGGACTATTAAATTTCGGGGCAATCATTGATGAAGAATTACTTCAAGCAGCTCCGCAGTTGAAGGTAGTGAGCAATATTTCAGTCGGCTATGACAACTTCGATATCGAAGCTATGAAAAAAAGAAACATAATCGGAACAAATACACCATACGTGTTAGATGATACTGTTGCTGATCTTGTGTTTGCATTAATGCTATCTGCCTCTCGCCGTGTTTGCGAACTTGATCGTTACGTGAAATCTGGAAAATGGAATGCAGAAATTAGTAAAGAGCATTTCGGCTTAGACGTTCACCATCAAACGATTGGAATCATCGGCATGGGCCGCATCGGAGAAGTTGTTGCGAAACGCGCGAAATTCGGATTTGATATGGACGTTTTGTACTACAATCGAAGCCGTAAAGAACAAGCGGAACGAGAGCTCGGTGCAACATATTGTGAATTAGAAACGTTACTGCAAAAAGCAGATTTTATCGTTCTACTTACACCACTAACAGAAGAAACATATCATTTAATTGGGGAAAAAGAATTTGATCTTATGAAAGAAACAGCTGTTTTTATTAATGCATCCCGCGGGAAAACAGTAGATGAAGCGGCATTAATTGAAGCGTTGCAGCAAAAGAAAATTTTTGCAGCAGGTATTGATACATTTACACAAGAACCAATTGAAAAAGATAACCCGTTGTTATCTCTGCAAAATGTCGTTACGCTCCCTCACATCGGTTCCGCAACATTAAAAACGAGACAAACGATGGCAATGACAGCAGCAAAGAACTTAGTAACCGGGTTGCAAGGCGATACACCGCCGAACGTTGTGAATGAACTAAAATCATAATTGATTTTTGAAATAGAGAAGCGCCTGTTTTTTCAAAACAGGCGCTTTCTCATTCATACCCGTACTTTAATCGGTATGTATAAATCCACTTTTGCTTTCCCTTCTGAATCAGTTGCCGGGTTATTCATACAAAATTCAAGGCACGGTTTATCATCCGCATCATACTCACTATTCGGCAGCCATTGTCCAAAAACAACTTGATAAGCAATGGCAAATTTATCGATCGTATCATAAAACTGATACAAAGCGTAAGTACCGCCTTTCAAAGTTTTATATTGTATGTCATCATTCTTTTCTTTATTAAAATCTTTCGGTATTGTTACGCACGCATCATAACGACAAGCATATTCATTAACAAAATTAGGATCATCCAATGAAATTCCAATCGAATATTGACTTTGGTCAATTTCATGTTTATTCGTCCATTCTCCTAATTTACTCCATGCATGAAAAGTTTCTAAATAACTCCCCACATGTCTGACATATGCTACTTCATAGTCAGGTAATTCCTTAATCTTAATATTCATTGTCCATATCCTCCTTAAAAAGTTATTGTTACTATGATTAGCGTAACAAAGAGAATTGGACATCTCTTCTTGTTTCTTGCTTATATGTAATGAAAAATTGCTATTATGAAAATTGTTTTTCCTAACATCAGTAGGAGCGATATGAAAGTGTTTTTTAAATAGTGCATTAAATGTTGAAGCTGATTCAAAACCACAAAGATTCCATATCTCTAATATCGATTTGTTCGTTTCCGTTAAATAGTATACTGATTTTTGAAGACGTTTTTTATTTACAAAAGACATAGGAGTTTCACCCATAATAGATTTAAAAATACAACTAAAATGATACTTGGAAAAATGGGATACTTGAGCTAATGAATCAAGATCAAGTTTTTCGCTATAGTTGTCTTCAATATATCTTATTACGGTTTCCATTCGAGCTTGATAATCATGGTTCATGTAAACTCTCCTATCTTTATCCTTCGTTAATGAAAACTTTTAATTTCCCTCCAAAAATTCCGGCCGATTTTCGGCAATTGGATCCCTACAGTTTATTTTATCTCCCCTTCTTACTCGGGATAATTCCCGCCAAAAAAGGAAATCATATGAACAAAAAATAACGGAGTGATGAAGATGGAAAACGAAGTTCAACTCCCTCACTTCACCTTTTCTACAAGAGGGGTAACAATTCATTATGAGCTTTACCAGTCTTTCAACACAGAAAAAAAGCCAACCTTTGTCTTAATTCACGGTTTTCTCTCTTCAACCTTTAGCTATCGGCGTCTCATCCCACTGCTCGCTCAGCAAGGGGATGTTATCGCTCTAGACTTACCGCCATTTGGAAAAAGCGATAAATCGTATCATTTCACATATTCCTATAAGAACCTCGCAACAATTGTTATTGAACTCATAGAACATTTACAGACAAAAAACGTTATTTTAGTAGGACATTCGATGGGTGGACAAATTGCATTATTTGTAAACAGATTACGTCCTGATTTAATTCAAAAAACCGTTCTTTTATGCAGTTCAAGCTATTTATCGCGAGCAAATTTGCCGCTTATCTACACTTCTTATTTACCGTTCTTTCATTTATACGTAAAAAATTGGATTATACGACGAGGCATCATCCATAATTTAATGAATGTTGTTCATGATCATTCTTTAATCGATGATGAAATGATGCAAGGCTATGCAGCACCTTTTTATGATAATCGTATCTTTCCAGCACTAACTCGCATGATTCGAGATCGCGAAGGAGACTTAACATCAAACGAGCTACAACAAATTAAGACACCCACTTTGCTCATTTGGGGAGAAAAAGATCGTGTTGTTCCTATTGCAGTTGGACACCGATTGCACAATGATCTGCAGCATTCACAATTTATCTCTTATGAAAACACAGGACATCTATTACCAGAAGAAAAGCCGGAACACGTATATGAAGAAATTATGACCTTCTTAGCAAATTGAACATACCTGGCACATACCAGCAGTAAACCCAAAAATAGCAGGATAAAAAAAGAGGCTGATACCAAAAGTCTAACTTCAATGAACTTCTGGATGTCACCCTCTTTCTTCCGCTACTTACAAACACTATAATTAAGATCATTCTCACGGAACAAGCGTCCGTAAGTACCCAGTTGGTTCAACTAACCTTTTGGAGAAGAACACGCCAAAAGGAAGTTTCACTTTATAGCTTACAGCTTCCGCCATCTTTTAATAATAACAATTGTTCTGCTAACCATTGACACTTTTCAATAGGCAATGTTTTTTCAAATGATAGTACATAAATGTGTTGTATTTTCTTTGCAATATATTTCGCATCATCAAATGTACTTACAATGTAGACGATGTCACTTGCTTCTGTTTCATAAAATTCCGGTCCCATTTGAAACGGATCCCAATTCTTCACAAAGTCTACCATCTTCTCATATGTCCCCATGTATTTCCCGCCTTTTTCTTATTTTCCACTTTTCTTTATCGTATCATATCAGCTATGCTAGAAGAAATGGAAGAACATTCAGTATTTTTGAGTTATTATTGAAAGGAGTAACAGATATGGGGAACTTTAACGAAATGATAAATCGCCGTGGGACAGACTCCGTTAAATGGGATACACATAAAAACGAGGAACTTCTTCATGCCTGGATTGCAGACATGGACTTCCCTGTTCCCTCACCAATTCAAGATGCCTTAAAAAACCGTTTACAACACCCTATTTTCGGTTATAACACTTCCAGTGAACAAGTAAAAGAAGCAATTTGTCATTGGGTAAAAACACAATACAATTGGGTCATTGAAAAAGAATGGCTTGTCTTTAGCGCCGGCATCGTTCCTGCACTTAGTGTTTCTGTACAAGCTTTTACTGAAAAGCAAGATTCAGTGCTTGTACAGCCACCTGTATATCCACCATTTTTCGAAATGGTAAAAACGAATGGGCGCCAAGTGCTGACCAATCCACTACGACTAGAAAACGGTGTTTACAAAATGGATTTTGAACAGTTAGAGAAACAATTTCAGCAAGGTGTAAAACTGATGTTTCTGTGCAGTCCTCACAATCCAATTGGACGTGTATGGACAGCAGAAGAGTTAACAAAACTCGGCGCGCTCTGCGAAATATATGATGTAACTGTCATCGCAGACGAAATTCATGCCGATATTATCTTCAATGGCCGTAAACATATACCTCTTGCCTCTTTATCAGCAAACTTAGCAGAGCGAACTGTTACATGCATCGCTCCAAGTAAAACGTTTAATATCGCTGGACTGCAAGCATCGGTTATTATTATTCCAAATGAAAAGCTGCGAGATGCCTTTACCGCTGTGCAGCATCGCCAAGGATTTCATGGCTTAAGCACATTTGCTTATACAGCAATGCAAAGTGCATACACAGAATGCAATGAATGGCTGGCAGATCTGTTAGCTTATATAGAAGAGAATGCACGATTTGCATGTGACTTTATTAAACAGCATATTCCGAAACTATCCGTCATTCAGCCTGATGGTACATTCTTACTTTGGATTGATTGTTCTAAACTTGGGCTGACTCAAAATGAGCGAATGGAATTATTAGAGAAAAAAGGAAAAATCATTGTAGAACCCGGTGAAAAATTTGGTGCTGGCGGCGAGCAACACATTCGTTTAAATATCGGCTGTCCACGCCCTGTATTAGAAGATGCGCTCCGCCGCCTACAATGCGCATTTTCCTGTACTTCCAAGGAAGAGCTATCTATGTGACTTAAGCCTGGTTATTATACACTCCAATATTCTTTGATTGAACTACCCCCACCTACCGCTTTGCGCTTGAGATGGGGGTCTTCTCGCCAGATATGATAAAAATCCGTTGCTGCGCCAAACCAGGATCTATATGGTGATAGATTCATATAAGATCCGACGCAGTAGCGGTAATTAAAATTTTCCGAAGTCAAAAATTATAGCGAGCACAAAAAGCGCAGTAAGGAGAAAAACCAAACTCAAATAAATGAACGTACAGCGTCTGAATGCAGAAAGTGGAACACCAGAAGCTTGCGCATAATGGGAAGCAGTCAAACCAGCCAAAATACCCATAATGACAAACCACGGTTCGTAAAACAAGAGATCCCATATAGCTAAGCTATGGACATCGACTACAGTCCAGCCAGGGAAGTTAATTGTAATGACACCTGCCAAAAGCATAGCTTTTGTAATCATGCCACTGACTCCATGAGCAATTAAAAAGGCAGTTCCGATAAGAGTAGGAATTAATAAAATAAGACGATGGATCTTTCTGCCTCCAATCAACGGCACCCATTTCGGAACAACCTTTCCCCATGGTTTGATAAGTGTAAGCAAGGCAAATCCACATAACATGATGATGACACCAGCGATGTAACTTGCCATGTAAAATGATTTAGGGTCATTAAGTTGGCCCGAAAGGCCTATATTTCCCCCTGCCGCTTCATAAAATCGAACAAAAACTGCATACATAAATGCCGATAGGCAACCAACGTAACCAGGCCATACCGCTTTCTTTGTAAAGCGTTCAAAAGCATTTAATATTTGCATGGAAGATTCCCCATTATTCGTTATTTTGTTCCTATTCATGCAACTCTTTTTTTCTGCTTCAATTTTGATCGTCTCTCCCACAATGCGTACACTTACCACGCCGACGATAATAGTAAGCAATGGCAGCAAGACCAAGTGCTACTCCCCATGGCACCCAGAAAAGCATTGGTCCAATCGTCCACCCTATCTGACTGAGGAGGATGTTGTCGACTGGCATAATGTGAAATGTCACGGCAAAAAAACAAAAGGTAAAGACAAATCCGGCTGCAGTTACAGCAATGGCTACAATAGAAGCTGGAACCACTGCGAGCATGATGGGGACTCTTTTACCGCCAATGAACGGAAACCAACGGGGAAATATTTCACCCCATTTTTGAATCAAGCCAAGTGTAAGAATCCCTCCGCCTACGCAAACAAATCCAAATACCCATGCTGTTATCTGTGCCATGGGATTGACTTTTAAAAAATCGTGTAGGAATTGCGGGTCCATATTAAGTGCCCACGCAAAACGTGTGAGGGCATAAGGAATAGGTGCGAGAGCCGCGATAATGGTTAGCCATCTCCCCCAGCGTACCACTAAAAATGTATTTCCGTTCTCTATCCGCCCGCAATATTCACAAGCATCACGGGTCCTACGTTGATATGCAACAGCAGTCATGATCCAAAGCAGAGCACCTATAATACAAATAATTTGATTGAACATAATCCAGTTAAAAGCAAACTTAAATAAAAAGGCATAAGCCATGACCTCGATTAGACTAATATCAGGAACAAAAAGGAGCAGGGCAGCGGCAAAACCCCAAGCAAAAGTAAGGATTAGCCACCGAGGAAAAACATTTCTCCATGTTTTTTGCATAGCTACACCAATCACTATTCCTAGTAAACAAAGAATAACAAAAATGAGGCCACAGGCTTTGGATGGAAGATAAGTAACCATAGCCGCAAACAAATCCATTTCACCACGTTTGAAGGGATACCCCGCCCCTCCAAGTAACCAATAGAGCTGTACAGCCCCGTAGAGCAGTGACCATCCCACAGCGCCATATCCAATCCATAAGGGCCATCGTGTAAAACCTTTTCTAATCTTTTCTTCAATTATGGGTGATGAAGTCTCCATTGAAATCATCCTCTTTTCTTTACTATTGTAAACACCTACGACCTGAAGCTAAGGAACCATCCAGATAGGGTATTGGTATTTATTTATGTTTCAAAATTTAACCCCACCATCATTCTAATCAGCGAAGATTAAAATGATGGTGGGGTCTAGTTTAAATTTTGTTTAACTTTTGCCAGACGAGCTAATGCATGCCCAGTGCTTATTTCGTTTACATTTCAACTTTTTCATATAGATAAATGCGAGTGCCGTTCGTCGAACTTGTTATTTTCCATTCAAGATTCATTTCTTGGAGCATCAATGAAACAATTGATAAGCCGATCCCAGCTCCTTTTTCATTGGAGACGCTATCCATCCCAGGTCCTTTGTCCTCAATAACAATAGCAGTTCTTCCATCTAACTCTTCCAAACTTACGCCAACATACCGTCCAGCTTTTGCGTGTCTAACAACGTTCTGGAATAGATTATCTAATATACGGGTAAACCAGTGCGGATCAACATTCCACATTAAAGCTTTTTCTGCCAAATGAACTTCTACTTCAAATCCTTCCTTTTCAAATACAGGAAACCACCCTGCAGCGGAAGTCCGGGTTAATCGGATAATATCTGTCTTCTTCTGTTGCAAAGTATATTTTCCCGCCGATAATAACGTGTAGGAAAGAAGGTTTTCGAGCAATTGGCTAAGAGCATCTACCTTTCTTTCAATCAAATGAAGCGATTCTCTCCCTTTAGGAGATAAAGTTTCCTTTTGCAATGAATAGGCATGTCCACGGATGGTGGTGAGCGGCGTCCGTAAATCGTGTGATATATTAGCAATCAATTGTTTACGAAGAGCTTCCTCCTCCAGTTCACGTTTTCTACTGCTTTTCAACTCGTCAATCATATGATTGAATGCCGACCCTAGTTGCGCGATTTCGTCCTTTTTACGAATGAGAATTTTCTGAGGAATGCCGTCCTTATCGACTTCGACCATTGCGGTTTGTAGTTGAACGAGACGCCTGCGAATTTTCGAGAAAAATACCCAAGATGCAATTAAAAAAATTGCAAAGACAAGCACACCATATACTAGCAAAAACTTATCATCAATGAAGGAGAAACTAGGTGGTTGTGTAACGAAAAGAGGAACTTGAAAAACCATAAAGCCTTGGCCCTGGTCACCGCCAATAAAAGCAATAATTGTGAACAGGTCATTATCAACATTTTTTTTCATAAACTTAGTGCTTTCCTGAAACGTCCATTGGTCAGGTATACTCTTTTTTTCGGGAAGCTTGAGCTGTGTTTTTCCCGCGGCGTCAACCCAAAACATTGTCGCCATTGAATATCGTTCTTTTAACGAATGGAGTTGTTTGTCCACTTGATCCGGTGGCGCCCCGTCCAACTTTGCCGCCTCATCATTCCACATTTGTTCCAACTTTTTTGTATCTATATACTTGACCTTTTGTTGCATCTCCTTGTCTAGTGTATATTTCGGCAAGTAATAAAGAGGTAAAACAAACGGCCATAAAACGAGCGCAGCTGTAATGATCAATAAATACCTAACTAACAGCGAATGTCGGAATTTCATTGTTTCACCCTATATCCAATACCGCGAATGGTTTCAACTATTTGTGGCCGACTTGGCTCCTGCTCTATTTTTTCGCGTAAATGGCGGATATGTACCATTAAGGTTTTATCTCCTTCGATATATGGATTTCCCCATACAGCCTCATAAATTTGTTCTTTTGTTAAGATCTGGTTTGGATGACGGAGTAAATAGGTGAAAATTTGAAACTGCTTAGCCGTAAGTATGACATCATTATTCGATCTGGAATCCACAATGCGGTTCTCATTCAAATAAATGCGGAGATGTGATAGTACAATGAGCGGGGAGCATATCTTGTCAAACCGCCTGAGAAGCACTTCCACCCGTGCCGCGAGTTCATCGGGGTGAAAAGGCTTTGTCATATAATCATCTGCAAACTGCAGCCCCTGCAACTTATCATCAATCGATGATCTGGCGGATAGCATTAAAATAGGAGTCTTTGGAAATTCCTTTTTCAATCGCTGTCCAACTGAAAAGCCATCCAATCCTGGAAGCATAATATCAAGGATTACTAGATCGATTTCCGCCATATGTTCAATGGCACCTTCACCTGAAGTAATCCAAGTTACCTGATAGCCCCGTTCGAATAAATCTTCACATACCCAAGCACCAATTTCCTTATTGTCCTCAATATATAGAAGCTTCCTTTTCATGTAATCCCCTTTCTTTATCCCCCACCTAGCTTCTTCGTTTCTCTCTTAATATTGAAGTGGGGGTCTTACTGTCCGTTAATTCGGGATAAAGTGAAACTTCCATTCGAAGATGCATTTCCTTCGAATGGTTAGTTGAACCAATCGGGCTTTTACGAGCAGTTATCCCCCACCTAGCTTCTTTACTTCTCTTTCCATCTTGAGGTGGGGGGCTTACTGCCCGTTAATTCGGGATAAAATGGAAATATTATATATTAATAGGTTATATGAATACAAACTGAGGTATCAAGTAGTAAAACAAATATTTTCAGGTGATAAAGTGAAACTTCCATCAGCGGTGTTTTCTTCATGCCCCACCTAGCTTCTGTAGAAAAGTGGAAGCGGCTCGCCCAGAATCGCAGGACGCCCGCGCCCAAGGCAGAGAGGCGCCTTTTTCCTCGTCCGAGGGGGCGAAACGACGGGAGATTCTAGCCGCTAGAGCTGGACAACGCTTCTCTCAATCTTAGGGTGGGGGTCTTACTGCCCGCGAATAGCGGGATAAAATCATTTCATAATTTCAAAATTATAAAGTGGAATTTCCATGTTCGTTCTTCGACAGCTGCTTATCGTCGTGAAATTGTCCACCGTTGTAAAGGACGTGCCTTAGCGGATGTCGCACGCGAATATGAGTTGCCTTACACGAGGACCAAATTTTGTTGAAACACTTTGTGCTCGCATCCAAGAACTTGTATCGACGATTTTAACATCAAAATATATAAAGGCTGCCGAGACTTTCCCGGCAGCCTTAAAACATTTTTCTTATTTTTCTTTTTCCTTTTTTATATCCGATGCTTTTTTCACAATCACACCGCATGCAATTCGTTTTCCCGAATTTCCAGCTGGTTGTGTCATCCCGTCATCTGCATTTTCTGTAATAATAAGTGATGCACCATCTTTTCTGTGCATCGTTGTTTTCCCCTCTTTCAAAGACACTTGCGGTGCAGTAAGATCCGCTTTAATCTTTCCTTGACCATCTGCAATTACATTTGGTAAATCTCCGTTTTCAGACCCTTTCGGATGCAATAATCCATGCTTCTTTTTTTTCTCGACACTAAAATGATTTCCAGAAGAAATAAAGTCCGGTGCTTTGCATTCACCTACTTCATGAATATGCACTCCGTGTGCACCAGGCGTAAATCCTTCTGCTTTAATAGAAATCTTTACACCGCTTGTCTGCTGAGTGACCTTAGCCGTTCCAACTTTATCTCCAGAAGCATTGTAAAGCTTCACCTCTATTTCTGTCGGTTTCCCTTTCGCACATCCAGCAAAGAGAACAGCTGCGAAACATCCCAATATGAGTTGCTTTTTCATCCGTATTCCCTCCAAACTCATTCTGTTCTTATATTGTCCGAGCCTAGAAGGAAACATACAAAAACAACTCATCCCGTTACTTAGGACGCTATACTTCAGCCAATTCTCGTGGGAAAAGCGCCCATAAGAGCCCGATTGGCTTAACTAACCTTTTGGAGAAGAACACTCCAAAAGGAAGTTTCGCTTTACCGCTTCTCTTGTCCCATAATACGTTTTTCCATCTCTTTTAAATTCTCTGCTTCTCGTTCTGATGATTTAATAAACATACGCCACGTAGCAACTGCTCCGATAAGAAATAATACACATACAATAGCAGGTATAATATATTCTGTCTTGTCTTCTGGAAAGTATAAAGGCATCATAAATCTTCACTCCTTTGTTCATCCCGTTATTCGCGGGTAGTAAAAGATTCAGAGAAAATCAAAGAAGACAGGTGTGGGATAACTGCCCATAAAAGCCCCCCACTGATAGAAGTTTCACCTTATTTCCCTTATACAACCGATTATACAGAACTTTCAGTTAAAATAAAACTTCCTTCTCCTTTGACTCCTTCTCTTCCATTGCTTACTATGAGAAAGAGGTGAAAAACATGAATGAAACATTTCAAATTGGTGATGTCGTAACAGGCATTTACAAAACAGGTAAGTACATTGGCGAAATTACAAACGTTCGTCCACAACATTATCTTGTAAAAGTGCTCGCAGTTGTAAAACACCCAATGCAAGGCGACTTACATAACGTAAAACAAGCTGATGTACCCTTTTTCCATGAACGCCGCGCTTTAGCATTTCGTGAACAAACAAATATCCCGCAGCAAATGGTCAAGCGATATGAAGGGAACGTGCCTGATTATAAAGAATCGCTTCAAACAGCATTAACAGAACAAATACGACAATTACAAGAGGATGACTCTCCATTTGCAAAGCGAAGCTTACAAATGCTAGAACAATTAAAACATGATTATCAATTGTAAATTTGGTAGCGCTGAATAAACAAAACAGCCAAATTACAATTACAATTGTAATTTGGCTGTTATTGTGCACTTACCTTTTTTAATACTTTCGAAAAGTCTACAAGCTCGCCAAGCGTTGGAGGAGCGGGTTTTACTAAGTATTGTTTATCTTTCTCAACAAGTTTAAAAATGTTATATGTCGTCATCGCATCATCTAACGCACAGTGATGCTTACCTGTAGCAACCTTTCCATACGCCTCAATAGCTTTCCATAATCCCGTTTGGTTGCGATCTCCAAAAAAGCGCTTATACTCTAACGATAAATCGCGACACTGTCCCGCAAATGGATACGGAATATTAGCTACTTCGCAATTATGTTTCAGTACTCTCATATCCATATTTCCCCATGTTACAACTGTTGTACTGCAACGTTTATCATAGTTTGCTAGTTTTTCAACAAGTGTTGCAAATGAGGTTCCATTGTCCACTGCTTCTTGCTGAATTCCTAAAAATTTTTTGCACCGATCTGTTAACGATGAAAAAGTTTCCGGTTTTACATAAGAAGAATACGTATCAACTACAACATGATTTACAACCGAGACAATTCCTACTTCAATAATTTCCGGAAAAAATCCTTTTGGCTTTTTTCGATTCTGAGGCATCGTGAACTCAAAATCTAAAAATAACAATTGTTGTTCATCCATACGATCCCTTCCTTATAAATTCTTCCATATTCATCCATTATATCACAACAAATAACCACGAACACGTTTACATACACGAATCCTAATTGAGAAAGGAGAAGCCTTCATAAGAGTCCGATTGGTTCAATAAGATGTATCTTATATATATGTCAAATAGCAGCAAATATTTTCAAAAACAAGAAAATAGCTCAATTCATTTATGCAGAAAATATGACAAAATAAATGCTTTCATTTACATCTTACATTTTTCTACTTTATAATGGCTTTAATTGTGTTTATTACAGAGTTGTATCAAATAATAAGAAAAGCTACTGAGAGGAGATGGGATTTTTGCACGAAACAACACAAGAAATTGCAAACTGGCAATACTATTTTGCAATTGTTGTCTTTTTAGTTACATATGCCATCATCATTTCTGAAAAAGTTAACCGTGCTGTCATCGCGCTGCTTGGTGCGGCGGTAATGGTAATTATAGGAGTGGTTGATTTACATAACGCTTTTACGAAGCATATTGAATGGGGAACGATTACCTTACTCATCGGTATGATGATTTTAGTTAACATTACGAGCAAATCAGGGGTCTTTCAATATGTTGCGATTAAATCTGCTAAAAAAGCGAAAGGAAATCCAATTCGTATTTTAATTATCCTTTCTTTACTAACTGCAGTTGGCTCCGCTTTTTTAGATAATGTAACAACGGTTCTTCTCGTTGTACCGGTTACACTATCTATCACACGTATTTTGCAAGTAAATCCTGTTCCGTATTTACTATCAGAAATTATTTTTTCAAATATCGGTGGAACAGCTACACTTATCGGTGACCCCCCAAATATTATGATTGGTTCTGCAAATAAACATTTAGATTTTAATACTTTCTTATTAAACTTGGCTCCAATTGTAGTCATCATTATTGCAGTGACAGCAGTTATGCTGTATTTCATATATAGAAAACAACTAATAGCTGATCCAATCCAAATTAAAAAATTAATGAGCCTAGACGAAAAGCAATACATTAAAGATCCAGTGCTTATGAAAAAGTCACTAACTGTACTGGGGCTTACAATCATCGGATTCATGACACACTCTATTTTCCACATTGATGCAGCAGTTATTGCCTTAACAGGAGCAACTGTATTAATGTTAATCGGTGTAAAAGAGCATGAAATTGAAGACGTATTTGCTCATGTAGAATGGGTTACAATTTTCTTCTTTGCTGGTTTATTCGTACTTGTTGGCGGTCTTATCGATATTGGTTTAATTAAATCATTAGCACAGCAAGTATTAAATATAACTGGCGGTGACATTTCCTTCGCCGCTGTACTTATCTTATGGGTATCTGGCATCGCTTCTGCAACGATTGATAACATCCCATTCGTTGCAACAATGATCCCGCTTATTAACGATATGGCAGTCGGACTCGGCTTAACACCATCTGATGCACAAGTTGATGTACTCTGGTGGGCGCTAGCACTTGGTGCTTGTTTAGGAGGAAACGGAACATTAATCGGAGCATCCGCAAACGTAATCGTTGCAGGCATTGCAAACCGCGAAGGACATGGCTTTAGCTATATGGAATTCTTAAAGGTCGGCTTCCCAATTACAATTGTTTCATTAATCATTTCGAACATTTATATTTATGTACGTTACTTAATGTAATTGAACTACCCCCACCTACCGCTTCGCGCTTGAGGTGGGGGTCTTCTCTCCAGATATGATAAATATGGAGCTGGATAAGAAAAACGGAAGGAAACCCCTTCCGTTTTTTTCTTATCCTCAATACCTCGGTTCATTATTTCGAATTACAAATAAGTGAATCGGAAGAAAAATAGAACATGTAATAACGTGTAGCACCGTATATATTACTGCATTTGTTGTGTATCTTTCTAATAGTAAATATACGATATAAATACCTAACACAATCAATAGGACTGAAGATATCGTATACAAAAATGGAATCCATCTGATAATAAAGCAGGCAACATACACACCAAATAACTTCCACCCGGATTGAGGTTGCATAAATTGCGGTAATTTCTTTCCAATTAAATCTCCCCATATTTTACAATTTAAAAATGGAATAAACGCAAAGAAGGCATCTTCCAATCCATCTGCTTTTGCCATGTTATACAGCGCGAATGCTGTTAATAAATAAGCAGCTACAACCCAGACTAAAAAGATAATAACAAAAATAAGTCCTAACGCTAAAAAACCGGCTACAATCCCATCACTCGCTGTCCCACTTATTACAACTTGGTCACCCATCTCAATACCCCCTTTTAACTCAGTTCCGTTCTTTTTCTATATATTCGTAACGGAAAGTATTAAGAAGCGGATAAAAAAATTTTTATCTTTTCCAAAAAACGTTACAATTAAATAAAAAAATAAGAATAAGGAGGAGTGAACATATGCATCCATTCACCGAAAGCTTACAAAAACACTTTGAAGCACATCGCAACTGTGCAAAAGCAGAACCAATGGAACGTTATATGAAAAATCACTTTCCGTTTCTCGGCATTCAAACCCCAGAGCGAAAACAGTTATTTCGTGAAGTACTACAAAACAATGAAGCACCAAAAGTAGCAGACCTTCCTGTTATTCTTCATGAACTATGGACATTGCCAGAACGAGAATTCCAAATGCTCGCTTTAACTCTATTAGATAAATATCGCAAACATTTAAATGAAACGCATTTACCACTGTTAGAAGAGCTCATTACTACAAAACCATGGTGGGATTCTGTGGATATGCTTGCAAGTCATTTTGTCGGCCTCATCTTGGCGGCGCATCCTCATTTAATCGAACCATATGTGCAAAAGTGGATGGCGTCTAACAATATGTGGTTGCAGCGAACATGCCTTTTATTCCAGCTTAAGTACAAAGAAAAAACAGATACGGAACTCCTCTTCTCGTTAACCCGACAACTCAGTCACTCTAAAGAATTTTTCATTCAAAAAGCAATCGGCTGGGTACTTCGTGAATACGCAAAAACAAATCCGCAAGCTGTATGGGAATTCGTACAAACACATCATCTTGCACCGCTTAGTAAACGTGAAGCGATTAAACATATCAAAAATGTATTCGAGCAGTAAATTTTGGGCTATACTACATACTAAATACTGCATATAATACGCTAAACATGTCTCTCTATTGTGAATTAGAAAAGAACATGATAGAATATGGTCATCTATTTTTTAAATATAGTAGCGATGAAGGACAAATAAGTACTTGCAAAAATGAAGCGATTCAGGGATGGTGAAAGCCTGAAACTGCAAGGAAAAAGGCAGTCCCGAGCAATACAATATAAAGTGGACATACAATTTTGTGTGTCAACTAGGGTGGAACCGCGGGCAAACGCTCGTCCCTAGGCTGAATAAGCCTTGGGACGAGCGTTTTTTTATTGAAAAGCGGAAGCGGCTCGCTCAGAACAGGAGGACGTTGGAGCTCCTGACGTAGAGGTGCTTTTTACCTCGCAGGAAGGCGCGAAACGCCCGACTGTTCTAGCCGCTGGAGCTGGATCTATTGAAAAGCGGAAGCGGCTCGCTCAGAACAGGAGGACGTTGGAGCTCCTGACGTAGAGGTGCTTTTTACCTCGCAGGAAGGCGCGAAACGCCCGACTGTTCTAGCCGCTGGAGCTGGATCTATTGAAAAGCGGAAGCGGCTCGCTCTCCTAATCACTTCCACAAGTACTACTCTATCTTTCATCGCCAATACGTTACCTTTCAAGGAGGAATGGAAAATGGCTTCAATGGAACAAATCGTAAACTTAGCAAAGCATCGTGGTTTTGTTTTCCCTGGTTCTGAAATTTACGGCGGTCTTGCAAATACTTGGGATTACGGTCCACTTGGTATCGAATTAAAAAACAACGTTAAAAAAGCTTGGTGGAAAAAATTCATTCAAGAATCTCCGTATAACGTAGGTTTAGACGCAGCAATTTTAATGAACCCAAAAACTTGGGTAGCATCTGGCCACGTTGGAAACTTCAACGACCCAATGATCGATTGTAAAAAATGTAAAGCGCGCCACCGTGCTGACAAATTAATCGAAGATGCTTTAGATGCAAAAGGCATCGAAATGATCGTTGATGGTCTTACTTTCGATCAAATGGCTGGATTAATGAAAGAACACGAAGTAAAATGTCCAGATTGCGGCAGCGAAGACTTCACAGAAATTCGCCAGTTCAACTTAATGTTTAAAACATTCCAAGGTGTTACAGAATCTAGCACAAACGAAATTTTCCTTCGTCCTGAAACAGCACAAGGTATTTTCGTAAACTTCAAAAACGTTCAACGTTCTATGCGTAAAAAACTTCCATTCGGTATCGGCCAAATCGGTAAAAGTTTCCGTAACGAAATTACACCTGGTAACTTTACATTCCGTACGCGTGAGTTTGAACAAATGGAGCTTGAATTCTTCTGCAAACCTGGCGACGATTTAGAGTGGTTCACATTCTGGCGCAACACTTGTAAAAACTGGCTTCTTTCACTTGGTATGAACGAAGAAAGCATGCGTCTTCGCGACCACGGTGAAGAAGAATTATCTCATTACAGTAACGCAACAACTGATATCGAATTTAAATTTCCATTTGGCTGGGGCGAACTTTGGGGCATCGCGTCTCGTACGGACTTTGACTTAAACCGTCATATGGAGCACTCTACTGAAGACTTCAACTACGTAGACCCACAAACAAACGAACGTTACGTACCATATTGCATCGAGCCATCTCTTGGCGCAGACCGCGTAACATTAGCATTCTTATGTGATGCATACGAAGAAGAGCAATTAGAAAACGATTCTCGTACAGTTCTTCGTTTCCACCCAGCATTAGCGCCATTTAAAGCAGCAATCCTGCCGCTTTCTAAAAAGCTATCTGAAGGTGCACAAGAAGTGTTCGCAGAACTTGCAAAAGACTTCATGGTGGACTTCGACGAAACAGGTTCTATCGGTAAACGTTACCGCCGTCAAGACGAAATCGGTACACCATTCTGTATCACTTACGACTTCGACTCTGTTGAAGACAAAGCAGTTACAGTACGTGACCGTGACACAATGGAACAAGTACGTATGCCAATTAGCGAATTAAAAGGTTTCTTAGAGAAGAAAATCCAGTTTTAATGAGAAAACGACTGCTTGAAGCAGTCGTTTTTTTCTCTTCTCAATATGAATGCAGCACGAAAAATAAAAACGATTGCCCATATCGGCAATCGTTTTTATTTTTTCGCTTTCACTGCAACTGTACATCTTGAAATACAAATTAAAGTATTGTCTTCATCAATAATTCGAATATCCCACACCATTGTCGTCTTTCCTTTATGAAGCGGGGTTCCGATTGCTGTTACAATTCCTTCTCGTTTTGAATGTAAATGATTTGCATTAATTTCAAGACCAAAGCACAAATATTTATCTTGATCAATTAAATTATATGTACCAACACTTGCAACTGTTTCTGCTAGAGCGACAGATGCTCCTCCGTGTAAAAAGCCAAATGGTTGATGCGTACTTCCGTGTACTGGCATTGTCGCTACAACCTTCTCCTCTGTCATTTCTAATAATTCAATACCTAATGCTTCCATTAATGTTTTAGGCATACGACTATCCCCTTTCGAATTACCAAAAAATGCATAATATTATCTATTTCTTTTCAAACTATCAGTGAGTCTATAATACATGGAGGTACATTTCATGAAGAAACTATTATATATTATATTATTTTTTTGCTTCTCTATAGCTATTGTACCAAAAAGTGCAATAGCAGCCCAACCATCTAACCTTACAATTAAAATTCATACTATGACCCAAAAAGGTAAGAATCCTTATTTTGAATATCAACTCAATTATCCACAATTTCATAACATTCCTAATGAACAATTTCAAAAGAAATTAAATACCTATTATGAGAAAAGTACAAACCAGTTTAAAAAGAACTTAGAAAAAGATGCGAAAACCTATTATGAACAATCAAAAGAGACAGACGCTCCGTTCCATCCATATATCGCAAATGTTGACTACAAGGTAGGCTTAAATAAATTCCCATTGCTCAGCCTATATGTAAATCGCTATCAATATACAGGCGGCGCTCATGGTATGTACGAATGGAAAGCAAATACATTCGATGTAGAGAAAAATAAACCTCTTCGCTTAGCAGATTTATTTCAAAAAGATAGTCAATATGAAACAATCATTAAGACAGAAATCGTTAGACAAATTGAGCAAAATAAAGCAAACTTTTTCCCAGATGCTGCGGAGAAAGTAATGAACGAAAAAAAACTCAAATACGTTTTAGAGCAAGGCCATCTCATGATTTATTTTCCGCTGTACGAAATTGCACCGTACGTAAGCGGCATTCCACAATTTCGTATTCCTTATACGCTGCTTCGCGAGGTGTTAAAGCCAAAGTATCAAAATATTCTAATTGACAATGCATAGATACATTCAGTACGATAATGTTAACTACAAAACAACCAGAGGTTAACATTATGAGTAAACTTCGTGCATCAGATTTAGCTTTAGCCGCAATGTTTGTCGCACTTATGGCGATTGGAGCAAATATTACATCCTGGGCACCATTTCTACAAGTTGGAGGTGTTCCGCTTTCTATGCAACCATTCTTTGCTATTTTAGCTGGTCTCCTTCTTGGAAGCAGAATCGGAGCCTTATCTATGATTGTTTATGCACTGGTTGGAGTTGCAGGAGCACCTATATTTGCTGGCTTTCAAGCTGGATTTAGTACCCTATTGAGCCCGACTGGCGGATTTATTTTTGCTTTCATTATTGTTGCCTATGTAACAGGGAAAATCGTTGAGCAAGTCAAAAACCCAAAATTCGGTACATTTGCTACTGCTTCTGCTGTCGGAATCATTCTTGTCTATATCATTGGAACGACTTACATGTACTTAGCTATAAATAATTGGGTAGGCGGTCATATTAGCTATGCAGCCGCTTGGAAAGTTATGATGTGGTTTGCTGTAAAAGATATTGCCTTCACTGCACTTGGAGCAATGATTGCACCGCGCATTTATTACGCTGTGCGCCGCTCAGCTTATCAGCATTCCCATACTACAGTTTCTTAAGAAAAACGCCTTGTTTAGCACTGAAGCTTTTACAAGTCCTTAATTCAAAAAATCCCTTAGCCATTTAGCTAAGGGATTTTCTATCTTATGATTCTTTTGTTTGTTCTTCTAAAATCTTTCTCATCATCTCAAGCATATCATCTTTTAATTCATGATGCTGAAGCGCCATTTCAATTGTTGTCTGTACGAAGCCTAGTTTTTCTCCAACGTCATAACGCTTTCCTTCGAAATCATATGCAAATACACGCTGAATTTCATTTAATCGTTGAATAGCATCTGTTAATTGAATTTCGCCGCCCGCTCCAATTTGCTGCTCTTCTAAGAACATAAAAATTTCTGGTGTTAACACGTAACGTCCCATAATCGCTAAATTAGATGGTGCCGTTCCTTGTGCAGGTTTCTCAACGAATTGTCTTACTTGATAACGACGTCCTTCTTGCTCAAGCGGATCAATAATACCATAGCGATGTGTTTCCTGCTCTGGAACTGTTTGCACACCAATTACAGAAGAAAGTGTTTTTTCATATTCATCCATTAATTGACGTAAACATGGTTTTTCAGCTTGTACAATATCATCACCTAATAATACTGCAAACGGCTCATCGCCGATAAATTTACGTGCACACCATACCGCATGCCCAAGTCCTTTTGGCTCTTTTTGACGAATATAGTGAATATCAACCATTTTAGACGAAGCTTGTACTTTTTCAAGAAGTTCATACTTTTTCTTCTCTAATAAGTTTTGTTCAAGTTCAAACGCGTTATCGAAATGATCTTCGATTGCACGTTTCCCTTTCCCTGTAACAATAATAATATCTTCAATACCAGATTTAACGGCTTCTTCTACAATATATTGAATCGTTGGTTTATCAACAATTGGGAGCATTTCTTTCGGCATCGCTTTTGTTGCTGGTAAAAAGCGTGTTCCTAAACCAGCTGCAGGAATAATCGCTTTTCTTACTTTTTTCATGTAAGGTAACCTCTTTTCTGTTTTATTTCCTCAAACATCTCTTTCTATTATATATGTACATGTTCTAATAGTCCTATAAAAAATTTGTCATTCTAAGCATAAAAATCCATTCATTAAACCGCTTTCTTTTCTAGGAGCGAAAAGAGGAGATCGTATATATCCGCTCTCCTCTCACTTATTTACCTCTATTTTATCCCGCTATTCGCGGGCAGTAAGACCCCCGCCTCAAGGTGTAGAGAGAAGCGAAGAAGATAGGTGGGGGCTAACTGCCCGTAAAATCCCGATTGGTGAGAGCTTTCCATCAGTGGGGAATGAAGCCCCCCCACTAATGGAAGTTTCACTTTATCACAGAAGATTCATAACAGCTTCTTTAATCGCTGCTAGCTTTTCTTCACTATGTTGCAGGGAATCGCTCTTTACACCAAAATAGAACTTAATTTTCGGCTCTGTTCCAGATGGGCGTAGGCAGAACCAAGAACCATCACCAAGCTGGTATTTTAATACGTTTGATTTTGGTAAGTGAATCTCTGTTACATGACCATCTTGCAAAGATGTTGCCACGCTTGCTTTATAGTCTTCTACCGCTGTTACTGTAATACCAGCTACTTCTTTCGGTGCACTTTCACGGAATGATGTCATCATCTGTTGAATCTTCTCCGCACCATCTTTTCCTTTTAACGTAAGCGATACAAGATCCTCACGGAAATAGCCATACTTGTCAAACACCTCTAATAAACCATCATACAGTGTTTTTCCTTGCGATTTATAGTATGCTGCTACTTCACAAGCAAAGAGCACAGATTGGACTGCATCTTTATCGCGGCAGAATGGACGAATTAAATATCCGTAGCTTTCTTCATATCCGAACTGGAACTCATATTGTCCGCTTTCTTCGTATTGTCTAATTTTTTCACCAATAAATTTAAAACCTGTTAATGTATCAACTGTATCTAAACCGTATGCTTCTGCAATTGTACGACCAATTTCAGAAGTTACAATTGTCTTTAACACAACACCATTACTTGGTAATGTTCCATTCTCTTTCTTTTGCGATAATAAGTAATCAAGCATTAATGCACCTGTCTGGTTTCCAGTTAACACTTGATATTCACCGTTATGATCACGAACAGCAACACCAAGACGGTCTGCATCTGGATCTGTCGCAATTAACACATCTGCATCCGCTTCCAAACCGTAGCGAATCGCAAGTTCAAATGCCGCATGCTCTTCTGGATTTGGTGATTTTACTGTAGAGAAATTCGGATCTGGTAATTCTTGTTCTTTCACAACCATTACATTTGTAAAACCCGCTTCCTCTAAACCGCGGCGCGCTGGGATGTTCGATGTTCCATGAAGCGGTGAAAATACAATTTTTAAGTCTTTGCCAACTTCTTGTACAAGCTCTTTGTTAATGATGACAGTTTGTAACTGCTCGGCATACGCATCATCAACTTCTTGTCCAACTATTTGCAATAAACCATCTGCCTTTAATTGTTCCACATCCGCAACTGCTACCGTTAACTCATCTTCTACTTCATTAACATAATCGATAAGCTCATCAGCTTCTTTCGGTGGAAGCTGTCCACCATCTTCTCCGTATACTTTATATCCGTTATATTCTGGAGGATTATGACTTGCTGTAAGAACAATCCCACTTACTGTATGTAAATAACGTACTGCAAATGACAGCTCTGGCGTTGGACGCAAGCTTTCAAATACATATGTTTTAATACCATGTGCTCCAAGTGTTGCTGCAACTTCCATTGCAAATTCAGGAGATTTATGACGAGAATCATAAGCAACGACAACACCGCGTCTTTTCGCTTCTTCCCCTTGCTTAACAATAAAACGTGCTAATCCTTCCGTCGCTTTACGAACTGTATATACATTCAAGCGATTTGTACCGGCACCAATTTCACCGCGCATACCGCCTGTACCAAACTCTAAGTTTTTATAGAAGCTATCTTCTATTTTCTTTTCATCGTGCTGCATCGCTTCTAATTGTTCCTTCAGTTCTGCATCTAAATTTGCAAATGACATCCAGCGACTATATTCTTGTTTCCAATCCATGTTGTCCTCTCCCCTCGATTAACATACTCCCATTATATGAAAAAAACTACACCATCCTCAATATGTTTTGACATTTAGAAAGGATTTACCTTTTATATTTCTACATTTTGTGCACACTAACGATTAGAATCAATACTTCTCAAAAAGGGGATTACCATGGAAGAATGGACACTATCAGAAAAACTAAAACGTCAAATTAAAGAATCCATTCAAAATGTTGAAGTGGAATTAACAAAAATAAAACAAGCCTTAGATAATGAGCATGAATGTATTTTATGTAAAGTCGAAGGAATTCAACATATGCTCATGCACGTTCAAGCAAATGCTGCTTCTTATTATATGAAAACATACTTATCACCATTTACCGATTGTTACATCGCCTTAACAACAGCTATGCAACACCTAGCAGAAAAAAAACACGGTGCTTTAATTGCCATTGAACGACAAGACGCGCTCGATAACTTTATTCAATCTGGAACACCTCTCACTGCACAACTGACGTCCCCTTTATTAGAATCCATATTCTATCCAGGCAATCCTTTACATGACGGGGCTGTACTAATCAAGGAGAACCATATCATTTCTGCCGCTAACATTCTTCCGTTATCGCAGCATGTAACAAAGGAACGAAAATTAGGTACTCGACACCGGGCTGCGATTGGATTATCAGAAGTAAGCGATGCCCTTGTATTAGTTGTATCAGAAGAGACTGGGCGTACTTCTTTTGCTATGGATGGTACATTATATACTCTTTCTTTGTAAAAAAATGACGTGCAAACCTTTTATCTGCTTGCACGTCATTCTTTATATTATCTATAAGCATTAATTTCTGATCTTACTCTTGTCCAAAACGCTCAACAAATGTTGCTAATGTACGCACCATCGCTCCTGTTCCACCAACTGGACCTAAGTCGTGTACGCCCTTTGTATCAGATGTTCCTGCAATATCTAAATGCACCCAAGGTGTTTCTTCTGCAAACTCTCCAAGGAATGTTCCTGCCATAATTGCATGACCATCGCGTCCTGGTGAGTTATTTAAATCTGCAAATTTACTGTTACGAACACGCTCTTTATCACGTTCAAAAATCGGTAATTGCCAAATTGGCTCATCCGTTTCCATCGCTGCTTCTAACATTTGCTCATAAAATGCTTCGTTATTTGTCATTGCACCTGTTGTATGGTTTCCAAGAGCAACGATAATACCGCCTGTCAATGTCGCAACATCAACAAGATAATTTGCACCAAGCTTTTTCGCATACGTAATACCGTCAGCTAATGCTAAGCGGCCTTCTGCATCTGTATTTAATACTTCAATTGTTTTACCGCTCATTGAGGTAATCACATCATCTGGTTTAAATGCAGTTGCGCTCACCATATTGTCCGTAGAAGGAATAATCGCAACTACGTTTTGCTCTGGGCGAAGCTCACCGATAATTTCCATTGCTCCAAGAACAGCTGCTGCGCCACCCATATCGCCTTTCATACCAACCATGCTTTCGCGCGGTTTCAAAGAATAACCACCTGTATCATATGTAATACCTTTACCAACTAAGCCAATTACATCTGTCCACTCTTCTTTACCTTTATATAAAAGAGCAATCATTTTTGGCGGTTCTACGGAGCCTTGGTTGACAGCCAAAAGCGCACCCATTCCAAGCTCTTCCATCTCTTCTTTCTCAAGCACTTTATAGTCCATATCATATTTTTCTGCCAGATCAACTGCATAGTCTGCTAAAGCTGTTGCCGTTAATACGTTTGGTGGCAAATTCACAAGCGTACGCGCAGAGTTTGTAGCACGTCCATGTACATAACCAACCGTTAATGCTGCTTCAATCTCTTGCGGATCTTCTTCTGTAACAACAACAAAGCTTTCTAATTGATGCGCTTCTTTTTTATCCGTTTTATATGTTACTAACTCATATGTACCAAGTAAATAAGTTTCTGCTGCAATATGCGCTACATCAATTGCATCCATTTTTTTAGTAACGAATGAATCCAATACAAATGCGACATTTTTTACTTTTGCACCGTGTAACGTTTTCGCTAACTTTCCAAGTGCACCGCGCAATGTTTCTGTTGTACATCTGTCTTTTTTGCCAAGACCAACAAAATAGTAACGCTTTACATTTGTTTTCCCTAAGCTATGTACTTTAGAAATCACTTTTTTCTTCGGAGAAATTTCTTTTTCGTCTAATAGCACTTGTACATGTCCACCAAACGCTTGATCTAATTCTTTTACAAAACTACTCATTACCTCATCTTCAAATAAAGCTACAACTACCGCTTCATGACTTGCTAGTTCTTTTTGTACTTGAAACATGCTAGCACCCCCAGATTTTTTCTGCTTCTATTATAGCTTTATTTTCGTGAAAATGCGACAATTCAAACTTCTTCCATATATAAAATAAACTCTGGGAGCTGCGGGAAATTCTGCACTTGCTCGTATGGAATTCGATTTATCTCTTTCGGTAAAATTTTGCGACACAATTGAATAAAGTGTACGACCTTTTCAACATTCAAATTCCAATAAACAGGACAATATGGAGTTAAATACTCTTCTGCTACTTCCATCATCATTCGTGCTCCCTTTATATTTCCATAGCTATAATGATACTGAGCGACTACCATTTGCAATAAACCTTTTAAAAACAAATTCCCCCGGTCTTCGAGCCACATTTCTTCCAATAAGTCATGACACGTATAATAATCACCTTCGTTATACTTTATGAAAAACTCATAATACGCTAAAGGATAGTCTTCCATTATTTCTCTCCCTTCGCTGCGTTTTTTCCTTCATTTCATCTTATGATTGCAAGAGAATAAAAAAAAGTCCAGCGCTATAAGCGTCTAGACTATCGTTCATTTAAATATTGTCCGCGAAACACTTGCATTGTTTCATCTTCATTTAAAAGTGTTAAATCTTGTTCAGTAAGTTTTCCATTTCCCATTTTCACAATGTAAACATTCAATTTTTTCTTTCCCCATTGATTATATACATCTCGCACAGTTTCATAATATAAATCAAGGCGATTCCCTTTAATCGCACCGCCTTTATCTGCTACAACACCGTAGCCGTAGCCAGGAACAAACAAAATCGTTCCAATCGGGAATACTCGCAAATCAGCCGCGATTGTCGAATATAAATCCCGCTTTACTTTCACACCGGAATATGTAATCCCGTACTCAGGATGTCCTTTTGTCTTCCCAGTTGACTCCCTACCTGCTGTATATCCTGTTGCCGTAACTTCCATCGAACGATATTTTGACCAATCCTTTGCACTCTCGAGAGCACGAATGACCTCCGTACTTGGAATTGCCCGCTTGTCCTGTTCAGCTGCGTGTACTTCTTTCACTTCATTTTTCTTATACATATGAATCATTTCAGAAAGAGAAATTCCTGACACAGCTTGCCAAGTTACACATAATGCAGCTAAAAATAAACAAACCATCATCATGCGAATGCTATATCGTTTTATCATTTTTATTTTCCACACTCCTTCATCATTATTGTTCCCCAACTGATGAAGAAAATACTCACAAGAAAAGCGTAAGCGCCCTGCTTAGCCTCAAAAAGCGCTGAAGCTAGACATCTCTAAAAAAAAAGCCCCTACGAAAGGAGCTTCAAAACATTTGATATCCACGTTGACGTAATGATTTAATCACAACACCAGATAAAGCTGCACCAACTAAGCCAGTTGATAAAATCATAATATCAGCTTGTCCAAGATGAAGAAAACTTGTTCCTAATAAAGAGAATGCTTTTTTCGGCTGTACAAAGTAATCGAAGAAATTGACTTTATCAATAATAAACACACAAATAAGCGGATATACAACGACCATCACCCATGTTGCTCGTAAAATCATATTTAATAAAAAACCAATTCCAAAAAATAAGACTAAAAATAACATCATCGAAATTAATAAAACAGGTATGCTCATGATTTCTTCATCCTTTCTTACTTATCGTTTTACACTCCCTACAAAAACGTTATATACCGTATAACCGAACTGTTCCCCTGGATTTAATGTCTCGTCCATTTTTAAAAGCGGAGCCGGCATCGCTTCTAATAAATAACGAATTAAAACTGAGGTATTTTCATCATTTACAATATCCTCTGGAAATACGAACGCTCCTTCATACAATTCTCGCTCTTGAATGACAATGTCTTCTCCTTTTGGCTCCAAGAGAAAAATGATCATATTATCACTAATCTCACCGCGTATAACGCCAGATCGTGCACCCATTATTCCTTTTACACTTGTTTCAATTCCTGTTTCTTCCAATACTTCACGTTGCACCGCTTGATCAATTGTTTCTCCTTCATTCACAAAACCAGCAGGCAATGACCATTTCCCTTTTAATCCACCATACTTCTTCTTAACGACAAGCCATCTTCCATCTTCTGTGATAACGAGACCACTTACTGCTATCCATACCTTTCCTCGTTTACTCATCGCTGCAAACCCCTTCCAATTAAACGAACAGAATATTCATTCTTTTCTTTCATTATACTATAAAGTGAAACTTCCGTCAGTGGGGGTCTTACTGCCCGCGAATAGCGGGATAAAACCTTCAAAAGGAGAATGTTGAGAAATGTGTGTCCATTGTAAAAAAGCACTTTATAATCTTTAGGATATTCAGTAAAATAAACTTGAGGTATATCAAAAAAGGCGAATATATAACTGATTCATTATTAGTAGGAGTAACCGCTGTCTTTTTAATAGGATTTTCAAGCAAATATCGATCTTATTGAAACAACTAGTAAAACAGCAAAATCAAACTAAAAATAAAAAAGCAGAAACAGCTTATCGCCATTTCTGCTTATGGTTACATATTAAAATAATTTTAATTTACCTTTTTTAAGAACTAATAAAGGTCCGCCAAGCATGAATAGGTAACGGTTATCAATTACTTTCTTCATGAATGAAGCTTTCCAACCAGTTAATTTTTTGCCCATTACAACGCCCATTGCATCATCATGACCTAATGAACATACAGAACCTTTGTTATCAAATACAAACTTCTGCATTTCACCTTTACCACGAACAAGAACAGCTAAGTTATGTGCAATGTTGTAACCTTGTTGAATTGCAATTTGTGCTGTTGGTGGGTATGGACGGTTAATTTCTTCGTTAATGATTAACGCTGCATCACCAACCATGAATACTTCTTCATGACCTGGAGCATGCATGTACTCGTCCACTTTTACACGGCCGCGCATTGCTTCAAAGCCAGACTCTTCTACAATACCGTTACCGCGAACACCTGCAGCCCAAACTACAGTTGCAGATTTCAGTAATTCTACATCGTCACCGTTTGCAACAAGAATACCTTCTTCAGTTCCTTCTTTAATTGCTGTACCGATGCGGAATTCTACACCTTTTTTCTCTAATTGTTTTACAGCGTACTCAACTAGCTCTGGATCGAAACCAGGAAGCGCTGTTGGAGCAGCCTCAACACAGATGATGCGTGCTTTTTCACGAGGAACATCGTACTCTTTGCAAAGCTCAGGAATACGGTTTGCAAGTTCACCTACATACTCGATACCTGTAAATCCAGCACCACCGACAACGATTGTAACTAACTCGTCACGTTTTTCTGAAGCATATAGAGAGAACATGTACTCCATATGCTCACGGATTTGACGAGTTGCATTAATGTTAGCGATAGAGAATGCATGCTCTTTTAATCCTTTAATACCAAACGTTTCAGATTCGAAACCAAGACCGATTACTAAGTAATCATACTCTAGCTCGCCATTCTTTAAAATAACGCGCTTTTCAGCTGCTTTAATTTCTACAACTGTGTCTTGTACGAAGTTTACTTTATTTGTGTCGATTACATCTTTGATGTCTAAGCGAACTTTGTCATGATGCAACGTACCAGCTGCACTTTCATGTAACCAAGTTGCTTGATAATGATAGCTGTTGTTATTTACTAATGTGATTTCAGCTTCACTTACAGATAATGTTTTTTGCAGACGAACAGTAGTAATCATTCCGCCATAACCTGCACCTAGAACCACGATTTTTGGCTTCTTCACCCTAATCACAACCCTCTTCTTTATATAGATAGTAAAAATAATGCTAAGAATGTAGAATTTCTCACAATCTAGACAAAATAAAAAAATTAATCTTCTTTATATAGATAGTAAAAATAATAAAAATAATGCTAAAACTATTTAAATGCTAAGAATGTAGACTTTTTCACAATCTAGACAAAATAAAAAAATTAAGTTTAAAAAATGTTACGAAATTTGTCACAAAAAATTAATACATTCACTTTCCTATATTATTCGTTTTCTCTTTACTTTTCAAGCAGTTGTAGAATTATCAATATTTTAAAATAACGAGGTCTTTTTACGTTTTTTGACATCCCCTTATTTGCTCAGCATGTAACGAACAATTACAGCCTTTTCACCTTCAAATACGGAACCATAATCTATAATTTTATTTAACCAATCGCAAATGGTTATAATTACCAAAAATTGTATACTTCACTTATTTGGATATTCTTTTCTAACAGGTCTATACAAATCGTATACACAATTCAGTCGTTTTCTAACGATTTTTTTTATAAAATATGATATTATTTGTCTTGAGTGCCCTTGCACTCCGTTCACAGAAGTGCCGTATAACATACATACGAGTGTATATAGGAGAATCACGAAAAATTTCCTAATTATAGGGGGAGTAAACAGTGACAGAAAATCAAAAGGTATACGACATCACTATTATTGGTGGAGGCCCAACTGGATTATTCACAGCTTTTTATGGCGGTATGAGACAAGCAAGCGTAAAAATTATCGAAAGCTTGCCACAACTCGGTGGTCAATTATCTGCATTATATCCTGAAAAATACATATATGATATCGCAGGTTTTCCTAAAATTCGTGCACAAGAACTCATTAACAACTTAAAAGAACAAATGAGCAAGTTCGAACCAACTGTTTGCTTAGAAGAAGCTGTTCAAACGTTGGAAAAACAAGCAGATGGCGTGTTCAAGCTTGTAACAAGTAAAGAAACTCACTACTCTAAATCGGTTATCATTACAGCTGGAAATGGTGCGTTCCAACCACGCCGTTTAGAATTAGAAGGTTCAGAGAAATTCGAAAAAGCAAACTTACACTATTTCGTTGAGGATATGAATAAATTTGCTGGCAAACGCGTTGTCGTGTTTGGTGGCGGCGACTCTGCGGTAGACTGGACAATGATGTTAGAACCAATCGCAGAAGAAGTAACAATTGTTCACCGTCGTGATAAATTCCGCGCACATGAGCATAGCGTTGAAACGTTAATGAACTCTCGCGCACAAGTCAAAACACCATACGTTCCGGCTGAACTAATCGGTAAAGAGAAAATTGAAC
This sequence comes from Bacillus sp. CGMCC 1.60114, assembly GCF_042676365.1. NCBI lineage: Bacteria > Bacillati > Bacillota > Bacilli > Caryophanales > Bacillaceae > Bacillus > Bacillus sp. CGMCC 1.60114. Next base: position 37,214 of record NZ_JBHTHG010000003.1, read on the forward strand.
AAGTTGTACTTCAACATGTGAAAACAGAAGAAAAGATTGTTATTGATGTTGATGATGTGATTGTAAACTACGGCTTCGTCTCTTCTCTTGGTCCAATTAAAGACTGGGGTTTAGATATTCAAAAGAACAGCATCGTTGTAAACTCCAAAATGGAAACAAACATCCCTGGCATTTACGCAGCTGGTGATATTTGCACATACGAAGGAAAAGTAAAACTGATTGCATGCGGCTTTGGCGAAGCTCCAACAGCAGTAAACAATGCAAAAGCGTACTTCGATCCAAATGCGAAACTGCAACCAATGCATAGTTCTAGTATGTTTTAATTGAAATAGATACGTTGAAGAACTCCTTTCTAATGGAAAGGAGTTCTTTTTATGAAGAAATAACCATTTCGAAGTATCTTCTCTTTGGATAATTATGGTATAATTAAAACGGAACATTTGTTCCAGAACGAGGAGGATGATACGATGATTCAACCTACAATTGTGAAAAAAGAAGCTTTTCAAGCCACCGGTATTTCCATTACTACAAACAACGAAATTGAAATGTCCAGAGATGGAAAAATCCCTCATCTATGGACACAATACTTCCAAGAACAAATCACCCATCACATTCCAAATAAAGCTACACAAACAGAAACGATGGCACTATATTCAAACTATGAATCCGATGAAACAGGTAACTACACGTATACAATCGGGATTCCAGTTTCCACTGATGGTGATACACCGAAAAATATGACAGCACTCACTATACCTGCCGCGACATATGCTGTATTTACAACTCGCAAAGGCCCATTATCAGAAATTATCGCAGAAACATGGCAAGACATTTGGAAATGGTCAAAAGAAAACAACCGTGCATTCACAACAGATTTCGAGCTGTACGATGAACGAACTTTCGATCCAGATGATGCACAAGTTGATATTTATATTGCATTAGTTTAAAGTATAAATAAGAAGATGCCTCGGCACCTTCTTATTTTTATGCTTCAACAATCTGCTAGGCAAATTCCGCTTTTTTGAATACAATGAAAAGTATCTGTATAGAAAGATTAGAAACTGTTAACAAAGATAAAAAGACATATGACAGAAAGGGATTCATATGGAGGAATTACATAAAAGTAAACTTGCTGTAAAAGAAATGGGAACGCCTTTATTAAAAAATACAAACTTCCTGTTTCTTTGGGGCGCTACCCTATGTTCAAGCTTTGCCTTAGCATTTTTTACGTTTTCGCAAACGTGGTACATAGCAAAAACATTAAACTTAGAAGCATCACTTGGAGTTGTATTTGTTGCCCTTAGTGTTCCACGCCTGATCTTCATGATTATCGGCGGAGCCGTTGCAGACAAATTCCCCAAAAAGAACATCATGTTTTATTCTAATATTGTGCGCGCGCTTCTTGTAACGATCATTCTCATTTGGTTCATCATTGGGCACGTTACATTATACACATTTGCTTTCTTTGCGCTCTTCTTTGGTTTAGCTGATGCCTTTTTCTGGTCAGCTGATGGCTCTATCTTACCGGATCTCGTAGAGAAGCACCGCCTTACACAAGCAAATTCACTCACGCAAATGACAAACCAAGCATCTGTTATTCTTGGTCCTGTCCTTGGCGGGATACTAATTAAATTCAGTAATTATGAAACAATCTTTGCGATAGCGATTTTATTATTACTTATTGCTGCCATACTCATCCAAAAAGTTCACACAAGTACAGTGCAAGAAGAAACAAACCAAAACAAAGGCATGTTCACTTCTATTAAAGAAGGCATCCTTTATGTGAAAGAATCACCATTTTTATCAACGTTTCTTATTTGCAGCGCCTTTTTGAATTTATTTTTAATCGGACCGATGCAAGTCGGTTTTCCGCTGTTCATTAAAGATGTACTGCACGGTGACTCGCTCCACTTTAGTTACTTAGAAGCTGCTGTTGGCGGGGGAATGGCCATTGGTGCAGTTATCGTCGGGCTGCGAAATATTAATCGGCGACGCGGTTTATTTTGCATTATTATGATGCTGCTATCCGGTGTTTTCTTCTTATCTATTAACTTTAGTACAACACTTTGGCAAGCAGTTCTGGCAGGCTGCTTTTACGGCATTGCAATCGCAATGGCCATCGTACCGTTAATGGCCATGATTCAATCAACTGTGAAGGAAGAAATGATGGGCCGAGTTATGAGTTTACTCATGTTATCGTCGATGGGCTTTATCCCTATTTCTTATGCCCTTACCTCACTTGCATTAGCTGCCGGGATACCGATTGTCACGATTATGAAAAGTGGTGCAATTGCTGTCATTCTATTTGTGTTATTTATCGCAATTCGCGTTCCGATTGTACGAAAATTTGATTAAAAGTAGAGAGTTATGCTTCATAAGCATGACTCTTTTCTTTTTTCACTTTCAAATGGATTATATAAAACAATCCCGCTGTTCCTCCTCACTGCCGCCCCCCACTCTAATGCGACATCTAAAAATAACGCCTGCATCGTACCATATAAAAGTGCACCAAAATCTTTGCGAATCTCACCGTACTTATACGCCCTTATAACACTTTTTGTCCGCCGAATGATTTGCATTTGTATATCAGCATGCTTCATAATCTGTTCCCACAACAACCCTAGCTCAAATAAACCGCTCTTTTTATAAGCGAGTTCCACTTTACTCCAAGCAAAATTAATTGTTTGCGGATGACGTGACATTGGTGAAATCGCATCTACAAATTGCACTGGAATATCATGACGACAATACGTTTCGTCCATATCATACGTTTTTATTTTCTGTTGTATCTTTAAATTGTTTTCATAAACACTAGTTTCCGTTTCCTCATTCACCTGCTCCTTCTTACACTCTCCTGCACTCTCGCCACTTTCACATGCGGTCATTTGCATACGGTCACTCATGCGGTCAACTGCCCGTTTACAAAACACATACAAATTCGCACTATATCTCCCGCGCTTATATCTTTCCTTTGTAAACACACGTTTAATAATACTAAGCTGCTCAAGCTTTGCGACAGAACGGCGTACAGTTCGTATACTTTTCCCTAATTTCACTGCAATTGTTTCCATTAACGGACATGCAACACCAACCGTTTTTTGCTTTTCGTTTATCGCATACCTTCCTAACAAACGGATTACGAGAAAATCTGTTTTATTCATATGAGCTTGATAGCGCGCTAAAATTCGCTGTTGATATATATTAAACTCTTGTTTACTTTGAAACTCGCTATATTCTCTCATTAACGTATACAATTTACTCATGCTTATCCCCCTGTTTGTCCCGCATTAACGCGGCAGTAAAACCCCCACCGATGGAAGTTTCACTTTATAAATAAGAGGAAAAACATAAAAGTGGCGAAAGATTTTGTTGTATGATAGAAGTAAATTCATCAAACTGAGGTGAAAACATGATCGTAATCAGTGCATGTTTAGCAGGAATTGCTTGTCGTTATGACGGAAATGATAATCTCGTTACAAAGATTCAAGAACTTCTAGAAAAAGAAGAAACGATTCTTATTTGTCCGGAAGTATTAGGCGGATTGCCAACACCTCGTACACCAGCTGAAATTGTCGGTGGAAACGGTGACGATGTATTGAACGGAACTGCAAAAGTAATAGACCAAAACGGAAATGACGTAACGGAAATCTTTATTGCGGGTGCTTATGAAGCATTGAATCAAATCAAAGATTTAAACCCAGAATATATAATTTTGAAAGAACGCAGTCCATCTTGCGGAAGTTCCGTCATTTATACAGGTGAATTTAATGGTGAAAAACAAGATGGTTACGGTGTTACAACTGCATTATTCAGACGATACGGTTTTACGGTTATTTCGGAAGACGATTTTGTAAAAAAAATAAGGAGATAGCTTTTCAGCTATCCCCTTATTTCACACCTAACTTTTTTTTCGCTTTTGCTGGAAGATCATCTTTCTTTACTTCTTCCCAAGACGTTACACCTTTTTTATCAGAGTAATATACGCGTAAAAATGCTTCCTTGCGAAGATTTTTCGGAGCTGTAAATTCCATTGTTTTTTCTTTACCGCCTTCATCAAATCCTGATAATTTATATTCAAATAATTTAAATGGCGTACCATTATCAGCTTTTTCATTTTTCTCTAGTCCATCAGCTGTAATTTGAACATAGTATTGATCTTTCCCCATACGGTTAAAGTTACAACCAGCTAACATCGTTGTAACTACGACTAGAATACTAAAAAGTGCAATATGTCGCTTCACATCATTCACCTCGTGTGCGTTTTATTATATCGCTATCATAATGCGTTTTTGCAAAAGGTAAAATTTAAGAACATGACATAAACATTACACTTTTGTAATTTACAACTTGTATAACAATTTCATAAATGAAAAAACCAGCCGTTATGAGGCTGGTTTTGTAATTATATAACGTTGTTCAATTCTTTGTTCAATTCTTTCCAACTCTTGTTTATCGTTAAGTATCTTTTGTTTATTTTCTTGCACTAATTCTTTAAATGATTTACTGAGTAACTTACGGTGTTTATTTGTCATAATCATTCCTCCTTATTTTCTTTGGCTTCAAAGATATAGAATGAAAAATATAACCACAAAACTTCTCACGCTTTATAAAAAATTTGTCTTAATTTGTCGAAAAGTTCGACTTACCTAAATAATACTACAACTTTTAGTTTTTCAAATGTTATTTATTTGAACTTTCTGTGAAAAATCATTTTTTACAAGTTACTGTTAATCATCTGAAATTTTTTGCAAAAACATCATGTTAGCTAATCATGTATGGAATACACATTCTAGTGAATAACCCCTCCTTATCCACCTTACGATCTGATTGAAGAAGGGGCTTCCTGTTTCATAGACCGTTGCATAGTGGGGTGTCCCACTGCGTCTTACACAGTCTCCTCAGGCGTAGATTATACTGTTCGGACATAACCTTGCCCTACAGTTTGTAGACTTTAGTTTGTTATAAGCAATTCTTCTAATCCTTTTTGTAAGATGTTCCGGCTCGCGTTATAGTCTCTATCCAATACCGTTCCACACTTTGTACAAATGTGAGTACGAATAGAGAGAGACTTCTTCACACGATTCCCACAAAAAGAACAGTCTTGTGAAGTATACCTTGGTTCTACTTTGATGAGTACACCGCCATGATTTTCGCATTTGTAAGCAAGCATGTTTCGAAACATTCCCCACCCTGCATCAGAAATAGACTTTGATAATTTTCTGTTTCCAACCATGTTTCGAATGTTTAGATTTTCTACAACGATAACGGAATAATCTTTCGCTAGATTGTAACTTAGTTTATGAAGAAAATCTCTGCGTTGGTTCGCTACTTTTTCATGTAGCTTGCGAACGCGCTCGACTTGTTTTATGAAGTTAGCAGAACCTTTTTTCTTCTTAGAAAGTTTTCGCTGTGCTTTCTTTAGTTGTTTTTCTTTTTCACGGAGAAATCTAGGGTTTTCAAACTCTGAACCATTAGAAAGAACGGCATACT
>NZ_JBHTHG010000003.1:42794-202037 GCF_042676365.1 Bacillus sp. CGMCC 1.60114
ACCACTTGTCTTTCGACACAGAAAATAGCGTACCATCTTTTCCCTTGACGTTTGAGAATCAGTTGCTTGATTGTTCCTTCGAGTGGTCTGTGAAGTATGATATCTATTTCTCCCAGCTTTGTATTGTATAATTTACCGTTATCAGAAAAAGACATGGCATAGCGATGCTTTCCATTTCGTTTGAACCCAAATTGCGGAAATGTCATACTCGTGTAGTCTTTATACTTTTTCTGTTTTGGATACTTTGCATCTTTACGAAAGAAATTATCAAACGCTTTTTTCAGACGCGCAAAAACTTCTTGTAGCGGCTGAGAAGGCATTTCTTTTAGAAAAGGATACGTATTCTTGTCCAATGTAAGTTGTCTTTGCATATCATAGCGATTGTAATTTTCTTTATTTTGCTTATATTTCCGTTCTTTGTCTAACAAGGCAGAATTGTAGGTTTGACGACAATATTGTAGCCAACAGTCTAGCACTTCTTTTTGCGCTTCTGTGGGAAAGATTTCATATTTTTGGTTCAACAACATTGTCATCACCCCCCATTCGTTTTGTCCTTGTGTTTCGGCATTGCTTTAGAATTTCTAATGGTGCACCGCCTACAGTCAGCAAACAATAACTTTGAGATCAAAGGTATTCTTTCTATAATTTCTGTCTTATTTGAGGAAATTCCTTTTTCATTCCTTTGGCTTACGCCAACCAAAATTCATCTCCTCCCTACTCATTGGGCTTCACCCTTCTCATTCCTTGAGGAAAGGGAATTCTTTTGGAAGTATGTTAAAGTCTTGCAGAAGCTTTTTAATGAAAATACCAAAACAAAAAGGCCGCTTTACACGGCCTTTTTACTCTTAGAAAGTGAATATTCCTTTTTAAGCTGAAGATCTTTATTTTGATTCCTTTCTGCCAACCAAAATGGATAGGACCGATAAAAGGATAAGAATACTTGCACATACAATAGAGTTAATTATATTCCCCGCATTGAACAAGAAGAAAATAAAAATAATTGCCAAGGCAGCTGCTGCAAACAAGGTGCTGTATGGAAAGAACCACACGCGAAAATACGGCATTTTAGGATACTGTTTACGCAACTTGAATTGCGCAAGGCAAATGCTAGTCCAAATGAGCAAAACAGTAAAGCCCGGGATAGACATCAAATAGCCAAAAACATGCTCTGGTGTAAGGAACGCGATAAAAGATCCAATTAATAAACCAGTGCAACTGACAAGAACTCCCCAGACAGGAACACCGCGCTTAGTAAGACGCGAGAATAAAGCAGGAGCTTCTTTATTTTGCGCTAGAGAGTACAAAATACGGGAAGTAGCATACATTCCTGAATTGGCAGCCGACAACACAGCGGTCAATAAAATAAAGTTCATAATATGTGCTACACCTTGTAATCCGGTTGCCGAGAAGACCTGTACGAAAGGACTGCCTTGCTTTCCTACTTCGTCCCAAGGGATAAGTCCAGTGATGATGAGAATAGGTAATGTGTAAAATAAGACCACTCGAAACATGACCCCTTTTATTACTTTAGGAAGCGTCTGTTCCACGTTTTTCGTTTCTGTTACAGTTAATCCGATTAATTCTGAGCCTCCGAAAGAAAAGACAACTATTAAGAGTGCTGTAAAAATACTTCCCCATCCTTTTGGAAAGAATCCGCCGTGACTTGTATAGTTTGTAAAATATGCTGCTTCATGATTTGGAATGAGGCCAAATAATAAGGCAAAACCAAGCAAAATAAATAAAACAAGCGTAATAATTTTGAAACTCGCAAGCCAAAACTCTATTTCACCGTAAAGTTTGACGCTAAACAAATTGATCAAGAGGAGAAGCGCAGTACATGCTAAACTAAGCAACCATAAAGGAGCGGATGGAATCCAGTATTGTAAAAAGCTCCCTCCTGCCAAAACCTCAACAATAATAACTAAAATCCAGTCGACCCAGTAGAGCCAACCAATGACAAAGGCGAAACGGGAACCGAAAGCTTTTTGAATCATCCCTTGAATATTTAAACCTGGATAAGCAATAGCCATTTCTGCTATTGCACTCATAACAATGAGAAGAAGAAACCCTGCAAATAAATAAGAAAAAACGATACCAGGTCCTGCAGCTGAAATCGTATCTGCACTTCCTTTGAAAATTCCTGTCCCAATCATCCCGCCTATTGCCATAAGCCTGATGTGGCGCGGTTGCAGTTCGCGTTTCAATTGTTGTTGTGCCATGTCTAATCCCCCTTTAGTAATAAAATAGAAACAAGATTAATATCTTTTTCTAGAAAGTGATTACGTAACATCACTAACTGCTGCATAGTTCTCCCTAGTTGATGTAATATTTAAACTATACAATAATCTTTTTGATTTTGGCATATATTTTTGAAGCGTATTTTGAGGAAATATGAGGGAGAACATTTCATAATCAACAGTTTTTGAAACATCCTAAGTTAGTAAAAAGAACCTTTTATAAAAAAAGCCATTTTATAAGTATGGTGATGTTTTTAATTTTTAGCTCTTAATTTTTGCTTAGAATAGAAATTTTTTTGTACAAAGAAAAAAAATAGTGGCGATTTTTTCATCGCCACCGTTGCATCAGTTTTTTCTATTTAGAATTGTTTTTGAGTATTTGAATGTTTTTATCTCTTTCTCCACCATCGGAAAGTTCCTCTGAAAATTCATGGTCTGCTTTCTTTCCTAACAGGAGTTCAGATGACCGAATTGTGCTGGATGACAAATTATTATTCGGTGCTGCCTGTTCATTCCATTTTCCCATCAAAATCACCTCTTTTTTATTATCGGATTTTTGTCACGATTTTATTAAAAATCACCGATAAAAAATGCTTGATTTCATTTTTGCTTAGCAAGGTATAATGATGGAAAAGCGTGTTCCCTTTCCTTTTTTACTCCTTATTTCTATATCTCCGTTTAATTCTTTAATAATACTATAAGCGATCATAGTACCTAATCCAGTTCCTTTTTCTTTTGTTGAATAAAACGGCGTAGCAATTCGCTTTATTTCTTGTGGAGACATTCCAATTCCCGAATCGATAATATCAATCACAATATTATTTTTTATTTTTTGTGCATGAATTTGTAATACTCCACCATCTTCCATAGCTTCAATTCCATTTTGGATAATATTGATTAAGCATTGTTTTAGTTTCTCAGAGTTAGCATTTATATACAGATTACTTGTAACACTGCTCTTTATTTCAACACTATATGAAAGTGCTAATGGTGAAATAATATTTGTTACCTCTTGAAAAATAAAATTAATATTTAGTAATTGTTTTATCGTATTTTGTGGTCTCGTTAGAGATACATAATTATTAATAATAAATTGTACTTTTTCCAATTCCATTAACATAATCTTTAAATAATTATCTTGAGATGTTTTTGAAATTTCATTTTCATGGAATAATTGAGTAAATCCATACACAGTAGTCAGTGGATTATGAATCTCATGCGCAATCGATGCAGCTAGTTCACTAACCGCATAAAATTTTTCTGCCCTTTGAATTTTTTCTTTCATTCTAAATTTCTCAATCATTCCCTCTACTAAATAAACAGATAACATTCCTGTGAAAATATTAATCATTACATAATTAGCCAAAAATTCAATAAAAACAGCTTCGATTTTACCACTTATTTTAATTTGAGTTATTGTAGCAAAGATAGAAAGAGCACTGGTACAAATCAAAATAAATAGTATGTTAAACAATATTTTTTTTCTCCTAAAATGAACGGGTAGAAAGTAACGGAATATTGTCGTAACAGCCGCAGTCATACTATATATAATAACTGATGGAAAAAAGCCGTTCCCACCTAAATAAAACCTATAAGAAATAAATACAATACCTATAAAAATAATGCTTCTTGTATTTCCGTATAGCAAAACTAAAAGAATTGGAATAAAACGTAAATCATAAATATATCCATCATGTAATCGAAAAGGGAATGTCATACAAAGAACAATTGCAATCGATGAAAGAAAGGAAATTAGTATATCGTTACGTGCTTTTTTTTCTGTCTTATCTAGCCAAAATACTTGATAACTAAGGATACAAATTATAATAATAAATGCATTTAATAGTAGCGTAGAGATTCCCAAATTCTATACCTCCCTAATTTTGGGTAAGGGGGATAATACATTCATTCCAGAGTGTATATCTTTACATTCCGATATTCAAATCAACGTTTATTAGGTTTTTTATCCTTTAAAATAACAGATAAGTAGTGGTACCTTTTACGGCTTATATTAAATTTAATAATCATTTGGTATAGAAAAAATACATGAAAAATATTTCTGAAAATTCAGTTAATTAATAAAGAAATAAAAAAATCCACTTTATTATTTATCTAAAAATAACATGAAAGCGCTCTAATTACAATTACCAAAACTGAAATTTCTACCTTTTTCGTCATTTCTCTCGCATTAACGAGCAGTAAGACCCCAACCTCAAGGTGCAGAAAGGAACAAGGAAGATAGGTGAGGGATAACTGCCCGTTAAAACCCGATTGGTGAGAGCTTTCCTTCAGTGTGGGATGAAGCCCCCACTGAAGGAAGTTTCACCTTATCCCGCTATTTGCGGACAATAAGACCCTAAGGAGATTTCACCTTATATGATATATAAGCTACCTTTGAAGCGAATATTTTTCATTTCATCCAAAACTCTATTGAAACAACTCGTTCAAGACTTGCATATGATACTAGGACAAGCTTTAAAAAGTCGTTTTCTAGGTAATGTAAACGATCAATTTGTCCTACAGAGACTCTTTTCCTAACGGGATAGTAACCGTCTAATCTATATCCGAGAAGGTCCACATACCTAAAAAAGAAAAAATCACCTAACGTTTACAAAAAAAAAAGGACACCCGATAGCTTGATTAGACTAGTATATAAATAGAAAGGTGTAATGTGAAACAATGTCTAAATCAAAAAGATTAATTAGAATGGAAATGCAGTCAAAAGATGAAAACATTACAGTAAGAAATGTAAATGCACTTGCAAATGGAACGAATATACCACTCCCTGGCACTAATTCACCGGAGAATGAACCGAGTGTAGCAGTTAATCCAATGAATCCCTTAACCATTATTGCTGTCTCCCATGATTATACAAAGAATGGATTTGCTCTTTTCCGCTCCTTTAATGGAGGCAATACATTTACTGGCTCGATTTTACCTGTTACCACCAGTTTTGATGTCTTGTCAGATCCAATTATAGATTTCGGTTTAAACAATATATCATTGATATCAGGAATCGCAGTTAAGAATGCAACAAATGAGGCATCTATAATTGTCTTTCGTTCAGTAGACGGTGGACAAAATTACGCGAATTCAATCATCGTTTCTACTGAAACAGGTAACGGAATCTTTGATGACAAAGAATACCTGGCCATCGATAAATCTCCGACAAGTCCCTTTGTGGGCAATGCATATATTAGCTACACCCGGTTCACGGGTAATTTCACTAATTCACAAATTTTACTTCAAAGATCGGTAAATGGCGGATTAAACTGGTTACCACCAGTTCCCATCACACCCGTACTTCCCGGACTTCCTTTTGTTCAAGGATCAAATGTTCAAGTAGGTCCAAATGGAGGAGTATATGTCGCTTGGACTGAAGGAGATTTTAATAATGCCTTGTTTAAAATACGCCGTTCAGATGATGGCGGAATTACATTTGGACCTACGATTACCGTGAGTAATATCGTTGAGGTTCCTTCTCCATTGAATGCCAAGGTCCCTCAATGGGGATTCCGTGTTCCCACATTTGCTTTTCTTGCGGTAGATACTTCAGGATGTTTTGGTTCTGCAGAGTTTGCAAGAGTTTATGCGGCGTGGCAGGACTTTCGATCTGGAAATGCTCACATCCTCTTGTCTTTTTCCGATGACGGCGGAGCCAACTGGTCTGCTCCTATACGAGTCGATAATAGCCCAGAGGGTTCTCAAAATTTTTTCCCATTTGTTACAGCTTCACCGTGTAGCGGCACCGTAAACGTGATTTACTATACAAACCGGGAATCTACTACCCTTCTAGATGTTTTTGGAGCAAAATCCCTTGATGGAGGCCTTTCATTTACAAGCAATTCACGAATAACAGACGTTTCTTTTAATCCTAATGCCGATCCGTCTTTTGGTGAACCATGCCAATTTATCGGTGACTATATTTTTGCAGCTATAAGCCCACCAAATGCGTCAGAACCAGAAAAATTAATCTCAGTATGGACTGATACGCTCAGCGGAAGTCAAGATATCTTTGCTAACATCGATGACCAAACTCGCACCCCCATCATCAGCTGCCCCGCCAACATCACTCAAAATAATGCCCCTGGTCAATGCGGGGCGGTAGTGGTATTTCCACCACCTTCCGTAAATAATATCTGCCCAGGTGCTACTGTTGCCTGTACACCAGCATCAGGTTCCTTTTTCCCTGTTGGGACTACAACTGTCACTTGCATGGCTACCGACCCTTGCGGAGGATCAGCACAATGCTCTTTTACCGTTACAGTAAAAGATATCGAACCGCCTACTATTGCCTGTCCTGCTAACATTACTCAAGTGAACGATCCGAGCAAATGTGGTGCTATTGTTCATTATCCAGCACCCGTCATTTCTGATAACTGTCCTGGTGTGACTGCTGTTTGTTCACCTGCATCTGGATCTTTCTTTCCTGTTGGGACTACAACTGTTACTTGTACCGCTACAGATACTGCTGGCAATACAGCTATATGCTCTTTTACCGTCACAGTGAAAGATATCGAACCGCCTACTATCACATGTTCTGCCAACATTACTCAGGCAAATGATCCAGGGGAATCTGGTGCTATTGTTCATTATCCAGCACCTGTCGTTTCTGATAACTGTCCTGGTGTGACTGCTGTTTGTTCACCTGCATCTGGATCTTTCTTTCCTGTTGGGACTACAATGGTCACTTGTACCGCTACCGATGCCACCGGTAATACAGCTACCTGCTCCTTTACTGTAACAGTTACGAATGAAGCGCCGCCTCCCCTTATACCTTGCCCTGCAAACATTATTAATTGTCGCTTGTATCCCAACATATGTTGTCAATAATACAGCTATATACTCTTTTACTGTAACGGTCATGAACATTATTATTACATTCGCTTTTTTAACAGAAAAATCATAAATCCATTTTTTACTACCGATAATCTTGATTAAATGAATCAAAAAAAGAGCGGCCATTACGGACGCTCTTTTCATTTCTAACGAATTAAATAAGCATTTGACTAAGTCTTCAAAACGCAATCATATCTCAATGCGAAAAACGTTACATTAGCACTCTTCAGGCTTACCAGCATTCGTTGCTGTGCGGAATGATGATCCACAGCCGCATGATGCAATAGCATTTGGATTGTCGATTGTAAACCCGCCGCCAAGCATTGATTGCTTATAATCGATTTTTACTCCTTTTACAATCGGAGCACTTTCTTTATCAATAACAAATTCAACACCGAAAAATTCAAGAACTGTGTCGTCTTCGTTCGGTTCTCTTTCAAATCCTAATCCGTAAGAAAGACCGCTACATCCACCGCCGTGCACTGCAAGGCGAACGTATTTCTCTCCATCTTCAGCATCTTTTAACATATCTTTAATTTGATATGCTGCTTGTTCTGTTACAGTAATCATAGAATCCACCTTCCTTTCTTCTTTCATTCTATTATACATCTTTACTCTTCAATCTTATAATAATATACACCGCTGCAAGTGACTTCTGCAGGCCCATTCATTAAAACTGTTCCTTCTTCTGTCCACGTAATCATTAAATCTCCACCTGCTAAATGAACAGTAATTTCTTGCCCGCGCTTCATCTTCCCGTTCAAGATTGCTGCTACAACTGCGGCGCATGCTCCTGTTCCACATGCTTGTGTAATACCAGAACCGCGTTCCCATACACGGAAATGCAATTCACGATCATTTAATACTTCAATAAATTCCACATTTACGCTTTCTGGAAACATCTCATGTGTTTCCAAAACAGGTCCTAATGTTGTCAGCGGCGCTTCATCAATATCATCCACGAAAATAACAGCATGTGGATTTCCCATTGAGACAGCTGTAAATATATAACGATGGTTACTGTACAAGAAATCTTCACGAATAAATGGCGTTTCACCTTCACCTAGCATCGGTAAATCAATGCGTTTTAATCGCGGTGCACCCATATCAATCGTAGCTGAAGTTACGATTCCATTTTCAACCTTTACTTCTGCTGTAACGATTCCTGCTAACGTTTCAATTGTAAAAACAGTCTCTTCTACTAATTTATGCTCATATGCATACTTTGCAACGCAGCGCAGCCCATTCCCGCAGCTTTTTCCTTCTGATCCGTCTTTATTAAAAATACGCATTTTCACAGGAGCAACTTCAGATGGACAAATTAAAATCATTCCATCAGAACCAATCCCCGTATTCACATTTGACACTTTTTCAGCAACTTCTGCTAAATGCTCTTCTGCAATTTGTTCTTCAAACATATTTACATAAATATAATTATTTCCAAGGCCGTGCATTTTCGTGAAAGAAAGTTGTTCCATATTGTTTCACTCCAAAATTTTTTATTGTTATAAGTATAAAATGAGCGCTTTTGGAAAACAATAAGAATGTCCCCCGTTTCTCATATTCAACGACATTTTAGCGTAACAAGGTCGTGCTTACACGTATCGTGTAAGAAAAAAGCCCTTCAACAAAGGGCTTTCTTTTTTTATATACGTTGCTGCATTAGTTAGACTGTTCCTTCAAGGTGATTTTATGCGTTTCCCCTTTACCAAATAAAAAAGACGCTGCCTCTTTGCAACGTCTTAAAACATCGGATTTTCATCTAAATAATCGTATATGTTTTTCACAAGTTCTTCCGGTGTTTCGCCTTTTACAACTTCACCGTTCACAAGTGCATACGGTCCTTCAAAACAAATACCGCAATAACCAAGACAGCCATACTCAATCACATCTAAATTCGGATCTTTCTCCAGTTGTTCCCGTGCCTTTTGCGCGCCACTTGCAAGGTTGCCGACACAAAATTCAATTAACGGTTTAATCACCCTAATCCCCCCTACATCTATATATTAACCCTTGTTTTATAACAGTAAAACTAAGATGTTTGTATAAGTCGAGTTAAAACGACTAAAATTTTCAATCGTTTCATTCTGTAATCCTTAATAAAAAGCACTTTTCGGTCAAAAACTGCAGCATTCTACAATTTTTTCACAAATCGCCCCACTTTTCTTCTTATTGTACAACAGATTATGCATTCATACATTGTTATTTGCTTCTAAATTCGATATAATTTGAGTGGGTAAAGTCAAAATATTTTTGTAATATAAAAACTTTTTATGATCAGGGGATATTTCAATAGAAAAGGGGTAATCCATCATGAAGCACCTCGTAATACTTGGTGGGGGCTACGGTGGAATGAGAGTTTTACAGCGTCTTCTTCCGAGCAACCAACTTCCGGATGATGTTCAAGTGACATTAATCGACAAGGTACCGTATCACTGTTTTAAAACAGAATACTACGCATTAGTAGCAGGAACGATTTCTGAAACGCATATTCGCATTCCATTTCCAGAACATCCACGACTTAATATTCAATATGGGACTATAACGAATGTTGATTTAGAAAACAAAGCCGTTCATCTTGATGACGGTGCAATTGTGAATTATGATGACTTAATTATTGGACTTGGTTGTGAAGACAACTATCACAACGTTCCAGGAGCGCAAGAAAATACGTATAGCCTTCAATCCATTGAACAAGTTCGTCAAACATATCAACAACTAAACGGTTTAGAGCCACACGCAACAGTTGCTGTTGTAGGAGCTGGGCTAAGCGGTGTTGAAGTAGCAAGCGAGCTTCGCGAAAGCCGTCCAGACTTAAACATCTATTTATTTGACCGAAAAGATCGCATTCTTTTCCCATTCCCAGAAAAATTAAGCAGATACGTAGAAGAGTGGTTTTTGAAACATAACGTTACAATCATTCGTAACTCGAACATTACAAAAGTAGAACCAAATATTGTGTATAATCACGATGAACCACTTGAATGCGATGCAATCGTATGGACAGCCGGCATTCAAGCGAGTGAAATTGTTCGTAATCTACCTGTCGAGCACGATAATAGCGGTCGGGTTGTATTAACAAAATATCATAATATCCCAGAATATGAGAACGTGTATGTGTTAGGTGACTGCGCTGCATTGCCGCATGCACCATCTGCTCAACTTGCAGAAGGACAAGGTGAACAAATTGTCCAAATATTATTAAAACGTTGGAATAATGAAACATTACCAGAAGAACTACCTGTTATTAAATTAAAAGGTGTTCTTGGTTCTCTTGGTAAAAAACACGGTTTCGGTTTACTCGCAAATCAGCCGTTAATGGGCCGCGTACCTCGCCTTTTAAAATCAGGTATTCTTTGGATGTATAAACATCATAATGGTTAAGCAAAAAAACAAGAGCCGCCATGCAGCTCTTGTTTTTTATTACCTATATATACATTGGAAGCGATTTCAATGAAAACAAACAAAAGTATGAACTTCTTTTATCCCGCTATTCGCGGGCAGTAAAACCCCCACTGACAGAAGTTTCACTTTATCCCGCATTAACGGGCAGTAAGACCCCACCTCAAGATTCAAGAGAAACAAGGAAGATAGGTGGGGATAACTGCCCGTAAAAGCCCGATTGGTGAGAGCTAACCATCAGTGGGGGGGTGAAAAAACCTCCCCCACTGATGGAAGTTTCACTTTATCTTCCCCACTTCTTCTTGCATTCCTCTATCCCAAACAATAAGTACTGCTTCGTCATCTTAGCACGTCTCCATCTCGATAAGGACGGTTTCATCCCTTCCTTTTGACGCATCCGATACACGTCTTGCAGCAACGGTTCCCACTTCTTAGAAGATTTCATCATATATTGCAGCCCTTCATCTTTAGAAACAATACGTTCCGTTTCTAACGTGTATATGATACGTCCCATTGTCACAACTGCAAACTCCACCCATTCTGTGGATAAAAATAAATAAGAGCGTTTTACTTTCTCGCTCCAATATTGTTCCACATTGTATTTCATTGTGCTCACAACATCATCCCACGTTACTGCATATGGAAGCTCGTTTGCTGTTTTCCCCAAAACAGTAATACCTTGATTTTTTAATGTCCACCACGTCACAGAATTAATATCCCAATGTCCTTCATTCGTTTTTCCATCTGAACAATATAAATACGGTGACATCTCATGATTTTGCTTTCCTACATCAACAAGCGGAATATACATACCATCCATTCTCTTACCAAGATTGTGTTTATAGAGTTTCTTATGTAGTTCACGTATCTTCACTTTCTCTGCTTCACTTACTTGTTCTGTTGTCACCGTTACAAAATCAACATCACTCGTTTCCAAATGAAACGCTCCTAATGCTAAAGAACCATACAAATACACACCAACTAGCTTTTCTTTAACAACGATTTCCTGAAGTCCATTCACGTATTTGTCTAATAAGAGTTTCACTTCTTCTGGTATAGAACGCTCCATTACGATACCCATAAATATACTCCTAACGCAGCTGCCACATTAGGAATCGCTGCAAACGCATTCGTTTTAGCAGATTGAAAACGAGATTCTTTTCGCGTTGGCTTTGCCGAAGCAAATGTCCCCCGCGCTCCTAAAATGAATCCATCTATACAAAGAAATGCTGCACTAACTAAGAAGAAGAGGCTCAGCCAACCTGCTAACGAGTAAATCATCGCTGCATCTCCTTCCATATAGGCAATACCGCTAACTGCAAAAAGCCCTATACTCCCTATTACAAAGCCCTTCTTCATCTCATCCACCCTTTCGAATACAAAAAAAGCCCCTGCGTTTCGTAGTCTACGTTGCAAGAGCTCTGTGAGTTATATTATAGATATTTCTCAATTTCTTCGTATACATCCTTTAAGCGGGGATTACCTTCTCCCACGATTTCACCGTTCACAAGTACAACGGGATAAAATAAGTCTTCTTCAATCACACGCTCAGCAAAAGTTCGTTTTTCTTCCTCTTCTTGCTGTTCGTGAATGTCCACATATTCAAAATGAAATTTCTCTTCTTGTCCTTCATACTTCCGGCCAATTGCTGCTTGCAGCCATTCATACGTTTCTGTTGAAGACGGCATCCCAACACAGCTAGCACATACAACTTTCGCTCCGTAAACGCTAACTTTTATCATATTCTCTCCCCCATTTGCACATACATTTCTTTCTACATCTTATTGTCACATATAAGCAGGAATTTTCCATAAACTATTTTGACAACATAAGAAAGATATTAAAAATAGATTTTCCCCTGTATCTTGATTATAATAAAACTAATGAAAGGAGTCGATAAAAATGGAAAACGAAAACTTACACGAACAAGTAGCAGAAGTATTAGATAAATTACGCCCATTCTTACTTCGCGATGGCGGTGACGTAGAATTAGTAGATGTAGAAGACGGTATCGTTAAATTACGCCTTCTAGGCGCTTGCGGTAGCTGCCCAAGTTCTACAATCACATTAAAAGCTGGTATCGAACGCGCACTTTTAGAAGAAGTACCAGGCGTAATCGAAGTAGAACAAGTATTTTAATATAAAAGCGGAAGCGGCTCACTTAGAAAGCCGCTAAAGCAAAAGGAAGAGACCCACTATGGTCTCTTTTTTCAAAATTACATATTACGTTAACCAATCTAACTTACGAATTTCTAACTTATCAACGGGTAAATGAATAAGGTCATAAAACTGCTTAAGAAATTGTTCTGATTGACCTACCTGCTGCAAAATAGTTTCTAACCGATCTTGGTATACATATTTCTGCGTCTCACTTCCAGCTAAATAGTATCCTTCAATTGTTTCAAAATAATGGAGAGGAAAGAGAAGACGCGCATAGAGCAGACGCCATCCAAAAGAAGATAATGGGTAGTTTCGTTCATAGTCAGTTACAAATTGAACAATTTCTTCTTTCCAGTTTTCCTTTTTTTCAAAAGAAACGTGACGGATCCACTCTGCTAAGTCACGACTTGGATGATCGTATACCCAGTCAACCGGCAGCTTTAATCGCTTCGTTTGCCGCCAAAGTAATGGCGTAAATCGTTCCTGACAAATCGTTGCAGCATCAGCAAGTTGAGGAATATCATCAATTTCTGTATCTACTACATATTGAATCGCATTTTCGGCAAGACCTAAGTAGTAAGGGAATGATTCAATAAATAATTGTTCAAACATATCAGTAGGATGACTCACTACTTTTGACTGCCAAAAGCGTTCGAGCTGATCTAATCGTTTTTCCCACAGCGCCTTCCATTCACCAATTCGGCTGAGATGTTCAACATCATCCGAAAAAAACGTTCCGCGCTTATGAAATAACGATAGCTCGCTTCCTGAAGACATTACATTGCGCTCTAACATACGCATTCCTTTTAGCAAACAATAATTTGCATCTTCTATCTCGCTAACATAATAGCCTTGTATGTTTGGAACAAAAGTCGCAACTGTAAGATCACCTTGCTGATTCATATAATCACTTAACTTCTTCATTTCAACAAGCTCTTCTTCTTGCAAATTTCCCGTCGCAAGAAGCACATAAATTTTATTTCGAACCCAAAAGCTTTGATAGGGCCCGAGGGTTGTAAGTTCTTTGACGTGTATATGATAATGCTCATAAATATGTTGAATCATCGTACTCGCCACCTACATTTTTTCTATATATATATGAGCTTCTGGTTAACTTTCATTCCTATGCACATAGTACACCTATACGTATACAATATTAAAAAGAAAAAAAGGTGATAATTATGACACAACGAAATGAACTACAAGAAAGAGCATTACAATTACTACAAGAACGCGGTGTAACAATTGACGATATTGCAGAACTCGTTCATTTTCTTCAAAAAAAATATCATCCCAATTTAGCAATGGAAGAGTGCCGTTATAACGTAGAACGCGTCTTATCCAAACGCGAAGTACAAAATGCACTCATTACAGGAATTGAGCTGGACGTCCTTGCTGAAAAAGGATTGTTAAGTGCACCTCTTCAAGACATCATCCGTCGTGACGAAGGATTATACGGTGTAGACGAAGTGGTTGCCTTATCTATCGTCAACGTATACGGTTCAATCGGTTTCACAAACTTTGGTTATATCGATAAATTAAAACCAGGTATTTTAGAATATTTAAATGACAAATCAACAGGTAAAGTTCATACATTCCTTGATGATATCGTCGGAGCGATTGCCGCTGCTGCATCAAGTCGTTTAGCGCATAGAGCTGCACATTCTGAATAATAAACCAATAAGAAAAACCAGCTTCTTTAAGCTGGTTTTTCTTATTGGTTTTCACATTCCGCTGCGTCATACTCCATAAGCAAAAATTCCCTTCCCCTGCTCATGAAAGAAACCTTCTTTTGAAAACCTGCTTTCATATACAGATGAATGGCACGTTCATTAAAAGCTGCAACACTTAAACGAATTTTCTCTGGTCTAAATTGCTCTTTCGCAAACTGCAGTCCAGCTTGTAAAAAAGATATCCCCAACCCCTTTCCAGTTAACGTCGGTTTCATTCCAAGTCCAATATCCACAACACACTCACCTGTGTATAACTTTGCATCTTTTCCGCCCGGCACTCGCGCATTATCCCCAAAACAAAAATAACCGATGAGTTCATTACGCTCATTACAAACACCATAATATGTACCGTCCAACAATTCCTCCAGCGTTTCAGACGCTCCGGTAAAACTATATAATTCATACGGCGCATCATATTGCCATACATTTATATCTTTCGCTTCTTCTAACATAAGTGTATGAATGTTCATTTGTACGTTCACCTTCTCTTTCCTTGTACATATTCGCTCACGCTAGTAAAACCCCTGTTTCTCAATCTGTAAAAAGCGTCTTCTTTGACTTCTCAATACAATGTAACTACAATTGTTACAGAATATGTTTTATTCACACTTTGAACATACTACTAACATATCCACAGACAGGAGGATTTGTAATGAAACATTTAATCGTTTATGCACACCCGAATCCACAAAGCTTTAACCATGCAATTTTAGAGACACTTCAAGGACAGTTGCAAGAAAAAGGACACGAAGTACGTGTTCGCGATCTATATGCGATAAACTTCAATCCTGTATTAGCTGCCAATGATTTCATTTCATTTTCACAAGGAAATACACCGGCTGATATTCAGGCAGAACAAGAACATATTACGTGGGCAGATGTCATCACATTTATTTATCCAGTTTGGTGGACAGGTCTTCCTGCTATCTTAAAAGGGTATGTAGAACGTGTATTTAGCCAAGGATTTGCTTTTACATACGGTCCAAATGGCGTTGATAAATTTTTAACAGGCAAAAAAGGGCTACTATTATCCACAATGGGCAATTCGAAAGAAAATTATGATGCAAGCGGCATGTTTGAGGCAATGAAGAAAACAACTGATGCAGGTATTTTTGATTTTACTGGTATCGAAACAGTAGAGCACGCTTTCTATACGAGTGTTCCTTCTGTGGATAATGAGACAAGAAAACAATACCTTGAAGAAGTAAAGGAACTTGTAAATCGTTTATTTTAACGAAAAATCCACCTTGTGAAGGTGGATTTTGTAGTCTCCAATAATTTTAGATATATCTTTGCAAAATCTCCTCTAACTCTTTTGTATCCTTTTATCCCTTCGACTATAAGCTACTGTATAAATGGTTGCCCCAATTAATATGGTAACAATAAAAACGAGTAGTAAATTACTATACAAGTACGCTTTAGCATTTTGTGTAGTGGAAAGTAACGGATAGTCTAGAATATGTTTTGTTAACAGCCCACCAACAATAGCCATCCCTAATCCCTCTGCTAAGAAGCAGGCGAAGCTGAGAAATCCCATACCTGCACCGATTTCCTTCGGCTCCAGAGCATCCGCAACACTCGTAGAAATTACTGTTTTAACGAAGGAAAGTCCACCAAACATTAGAATTAACATACCTGAAACTAACCATGGTGTTTGATCTGCAAATAATGAAATAATAAAAAAGCTCACAATAATGAAAGATGAGCCCAGCCATAGAACAAATGTAGTTCCTCGTTTATCAACTAGGTTACCACCAACTATACCGAATAACATTACACTCATAGTTCCCGGAAATATGATCCACCCAATCATACTTGCAGATAGCTGGTGTACACCTCTCATCATATAAGGGATCATTGATATACAACCTGCCACAGTACCTAGCAGAATACAAGCAGTTAGAACTCCCAATATGAACTTTCGATTTATAAATAATCGTGGTTCTATAAAAGGCGATTCAGCCTTGTGTATATGAAAAACGAATCCTGCAAACAACACAGAACTAATCGCCAAATACAACCAGTTATATTGCGCTGTATATATAGTAAATGTGACAATCCCACAGGACAGTAACGCTAATCCCCAAGTATCTACCCTCTCTCCCTTTGTGGATTCATTAGGAAGTTCTTTTAGAAAAAAAGGGATAGTGAAAAGTGTTAACATGGGAATCATAAAAAGAAATGACCATTGTACATAATGGGCAATTACCCCGCCAAGGGCTGGACCTATTCCTTCTCCCATAGCTACCAACGAGCCGATTATACCAAATGCTTTACCACGATTCTCTGATTTCACGTAGCGTGCCACGATTACCATAATAAGCGCTGGCACTGCTGATGCACCAACACCTTGAATAAAACGCGCAGCAATTACAGCAAAAAAATTAGAATGTGCCAACACACCTAAAAGTGACCCACCACTATAAGCTAGCAGACCGAAAACAAGTAATTTCTTCACACCATATTTATCACTTATTGTTCCGTACGTGATTGACCCAATAGCAAATGAAAGCATAAAACTTGTATTTACCCAGTTAGCCAAAGACGGTGATATACCAAGGTCTTTCGCGATATCAGGTAAAACTACATTAAAAACCATTTCGTTCAATACGCTGAAGAAAGCAAGAAAGCCAAGCCATAAAAAAGCCTTCTTCACATCAGTAAACACATAATTCGGTAAATCGGTTGCTGTAGTTGTTACATTACTATTCTTTAATTCTTGTAAATCTTTTTCCACTAGGATGATACCCCCATATTAAAGGGGAACCACGCAGTTTATAGGGTAAATGATGCGTTTTCCCCCTAAATTTGTACCCCCATCATTTTTGTGCACTTCATAAATACGCCTCCTCATCACATTTGTTCCATATTATACCATTCACCTGTTCAGCAAGGAAGGAATAAAACCTCACACAATTCGACCATATACATCACCAGAACGAATTTTTTTGTTATAAAAAAATAGGCAACCTTTTACGATTGCCTATCTCTTCTTACATCTTTTCAATCCACTCTGTCAAACTGTGGACAACGTGCGTCGGTTGCACATCATATTCTGTTAATTTTTCCACAGATGTGACTCCTGTGTGGACAAGAAGTGTATCCATCCCCGCATTCATACCAGCTAAAATGTCTGTATCGTAGTTATCCCCAACCATTAACGTTTCTTCTTTTGTTGTACCAAGCACTTTTAGAGCCTGTTCCATAATAATGGATTCTGGTTTACCAATGAAGATTGGATTTACAGTTGTGGATACCGCTACAACAGATGTTAAAGAACCGTTCCCTGGTAATAAGCCGCGTTCTGTTGGAATCGCAATATCACCGTTTGTTGAAATGAATGTTGCCCCATTTCGAACGGCTAAGCATGCTTTTGCTAGCTTTTCATATGTAATTTCACGATCTAATCCAACAACGACAAAGTCCGGATTACTATCCACAAGTGTGAATCCTTTTTCCACAAGGGCATCACGTAAGCCCTCTTCTCCAATCATATATACAGAAGCATTTTGCTTTCTTTCATATATAAAATTCGCCGTTGCCATACTTGTCGTAAATACTTGCTCTGAGCTAGCTGGAATATCAAACTGCAAAAGCTTGTCTGCAACTTGCTCTGGTTTACGCGTTGAGTTGTTCGTAACAAATAAATATGGTAAGTTACGTTCTTGCAGCGCTTTTATAAAATCACTTGCCTCTTCAATTCGTTCTTCGCCTCGATACATTGTTCCATCTAAGTCGATTAAATAGCCTTTATACATAGGTGCCACTCCTTCTTGATACATACTCTCTTCTTATCGTATCCTCTTTTTCAAAATAAAAAAACGCTTTTTCAAAAAGCGTCCTATAATGTTCATTTTTTTTCTTTTATTTGATACGAACAGAAGCAATCCCCATCACACATACTAGATAATACTTTCACATCAGCATCTGGCAAAAGTGTATCATACATGTTTTTCTCATCATGACAAATTTGCGGAAACTTTTCAGCTACCTCTATTAACGGACAATTTTGCTTTTGTAATAGGAAGGAATGTTCACTTTCTTGTTGTATGCACACCATATAACCATTTTTCTCTTGCACAACTGCAATTTCTTTTAATCGCTCTACTGTTGTTTCTTTTCGATTTATACGGTTTGCTAATTGTTCTTCCATACGGTTCGTACGTGCCCTTAAAAGCTTCTTAACGAGTTCCTCATCGCCAATATGCAGCAAGTCTTCTAGCATTTCGATTGCAAACTGCTTATATTGTTTCGGAAACAAGTCTTCCCCTTTTGTACTTAAACTATAAACATACATCGGTCTTCCGACATGTTGGCGTACCATCTTCGCTTCAATCAGCTCTTCCTTTTCAAGCCTGCTTACATGACGACGCACTGCCATCTCCGTAATTTGCAATGCTTCCGCTAACACCGCAACAGTTTGTTCTCCCCTTACTTTCAAAAGTTGAATAATTTCTTCTTTTGTAGAACGTGCTGCTTCCCCCATTTTTCTACCTTCTTCCCTTTAACAAACTTTAATGAGCAAAGTACATCATTGTCCATTAGAGCCACATGAATTCATCCCTTATTCGCAGGCAGTAAAACCCCCACCTCAAGATTGTGAGAAAACAAAGAAGAGAGGTGGGGACTGACTACTGGTATGCGCCTGCCTGGTAAGAGCTTTCCATCAATGGGGGTCAACCTCCACTAATGAAAGTTTCATTTTACTCTCCTGCAAATGCAGATACAGGACCAAGTTCTTGCTCCAAATAACGGCGAATATTAGCAGGATACTGTTTAATCATATCAATATGTTTTTGAACCGTATCATACACTTCTGTATGGTTCATATTTACATACTCTTGTACAATCATTTTACGAAGACGAACGACTTCTTTTAAACGTTCTCCTTCTTCATTTGTAACAACCTTTTCGTCCATTAAAATATCAATAATATCTTCATAACTACCTGGATCACGCATAATAAATCCATCAATCATGGCATTGCCTACGTCTAAAATACAATCAATCATAAGATGTGCCATGCGCTCTAATGCATATTCATCAAGCGCTCCGCGGTATTCTTGTTTTGTTTGAAATGCTGCAACAACTTTCTCTAAACACTGTAACATTTGTTCAATTTTTTTACGGTCTACAAAGTACATATATGTCACCTACCTGGAAATTAAAGCATTTTCATTCCCAATTGTACCCCTTTATTCAAAAAAAATCGACAATTTTTCGAATTCACCTTTTTCTCTTTCTTTGTTATAGTTATACGTGTATGATTTTCGGAATTGGGGGAATGACACCTTGGAACGTGAACTCGCACTAGAAATTGTCCGTGTAACAGAAGCAGCAGCCCTTGCATCAGCACAATGGATGGGCCGCGGTAAGAAAAATGAAGCAGATGATGCTGCAACGACTGCAATGCGTACGATGTTTGACTCTGTTAACATGGCAGGTACTGTTGTAATTGGAGAAGGGGAACTTGATGAAGCACCGATGCTTTACATCGGTGAAAAGCTTGGAACAGGAAACGGTCCAGAAGTAGATATCGCCGTTGATCCATTAGAAGGAACAAATATCGTAGCAAAAGGTCTTGCAAACGCAATGGCTGTTATCGCTATCGCTGATAAAGGAAACCTTCTACACGCTCCTGATATGTACATGGAAAAAATTGCGGTTGGCCCAAATGCAGCTGGTAAAATCAGCTTAGATGATCCAATCGAAAAGACTATTGAAATTGTAGCAAAAGCAAACAATAAAAAAATTCGCGACTTAACAGTTATCATACAAGAGCGTGAACGTCATCAAGACATTATCGATCGAGTTCGTGCAAAAGGTGCACGTGTAAAATTATTCGGTGACGGTGATGTTGGGGCATCTATCGCAACAGCTCTTCCTGGAACAGGTATCGACTTATTTATCGGTACTGGCGGTGCTCCGGAAGGCGTTATTTCTGCTGCAGCACTTAAATGTCTTGGCGGAGAGATGCAAGCACGTCTCGTTCCAATGAATGAAGAAGAAGAAGCACGTTGCCTTGCAATGGGCTTAGAAGACCCACGTCAACTTCTTATGCTAGATGATTTAGTATCCGGTGATGACGCAATCTTCTCAGCAACAGGTGTATCTGCTGGCGAGTTATTAGATGGTGTGAAATTCCTTGGCGGAGATTTAGCAGAAACATATTCAATCGTTATGCGTTATAAAACGCGAACAGTGCGCTTTATTAAAACGCACCACCATTTAGATCATAAACCACACTTAAATTTAGATATTTAAAAAGGAGTCATGTTCATGGAAGAACGCTTTTTTCTTTATGATGATACAGTAGAAACAAAAACGCGCTTCGTAAGCTTTATGGGAGAAAACGAGCGCCACGATTTAGCGCTTTTGTATTCTGACCGTCATTATGGCAAAACAATCGTCCTAGATATGCAGCGCAATAAATTTGCCATTATCGGTCGTGACGACTTAGAAGAACCTGGCTACTTAGAACATGCATTTTCTGTTTCTGAAGAAAATGCAGAAGAATTACGTTCATTTTTATTTGAACTGATGTAATCCCAATTACCAGCTTGCAACAAAGCTGGTAATTTTTTGCGCTATTTATTTTTAATTTTCAGTTTACTGTGATATACTAACGACAAATCTATTTGGATAGAAAGGATATTACACTACGTATGCCAACATATACTTTGTAATGGATCAGCAACTGGATAGTATTACTCTCAAAAAAGCACAACGCTTTTTTCAAGGGAGTAGTCTGCCCAATTCCCATTACAAAGGAACGTAGCACATCTGTAGTATGATTGTTACGAAGGTTCCTCACAGGGGAACCTTCTTTTATTTTTCTCTTTTTTCTATATTTCATACTGCAAGACATCCAAATAGATGTCTCACGTTCCTTTATCTAAATACGAGGTGAAGGAAAATGCAGAACGTACAACTTTCTTGGAATTTATATAAGGCAGAATTAGAAGCAACTGTAGAAAAACATTGTAAAAACTGTGGTCATACAGCTCTTTTTACTGATACACATATTCGTAGACATAACGCGAATGGTAAAAACATTTATCGTTTTGCGATTTACAAATGCGAAAAAGGACATACATGGAATAAGAAATTACACATTTATAAAACGTATTCTGAACATGTTGAAACAATCGATATGCCTCAAGAAGAACGCCAAGAAACATTAAACGCCACTTCAATGATGCTCTATAAAAATGCAGGAACAACGCAATTAACTATTTTATTAAAATTTGTGCACGGTTCGTTTCGCATCGATAAAGCACTTGCAAGCTACATTTCAGACTGGAGCCGAACAGTGATTACGGGGAAAATTAAAGACGGCTCTATTCATTTAAACGGTCAACACATTAAACCAAATGCCAAACTTTCTGCTGGCGATTGTATTTCTATATACCTGTAATTGATATAACAATGTTAAAAAAATTCCTCTTACAACGGTGTAAGAGGAATTCTTTTACTTCTTCACTTTTCGCAGTACAAAGTATGCACATCCAAAATTACAATACTCGTATAAATATTCCGATAACGTACTAATTTTCGTATCATACGTTGCACGCTGGTTGCTATCATCAAAGAATCCGCGCAGTCGAAGCTGATCATAGCCCCAATCACCCACGATATAATCATATTTATTTAAAATTTCTGCGTAGCGAGCTTTAAATGCTTCTTCATTAAATCCATTTCGATGTTCTTGTATTACTTCATAGTGGATATTATTCACGTAAACTGTAGTGCGACTCTCCTGCTTCTGCTCCATCTTCCATTCCCTTTCCTATTCTTTCTTCTTTTTATCGTATCATAAAGCCACAAAACCAACAATTTCAAATACAAAAAACCCCCTAAATGGGAAATGCTATAGAGTGACACTTCCCTTTGGAGCGTTTTTCTCCAAAAGGTTAGTTAAACCAATCTGGTTCTTACGGACAGTTATCTCCCACCTATCTTCTTTAGAAAAGCGGAAGCGGCTCGCTCAGAATCGCAGGACGCCCGCGCCCAAGGCAGAGAGGCGCTTTTTGCCTCGTCCGAGGGAGGCGAAACGACCGGAGATTCTAGCCGCTAGAGCTGGACAATGCTTTCATCGAATTTTGAGGTGGGGGTATTACCGCCCGCAAATAGCGAGCCAATAAGGAGGAAACAATGATGAAAAAACAACTGTTCTTATCCCTTCTCACTCTTTCCATCTTTGCTGGATGCCAAACAAACAAAGCGGAAATGAAAAAGGAAGAAGGAAGCCGCGTACTCTTGTCTGCGCATAGAGACATATACGGGAAAGACGTGCCAAACGACACACTGACAAAAGTCGGCTATTCTCAAAAACAAAAAGATGAAGTATCCAATCGCCAAGTTGGTACAATTAACAAGGAACGATTAGCAGAAATGATTACAGATTTAACTGTGAAACTACCCGATGTCATGAATGCAGCAACACTTGTAACAGATGATGAAGTGTTTGTTGTATACCGAGCAAACACGACAAATCCAGATTTAGTTGCTGATCAAGTACAAAAAACAGCACTGTCTATAGTTCCCCGCTATTACAAAGCATATGTATCAACAGAACAAAAATTAATATCCCAAATTCAAGGACTGAAATCTGGCACATTAAACGATAAAGAATATGCACAAACAGTTGATATGCTCAAGCATGAAATGAGCAAAAATCCGCATTTAAGTAATACGCAAAATAATACGCTCCCTAATACAATGAAATAACCTGAGAACACACTCTCAGGTTATTTCACTATTTTTATCCCGGATTCAAGAACATAAAGGGCAAAGCTCGAGTCTAAGTTTGAATATGCTGCACACGTTTTCATGTAGTGAAACACTTCCTGCACTTCCTCCCTTTGGGTTATTTTTTGAAAAAAATTTTCCAATCAATGTATAATAAGGCTATAAACTAGTGAAAAGTGGTGAACTTTATGGTTTCAAATGCAGCAATTGGAAGTATGATTGTGCAAATTGCTCTTTCTGTTCTTATCCCAATTATTGTTCTCGTTTACTGTCGAAAGAAATATAGAATCTCTTTCAAAATTGTCGGTGTCGGGCTTGTATTTTTTATCGGATTCTCACAAATTTTAGAGAAAACGTTACATGTCTTTGTATTTGGAAATCCAACAACAGCTGAGCTATTAAAAAATCCATTTGTATATGCCATATATGGCGGGTTAACAGCGGGTATATTTGAAGAACTGGCACGTTTTATCGCCTTTTTCTATTTACTTAAGAAATACCAGGAGTATAAAGACGGCCTTGCTTATGGAATCGGTCACGGAGGAATCGAATCATTATTAATCGGGGCAACTGTCGGATTGCAAAGTCTTATGTTTGCTCTCTCCATTAATAATGGAACCTTCGCTAAAATGATTGAGAAAATCCCACAGCTTAGCGCTGTCCAAGACGCATTACTACATAATCCACCTTACTTCTACTTATTTGGTGCAGTAGAGCGGCTCGTTGCTTTTATCATGCAAATTGCTCTTACAATGCTCGTCTTATATGCTGTAAAATATAAGAAATACATATTTATAGGGCTGGCAGTATTCCTTCATGCATTTATTGACTTTTTCGCAGCACTCTACCAACGTGGACTCATCCATTTATTTGTAATAGAAGGACTTATGGTACTGTTTGGTATTGGTGCTTACATCTTAATTCGTAAAATGAAAACAAAATTCCTAGCAGAACATGCAAGCTAAGCCGAATCGGCTTAGCTTTTATTTTGAACTCGCCACTTCCCAATAATTAGAAAAAAGAGGATTCCTCACTCTATTTGTCGAAGTACGTACAAATTCGTCTATTCATAAGTGAGGGATACATTTTGAAAAAATTAATTGTTGTCCGTCATTGCGCTGCCACCGGGCAAGAACATGATGCACCACTTACAGCAGCAGGCCAGCAGCAAGCAAAAACTCTTGCAAATTTTCTTATCACAGAACAACTTCCTATCGAAAAAATTATCTCGAGTCCATTCGCTCGTGCTGTTCATTCGATTGCACCTTATGCGTCACAAGTACAGCTTCCTATCCAAGAAGATGATCGACTAGCTGAACGTATATTAAGTGATATACCGCTAGATAATTGGTTACAAATACTAGAACAAACATTTACAGAAATCGATGTCGCCTTTCCTGGAGGAGAATCGACGCGCCAAGCGACAGAACGAGTACAACCACTTATCCACAGCATATTGCAACATCAAGAGCAAGAAGTAACGCTGCTCGTTACACACGGTAACTTATTCACACTAATCTTAAGAATTTTTGACGAAAGTATCGGATTTTCCACATGGAAAAGCTTAAGCAATCCAGATGTATACGAAATTACATTAGAAAAACATGCAACGACTATCCACAGATTGTGGAAAAAACAATTTGAAGATCACTACGTTAGCCACTGATAACCTTAAATCAGGGCATATTTACTGTGCACCAACGGGGAATATTTCACATATGAAAATTGAATGAAAACATTAGAACTATAAAAGCGAAGAGAAAGGAGTCTGTATTACGATGTACGAAGAAGTCATCTCGTTACTGCATGAAACAAATGTTTTATATGAAAAATTTGAACATGAACCAGTTCTAGATTATGAAACAGATCGAATCGTTCGAGAACGTCTCGGTCTAGAAGGCGCACCAAGTAAAAGCCTCTTTATGAAAACAAAATCCGGTGCTTACTATGTCTTTTTTACGTTAGAAGGAACTCGCCTTGATATGAAGCAACTGAAAGATATGATTGGTACACGCATCTCTCCTTGTTCACCTGATGAACTAAGAGAAAAAACAGGATGTATTCCAGGATGTGTTGCTCCTTTTGGTTATACAGAGGATATAACAATTATTGTGGATTCTTCTATTTATGAATATGAAAAAATACTGATTTCACCTGGTGTTCCTGAATTTACGATTTCTTTATCCACAGAAGAATTACGTAAAATTTTATCCACATGTGGAAATACCATACTAGAATACAGATAAAAGAGCTGACACTTCCAGCTCTTTTTTAATGTGCACCCGAACTCGACATATTTAATACAACAACTCCACCAATAATAAGGACTAAACCTACAAATGTTTGCCATGTAAAAGCATCCTTCCAAATGAGAACACCAATTAATGCCGTTAGCGCTGTACCAACTCCGGACCAAATCGCATAAGCGGTGCTAATTTGAAGATATTGCAGTGTTTGTGATAAAAAGTAAAATGCAGATGCAAAACCAAGAACAACACCGATACTTGGCCATACTTTCGTAAATCCGTCTGACAACTTCAGCATCGTTGTCCCAAATACTTCACTCACAATTGCAATCGCTAAAAAAACAAATCCTTTCATGAAATTCCTCCCTCCTTTATTATTTCTACAATATTCTTCATAAAAAAATCCCCCTTAGTTGATTCACTAAGAAGGATTTTTTCTCATTATTTTGCTTCTACTGTATTTTCTCTTGCAGATTGTACTTGCTCATCTGCATGGTAAGAAGAACGTACAAGCGGACCAGCCTCGCAGTGACTAAATCCTTTGCTAAGTGCAATTTCTTTTAGCTCTGCAAATTCTGCTGGTGTGTAATACTTAATAACTGGTAAATGCTTTTTAGATGGTTGCAAATATTGACCAAGCGTTAAAATATTAACGTTGTTTGCACGCAAGTCATCCATTGCTTCAATAAGGTCTTCTTTTGTTTCCCCAAGTCCTACCATGATGCTTGATTTTGTCGGAATGTCAGGCTGCATTTCTTTTGCACGACGTAAAAATTCTAGAGAACGATCATATTTTGCTCTAGCGCGAACTCGGTCAGATAATCGACGTACTGTTTCAATGTTATGGTTTAAAATATCCGGACGTGCATCCATTAACATTTTTAAATTCTCTTCTACTCCACCCATATCAGATGGTAAAACTTCAATAGACGTAAATGGATTTTTGCGACGAACCGCGCGCACTGTTTCAGCAAAAACAGCTGCTCCTCCGTCTTTCAAATCATCACGTGCAACTGCTGTTATAACAACGTGTTTTAAGCCCATTTGTTCTACAGAATCTGCTACGCGTTCTGGCTCTTGTAGATCAAGCTCTGTTGGTAAGCCTGTTTTAACCGCACAGAAACGGCATGCGCGTGTACAAACTGCACCTAAAATCATAAATGTTGCTGTTTTACGAACAGCCCAGCATTCATGAATATTCGGACACTTCGCCTCTTCACAAACTGTATGAAGGTTCTTAGAACGCATCATTTTCTTTAAGCCTGTATAGTTTTCATTCGTGTTTAATTTAATTTTCAACCACTCGGGCTTGCGAATATATTCTGTTTGTTTTGTCATGTTCATCAACTCCGCACAATATAAAATAGTTTACCATGTTCGCTTCTTTCAATGTAACATATCTA
This sequence comes from Bacillus sp. CGMCC 1.60114, assembly GCF_042676365.1. Classification (NCBI taxonomy): domain Bacteria; kingdom Bacillati; phylum Bacillota; class Bacilli; order Caryophanales; family Bacillaceae; genus Bacillus; species Bacillus sp. CGMCC 1.60114. The sequence goes on from NZ_JBHTHG010000003.1 coordinate 69,566, forward strand.
TTTTATCGTATGAAAGCGATTTGCTCAAATGAAGATTCAAAGAATTCCTTCCAATTATTACTTATAATGAAATATCGTGTATATCCCACACTAAAGGTAGTGATTTCGAAAGGAGCTTACTGCCGTGCATCGAAAATTTTTCCTTCTGCTTTCTATCTGTTTTCTTCTCCAAACAAACATTGTGTATGGACAAGAAAACAATCAAGAAGACATATATATGAAGCGAATGACATTATACAAAGAAATAGAGACAGTCTTCCATATTCCATGGTACTACTTTGCTGCCATCGATCAATACGAGCGAAATATCCGTGCTGTTCGCCGTGACATTCCTAAGAAGCCAGATGCTATTATCTCTATTTACTTCAAACCAGAAGTATGGTCCGGGCCAGCAAATCCAGACCCTCATGATACGAAACCGTATACAATCTCCTTATTTGGAGGCATGGGGTTAGACGGAAACAAAGATGGATTGGCAGACGCAAATAATGAGCAAGATGTTCTCTATACAATGGCTACTATATTAGGAAAACGCGGGACAAATCGAGAACAGTTAAAAATTATGTTGTGGGAATATTATCAGCGATCTAAAACAGTAGAGTTAATATTAGGTTATGTTCGTATGTACAAACATTACGATCGAATTAATTTAGAAGGTAACGCCTTTCCTCTGCCGATTCGCAGCGATCATAGTTACCGTAGTACATTTGGCGCTAAACGAAGCTTTGGCGGACGCCGTATGCATGAAGGCACAGATATTTTCGCCGGCTATGGTGTACCTGTTCGTTCTACTTGCTATGGCATCATTGAAACGAAAGGATGGAATCGTCTTGGCGGCTGGCGCATTGGTATTCGCGACCTATATAACAATTATCATTACTACGCACACTTAGGCGGATTTTCAAAAGAAATACAGCTTGGACAAATCGTTGAACCTGGAACTGTTATTGGATTTGTCGGCAGCACTGGTTATGGTCCTCCTGGGACAGCTGGCAAGTTTCCGCCTCACTTGCATTTTGGATTGTATAAAGATAACGGCTATATAGAATGGGCGTTTGATCCATATATGCATTTAAGCTTATGGGAGCGAAAAGAGCGAATGAATTCAAAAAAATAATCGCAGTTTAATGCTACAGTTATCTCAAATTAACAATTCCTTTATCTAAAAAGCGGATAACATTAGTTATCCGCTTTTTTCTCCTTTTTCTCCGGTACAACAACTCCGCCGTTTCCGTAATAGCCAGGCACTTCGCCTTGAATGATACGTGTGGCTATCGGAATATCTTGCTTCACAGTTACTTCCTTCGTATGGAATGGAATAATAACCTGAAGAGCCACTTCAATTTCCATCACAATTTTAATAGCCGTATTGTTAATTCCTTGCTGCTGAAAATCTTGTTTAATATTCGTGGATACATGACCAATTGTTGTAAACGTAATTGGAATATTTGGTCCTATATTACCAAGCAATGCATTATCCGTAATTCTACCAAGCGGAACGGATAGTGCCGTTCCATCTTCCTCTGATAATCCTAACGCTTTCGTATCCCCTTTCTCGACTTGATGTAAATATTTCTCTATATCCGCTGTTGTCGATGTTAAAATCTCATTTACTGCTTCTGTGTTTAAATCCATTGTCGATACTTTTCCATTCTTATCAGTTTGCATCTTCATTAAAGAATCGACATCGATCCCTTGTGCAACCCTATCTTTCACTGCTTTCGTCATGACAACTGTTGCTGTTCGCTTCGTCTGCATTTCTGCATATTTCATTAACGTTGGCTGGATGCTTTTGTTCACAAGCCACAATCCTTGTAAGGTAAGTATAATAAAAATAGCAAATGAAATAAGCAATACGTAACGAAATGGCAGTGGCCCTTTCCGAAACCGAGAAGTCCGGGGGCGAAACGCACGCATAACAAATCCCTCCTTCTTACACATGTATATGCAAAAAAGAGGGACGATATATTTAGATCATTTTTAGCAGTGCATCTTTTCCAATTGTGCCAGTTGTAATTCCTAACCTTTCTGCTTCAATCGTAACCGATTCAAGCGGCGCTTCTAACAACTGCTCAATCGTTCTTACGCCAACAGCGCGCCCTGCAAGAATGCCGCGATCGCTTAACTTTTCGTTTAACAATCCCACATCTAACGCACCGCACATAATATATCCTTTATCGCTCATAACAGCTAACAAATTTGTCTTTGGAAGCTTTACACTCACTGCTATAAACGTGTATTCACTTATTATAATTGGTTCTATATTAACCATAGTTCACACTCCTCTCTCCTTTAACTGTATGAGAGTAGAAAAAAGAATGTGAATACAAAAAGCCTACCGCAATTAGTAGGCTATAACTTTACAGATAATGCATATTTCATTAATGTATCCTTCAAAACATCACGGAGCAATTCCGGCATGTAATACTCTTTTTCCGGCACGACCGCAAGCTCTGGGTATAAGTAACCGAATGTGAACATATCAATCGTTCCTAATGTGTAGATTCGTTCTAAATCTAATGATTCTCCGTTAATGATTACGTCCTCGAGTAAAACTTTATTACCTGGAATCGTATCTGGCACAACTTCTACGCCAGCATATATCATTTTCCCCATGACTTTCCCGCGAAAACCTAAACCTTTTACTTCAAGCTGTTCCATGTTTGGGCGGCGTGCTTTCAAAATCACATCTCGCAATGTTTTCCCTTTCACTTGCAAACGGCATGGATTAATCGGATGTGGACAAATGCGATGAATATCTCCTCTGGTAACCACACCTTCCTGCAATCCTTCGAGTAATACACCCGCATTTACCATACCAATTTCAGCATCGCACCACTCTCTAAGGGATTCGGCAAGCATATGAGCAAATTTCGTTTCCTGAAACCAATCAACTTCTAGTGATTCTTTTAAATTTACAACGGGCTCTGCCATGATGAACTTACTTTCTTGTTCAAGCTCCTCTAACAAAGCATGAGGTCCTCCATATGCTCCGAATCGCTTCGTATTAATTGCTCGTCCATCTTTTTTTATCACTTGCTTTGTTTGTAAATCCACTGTTATTTGTACATGCCCTACATAATGTCCCCACTTCTCGCAGCAGCAAAGAAGTGTTCCATTCACTAATACGCCGCGTTCAAATAAATGATGGGTATGTGCGCCTAAAATAACATCTATATCATAATGCTCTGCCATATATTCATCTGCATTCTTTCCTAAATGAGACAATACAATAATGACATCCGCCTTTGAACGTACCTCTTCTAAAATAGCTTCTAAATGTAGATATGGATCTTCAATATGCCAATCTAACTTCGCATAAAAATCAGGATACGCCACTGTTAAACCGATAAAAGCAATTGTAATCCCATTATCAAGTGTTTGCAGCACATATGGTTTTACCCAGCTAGGACGTGTTTGATTTGTTTCAAATAAATTCGCAACGAGCACTTCAAAATTTGCATCGTCATATAAATGATCCAATTGCTCTTTCGCAAGTGTGATCCCCTCATTGTTACCAATCGTTACATAATCGTACAGCGCTTCATTTAATAGCTGCACATTTCCTTTTCCGCTCGTTGCCTCAGAAATCATATGAAAGCGATCAACGTGATCGCCAATATCTAATGTAAAGACCGCTTCACCAGCAGCAAGACGACGCTTTTTCTCTTCTACAACAAACTGAGAAATTTGCGACCAATTTTCAAAATGACTATGTATATCATTTGTATGATAAAGATGAATTGTTACTTCTGTATCTATATTCAGAGAAAAAACCTCCTCTCAATTCCATACTTCTTGTTTACGCTATATGTAAGCTTGAATCCTGTAAATACTTTTCGTCTTTTCTTGCTATTTTACATTGTACTCTCATTGATGGAAAAAGCAAAAGTTTCTTCTTTTTATCATAAAAAAGAAACACTACCTTGTAACACGACATATGTCGTGTTACAATCCCATTATAAGGTGGTGAACCATAAAATGGATAAAGAGATATTAAAAGGAAGTATTGATATTTTACTCCTCTCCATCATTCAGCAACATGATACATATGGCTATGAAATCATTCAAAAATTAAAAGAAAATAGTAAAGACGCCTATAACATGAGTCAAGGCACTTTATACCCTGCTCTCAAACGTTTGGAACAAAAAGAACTCATTACCTCTTATTGGGGAGAATCCAAAACGGGGATGAAAAGAAAATTTTATCGCATCACTGATAACGGAGAAAAAATACTACAAGAAAAACTAACAGCATGGGATCAAATTACTGCTTTAATTAAAGTGTGTAAGAAGGGGGCCTATAGCTGATGACGCTAGAAGAATATATTAAGCGTATTATAAAAGAAACACATTTACCAAAAAGGGAAAAGGAAGAACTATACCTTGAACTATACGACCACCTGACAAGCCTACAACAAGAGTTTATCAATCAAGGAAAATCAGTAGAGGAAGCAACACAATTAGCTATTCAAAATTTTGGAGAGGCCAATGTATTAGGAATAGAGATTAAGAAAGTGATGAATTCCTCTCATAAATATATAAAGTGGCTTGCTTGGGGACTATTTATTCCATACTCACTCATCTTGGTATTCCAGCTTTTACTAAGCAGACCCCTTTTTGATTACTTCCGCAATGTAACATACTTCTTAGAAACAGGGAACTGGTCTGCAATTAATCATCTAGTAAATGTAATTCCTTTTGCAAGCACATTCAAATATATCATGAATTTCGATCATTATAACTTAGATATATGGCTTATGAATACGATAGGGAATGTTGTAATGTTCATTCCTTTCGGTTTTTTCATCCCTCTATTATTCCCGAAAATAAACGACTGGAAATTAACTTGCAAGCTTTTTATCAAAATCGTATTCTTTATCGAGTTACTGCAATTAATAACTTTCACTGGTATCTTCGATGTAGATGATATTATTTTGAACACCACGGGCGCACTAATCGGCTACAGCATTTACATTGGAATGAAAAAATTATGGATTCGCTATAAGCGTACCGATAAAGCCACCTCATTTTGATGATGAGGTGGCTTTTGGCTTGTCGAATATCATCGGAAGGTCTTTATATTGTAAAAAGAGCCGATAAATGTCTTATTTGTACCGTTATATTTGCGCCCATGAAAAAAGCGCCCTGTAAACAGGGCGCTTCGGACGTATACATTCCCTTTAATTATAACTAATATTAGCACTTGGGTATAATGTCGTTCCTCCAATTGAAACTTTGATTTCTTTTGATAATGGAACATTTTGTTCATTAATAACGGTTCTCCACCATTCCCATGCAAGACCTGTGCATTCCCATGCTACGACTTTTATATTTTTTGAATTAGGTGGAAGTGGTATTACTGTAGAGAAATGAGCCGTTTTGTCTTTGTCGTTTCCTTCCCAATTTTTATGGGATAGTACTTCCTTTCCATTTTCATCATATGAAAATTCATCCCAAGATACTTCAAATTGAGCAACATATGCACCATAATGATCAAGCGTCATTTTAGCACTGGAATATTCTGTAGTTGTAGTCTCGATATAATCTGTATTATTATGAACAGCAGCAGTTGCATTATCTTTTAAGAAAGAGCTTGTATATGAAATTGGGTATGCTGGATTTTTAGAACTTAATTCTGCATTATCTTTAATGATATTTCGTATTTCATTAAAATCTTTTGAAACAACCTTGTTATGCTCCTTTGCATCTCCGCCTAATACTACAGCGGTAAATGTACTGTCTTCAAAAATATCTTTGTACTGTCCACTCGTTTCAACGCTGTTATTCTTAAGTAAGGCTTTAAAAGCAGCTTGTACATCTTTGCTCTTAGAAGTTGTTTCTAATTTTACATAAATTGTTCTGCCGTAAGCTACATTTGACACCATAACAGGCGGAGCCGTATTACTTACCCCTTTACGAGTTAACTCTTCAAAAGTAACGCTATTATCAAAAAGGTCTGATGGATTGTTAGGTAGTTCTGCACTTACGGTATAAAATATTTGTTTATATGCCGCAACCATCACTTTTTTCTCTCCATTTGCAATCGCATTAAAGTCAATGTTCAGTCCATTATCAAGATATTTAGCATTAACATTAAGAGCACTTGCTATTTGAGATTTACTATAAACCATAGATTCCGTATACTGCATTCGTGCAGGTAACGTATGTGTTGATGAATACTTTTCATTCCAAGTAGATACTAAATCATCTACTGCTCCAGACACATTACTATATGTTGGATTTTGGACAGTTACTGTATTTTCTTTTCTCATGCCTGGTAAGTCTATACTAATATTCAAAGGTTTTCTCTTAGCCACTAATAAATCAGGTTGATTGTCTGCAAAAGCTTTATTTGCAAGTTGTACTGCTCCTGGATATGTACGATTAGTCATAGAATCAATAATTGAAATATCCACTGGCGAAGTTGTAAGTGATTTTTTCTCACGTTCAACCACTACAAATTTACCATTTGAATTGATACCTTCTTTCGGCACAAAACTCTCTACTTTATCACCATTTACTGCTAAAACATCTTGATTACTATACTTTAAATTTGCTATACCAGTATCAATGTTACTAGCATTTGTTGTTGCATCAGCTGAATTACTTGTTTGTGTTTCAGCGAAGGAAATAAACGAATAATTAATAGTGCATAAACTAACTAATAAACATGCTAGAAACTTTATTCCTTCAAAACTTTTTATAATTTTCAAAAAATTCAACTCCTTTTTTAGAATAATTTTGTTACATCAGCTGAATTACTTGTTTAAGTTTCAGCGAAAGGAATAAACGAATAATTAATAGTGCATAAACTAACTAATAAACATACTATGAATTTTATTCCCTCAATAAAGTTTAGAATTCTCTAAAAACTAACCTCCTTTTTCAAAAAATTATATCATAAAATGTCGATTTTTGTATATTGATAAAATTTTTTCAGATAGTTTTTTAGCTACTTTCATGCACCCGGTCCTTTTTTACTTCTTAACATCTTCAAGCCTATACCATCAGTGAGAATAGCATCATTGACGGAAGTTTCACTTTATATCGCGTTGAAGCGCCGTTATTTCAAAAATAATGCTAATATATCGGGAGAAACGGTTGATATATTTGCACCCAATAAAAAAAGCGCCCTGTAAACAGGACGCTTCCACTTTTCTTTCATTATCCAGTTCCAGCGGCTAGAATGCTCGGTGGCTTCGCTTCTTCCTGCGAGGCAAAGAACGCCTCTACGTCAGAAGCTCCATCCCCCTCACATTCTGAACGAGCCGCTTCCACTTTCAAATACTGTCCAGCTCCGCCTCCTAGACCCTCATGTCTAAGAACCTTCCGCACCAGAAGATAAAAAGCATCTTCTGTGCGAAAGAACCTTAGCCAACGGGTCTGAACAGTCGGCTCCGCATTTCTAATTAACCGATAGAACCTTCCATCTCGAATTTGATTAGACGGTTCATTTCTACTGCGTATTCCATTGGAAGTTCGCGAGTGAATGGCTCGATGAAGCCCATTACGATCATTTCTGTTGCTTCTTGCTCAGAAATACCGCGGCTCATTAGGTAGAATAATTGTTCTTCTGATACTTTTGATACTTTCGCTTCATGCTCAAGTGATACGTGATCATTTTTGATCTCGTTGTAAGGAATTGTATCAGATGTAGATTGGTTATCCATGATTAACGTGTCACACTCGATGTTAGAGCGAGAGTTTGTCGCTTTTGGTCCGAAGTGTACGATACCACGGTATGTTACTTTACCACCATGTTTTGCAATCGATTTAGAAACGATTGTTGAAGATGTGTTTGGTGCTAAGTGAATCATTTTCGCACCAGCATCTTGGTGTTGGCCTTTACCAGCAATCGCGATTGATAATGTTAAACCACGAGCGCCTTCGCCTTTTAAGATAACAGCTGGGTATTTCATCGTTAATTTAGATCCGATGTTACCGTCAATCCATTCCATCGTTGCGTTTGCTTCACAAACCGCACGTTTTGTAACTAGGTTGTATACGTTGTTTGCCCAGTTTTGGATTGTTGTATAACGGCAATATGCATCTTTCTTAATGATGATTTCTACTACCGCACTGTGAAGTGAGTTTGTTGTGTAAACAGGTGCTGTACAACCTTCTACATAGTGTACATGTGCGCCTTCGTCTACGATAATAAGCGTACGCTCGAATTGTCCCATATTTTCAGAGTTAATACGGAAATACGCTTGAAGTGGTGTATCTACTTTCACACCTTTTGGAACGTAGATGAATGATCCACCAGACCAAACTGCAGAGTTTAATGCAGAGAATTTGTTATCAGTTGGTGGGATTACTTTTCCGAAATGCTCACGGAAAATATCTTCGTTCTCTTTTAATGCGCTATCTGTATCTTTAAATACGATTCCTAGAGCTTCTAGGTCTTCTTTCATGTTGTGATATACAACTTCAGATTCGTACTGTGCAGATACACCCGCTAAATATTTTTGTTCAGCTTCTGGAATACCTAATTTATCAAACGTTGCTTTAATTTCATCAGGTACTTCATCCCAAGACTTCTCAGATTTCTCAGATGGTTTTACATAGTACGTAATTTCGTCGAAATCTAAGTCATTTAAGTCGCCGCCCCATTGTGGCATTGGCATTTCATAGAAGTGATCCAGTGATTTTAAACGGAAGTCTAACATCCACTGTGGTTCTTCTTTCATACGTGAAATCTCTTCTACGATTTCTTTTGTTAAACCGCGCTCAGCACGGAAAATTGAAACGTCCTTATCTTTGAAACCATATTTATAATCGCCGATATCTGGCAGCTGTTTCGCCATGTTCGTATGTCCCTCCTTGGATAAACTTCGTATTTAGGAACCTATTTGCATTACTTGTCTTCGTTCAAGCCTTTTTCTAACGCTTTCCAAGCTAATGTTGCACACTTAATACGCGCTGGAAACTTGCATACACCTTGTAACGCTTCAATATCTCCTAAATCAATGCTGTCATCATACTCTTTTCCTAGCATCATATCCGAGAAAATTTTTGAAAGCTGAAGTGCCTCTTCAATTTTCTTTCCTTTTACTGCTTGCGTCATCATAGAAGCGGAAGACATAGAGATGGAACAGCCTTCTCCTTCAAACTTCGCTTCTTGAACAATTCCGTCGTCTACTTTCATTGTAAGTTGAATGCGGTCACCGCAAGTTGGATTGTTCAAATTAACCGTAACACTATCTTCTAATACGCCATGGTTCCGTGGATTTTTATAATGATCCATAATAACTTGACGATATAACGTATCTAAATTATTAAATGACATTTGTGAAATACTCCTTTGTTTTCGTCAGCGCTTCGACAAATGTATCAATTTCTTCTTTTGTGTTATATAAATAGAAGCTTGCACGTGCTGTAGAAGAAGCTTTTAGCCACTTCATTAACGGCTGTGCACAATGATGACCTGCACGAACCGCAATACCTTCTACATCTAATACTGTTGCAACATCGTGTGGATGTACGTCATCAATATTAAATGTAACAAGACCTGCACGATGCTTTGGACCATAAATTGTAACACCGTCTACTTCTGATAGTCTTTCTAAAGCATACTGCGCTAATTCATGTTCATGCTTTTCAATATTATCAAGACCGATTTCTTCTAAGAAATCAATTGCAGCTCCAAGTCCGATTGCGTTGCCGATAATCGGTGTACCTGCTTCGAATTTCCAAGGAAGCTCTTTCCACGTAGACTCTTGTAAACCTACGAAATCGATCATTTCGCCGCCAAATTCAATTGGCTCCATATTTTCAAGCAATTCCTTCTTACCATATAATACGCCAATACCTGTAGGTCCGCACATTTTATGAGCGGATAAAGCGTAAAAATCACAGTTTAAATCTTGTACGTCCACTTTCATATGCGGCGTACTTTGTGCACCATCAACGACCATAATTGCACCGTTTTGGTGTGCAATTTCTGCAATTTCTTTTACAGGGTTAATCGTTCCAAGTACGTTTGATACATACATAATAGATACGATTTTCGTATTTGACGTAATCGTTTGACGAGCATCCTCTAATGAAATTGTCCCGTCTGGCTGAAGCGGAAGATATTTTAATGTTGCGCCTGTTTTCTTCGCAACTTGTTGCCAAGGAATAATGTTACTATGGTGCTCCATGTAAGAGATGACAATTTCATCGCCTTCTTTTACATGTTCCAGGCCATAGCTTGCCGCAACTGTATTTAACGCTGTTGTTGTACCACGCGTAAAAATAATCTCTTCCATAGACTTCGCATTAATAAACTTGCGAACTTTCTCGCGTGCGCCCTCATACGCATCGGTTGCTTTTGTACCGAGCGTATGAACACCGCGATGAACGTTAGAGTTATATTCTTTATAGTAACGTTCTAACGTTTCAATGACTTGAATTGGTTTTTGAGAAGTTGCCGCACTATCGAAATAAACAAGTTGTTTGCCGTTCACCTTTTGATCAAGAATTGGAAACTGTTTGCGTATTTCATGAATATCCATTAGCGAACTTTCCTTTCAATTACCTCAATAAGCTGTGCTTTTACTCCTTCGATTGGAAGCTCATTTACTACAGGTGCTAAGAATCCATGGATGACTAAACGTTCTGCTTCTTTCTTCGGAATACCACGGCTCATTAGGTAGTATAGTTGTGTAGGATCTACGCGTCCTACAGAAGCTGCGTGACCTGCCATTACATCATCTTCATCGATTAAAAGAATTGGGTTTGCATCGCCGCGTGCTTTTTCGTTTAACATCAGAACGCGAGAAGATTGTTGTGCGTTTGATTTAGAAGCACCGTGCTCGATTTTACCAATTCCGTTAAAGATAGATGTTGCACTATCTTTTTGTACACCATGTTTTAAGATAAAGCCTTCAGAGTGTTTACCGAAGTGAACAACTTTTGTTGTAAAGTTTTGTGTTTGGTTACCACGGCCAATTGTTACTGTTTTTGTATCAGCAAATGAACCGTCGCCCATTAAGTTCGTTACGTTCTCAGAAATTGTGTTTCCATCGTTCATAAGACCTAATGCCCACTCTAGACGTCCATCTCGTCCAACTACGCCGCGGCGGTTTACGTAAGATGTTACATCTTTTGCTAATAAGTCAACTGCACCAAATTTCACTTGTGCGCCTTGCTCTACAATTACTTCTGCCACGATATTTGCAATACCAGTAACATTTTCATTTGCCACGTAGTTTTCTACATATGTTGCAGAACTATTTGCATCTGCTACAAATAGTACGTGGTTATAAACGTTTGCTTCTTCGCCATCTACTAAGAATACAGCTTGAAGTGGTGTTTCAAGAACAACGTTTTTCGGAACGTATACGAACGCACCGCCGTTGATTAATGCAGCATGAAGTGCTGTTAAACGATGCTCATCAACTTTCACGCCGTCTTTCATTAAATACTTTTGTAAAAGTTCAGCATGCTCAGTTGCAGCTGTTACGATATCTGTAAAAATAACGCCTTTTGTTTTCGCTTCTTCTGATAAAGAAACAAATGCAGTTGTACCGCTGCGCTGTACAAGAACGTTATTCTTTTCATCAATTAAATTTTTCACTGCTTCTGGAAGTTCTTCTAAAGAACGTACAGGCTCTTGCTTTGCAGTTTTACCTTTGCCGATAAAATCCCATTTATCAATTTTTGTTTTATCAGGCGTTGGCATTGGAAGTTCAGTTGCCTTTGCAAGAGCTTGTAAGCGGAACTCAGTCAACCAAGCAGCTTCATTCGCTTCGCTTGCCTGCTGACGGATAGAATCTTGATCGAAAGGTAATGTACCAATTGTCATGTTTATGCTCCTCTCTTACGCTTCTTGCTCTTCTGTTTCGTCTTCAATACCTAGTTCTTTTTTAATCCAGTCGTAACCTTCAGCTTCTAAACGTTGTGCAAGCTCAGGGCCGCCAGATTTCACAACACGACCATTCATCATAACGTGTACATGATCTGGAGTGATGTAATTTAATAAACGTTGGTAGTGCGTAATCATTAAGCAACCAAAATCTTCACCGCGCATTTCGTTAATACCTTTAGATACAACTTTTAATGCATCGATATCAAGACCAGAGTCAATTTCGTCTAAGATTGCGATTTTTGGCTGAATCATCATTAATTGAAGAATTTCATTACGTTTTTTCTCACCGCCAGAGAAACCTTCGTTTAAGTAACGTTGTGCCATTGATGGATCCATTTCTAGGAATTCCATGTTTTTATCTAATGTACGGATAAATTTCATAAGAGAAATTTCATCACCTTCTTCACGACGTGCATTAATTGCAGAACGTAAGAAGTCAGCGTTTGTTACTCCGCTAATTTCACTTGGATATTGCATTGCTAGGAATAGACCAGCTTGTGCACGCTCATCTACTTCCATTTCTAATACATCTTCACCATCGATGATGATGCTTCCTTGTGTTACTTCATATTTTGGGTGACCCATAATTGCAGAAGATAAAGTTGATTTACCTGTTCCGTTAGGTCCCATAATTGCGTGGATCTCTCCACCTTTTACTTCAAGGTTTACACCCTTTAAAATTTCTTTGCCATCGATTGATACATGTAAATCTTTAATCGTTAATGTAGAACCAGCCATCTCAATACCTCCATTAATCATCTATATACATTTTAAAAATTCCTAAAACGTTCACATTCTCATTTTATTCTCATTCTAATTTTATATCAAATAAAATGATATCGCAAACGTTGAAAAAAAGTAACAATTTTTCTACAAATACGAGCAGGAATTTTCTGCACATTATATTATGATACACCTTTCTTCCTACTTATATAAAGAAAAAAGGGCTAAGAAATTTCAGCCCTTTTTTCACCTTATTCACTTACAGGAAGTACAGCTCCTTTGTACTCTTTCTTAATGAAATCTTGAATTTCTTTTGAATGCAATACTTCAACAAGTGCTTTAATTTCTTTTCTGTTTTCGTCACCTTTACGAACAGCAATAATATTTGCATAAGGAGAGTCTGCTCCTTCAAGTGCAATTGCATCTTTTGTCGGATTTAATTTTGCATCAATCGCGTAGTTTGAGTTAATGAATAATGCATCGCCTTCATTGTTTTCATATAATTTTGGTAAAAGTCCTGGCTCAACATCTGTTTTAAATTTTAAGTTTTTCGGATTTTCTACAATATCTTTTTCTGTTGCTTTTACGATATCTACACCATCTTTAAGTTTGATAACGCCGCCTTTTTGCAGAAGTGCTAACATACGTCCGCGCTCTGCTACGTTATTACTCATAATCACTGTCGCACCATTTGGAAGGTCTTTTAAACTTTTATATTTCTTAGAGTAAATCCCCATAGGCTCTAAATGAATTTTTCCTGCATTTACAATTTTATAACCTTTTTCTTGGATTTCTTTCTCTAAGTACGGAATGTGCTGGAAATAGTTCGCGTCAATTTCTTTATCGGCTAATGCTTTATTTGGCAGTACATAGTCTTGGAATGGTTGAATTTTTAATGTAATACCCTGTTTCTCTAATAGTGGTTTCGCTTTTTCTAAAATAACTGCATGCGGTACGTTAGAAGCACCAACTACAAGTGTCTTCTTATCTTTTCCACCGCCGCCACAAGCAGCTAATGCAAATACAAATACAGCAAGAAGTGCTGAAAATAATACCTTCTTCATGTTATAACATCCCTTCTTTTTCCAATATTCAAAATATAAAATCTATAGGGAGTTTTCGTGTTAGACGAAAACTCTTTATCCCAATAATCCCTAAACTTCTCTTTACCTTTTATCAAGTTGCTTTGTAAGAAAATCACCAAACATTTGAATAATAAATACAATAACAAGCACAAAAATTGTTGCCATGAGAGTGACATCGCCATTATTGCGTTGGAATCCCTCTAAATAAGCAAGTGTACCAAGACCGCCTGCTCCAACAACTCCAGCCATCGCTGTATAGCCTACAAGTGCAATTGCCGTTACCGTAATACCCGAAATAAGTGCTGGCAAAGATTCTGGTATCAGTACTTTTAAGATAATTGTACTCGTCTTTGCTCCCATCGCTTTCGATGCTTCAATAACCCCCTTATCAATTTCACGAAGCGCAATTTCAACCATTCTCGCATAGAACGGTGCTGCTCCAACAATTAATGCTGGCAATGCGGCACTTGCTCCAAGAATTGTATTAAGAAGAAACTTCGTAAATGGAATCAGTAAAATGATTAAAATAATAAACGGAATAGAGCGAAAAATATTTACAAACGCGCTAATTACAATATTAACTGGCTTGTTCTCCCATAGATTATCTTTTCCTGTGAGAAACAGTACTAATCCGAGAATAAGACCTAATACAAACGTTGCAAGTGTAGCAATTACCGTCATGTATAACGTATCTTGCGTAGCTTCTAGCATTTTGTTCCAATCAACATTTTGAAACAAATTATCCATGTGCAATCACCTCCAGCTCTACTTGCTCTTGTTGAATTGTTGCGACTGCCTCTGCAACTACATCTTCGTCACCTTTTAAATGAACAATTAAGCTTCCATACGCCCCGTTTGTCGTTTGAGCAATATTCCCTTGCAGAATGCTCACTTCAATTCCATCTTTCTTCATTAATTTCTGCAGAACTGGTCTTTCCACTGCTTCACCAATAAATTGCAGTTTCACGACTTTTCCTTCTGGGTACTTCTCTACTAAATGTTCAATTGTTTCATCTGCATCTTCAGAATCTGTTATTTGCTTAACGAAGCGCTTTGTAATGTCTTGCTGCGGATTACGAAATACATCTAAAACGCTGCCGCTTTCAACAATCTTCCCTTTCTCCATAACAGCAACACGATTACAAATTTTTTGAATCACATGCATTTCATGCGTAATGAGTACAATCGTTAAATCGAGGCGTTTATTAATATCGAGAAGCAAATCTAAAATTTGATCTGTTGTTTCTGGGTCTAATGCTGATGTTGCTTCATCGCATAATAATACTTTCGGGTTATTTGCTAATGCTCTCGCAATACCAACGCGCTGCTTTTGTCCACCACTTAGTTGAGATGGATACGCATCTCCTCGTCCTTCCAAACCAACAAGGCGAATCAATTCATCTACACGCTGTTTTCTTTTCTCTTTTTCCACTCCAGCAATTTCAAGCGGAAAAGCAATATTTTCACGAACAGTTCGTGACCAAAGTAAGTTAAAGTGCTGGAAAATCATCCCGATTTCTTGACGCGCTTCCCGAAGTTCTCTTCCTCTGATCGCTGAAATCACACGCTCTCCAATAGTAATCTTTCCAGACGTCGGTTTCTCCAGTTGATTAAACAAGCGAATTAAGGAACTCTTTCCGGCACCGCTATATCCGATAACTCCGAAAATTTCGCCTTTTTCTATTTGTAAATTCGCATTATCAACCGCAGTAACATCGCCGTTTTTGGAGCGATATATTTTCTTTACATTTTCTAACACAATCATTGATGTCACCCCTTTTTAGTTAAAAAGCGTAAGCGGCTCGTTCAGCTCTGACCGGCTAAGGTTCTCTCGCACAAAAGGTGCTTTTTACCTTTTCGTGCGGGAGGTTCTTAGACGCGAAGAGTTTGCCGCTGGAGCTAGATTATAAAAACGATTTGTCGTTTGAGCGTCCTCCTACACTGAAACAACAAAAAAACCTTTCTGCTTTAAAATGAGCAGAAAGGTTTATATACATAAATTACTATTATCCTTTCCTCTCATCTCTCAAAGCATTCGCTTTGCAGGAATTGGCACCATTTCAACATAAGTTGACGGTTGCCGGGTTTCATAGGGCACAGTCCCTCCACCTCTCTTGATAAGAGAAAATCAGATGTAAATTTCGTCTGATTTTGTCGTTATGAAGTTTTCATTATTTCATGTTTTGAATTGTATCAACGCATGAAATAGATGTCAACAGAAATTTTTGCAAAGAATAAACTTTCTGAAACTTACGCACCTACTCGTAGCGGCTTACAAATATGAAATACAGATTCTAATAATAACATGGTTTGGTATGTCCCTTTATATGTAATGGCTTTTCGACGTAACAGTGACTGCAAGCGAACTTGTCCTGTAATCAATAACTGCAAATCAGCTTCATGAAAACAAACAAGTTCTTCCGTTCCCAGTACACCATTCGTAAGCTCAATTTTCTCTCTTGAAATCTTCAATGAATAACGCTCATCTTGAAAAATAAAACAAACAGCCCTTTCAAATTGCGGCAGTAGCGGCTCTAAATGATATTGCGTATTGGCATATGTTACAAATGATTGAAGCAGTGAATATAATTTCATCTCCGTCACCCTCCTCATATCACGTTCTATATAATACCATTCCATTTCTATAACGAGCTCTCCTGTATCTTTCTCTCGACAAAAGTTGTACGAAAAGCAATCTGTTGCTTATATTTCCCAAGAAATATGTCGAGGCGGCAAAATATTTGCCGCCTATTGTAATTCTATATATAAATATTCTACAGATTGAAATGCATAGATTTTCTTCACAAGTTGATTCTTCTCAAATATAAGTAAACACGGAACACTTTCAATTTCATACTCCCGCGCAAAATGCGGTGCATAATTTACATTCAACATCCCGATTTCCAAATGGGGTAATGCGGCTTCAACAACCGTTAACATTTTTTTAGCAAGTTGACACGTACCGCACATTGGTGTATACACGTATAGTACCGTTTTATTTTGATCTCTAACTGCAGCTACAGCTTCATTCCCTGTCCAATCGATCATTCTACCATTCCTTATCGTAAAAATTCTGTATAAACGTCGATGTCAGCTCCCCATAAAACGTTCGCTAAATGATTTGATGGTGCAGTTGCAACCTCACGATACGAACGATCAATATAAATATGTTCAGCATGTGGAAATTCTCGGCGAAACTGTTTGCGTAGCTTCTCTCCTGCATCATCTGCGTCCACAAGCACATACACTTCTTTATCGTACAGCTGATCAATAAGTTCATCCATTTTCGACAAACTAATTGTACCATTTGTACAAACAATTTCCACCGGTTCTCTAATAATCGTCTCAATCTTCTTCTTATCTGATTTACCTTCAACAATAATTACTTTTTCCACATAGACCACTTGGCATCACCCGATCACCATATACTATGATACAACCTTACCTTTAGTATATATTATATTCGATATTTCAATGTTGTTTCCTGTTTATTTTTGTGAATGAAAGCGGAAGTGGCTCGTTCAGAATCGTAGAACGTTGGAACTTCAGGCCGATAGAGCGAAACGACTGAAGATTCTAGCTACTGGAGTCGGCACAAATAAAAAAGGACAGCTATTAGCTGCCCTTTCCATATTAGTCTTGATTGATCATTTCTTCGTATTGTTCTGCAGTTAATAAGTTATCCACTTGACCTGCATCTTCAATCTCAACTTTAATCATCCATGCACCTTCGTATGGAGATTCGTTAACAAGCTCTGGCTTGTCGTTTAATTCTTCGTTTACTGCTACAACTTTACCTGCTACAGGTGCGTATAACTCAGAAACTGTTTTAACAGATTCTACGCTTCCGAATGGCTCGTCAGCTTCGATTGTTGCACCAACTTCAGGAAGTTCCACGAATACGATATCTCCTAATTCGTGTTGTGCGAAATCTGTAATGCCGATAACAACTTGGTTGCCATCAACTTTTACCCATTCGTGTTCTTCAGAGTAACGTAATTGTTTTGGAATGCTCATGTCTGTACCTCCAATGAATGTATTAATTATGTAAAAATACCTTATTGGTACTTTTTCCACACGCTTTCAAATTGCTCTTCATTAAATCCAACTGTTACATGATTATTGCCTGTTACAATTGGTCGTTTGATTAACATGCCATCAGAAGCGAGCATGTCTAACATTTCCTCTTCACTTGCATCTTTTAGCTTATCCTTTAAACCAAGCTCGCGGTAACGCATTCCACTTGTGTTAAAGAACTTTTTTAATGGCAATTCGCTTTTTTCATATAAACTGCGAAGTTCTTCCTTAGAAGGCGGATTTTCAACAATATGGATCATTTCATATGCTACATCATTTGCTTCTAACCATTTTTTTGCCTTTTGGCATGTTCCACATTTTGGATATGAATAAAATGTTACTGACATACATTCACCTACTTTTCACTAACCTTTACCTTATCATATAGAAAATATTTTTTCATTTCAAACTTTAACTTAATTCGCCAAAAATTTCTTTTATCCTGCAAAATCTTTTAATTTTCTTAAATTATCAAAAAATACTTTACTGCCCTAAAGAAATTATTTCATCATAATATTTATTATGTTAAATATATGGTTTTTAAAATACAAAATATTAAATCAATTTATATTGTTTTTTAGTAATTTGTCATGTATTCTCTTTAAGGAAGAATAAAAATATTTAATCCTTTTTACTACTTGAAACTGTTGTATTAATTCTTTTGTTCTATATTTTTGTCTTTATAGTACATAAATAAAAGGAGGTTATTTAACTATATGGAACTACAAATTCATTCGGTCATCCAGGAACACATTCAACATCATTCAGATCAAACTACTATCCATTTTCAACTTGAAGAACTTGATGAATTAACAGACACAAAATTAAAGTCAACAACATTGTCTATTACTATAAACAAAGACATTCTCCAGTTTCAAATGGTAACACAAACCGGAATAAACAGTACGAATTCATACCGTAAAACATATGTCATTCCTGTAAGAGCATTTCACTACATTCTCGTATCAACACAAGAAGATTCAGAACAAATGAATGCTAATTTACAAGTATTTGGACATCACGGTGAATTTCTCTTAAACGAGAAACTCTCTTTAAAGCATGTAGATCATATTCGTGCAAATAGTTCAGAATTCACAAACTTTTTCGCGACATTAAATGAAAAGGTAACTACATACATAAACGAATATCATTCATCCATTCAAGCCCTTATATAATATTTTGTTAAAATAATAAAATTCTAACTATTTTTATTATAATATATTTAGAAGCAGAAAAACACTTCATTTTTTTGAGAAGAGTTTTTTTATTTTTTTCAAGAAAGATGTGCAGCATTATAGAACATATATCTTAATCAAACGTTTAATTAATACTATAAAATCGAACATACATCTTAATCAAACGTTTAATTAAGACCAAAAAATCGAACATACGTCTTAATCAAACATTTATTTAATAAAGTTCACTTTTATTGAAAATGCAAACGAACTATATCGTCACTATAGAATATCCTATAGTGAAAACGCTTCAAAAAAATCAATCACTCATTTATATTTTTCTATTATAATTTTCCATCAGTGCGAGGTTCTTCATCCCCCACTGATGGAAAGCTCTCACCAATCGGGCGCATGCCAGCAGTTATCCCCCACCCATCTTCTGTAGAAAAGCGGAAGCGGCTCGCCCAGAATTGCAGGACGCCCGCGCCCAAGGCAGAGAGGCGCTTTTTGCCTCGTCCGAGGGGGCGAAACGACTGGAGATTCTAGCCGCTAGAGCTGGACAACGCTCCTCTCTGAATCTTTAGGTGGGGGTCTTACTGCCCACGAATAGCCGGATAAACTCGAACATACATCTTAAACAAACTTTTGTTTACTGACAGCTCCTCTACATCAAAAATACAAATGAATAATATCGTCACCTTACAATATGATATAGTGAAAGCGCTTTAAAAAATTGATAGCTCATTTACATTTTTTCTATTTATAACTTCTCAGGTTTTATCTCATTACATTAGAAATAGGAGAACTGCTATGGGAAATAATAAACTTTCATCCTTTCTTCCATTCTGTTATATATTGCTACTTGTACTCGTAAGTCCTCTTTATGGCGTACTGAATCACTCAACAGTAGGCGCTGTGAATGTAACAACAAAAATAGACGCATGGATTCCATTTACAAAAGAATTTATCGTTCCATATTTACTTTGGTTTCCTTACTTATACGGTGCTCTTATTTATTACTGCTTTGCCGACCGAAAGCTCTACTACATTACATTAAGTAGTGTTATATTAGGTAACCTCACTTCCTTTAGCATTTATTATATGTGGCAAACAACGGTAACACGTCCCGAGGTAACCGGCAATGATGTGTTTGCTAATTTAGTGCACTATATTTACAGTATCGATCAACCTGTAAATTGCTTTCCTAGCATTCACGTACTCACAACATTTGTCATTATGATTACAGCACATAAGAGAAAAAAGCAGAACAAATGGGAATATGGCATATTAACATTCGTTGGCGTGCTCATTATTTTATCTACTTTGTTTACAAAACAGCATGCCTTTATGGATGCAGTAGCAGGCATCGTCGTCGCAAGCTTCCTCTATGCAGCTATGCAATCTGTATTTGAATTACGTAAACAAAAGATTAAAGCCCCTGCTGGACAATCATATAATCTATGAAAACAAAAGCAGATGCGGCTTCTTCAGTCTGCTTTTATCTATGTAAGAAGAGATTTTCAAATTGACATATTATAGTCTCTAAGATTGTGGTACAGTCATGTCGCCAGGTTTAATGCGACCTGCTTTTTTCAAAATCATATACAGTATATAAGAAACAGCTACTGGAATTATGATATAAGTAATTACCATCGCTGGAACAACACTCAATCCTTTGCTTGAAATTAAGTTAATTGGTGCGATTAAAGAACTAAGTCCAAGACCTGCAATTTCTTTCCCCGCTGTCATTTGGAATACAAGCGCCGATACAGGACCTACAATTGCACTGGCGACAACAGTTGGTACAAGAATCATTGGGTTCTTAGTAATATTCGGAAGCTGTACTTTCGGTGTACAAAGAGCTTGTGCTAAAATACCGCCTAAATTATTTTCTTTCGCAGAGATAACAGCGAATCCGATAAATTGAGCGACGCATCCTGCAAGTGCAGCACCGCCTGCTACGCCGTCTAGACTAAGGGCAATCGCTAAAGCTGCTGATGACGCTGGAGAAATTAATAATAATCCCCAAACAACTGAAAGTAAAATAGAAGCAATAAACGTACTGCCTGCTGAGCTATCTTTAATAAATGCTCCAACCGCATTTAAAACCGGGCTAATATTGTGGGATAACCAAATACCAACTAAACCTGAACCTAATATTGCAGCAAACGGAACAAGCATCATATCTAAAGCAGTTTTTCCGCTTAATCGTTTACCGATATAAACTGCTAGTGTTGCAGTTAATAACGCACCGACTGGTTCACCCGTTTTAATCATCAAACCGGCTGC
This sequence comes from Bacillus sp. CGMCC 1.60114, assembly GCF_042676365.1. NCBI lineage: Bacteria > Bacillati > Bacillota > Bacilli > Caryophanales > Bacillaceae > Bacillus > Bacillus sp. CGMCC 1.60114. The sequence goes on from NZ_JBHTHG010000003.1 coordinate 90,772, forward strand.
AGTAATAGAAATTGATCCAGCTCCAATCGCTCCTGCAACCATCGCTGAGAAAATGACAAGTCCATTTGCTCCGAGCATAAAAGCAATTCCTGCTCCAATTGCTGGTGCCATAAGTGATTTTGCAACAACTCCAATTGTAATTAACATAGGAATATCAGCAATTCTTCCTATATTTTCGATGAGCAGACCAATTCCAAGAGATACGAAAATACCTTGTGCAATTCCTGCAGATCCTTTGAATATACGAGGCATGATATATTCCTTCATCTGTTTCACCTTCTCCTAGTTTAGTAACCGATTGTTTTCATGTAGTCGCGTAAAATGTCATTTGATTTTGCAAATCGGCTTTCTTCAGCTTCTGTTAAGTTCAGTTCGACAAGTTCTTTTATACCATTTCTTGTAATGATAGCTGGTACACCTGTGGAAATTTCATACTCACCGTATTCACCGTCTAAAACAGCTGATACAGCAATAATACAGTGATCATCATTAAAAATAGAACGTGCAATATAAGCTAACGCATTCCCAATACCGTAATAAGTAGTTCCTTTCCGTTTATAAATCTCCCAACCAGCTTTTGCTGTTTCTTCTACAATTTCATCTAAATCAAGTTCACCTAGACGCTCTTTTTGCCCTTCTAAAATTTGTAGAATCGGCTTTCCACCAACTGTTACGTGAGACCAGGCAACCATTTGTGAATCGCCATGTTCCCCTAACGAATAGCCTTGAATGCTACGAGGATCAACATCTAGCAATTCAGACAAAATTGTTCTTAAACGAGAAGAATCTAATGATGTCCCAGTACCAAGAACACGATTTCTTGGCAAACCTGATAATTTCCAAACTTGATAAGTAATAATATCAACTGGGTTTGATGCAATTAGGAAGATGCCATCAAATCCGCTCTCCATTACACTTGGTACAATACTTTCCATAACTTTTGCACTTGCTCCTAAAGTATCAAGTCGACTTTGACCTGGCTTTGGAGCAGGTCCTGCTGTAATAATAACAATGTCCATATCTTTGCAGTCTTCATAAGTTCCTGCGTATACTTTTGTTCTTGTATTTGTAAAATTAATGCAGTGTGATAAATCCATTGCTTCGCCAACTGCTCGCTCATGATTAAGATCAATTAACGCTAATTCTTCACAGATTCCTTGATTCACAATAGAATACGCACAGCTCGATCCAACTAATCCAGTACCAATAATCGCAATCTTCCTTGTATTTCTATTCATGACAATCTCACCTGCTTCTTAGTGTAATTTTCTTTGTGTTGTGTTCTTTACACTTTTTATCATGGAAGTTTTTTCCATGTAAGCTATGTGTAATTTGTGAAATACTTCACAAATAATATGGACATTTTATGTCCCCTTGCATATAATTTCGACAAAGTCACGAACATTTCACTTTCACAAAAAAACGGGTAACGTCTCGGTTACGTCACCCGCTTTAAAATCTCTTTTCTTATTGCGCACTTAATTGATTCTTCAACTGCTGAACAATCGTTGGATTGGCTGGAGCTGCTGGTTGATAATAGTTCTTTTGTTTTGCGTATTGATACAGATTACGTTGACGCATTTCGTCTTGATTACGAATCTGAATTAACGTTTGATATAATTGATCGTTATTCGTTTGAGCAATGTAATTCGCATAGCCGGTTAAACTTGCATTTAATTCAGCTAAATAATCATTTACCATATCTTTTTCATTCATGTTCTTTACCCCCCTATCCTAAAAAAGACATTAATTGTTGTTTCGTATTTTGTGCATCTTGCACATCTTTTTGCAGCATCTGCTTCAGCTGCGGATCCGTACATGCTTGTGCATACTCTTGTAATTTGTTAATAACTGTTGCATGCCCACCAATAAGATGACGTAAATTCTCCACTTCAAGCTCGTTTAAATTTTGCATCGTAACAGCCTTCCTTTCTTTGTTCATTCAACATTTAGTATCTATTTATTTTTAGATTGTATGCACTAAAAAACCTTAGAATCGCTTCTAAGGTTTCCTTTTATTCATACTCAAGCCGCAAAGCCAAATACATCTGTAATTAACGAAAGAATTAATAACACAACTACTACACCGCCGGCTACTCTTGCTATCAATTTCTTTCGTTGCTCTACACTCGAAACAACAAATCGGAAATATAATATACCACCTAACGCAATAAGAATACATTCCAATGCAATACTAATAGCTGGAAATCTCCATAGCTCAAAACCCAGCAAAGGAAAGTCTCCAAAATTCCCTGGAAGTAACGGCAAATCAGCACGATGCACAAGTAAATCAAGAACCCAATGACTAAAAACTACCGCTCCAATAACAAGGCCACTTCTTCTTCCCCAAAACTTTCTACCCACTATTCCTGCAAAAAAGGCAATACACAGTGCCCCTATTAAAGAGTGTGAATAATCTGCATGAATCACCGCTTCACCATAACCATTACCACCAATAGGCTCTATTGTCTCTACTCCTAAAACATAAAGTGGCACAAAGATGACGTCCAATAGTTGTGTGCTTAACATGAGAGCCCAAAGCGGTATTTTCGGTGACTTCGCTTTCACTGCTGCAGCTAAGCCAAAATGTCCTGCAAACATTTCACTTCACATCCTTTAGCATTTTCGCCTCTAACAAACCGCAACCTACTGTAAAAAGAAGCATGAACAGCAAAAAATTCATGGTTTCTCTCTCCTTATTCACTCTTTTATAACATGCAGTCCTTTAATAAACGTTTCCAGTAATAAATGTAAACTTGCATCTAAATCCAGTGGCGACCCAAATCCACCTTGCTGTTCAATCGATGCAAATCCGTGACAAATACTCCTTAGTCCGCGCGTAGCATGAAGCGCCTGCTCACCTTCTAAACCGTATTGTTGTAAAACACGAAGACAAAGCTCTACAGTTCCATCACCTGCTTGTTGCACTTCTTCATCTCGTAAAAAAGTTGCTTCATACAATCCAGGATGTTTTCGGACAAACGACACGTACGCTTCTCCTAATGCATGAATTGCTTCATCCATCCTTTTACCCTCTACTGCCTCTTTCAGCGCCTCGTGCAGCTGTTCTATTCCGTAAACACCAAGATTTTTTCGTACGTCTTGTAAACCTTTCACATGATTATATAGTGAGGGAGAGCGTATTCCCAGCCTTTGCGATAATGACGCTAATGTTACTTCTTGTATTCCATTTGTATCTGCGATTTCTGCCGCTGTGTCTACAATTTTCTGTAATGTAAGTCCGATTCTCGGTGACATAAATTAGCCCTCTTTCATACTTTCTATATTTCGCTTTGCTTCCTCAATGGCACTGTCTATTGCAGCGCCTGGATCCTTTATCATTTTCCCATGCCCTGCCGCAAGCAAGGAAGGCTCATATTCTCTTAGCTTCTCTGCACTCTGTAATGCTATTTCTTTACTCCACGTTGCCATCGCAGGAAACGGAAACCAAAATTTCATTTGTCCCGAAACAGCAGTGCCTCCTCTTGTTTGAAATGCATCCCCGACAATGAGGGCGTTATTTCGCGTATCAAGAAACGACATGGAACCTGGTGTATGTCCCGGCGTCATGATCGCAAGAAGCGATCCAATCCGATCTCCATCCTCTAATAAGATATCTGGTCTCGTCTTCACTTTTTTAGGTACACCGCCTTTTATTGGCGTATTCGGTTCATCTCTTTGTAATGTCATATCTCCTTCTAACAACCTTGCGTCCCGCTTAGAAATATAAACAGGAACATTAGGAAGTGCTTCCTTTAATGCATCTAGCGCACCGATGTGATCATCATGTGCATGTGTTAATACAATATTAGTAATCGGTTTCCCTATTTGCTGAGCCGCTTGTAAGATGCCTTTCACGCTATATGGCAGTGCAGCATCAATTAAAGTTAAACCGTCTTCTTCCTCCACAAAGTAACAATTCACAGGAAACACTCTTGGCAAAAACGACAATTGATATACCGTTTTCTCATGTATCATTCTCATATTTCCAGCTCCCTTTCAAAAACTAATGGTGTTAGTTTTATTATAACTAATGATATTAGTTTTTGTCACTGAAAATTCCATTTTTGGGCAAAAAAAAGGCAAAAGTCGCTCTAAACGACTCCTGCCTTTTACATATTAAACTGTATAACGCTCATCCTCTAACACTTTCGCTGCGATTTCACGTTTCTTTGGAATCACATTAAGCGGTGTGTGACGAGTGAATTTACGAAGCGCAGATAACATCATGCGCAGCATATCACCATTTTCAACAGCGATAATTGTTTCTTTTGCATCTGCTTCGATTTGATTGAATGCTTCTTGGCAGAATACTTCTGTATATAATACTTTCTGTTTGTTCTTCTCAAGGCCAGTTGTTTTGATTGCTTTTTCTGTACGAAGAACTGCTGATTCCATTGCATATAGGTTGCTTACGATATCAGCGATGTTAACAAGAACTTCTTGTTCTTTATCTAAAGCTTTACCGTATTTTTGAACAGCTAAACCAGCAACCATTAAGCCGATTTTCTTCGCGTTCTTTACTAAATGTTTTTGAAGTGCTAATGGCTCATCGCCTACTTCTTCCGGCATCATCATCATTAATTCTTCTTGTAATTTTTGTGCTTTTTGCAGAAGTGGTAATTCACCTTTCATTGCTTTACGCAAGAACGTACCTGGTACGATTAAGCGGTTAATTTCATTCGTACCTTCAAAGATACGGTTAATGCGAGAATCGCGGTACATTCTTTCAATCTCGTACTCTGCCATAAATCCGTAACCACCATGAATTTGAACACCTTCGTCTACTACGTAATCTAATACTTCAGAACCAAATACTTTATTTAAAGAACACTCAATTGCATATTCAGCGATAGAAGCTGCTACAGCTTTCCCGTCTTTTACTTCTTCTTCTGATAATGTACTCATACGGCTTTCAAATAAACCAACTGTACGATATACAGAGCTTTCAGCTGCATAAATTTTCGCTGCCATATTTGCAAGCTTCTCTTGAATTAATGGGAAGCGAGCAATTGGTTGCTTAAACTGCTGACGTTGATTTGCATATTGCGCTGAAATTTCTAACGCACGTTTTGATGAACCAACTGTACCAACACCTAATTTATAGCGGCCGATATTTAAAATGTTAAAGGCAATTACATGACCTTTACCAATTTCACCAAGTACATTTTCTTTTGGCACTAATGCGTCTTCTAAGATTAACGTACGAGTAGAAGAACACTTAATACCCATTTTCTTTTCTTCCGGGCTTGTAGATACGCCAGCGTATTCTTTCTCTACGATAAACGCTGTGAAATGCTCGCCATCTACTTTTGCGTATACAACAAATACATCAGCGAAAGCGGAGTTTGTAATCCACTGTTTTTCACCGTTTAATACATAATGTGTACCTTCCGCATTTAAGCGAGCCGTTGTTTTTGCTCCTAATGCATCAGATCCAGAACCTGGCTCAGTTAATGCGTAAGCAGCTAGCTTTTCGCCTGTTGCTAATGCAGGAAGATATGTTTTCTTTTGCTCCTCGTTACCGAATAATACGATTGGTAACGATCCGATACCAACGTGAGCACCGTGCGTAATTGCAAAGCCGCCCGCACGAGAGAATTTCTCTGCAATTAACGCAGAACTCACTTTATCAAGGCCAATGCCGCCGTACTCTTCTGGTACATCAGCACCTAATAATCCAAGCTCACCTGCTTCTTTTAATAAACGAACAGAACGATCAAACTCATGCTGCTCTAAATATTCAAGTTCTGGTAATACTTCATTTACGATAAAGTCCTCTGTCGTTTTCGCAATCATTTTATGCTCATCTGTATAATCCTCAGGTGTAAACACTTGATCAATTGTAATATCATCAACTAAAAAGCTGCCGCCTTTCACTGCACTTCCCACTATTTTTTCCATGAAAAATTCCTCCTTCATATTTTCATAGGCTGCTTCTCCCATTTTAAGAGAAACTGGCCCTCCCTTTATTTCCGTACCCTATCGTCGCTTCCATTCTTTATCTATCTAGCTTCACTTTTATTGAATTCAGTTCCAGCGGCTAGAATGTTTGGTGGCTTCACTTCTTCCACCTCACATTCTGAGCAAGCCGCTTCCACTTTTTACTTTTATAATAATTCAAATACCCCAGCAGCACCCATGCCGCCACCGATACACATTGTTACGATACCGAATTGTTCATTACGGCGTTTCATTTCATGGATAAGAGATAATGTTAGTTTCGATCCTGTACAGCCAAGTGGATGTCCAAGAGCAATCGCGCCGCCGTTTACGTTTACTTTTTCTTCATCTAATCCAAGTTCGCGAATAACTTGAATCGATTGAGAAGCGAATGCTTCATTTAGTTCAAATAAACCGATATCAGATAATTCTAAGCCTGCTAATTTTAACGCTTTTGGAATCGCTGCAATTGGACCGATTCCCATTACTTCTGGCGGTACACCAGCTACTGCGAAGGAACGGAATCTTGCAAGCGGCTTTAATCCGTCGCTTACTGCTTTTTCACGATCCATCAGTAATACTGCTGCTGCGCCGTCGCTCAGCTGCGAAGAATTTCCAGCTGTTACCGAACCACGCACGTTAAATGCTGGTCGTAGTTTCCCAAGCACATCTAACGTCGTATCTGCTCTTACACCTTCATCTTGTGAGAACACAAGTGTTTCTTCTTGTAACTTATTGTTTGCTGAAACAGTTCGAAGTGTTACATCCACTGGTACTGTTTCATCTACGAACTTTCCTTCCGCTAATGCTTTTGCTGCACGCTGATGGCTTCTTACTGCAAACGCATCTTGCTCTTCACGGGAAATTCCATATTTCATCGCTACTTGCTCCGCTGTATGTCCCATGCTCATATAATATTCTGGGGCTGCTTCAACAAGGCGGTTGTTTGGGCGAACAACGTGTCCCATCATCGGTACTAAACTCATGGATTCAGCACCGCCGGATAATACTGCTTCCGAATGGCCAAGCATAATACGCTCTGCACCGTAAGCGATACTTTGCAGCCCAGAAGAGCAGTAACGGTTAATTGTAATAGCTGGAACATTATAAGAAAGTCCTGCTAGCCCGCCGATATTACGCGCCATATTTAGGCCTTGCTCTGCTTCTGGCGTCGCACAACCAAAAATTAAATCATCAATTGGACCGTCATAGTTATTCGCACGTTTTAATGTTTCTTTTACAACTAATGCCCCTAAATCATCGGGACGTACTGTTTTTAATGATCCTCTCTTCGCTTTCCCAACTGGCGTTCTTGCGCCTGCAACAATAACAGCTTCTCTCATGAACATTCTTCCTCCTTAGTTACGTAATGGTTTTCCTTTTACAAGCATGTGCTGCATTCTTGCTTGTGATTTCATTTCGCTCACTAAACTAATAAATGCTTCGCGTTCCACATCTAATAAATATTGTTCATCAACTTCTGTTCCATATGGGATTTTTCCGCCAGCAATGACATATGCAAGTTTTTTCGCAATGTGTAAGTCATATTCGGAAATATAGCCAGATAAGTGCATTGCTTCTGCCCCAAGCACGAGCGCTGCATATCCTGTTTCACCGACAACTGGAATCTTTTTACAGATTGGTGCTTTATAGCCCGCTTCATATAAAGCAAGTGCCTTTTGTTTTGCATCATATAGTAAGTGATCGCCATTGACGCTAATACCATCTTTATCGCCTAAGAAGTTATGAGAAGCTGCTTCTTGTGCAGATGTTGAAACTTTCGCCATCGCTACTGTTTCAAACACTTTGTTTGCAACTTTTTGCAGGTCAAACTCAACACCGTTTGCCATTTTGTTCAAATGTTTAATGTATAACTCTTTGTTGCCGCCTCCGCCAGGGATTAAACCAACACCAACTTCTACTAATCCCATGTACGTTTCGCTAGAAGCTTGAATGCTAGCTGCTGGTAAGCAAACCTCTGTACCGCCGCCAAGCGTCATTCCATAAGGCGCTGCCACGACTGGTTTTGAACAGTACTTCATTCTCATCATTGCATCTTGGAAGTTTTTCACGACCCACTCAATTTCAAAGTAGTTATCGTCTTGCGCTTCCATTAAAATCATCGCAAGGTTTGCACCTACGCAGAAGTTCTTTGATTGATTTCCAATGACAAGTCCTTTGTAATTCTTCTCTACTTCATCGACAGCGTAATTAATCATTTGCGTAATATCCATGCCGATTGCGTTGCTCTTAGAATGGAACTCTAAGCAAAGAATGCCGTCTCCTAAATCAATTAAGCTCGCACCGCTGTTTTTCTTTAATACGCCATTTTTCTCTTTCAGTTGTTTTAGAGAAATTGCCTTTTTATTACGAACGATTTGTTTGTATTCACCGTTATCATAGTAATAGCTCTCGCCATTATCATGTTTATAGAACGATGTAACACCGTTCTCGATCATTTCTTTTACCCAAGCTGGAACAACTTGACCATTCTCTTCCATCTTCTGAACGGACTTCTCAACGCCAATTGCATCCCAAATTTCAAATGGACCTTGTTCCCAGCCGAAGCCCCACTTCATCGCATTATCAATTGCGACAATATCATCAGCAATTTCTTTCGTAAGCTTTGCTGCATATAGAAGCGTCGGTGTAATAATGTTCCATAACAATTCACCAGCGCGGTCTTTTGCATATATAAGCGCTTTCAATTTATTCGCTAATCCTTTTTCCTGTTTGCTTAATTCAACAGAAGCCGCTTTCAATTTTTTGCGTTCTTCGTATTCCATTGTTTCAGGATTTAACTCTAAAATCTCTTTTCCTTGTTTTAAGAAGAAGCCTTGACCTGTTTTGCTTCCAAGCCATTTTCTTTCTAACATATCGTGCATGAAAGCTGGTACTTTGAAGACTTCGCGCTCTTCTTCTTGTACATTTTCATATACGTTATTTGCAACGTGAACAAATGTGTCTAATCCAACAACATCTAATGTGCGGAACGTTGCGCTTTTTGGACGACCAATTAATGGACCTGTTACAGAATCTACTTCCCCAACGCTATAACCGCGTTTTACCAACTCTTGCAGCGTTACAAGCAATCCGTACGTACCAATGCGGTTTCCAATAAAGTTTGGTGTGTCTTTTGCAACAACAACACCTTTTCCAAGTACATCTTCGCCAAATAGTTTCATGAAGTTTAACACATGTGGATCTGTATCTTTTGTCGGTATAATCTCAAGAAGTTTTAAATAACGTGGTGGGTTAAAAAAGTGCGTTCCTAGGAAATGTTTTTTGAAGTCATCTGAACGCCCTTCGATCATCTTTTCAACGGAAATCCCCGATGTATTTGAGCTCACAATAGAACCTGGTTTCCGAACAGCTTCTACCTTTTCAAATACTTTCTTTTTAATATCTAAATTTTCAACAACAACTTCAATAATCCAATCAACGTCAGCAAGGCGTTCCATATCATCTTCCATATTTCCCGCTTCAATTAACTCTAAATTTCCTTTTACTGTAAGAGGAGCTGGTTTTTGCTTTAACAATTTTTGCAGCGCTCCGTTACTAAAACGATTTCGTACACTTTTATGTTCTAATGTAAGTCCCTTCGCTTCTTCCTCTTTTGTAAGCGTTGGCGGTACAATATCAAGCAATAGTGTTGGTATACCGATGTTAGCTAAATGTGCAGCAATTCCAGAACCCATTACACCAGAACCAAGAACTGCAGCCTTTTTAATTTGGAACATCCAATTCTCCCCCTTATTCTTGAATGAATGCTCATTCAATTTTTCGACAAACGTCGCAATCTATGAGTGAGCCTCTACTAATAAATATATGATATAGTTTAAATTTTCGCAATATATTTAAAAATAAAATTTTCTGAACTTATTTCTTTTTTCATATTTTGGGCATGATATGTAGTGAACTTCCTTTCTTTAAACACCTTATCCTAAAAAGGTTCGTTACAGTTCAAAAATCCATAAAGTGAAACTTCCATCAGTGAATGATTTTTTCACTGATGGAAAGCTCTCACCAACCGGGCTTTTACGGGCTGTTATTTTCCTCGCTTTTCTCTGCATCTTGATGCGGAGGTCTTACTGCCCGTTAAAGCGGGATAAATTTGATCACACGGAGGCATAACTTATGGCTAAAATTAAGAAAAACCCATCAAAAGCAGGTATTAGTTCTACAAGCGTAACAGGAAATGCTGGTCCAGTTGATCGCGGCATCGAAAAAGGCCGCCAAGGAAACAATCAGCAATATAAAAAACAAAACATGGGTGAAAAATAAAAGTACAAATATAGGCAGCGAGCATGGCATAATGAAGAATGGGCTATATCGCTGCCTATTCCATACATAAAAGAGGGTTCAAAATGAAACGAACGATTACATTACTTGTTATTACTGCTACATTATTTATTGCGATGGTTTTTTCCTTATATTCCCACAGACAAAAAGTAGCCAGGGCTGCTCAGCCTGATATATATGGAAAGTACGGCGTGACGATTGATGCAAAGACCGGAGAAGTTCTATATGGAAAACGTGAAAATGAACGCTCTTATCCAGCAAGTGTAGCAAAAATGATGACTGCTCTTCTTCTACTGGAAAATGTAAAAGAAAATGAAGAGATTACTGTTACAGAACATGCAATAAAGACAGAAAGCCAAAGTACAAAAATTAAACTACATGCCGGAGAAAAGCTAAAGCGTAATGAGGCATTAAAGTTGATGCTTGTTATTAGCGCCGATCCAATCGGCGAGTCGGTCGCAGAACATATCGCCGGCTCCAAAGAGAAGTTCGCAAAAATGATGAATGAACGAGCAAAACAGCTCGGAGCGACACATACAACGTTTAAAAATGCAAGCGGGGCTGATGCACTTGGAAATAAAATTTCACCATATGATTTAGCACTTATTACAAGAGAAGTATTAAAGTATCCAGAAGTCTTGCAGGATATGAATACAATTCATACAACTATACATACATCCATGCAAACGAAAAAAATCGCAAACTATGGACGTGAAGAATTGTACGCTGATCCACATGCGATTGGAAGTAAAAGCGGTCTTTCTGCGTTAGCAGAATATACAGTCGTTACAATAGATGAAAAAGACGGTAAAAGAGTGATTAATGTCGTTCTCTCTTCTGGTCGCAAAACACTGTATCCTGATGCAAAAAAGATGGCGGATTATGCTTTTGAACAATTAAAATAACCAAGGAAGTTTATACTTCCTTGGTTATTTTTTAATCATTCCTTTTAATACGAATGCTACGTTAGCTGGACGTTCTGCTAAGCGACGCATGAAATAGCCGTACCAGTCGTTTCCATATGGTACATACACTCGCATTTTATATCCTTCTTTCACAAGCTCAAGTTGACGCTCTGTACGAATGCCGTATAACATTTGGAATTCAAACTGATCACGAGAAATGTTATATTCTTCAGCAAGTTTTTTTGTATATTCAATAATTGCATCATCATGTGAAGCGATTGCTGTATAATTACCATTTAATAAGTGCGTTTTAATAATCTTTTTATAATTGTCATCTACATCTTTCTTTTCTGGAAATGCAACTTCTTCAGACTCTTTATAAGCCCCTTTTACAAGGCGTAAATTTGGGTTATACGCATTCAAATCATCTATATCTTTTTCAGTACGATATAAATACGCTTGAATTACTGTACCAACATTATCATATTCTTCTTTTAACAGCTTGAAGATTTCAATTGTTTTTCCACAACGTGAATAATCTTCCATATCAATTGTTACAAACACACCGTTTTCTTTCGCTGCATCTAAAATACGGCGCATATTGTTCATAACTAAATTTTCTGAGATGTCTAAACCCATAGAAGTCATTTTTAATGAAAGCTGAGAATCTAACTTTTCGCGACCAATTGCACGAATCGCTTCAATCGATTCATCCGCCATTTCATTTGCCTCTGCTTCGTTATCAACAAATTCCCCTAAATAGTCGATCGTAACACAAAGGTTTTGCTTATTTAAATCTTTAATTGCAGCTACCGCTAAATCAATTGTTTCTCCTGCAACAAAGCGTCCTGCGCCAAAACGTAAACCGTATTTTTTCGCTAGTTTTGTCATTGCTTTATTTTTTGATAAAAACAAGAAGGAATTACGCATTAATTGTTCCATGTACTCCACCCCTATGACTGTACTTTGTCTGTTTTTTACCCCTCTTCTAAATTATATCACTGTTTAAAATTATTTGATACAAATAATTATTTAGATAATTAACATAATAATACGAGAATGTTTGTATAATTGAATTTTAAAAGGAAAAATATGAAATAAAAATGTTTCGACATACAGAAATTTCAGGGGTATGAGTAGCAATATAGGAAAATACCGCCTATGAGAAATCATTTCGACAAATAATCTTTAACACTTTCTTCTCTTTATATAAAGGAAAAAACGCTCCCTTCATTTCGTATAAAGATGGCATACACATAACCAAACATTATATAAAAATAACTCATATACATGTTCATAAAAAACACAAAAAAAGACTACTTGATTACAAGTAGCCATTTCTCATTTGTCACTTATTTTGTCTATGTTCATCATTGCGCTTTTTAATTTCTGTTATTAATTTTACCATCTCTTCTTTCGCATCTGGATACGTTTCATTCCAATGCTTTACAAGCGCTGGCATTGTTTTAGCAATATACGAATATAACGCCCATTTCTCAACCTTTTGTTTATATTCTTCATCGCTCTCTCCTAATAATAGCTCTGTATACTTCTGTAGCAACCCGTCAAACTGTTCTTGAAATTTTTCATTCACCCTATAGCCCCTCCTTCATATTTCTTTAAACTTGATAATAAAGAAATTTAAAGGCAGAAACAAATTTCTTGCCCTTCATACAAAAAAGAAGCAGCTCTATTTAGCTGCTTCCCCTATTCTTTATCCCGCTACCTTTGGACAGTAAAGCCCGACTGATTCCACTAGTTAAGGTTCACTCTATAACTTCGACTGTACAGATTGTAACTTCTTCTCCATAGAGCTAACTTTATCACGGCGGTCATCAACGCGAATATTTGTTGCTACGCGGCCTGCGCCTCTAGAAAATGGAACTTCATGCATTTGTTGAATAACTTCAAATAACACCGGAAGTTCTCCTTCAATAATTGTATTCATTGGTGTTAATTGATACTTCACGCGATCTGCATTTTTCTCAAGTACTTTTTGTATTTCTGCTACATACTCACTTACACTTGTAGTACCTGTTCCAACTGGGATAATTGTAACATCAACAATTGCCATTTCTGTTCACCTCTTCTATAGATTCTTTATTATTGTACAAAATTTTCTCCGCAATTTCCTACATTACATACTTATGTAAATCAATTTTTCATCTTTTGAACTTCCTACTACTTAGCATTTTAGCTTAATGCTCCATATAAATTAATTTATTTCCTCTGAATATGCTTATCTACCGTAACTCTTTTCTGTCCGCCTTGCATATATTGATATCACTTCTTCAAGAAATCGTTTTTTCGCAACTTTGAAAGGGAGTGAACGATGAAACGTTTATTTATTACCTCATTATTAGCAGGAAGTCTTCTACTAGGAACAACAGCATGTGAAAAAGAGAAAGACAAACCAGCTTCTTCTCCTCCAGTTGAAAAGCCGGTTCCACCAGAACAACAACTACCTCCTACTCCACAACCTGCTCCTCAACCGAGCCAACCTAATCCATCTCAACCAGCACAAGTTGAGACAACTCGAACTATCCAAGAATTTGTCTCAACTTTTAACAGTCTCGGGAAGCCATCCGGATATAACTTAGGGAATGTTAAGCTATTCACAGAGGATCAAGCAACTGTTACGTATAATGGAACATTCAGTAATGGTTTAGGATTTGGCATGACAGTTTATAAATCTAACGGCAATATCGGTGCTGTTGCTGTTGTCGGTTCAGATGCTTCTGAACAAGATACTTCAGCCTTTTATGCAACAGTAGGTCTTGTTATTTTGAGTTTAGACCCTTCTCTTGGCCAACAAGGTGTTATGTCTATTTTAGAACAACTTGGATTAACTGATCGTACATCTCATCAATATACAACACAAGCTATTGGGGGTACATTGAGAGTAACAGAAAGTAACGGTACCCTCACATTCCAAGCTGTCCATAACTAAAATAAATGGCTGCCGGGAAAATCCCGACAGCCTAAAGTTCTATTTTTCTATTTTAAATTGTTCTACTAGCTTTTCCAAATCTCTCATTTCCACTGTTAATCGCTCCATCGTTCCTGATACTTTTTCTAAATGCGATACCTGTGTTTCTGTAGCTGCATTAACTTCTTCTGATACAGCTGCACTCTCCTGACTTGTTTCAGCGATGGTTTGCATAACTTGTGTAATATCTTTCTGCTCATGTCCGATATTTTGCACTTCAGTAGAAATGTTTTCAATAGAAGTAACAATTGTATTTACTACAGACATAACAATTTTGAATGCTTTCTCAGCATCAGTTGTTACATAACCTTGCACATTGGCAATTTCTTTTAAATTGCCGACAACTTCTACAACGCGAGATACTTCTTGCTGCACTTCTCCAATAATAGATGCGATATCTCCGGTCGCTTCTTTTGATTGCTCAGCTAATTTTCGCACTTCTTCTGCAACAACAGCAAATCCTTTTCCTTGTTCCCCTGCACGCGCTGCTTCAATGGAAGCATTTAATGCTAATAAATTTGTTTGGTCAGAAATTCCTTTAATAAGCTCAACTACATTTTGAATAGACTGTACACTATGTTCAAGCTTATCAGCTGCCGCTTCTGTTTCAATCACAATCGAAGAAGCTTCTTCTCTTGTATTCACTAAACGCTGCATCATCTGCAAGCCATTTTGTGACGCTTGTTCTGCCTTACTCGTTACATCTTTAATAGAGGTTACTGAGCCATTTACTTGTCCCACAGACTGTTCCATGTTTTCTAGCTGTGCTGAAATTTCCTCAACACTATTTGCTAGTGTCGATGCACCACCTGTTACATCATCCATTGCACTAGAAACTTCCTTACTTGCAGCAACAGTCTCATTCGTTAAATAATGCAGGTTATCCGCGGATTGTTGCACTGAAGATACATTATGCTTAATACGGCTAACCATTTCATTCATTTGTCCAACCATTTCGTTAAAATGATTTGTTAATACACCCACTTCATCATTCGTTTGTGCTTTCATTTGTAGCGTTAAATCCCCTTCCGCTACTTTTTGCACTTGCTTCGTTAAAGATTGAAGTGGTCTTGTTAATCTTCTTGCAAACAAATACGATGTAAGAATTGCAACAAGTACACCAGCACACGCTAACCATATAAACGTATCTTTTAGCCCTGCTAATAAATTATCAATGTCATCTTTCGGATAAACAATTCCGATCTTCCATTGCATTGATTTCATTGGTTGACTATACGCAATTACATCTTTCCCTTTTAACGTAGTAGCCACAAAATCACTTTTATCTTGTTTTAAACTTTTAATCAGTGGTTCTTTCGATACATCTTTTCCAACTTTATCTGGATACACTAACGCCACGTTTTTATCATTCACAATAAACGTTTGTCCTTTATAGTTATACTGGACGTTATGAAGCATCTGTTGAACTCTGTTTAAGGACACATCCATTGCTACAACACCAAGTACTTCCGAACCATCTGAGGATAAAATCGCTTTTGAAATACCGACGCTTAATTGCCCTGTCGTCAGTTCATATTGCGGCTGCCCCCAATGCATAGCTTTCGGATCATTTACAGCTGCCTTATACCAGCTTCTTGTTGTCGGATCAAATCCTTCTGGTAATTTCCCACCATCTGCAATACTCGCACTTAATGTCTTTTTATCTTTAGTACCGATATAGAGATCTAAAATATCAGGGTGATTCTTTTTAAACCCTAAAAACTCCCTCGTTATCACCGCTTCTTCTTCCGGCTTCACGCCATCTTGCAACATTTTAATCGTCATCTCACTACTGGAATAGTATGTCATATCCTCCTCAATCCCAGTAATAAACTCATTCATTTGTTCTGATAACAAATCCATTGTGTTATGAGAATATTGATCAAGAATACGTGACTGCTGCTGTTTTTGCAACTGATATACAGTTGTCCCTAAAATCATAAACAACATTGAAATAAGTACCGAAAATACAACTGTTAATTTCCAACGTAAGCTTCTCATAGTCTCTAATCCCCTAGCCCCTTCTTGGTGAATTTTATTAAATTATTTAATATCATTATATTAAGAGTAAGTGATTTTTGTAAAACTTTAAAATTGATAAAGTGAAACTTCCATCAGTGGGGTTTTCTTTATCCTCCCACTGACGGAAAGCCCGCCCAATCGAGTGCATGCCAACAGTTATCCCCCACCTATCTTCTTCGCTTCTCTCAATCTTGAGGTGGGAGTCTTATTGCCCGCGAATAGCGGGATAAAATAGCTATACTTGTATTCACAAAAAGAGTTCTTTATTCTTAGGGAAGAAGAAATTTTCGTTCAGGAGGCACTATGTTACAGAGATTCGGTTTTTCACAATATGAAAGTCAAGCATACGAAGTTCTCGTTTCAAGCGAAGAGCCGCTTGATGCAACGAACATCGTGAAGTATTCTGGTGTTCCGAAAGCAAAGATATACGAAGTATTGGCACGTCTTATTGATAAAGGCATGGTAATGGATTCTGTTTCTGAAAAGAAAAAACTATATACTGCCTTGCCGCTGCAGCTTGCTATTGAAAAGTTGACCGCAGAATTTCAATCAAGTATTGAAGAGTTACAAAACAACGTATCAAAAAAAAGATTTACAGATGACCGGGTTTGGAGCTTAAAAGTGCAATCTTCTATTCACGCACAAAGTAAACAACTTGTACAGGAAGCGAAAAAATCCATTCGTATGTCTGCATGGAATGATACGTTCCTAGAATATATGCCGCTATTAGAAGAAAAGAAAAAGCGAGGCGTAGAGATAGAAGCACTTGTTGTAGGTAATCTTGATACAACGCTAGAACAAATTCACCTTCTTATTCCAACAGAAGAACATGATGCACTTGAACGCTTTTTACTGATCATTATCGATGATCGTGAAATTTTATTTGCGGGCGTTGAGCAAAACTCATGGCAAGCAATGAAAACAATGTCTCAACCATTCGTTAAATTTTTTACAGAGTTTTTCTATCACGACGTTGCTCTTGCGAAAATTACAGAGAAGCATCATGATTTATTTATGAATGACGAGGAAATTCGAAGTATTTTAATGAAATTACGTTATTAAAAAAACGGACATGGCTGGAGACAAACTTTCCTTCATGTCCGTTCTTCATTTTGTTTCTTTATATCAGATAACAATGAAATAATTTGTTCATTTTGTTTTATTTGTTCTTCTGAGTTTATATAAATAAACCGAATCCACCGAAACACAAAAGCAAGTACTACAACAGGAAGTGCCATAAAGAGAAATCCAATAACAGACGATAACATTGCCACTAGCATCCACCTCCTTGTAACAAGATATTCCACAATCTCTTTCAATATCCTTGCACAAAAAATAGACATCCCTAAAGGATGCCTATTTCAAAATTTCATTATCGACTAACTTACCTTTTTCTTATTCAAATTTACCTCTTTCTTATTCAAATACCAATACACCGGTAATCCAGTCAATACGATACCAATTGACAAGAAACAACTTACTGGATCATTGATAATCGCACTTCCAATTACAAATAATGATCCTAAAATTGCTAATATTGGTACGATTGGATATAAAGGAACACTATATTCACGTTTTTGTCCCGCATTACGTTTTCGTAAAATAAATACACCGATAAATGTCATCACATAGAAAATATAAATAATAAATACGGAAATCTCGGACAATTTATTCGGGTCACTTACAAGCATTAAAATAATACCAAGTAGAATTTCTACAAAAATTGCATTTGCCGGCGTTTTAAATTTATCATTAATTTTTGCAATAAATTTTGAAAATGGTAGCTGACCAAGTTCTGCCATTGATACTGGAATGCGTGGGAATGTTAAAATCTTTCCGTTTAAACATCCGAAAATCGAAACGATAACACCAATACTAATCAATTTCCCGCCATATTCACCTAATAACATCTCAGCCGCTTTCGCTGTCGCATTCTCACTAAGTGCAACAATTTGCGGAGCTGGTAACACTTTTAATAGTGCTGTGTTAATCAACACATACGCCGCTGTTACTACAAGAATTCCAACTATCAGGGCTTTTGGCAATAACTTTGTTGGATTTTTCATTTCACCGCCGATGGATGCTAATAAAATCCAACCATCATATGCAAATAATGTTGCTAAAATTGCCATCCCAATACTTTGATTTGCAGACTCTGGCACAACAACGTTAAATACATCGCTATTCCCTTTCCAAAATCCCATCACAACAATAAGCACAATTGGAATCATTTTCCCAATCGTTGTCACAGTTTGAACAATGCCACCATACTTTGTTCCAATACTATTTACAACGCCAAGAAATACAACTGTTCCAATCGCAATTGGCAAATTCCATACTTTATCAATATGGAAAAAGTTCAAAACTAATGAACTAAAATACATTCCTAATGTCCCAATAATTGCTGGTCCATATACAAGCGTTTGCATCCATCCAGACAAATAACCCCAAAATCTTCCATAAATTTCTTCTAAGTACGTATACAAACCACCGTTTTTCGGAATTTGTGCCCCAATTTCTGCAACAGTTAAACCGCTTGCTAAGGTTAAAATTCCACCTATTACCCAAGCAAAGATTGCCATGTTAGAACTACCTGCGTAATCCAATACTTTACCCGGCTTCATAAATACACCAGAGCCGATAATTGTTCCGATAACGATTGATAGTGCGACTGTTAGGCCAATTTTATTTTTGTCATCGTGATGCATACTGCGTCTCCTCCCTCTAATCTTAGTTTGATCTAAATAAAATAAAAAAAACACTCCTCCCTAAAAAAAGGGACGAGTGTTTGATTCGCGGTTCCACCCTTGTTCCAATTGACATGAAAACACAGCACGCCAATTGCTCAAGTTTCAGATAACGGCTGTTGCCGGCAAACAATTACTAGATGTTCGTTCACTGCTGCAGTTCAAAGGTGGTAAACTATTCTTTCGTATTAGGAAGCTCACAGCCTAAGGCTCCCCTCTCTGAGAATCGTAAAAAATAGATCATGTCCTTATCAGTACTTTTATAATTTCGAATGTTATTGTTATTGTCCATTATATTGAATTTTTCAAAAAAAGCAAGGGTGTTTTATATTACACACGCAAATCATTTCAGTATAATATAACAGGTGTAAGACTTCTCCTTCATTAACCTCCAAGCTATTCATAATCAACCCAATAACAAGCTGCCCTACGATAACAATCAAACAAAAATCCTCAACCATTCTTCCATACCACAAAAGAAGTCAAATTTCCTTTTCTACTCATCAATCGTTTTCCAAACTTCAATTCCCCTTTCAAATGATATTTCTCAAAAATAAGCATTACAGGGATTTTATGTTATTTTTTGTTACATTATTTTAAATATTGTTATATAATATTATTCGGATTTTTAATTCATTTTTGTAACACGATAAGAAAATAGAACGTTGTCTTTTTTACTATTCAGAAGTGAAGGAAGGAAATTTGAATGTCTTTTATTAAAAAGTCCTCATTAATTAAACAAATTACATTTCTCTTCTTTTTGTTTTTCTTTTGGTTTTGTTTTCTCTTTTTCCAATTTCTTTTGATAGCAAAGAAGTTGCGTATCATTCATCTTCCCTATGTTTTTAGAAATCGTATCCAAAACTTCTTTTTGTAAAGGTTGCAACTCCTTATCTTGTGTCAAACCTGTATATACTTGTCGTATATAAAAGTTTGTCGTGTTGTACATATTCTTAGCATTTTGGCAAGATTCTCGAAAATAAGAATACATACGATGTCCTTTTTTAATCCAAATCTGAAGAGTTTTATAATTTGTTTGATTTTTCATTGTCATTTTTCACCTCCTTGTTAAGGATATTATACCAAAACAAGAACGTATGTTCCTATTGTTTTTTGAACATAAAATATTTTTTTCGATTCACCTCACCACCTTCACATATGTTTAGAAGTGGGAGTCCTCTCGAAAGGTATGATAGAAATCAAAAAAATAGACAGTGCTCGCTATGAGCACTGTCTTATTTATCTCTCTGCCTTTACCTAACCATCAGTGGAGGATACGGCTCTCTCCGGCTGATGAAAATTTTACTTCATAAAAGCAAACCTTGCTTATGCACTTTGTACTTGTACATCTTCACGATCCAAGACTTTCTTCAATACTATAGTTTGAATTACAGTAAATAGGTTACTTGTAATCCAATACAAGACAAGTCCTGATGGTGCAGCAGATCCCATAAATAAGATCATTGCCGGCATCATAAACTGCTGGACTTTCAATACTTGATTTTGAGCTTGTTCTCCTGTCATATTAGACTGAAATACTTTCATTTGTAAAAATGTTGTCATAGCAGCAAGGACAGGTAAAATGTGATAAGGATCTGCATGTCCTAAATTTACCCATAAGAAAGAAGCTGAACGAATCTCTTCCGTATGACTAATTGCATAGTACAATGCTGAGAACACTGGCATTTGCAACAGCAGTGGTAAACAACCCATTAGCGGGTTTACACCGCTCGTTTTCATTAAAATCATCATTTCTTTTTGATATTGCTTTTGTTTTTCTGGATTTTTTGTTATATCGCCATACTTTGCCTTCAATTTCTGAAGCTCTGGCTGCATTTTCTTTGTTTTTAATTGGCTGCGATATTGCGTAATCGTTAGCGGCAATAATATCGTACGAACTACAATCGTAATGATGATAATGGCAATCCCAAAGCTATGATTCGGCAAATGGTGCGCCACAAACTGCAACATAACAGAAATTGGATATACAATATAGTGATTCCAAAATCCTGGACTATTCGCATCAATTGGTCCTGCATTCGCACTTGCATTACTACAACCAGATAAAACAACAACAAGTAATAAAGATAAACTTACGAGCCGAGCTCGGTATGATTTAAACATATATATGATTCCTCCAATGTTTCATATTTCTTTAGCGAAACATTGGTATATACGGACCTACATCCTCACTCTCTCCACTTGCTTCTTGCCTGCGGACTGAGCGGGCCATTCCATGTTTATGAAAGATAGAGAAAAATGATATATTCCCTATATGCTCCTCACTTGTTTCAACGACTGCGAAAGCTTTCTGTCTGCCTCTATATGCTTGCTGACGCACAAAACTCGAAACATTAGTAAGAAATAAGACTTCTAATACACAAAGCGCCGTTGTTACAACAGATATATATAACATTGCATCTTGCAACAGAAATTCCATCTCTTCACATCCTTATGACAGGATTATATCATACTACTTCAACATGTAAATTCCTTATATTTTACATATTTATATTTTTATTCATACACTTAAATTGTAAAAATTTTATAAAATTTTCGTATACTAATAAAACTATTGTCAGTTTTTGAAAAAAGCATTATTCTCTTCTTGTAATCAAAAACGAATATGGAGATGAAAACAGACTATGGGCCAACTAGGAGACGCCGATTACGTTCCCGATACCGCCTTTTTATCATTCCCAGCCGCAAAAACATTGCATTTAGAATTCATCATTCAACTTGTTGTTATTTCAGTTGCTTCAATTCTCTATGCCGTTTCAATGAATATGTTTTTTATTCCACACCATATGATTAGTGGCGGATTTGCTGGCGTTGGGATGATTATCGGTTACTTAATGCACTACAGTATTGGTGCACTCATCTTTTTATTAAACATTCCACTGCTCTTTCTTAGCTATTTTTACTTAGGAAAGAAAACAACCTTTTTAACAGCATACTTTCTTGCTGTATCGACTCTTGCTATGAATATCATTCCAGTTCATCAACTTTCTGAGGATGTTTTGTTGTCTTCTGTTTTTGGTGGTGTATTATGCGGAGCTGCAACGGGAATCATTTTCCGCTTTGCTTCTTCGACAGGTGGATTCGATATTATTGGGTTAATTGTAGCAAAACATAGAGATATTTCTATTGGATCCATTATTTTTGGCTTTAACCTTATTCTACTTGCAGTCGGTGGTTTTATTTTTGGATGGGATATTACACTTTACACACTTATTAGCCGATTTGTTGTAAGTAAAGTCATTGATGCCATTCATACAAAACATATTAAATTAACAGTGATGACCGTTACAGAAAAAGGAGATGCCATTAAAAAAGCATTACTACACAACGGGATTCGCGGTGTAACAATGGTTGATGCTGTAGGTGGATATACAGATCATAAGAAAAAAATGATTTACACAGTTGTTACACGCTATGAACTAGGAGAAATTAAACGTCTAATCCGTCACGTTGATAATCGTGCTTTTATTAACATTACAGAAACCGTAGAAGTGGTTGGACGATTTAAACGTGTATAACAAAACGCAAGGAGTAGGTCCTTGCGTTTTTATTTTACACATAAAGTGAAACTTCCATCAGTGGGGGTTTTCTTCATTCCCCACCTATCTTCTTCGCTTCTCTCAATCTTGAGGTGAGGGTCTTACTGCCCACGAATAGCGAGATAAATTCAAAACATCAAAAACTAGAAATATCAGATAATTATTTTTATTCAAATCTAAAACATGTTATACTATGTATATATTGTAAAAGTAGATAATAAATATAGCATCTTATTTAATTTCTATTAATTAAAATTCAGGTCCTCCTGTTCAAATGATGATGATAAAGGAGATGAACGTATGAACAAACAATTTAGATTTATAATCGCAACATTATTTGCCGTAGCAGGCGGTCTCGTATGCTTTTGGACAAATACTCATACTGGTGAAAGTTTATATATGAATGGAATCGATTCTATTGTAAGCGCTTCAATTCTAGGATCGTTTACTTTCTTCCTCTTCAATCCGGAAGAAAACGCAAGAAAAACGACACTTTTAACAATGATTGGAATTGTCGGTGGTTGTATCTCATTTTCAACAACAACTTATGATTTACCTCTGCAACTTAGTACAGCATTCTTCCATGGTCTTTGGACTTGGTTCATCGCATTTTGCATAGCAGATATCTTTGATTTACTACAAGATGAAGGTCAAATTCAAATGGAAAGTAATTCGTAATAAAAAAGAAGGTGGTCTCGTATCACCTTCTTTTTTTATTACGCTATTCACGGACAGTAAGCCCCAACACTGATGGAAGTCTCACTTTATGAAAATATTTACAGATTTCATGCTATGCCCTATAATAAAAGTGTAAAATTACACTTTTATTATAAAAGGAGCATAAATTATGGCAGCTTTACTTCTACTTATGATATTGATTGCAATTCTATTAGTAATTCAAGGTATCCGTCATAGAAATACAATGTTTACACTACTAGCTTGTATTCCATTCCTTTTGATTTTTACTCCTATTCTGTTCTTACTTCTTGGAAAACCTGAACCTCAATTACTTATTAACATTTCTCTCTCCCTATTTTGGACTACTCTTATTGTTCTTTACGCCATACTTTTTGGTATAAGTGTAGTTAAAAAGCAAAAAACAACAGCTATAATGAGCCTTATACAAATATGTATCACTGCTTTTTGGTTCTCTTTCATCTCTGGCTTTATGTTTTAAAAAAGAGCCCGTCTTCCATGACGGACTCTTTCTTTCGTTTAGTAATATTTCAGTTCACTCTCCGGTGTTTGCACAATCACAGGACTTTTAGCAGGATCTAACCATCGTAAAACAGAAAGAACATTTTCCCGAGATGTCGCTGTACAACCGTATGTATACATATCTGAAATATGGAAGAAAATTGCCGAACCAGCTCCAGCTATTCGTTCTGTATTATAGTTAATCACAAACCCATAATCATATTGAGGAATATCCATGTTTTCGGCACTGCTCCAACGACCATTCGCTGGTTTTTGCTGCCACGTATTATATAAAGATGAATTAGAATCATCCACCCAAACATCATTTGACGTAATTTGTCGATATGGTAGTTTTGTTCCTGGGTTACCGTAGCGACCGAAAGCTGTTCCAATTGTATATTTACCGCGCGGAGAACTTTTTCCTCCTTCTGACATCGTATAAGCAAATCCGTCGCGTCCAATATATCCCTGCATAGCAGCATACACCGGATACCATTTATTATTTCGTTTCTCGAATGTTTGAATTTTCGCCTTACTAGTTCCGTAATCATTTGCTGTCACAAGAATAAGCTGTTGATTTTCTCCTATTGTATATAAATAGTCAGCAGCATTGCTTGCAACCCATACACCGTTATTCTCAAAGTAATACCATGTCCCACCTATTTTCTGCCAACCAATCTCCATTCCACCATTGTTATTCATATAAAACCAATTTGTTCCGTCAAAATACCAATCTGTTTTCATTACACCATTACTCGCAAAGTAATACCACGTTCCTTGAATCTTTTGCCAGCCTGTCTCCATTCCACCATTGCTATTCATATAAAACCAATTCGTTCCATCAAAATACCAACCTGTTTTCATTACACCATTACTCGCAAAGTAATACCACGTTCCTTGAATCTTTTGCCAGCCTGTTTCCATTCCACCATTGCTATTCATATAAAACCAATTCGTTCCATCAAAATACCAACCTGTTTTCATTACACCATTACTCGCAAAGTAATACCACGTTCCTTGAATCTTTTGCCAGCCTGTTTCCATTCCACCATTGCTATTCATATAAAACCAATTCGTTCCATCAAAATACCAATCTGTTTTCATTACACCGTTACTCGCAAAGTAATACCATGTTCCCTGAATTTTTTGCCAGCCGCTTACTGGCACATTGTTCGCATAATAATACCAATTGTTTTGTTCAAACACCCAGCCATCTTTTACAACAGCTTGCTGATTTCCACCTGTATTTACTTCTGCAAAACTTTGTATAGGTGCTATTAATAAACTTCCTGCTACACATATTGATGCAATAATTCGTCTCATTACATTTCTCCTCTTTTTCTTTGCAAAATATACACTTACACTTTTAAAATATTTAACTAAAAGACTTTCCTAGCATCCTATAAAAAAATGCTAGCGAATCAAAATCACACTGCTGATTTTGACGAATTTCTTTCTTCTATAATAGAAGGGAATAGAAACAGCTAGCAAGAAATATTTTAGAACTCCTTTGCATACTAATGGTAACGGTGATTTTATTCGGTATTAACAAATACTAATGAATAATACCCTTACCAAAAGAAACATTTCATACATATTCAAGAAATATTTTTAACAATTTTGTAACATCCCTGTAATAAAAGTATTGAATTTGTTTTAATAACTAGATATATTAGTAGTAGGGAAAGAGAATTCCCCAATAAAGGAGCAGATAATTATGAAAAAACAAATTGCTGGTATGTTATTTGCTGCAGGTATATTGTTTAGCGCAATACAGCCTCATGCTTATGCAGAGACAACTAAACAATCTACTCCCGTAACTGGTTGGGTACAAAAACAACAAGCATGGTATTATTACATAAATGGAAAAACAGCAACAGGATGGATAAACACAAGTAACAATTGGTATTTCCTTGCTGAAAACAATGGAGTTATGAAAACTGGATGGCATCAAGAAGGACCGAATTGGTATTTTCTAGATAAAAGTGGCGCTATGCACACTGGATGGCTAAAACAAGATGGAAAGTGGTACTTCCTTAATAAAAATGGTGCTGTGCAGTATGGATGGATTTTTGATAATGGCAAATGGTATTTTCTTGACAAAAACGGGGTCATGAGAACTGGATGGCATCAAGATTCACCATATGATTGGTACTATTTAAATAACGACGGTGCTATGAAAACTGGGTGGGTTCTTGATCAAAACAAATGGTACTTTTTAAATGCAAAGGGTGTTATGCAAACAGACTGGGTTCTTGATCAAAACAAATGGTACTTCCTTGATAAAAGCGGCGCTATGAAAACTGGATGGTTTGTCGACGATCGATTACATTGGTACTATCTCGATAAAGATGGTGCATGGAACTCTGATGCAAAACCAACTTCTATTCTATATAACGTGCAAGGAACATGGTCAGAACAAGAACTGCCGAAAAAACCACCGTATATCGGTCCAGCTTTCACAATGATGCAAATTAGTCCTATCTCTGAAAACGAAGCAGTTGTCGGCGTATCTTCTTATTCCGATAACGCTGAAGATATAGCATATGTAGACGGTACTGTAACATTCAAAAATAATAAAGCAACTTTAGATTTTGATCAATTTGGTAAACAAGGTCAAATTGATATTGAAATCGCAGATGGCAAAGTATTATTAAATGTTAAGCTTCTAAAAAGTAATGATGAGTGGAACTTAATTCAAGGGAAACATACTCTACCAATCTATAAAAGATAAGGTTTCATAAATAAAAAGAGGAGAACTAGCATACCTTGCTAACTCTCCTCTTTTTTCTATGCGACAAAGGGATTTACATAACAAAAAAGCAACGCTTCTCTTTTAAGCATTGCTTTTCTTGACATAGAATGGATATTTTCAATTTACTGTTTGCACAAGTGCGCGTCTAATTTGTTTACGGAATCCTATCGCTAAACCTACTGCCACGACCACAACAACACCAATAATAATCTTTCCAATATGGCCTTCAATTGCTCCAAAAATATTATCTAAGTTTCCACCTAACCAATAACCGCCTACTAAGAAGAATGATGCCCAAAGCAGTGCTCCAGAATAAATCGTCATCGCGAAGCGGCGAAGTGGTAAATTAATAATTCCTGCAAAGTATCCAGTAAAATGACGTACACCAGGAATAAAGAAACCAATAAAAATTAAAAAGTAACCGTACTTATCAAACCATTTATTCGTTAGATCAATTTTACGCTGTGTTAAAAAGACATATTTTCCGTACCTTTGTATAAATGGCATCCCAAGCTTATTTCCTACAAAGTACTGAATTGTCATGCCTACACTTGTTCCCACAAAAGATAAAAAGATTAGTGGTACTAGATGTAACTCACCAGTATGTGCCAAATACCCTGCATACGCTAATGTCGGCTCTCCCGGAAACGGAAGTGCAATATACTCTAGCATCAATCCAATAAGTACAACATAGTATGCGTGCTGTTGAAACAAGTCATGAATCCATTCCATATCACTCTCTCCTTCTCCTCATTCTTCTAGCACGTACTGATTTTGTACCTTTATTGTATAATAGATTTTGTCGAAACTACCATCGTAATGGCTTACAGTAAGATTACATTTTTGTAAGGAGAGTTTTTTATATACTATTTGGAAATCATCTCTACAAACTCATACTCACTCCCAATTGTTTACTACAGAAACGTTTGAACCGGCACAAATCCAGCTTTCTTATACACCTTAACCGCTCGCTCATTACATGCTGCAATTTCTTCTTCTGCTTCTTCTTGCGTCATTCTTGTAAAAACGAATATCTTCTCTCACCTTCCATACATCCGTAATACTTTATATTTCAAAATACAGTTCCTTACATCCTGCTTTTCATATATTGACGAAAAAAAGGATGACAGCTACAATCTTATATAGAATGTAATATCCAAACTCACACTTGCTTGTGAGAGGTGAAATTTTGTAGAGCCTTGACTCTGTTTCGTTCGCCCGTTGTCCATTTATGGACAGCGGGCGTTTTTTATTCTACAAAGGGGGATCTATTATGGGAAAACTGAATTATTCATTACTAGTATTATTTGGCGCCTGTAGCTACGGCGTTCTTTCTACGATCTTTAAACTCGGCTTTTTAGATGGTTTTTCTGCCCATGAATTGCTAGGCGGACAATATGTGTTTGGCTGGGTAGGACTGTTACTACTCGTCCTGTTCTTCTCACGTCATACAGTAACAAAAAAACAATTCTTTTCTCTGTTAACAGTCGGATCAACAATGAGTATGACAGGAATTTTCTACGCGATTTCTGTTGAAGAATTACCGGCATCCATTGCGGTTGTCCTACTATTTCAATTCACATGGATTGGTGTCCTTATTGAAGCAGTAGCAAACAAGACGTTCCCAAGCCGAGAAAAAATTGTATCTATTATCATTTTATTCATCGGTACACTCTTTGCCGGTGGTGTCTTTGAAGGATTAGGACATAGCTTATCAACAAGAGGAATCATCTTCGGGTTGCTCGCTGCTGTTTCCTTTTCGTTTTATATATTCGCAAGCGGCCGCATCGCAACAGACGTACCACCTTATACAAAAAGCTTCCTTATGACAACAAGTGCTGCTCTTATTGTGTGCCTTATATTTCCGCCAACCTTTTTAACAAATGGAGCGCTGCAAGCTGGGCTTTGGAAATACGGGCTCTTTCTAGGTTTATTTGGCGTTGTCGTTCCCGTTATTTGCTTCTCAATCGGTGTACCGAAAGTAGGTACAGGACTTGGCACCATTTTGGGAGCTGCTGAATTACCAACCGCTATCATTGCTTCTATTACTCTTGTACATGAAGTTGTATCACCGCTGCAATGGTGCGGAATTATTTGCATTTTACTTGGCATCGCTGCGCCGCAATATCTCACAATGAGAAAAGAAAAACGAAAAAGCGTTCAGCGTGCTGTCTCATAAAGTGAAACTTTAATCAGTGGGGATTTTCTTCATCCCCCACCTATCTTCCCCGTTTCTCTTTGAATCTTGAGGTGGGGTCTTACTGCCTACGAATAGCGGGATAAAAAAAGATGACCCCTGTGCAATACAGAGATCATCTTCTTAAAGTCACCTAGACTTTTTTAATGTCCTTTACAAAGGGTACATTTTAAGATCTGAAGGGACTTTTCATTCACATAATTAATGCTATCGATAGTTACTAAAGTACTCATTAGCTCAATACCTTACTTGCCATTTATTCCTGAAGGTAAGAAATAATATCTTGATTCGTGCTTTGTAGCAAGCTTAGGATGTCATCGCGATAACGCAAATTATAAGAAGTTAATTTTCTTTAGGCTTGTTTCAGGGAGTTAGGTTAGGCTTCTATTTGGTCGCCTCTCTCACCATCGTTTTCTGCCGTACCAGCGCCACCAACAGCGTGTTGCTGTTTCGTATTGGAACTTTCAATTGCCGCATTTGTTCCAGCTGTACTGTCTTTTCCAGCCCCGCTTGCAACCTGAGTAGCAGAAGATTGTTCCTTACCCATATCGACTTGATTATTGATAATAATCACATTTTCTTGCTCATCGTGGCCATGTCCATGTTCATTGTGCGGTTCAACCTGATTACCTTCTATACCTGTATTTCTCGCTGTTCCCTCAGCTCCCACACTTTGTTGTTGTTCACTATTCGATGAATCAAGAGCAGCATTATTCCCTGCAGCACTGTTTCGTCCAGCCCCGCTCGCGATTTGTGTAGTATTTGGTGCACTAGTAAACTGGTTGTTGATGACAATCACATTCTTCTTTTTTTCAGATGGAGAAGGCATGACAACAAATCTTTCTCCGTCTCTTTCAAAAACGACAGTCGGCCGTTCATCATTTTCATGTTTTTTACCAAAATCCATTTTCAAATTTCCCTCCTTTTTATAGAGATAATAGAAGGGGCTTTCATATTTTAACGTTTTTATATGCCCTGATTCCTTAACTTTTCCATTAAAATATGAATAGCTCCCTTTACTATAAAATGAAAATTTCAAAAAACTGCTTGGACAAATTCATAAAATCTTAAAGTTCTCTCAAACATATACGAATTTCACGCTTTTTAACCTAATTAGATATTTATTTTATCCTAAAGACCCGTACAGCTTTTCTACTTCCTCCTCAATTTTCTTCACATCAATACGTTCAAATAGAGGTGACACATTCGAAATACAAGCTGGGCATTCAGCAATGTAATTCCATTTGCTCTGAGAAACTTCTAACATCTGTTGTACTTGTGCAGATGAAAACGGAAGAAACGGTGCTAGTAACTGTGCAAAATTCACTATAAAATGCATACAATTTCGCATTGTCTCGTCACATTCTATCCTTTCTTCTTTAATTTGTTTCCATGGCTGTCTTTCATCGAAATATTTATTCGCATAGCGAATCGTTTCAAAAATGATTTCTAGCGCTTGTTTAAAATGCGCTTTTTCAATCAATCGTCCTACTTCCACATATAATCCTTTTAGCTTTTCTTCAATTTCTTGATTGATTTGTCCAGTTGGTACAATATTCTCGTAATATTTTTCAAGAAACTTTAGCGTTCTATTAACAAAGTTTCCATATGCTCCTAACAATTCACTATTATGACTATAAATAAACTCTCGCCACGAAAAATCTGTATCTCGATTTTCAGGTGCGTTTACAGTTAAAAAATAACGAATCGAATCAGGATGATATTCCTTCAAAATTTCCGGAACCCAAACAGCCCAGTTTTTACTCGTCGATAACTTTCTTTTTTCTACCGTTAAATATTCATTTGAGACAATATATTCTGGTAATGATTTTGCTTGTATCCCCTGCAAAATAGCTGGCCAAATAATTGTATGAAATGGAATATTATCTTTGCCGTGAACATAATACGTTCGTGTATCCTTTTGCCAAAATGGTGCATCATCATCGTTTGTTTCTTGTGCCCATTGTTTACTTGCTGAATAATAACCAGACACAGCCTCAATCCAAACATACACCTTCTTATCTTCGTACCCGACAACTGGAACGCTCACCCCAATTGGTAAATCCCTTGAAACAGCACGGTCTTGTAAGCCTTCTTGTAAATATCGCTGCGTCAGCTGCACGGCGTTCTCACGCCACGTACCACTTTGCTTTACTGTTTCTACATATTCTTCTAGCTTCTGCTGTAATGAAGTTAATGAAAAATAAAAATGCTCCGTCTCCTTAATTTTCGGTGCACTGCCGCACAGTTTACATGTTTTCTCTAATAAATCTATCGGATCCAAAATAGCAGAACACGCATCGCATTGATCACCACGCGCTCCTGCACTGCAGTGCGGACAAATCCCTTCCACATAACGGTCTGGCAAAAACTGCGCACAAGTCTCACAATATGTTTGTTCTACATTCTTTTTATAAATAAGTCCCTTTTCTAGCAGCTCTAAAAAGATATGTTGAACCACTTCATGATGATGAATACAGTCAGTACGTGTATAACAATCATAGGAAAAACCTAACTTCTGAAAACATCGTTCAAATTCTTCATGATAGCGATCCGCAATTGTTTTTACACTTACTCCCTCTTGCTTAGCGCGAATTGTAATCGGTGTACCGTTACAGTCACTTCCTGATACATATAGCACATTGTCCCCTTTTAACCGATAATAACGCGCTAAAATATCTCCTGGCAGTAAGCTAGCAATATGACCAAGGTGCAATGAACCATTTGCATAGGGCCAAGCGCCTCCAATAAAAATATTCATCCTACATTCCCCCTTTAAAAATAAAAAAGCCCCGTCCTTATCTTCTAAAAAGATAAGGACGAGGCTGTATATACAGTCGTGGTACCACCTTATTTCATCAATCGCTCACACGATTGACCTCTGCAAGTACGGAGCAACTATTGCTCGTATACTGTGACTTTGATAACGAGAGCCAATACTCGTCGCCGCCTACTATTATCAACTGATAAGTTCAGGACGAAGCTCAGAGGCCATTGTTCAAATGATCATTCTTGCTTCTTCTCAGCTACCGAAGCTCTCTGGAAAGAATGGGGTCATTCTACTTTTCCTCTTCAACGCTTTTCATATATAATTTACATTTTATAACATCAAACAGAAAAATCAAACTATTTGTTCGTGTTATTACAAAAAAAATTACAATCCATCCTATCGGAAGGAATTTCCATGTTCCCGAAGAATTTATACTCCTTCACGGAAAGGAGAGATCTTTTTGAATCAACAGCAATTAAGCGCAAAAAATAAAGCTGGCTGGAGTAAAGCCGCTTATGAAGCTTGGACAAATCGCCATGGAACGCCGCATGCTTTCGGCAAGCAAATACAGGAAAACCCGGCCGCCGAGGTTGCTTATTATGTACCTTACATCGGTGAGGTGAAAGGAAAACGTATTATAAATTTAATGGGGTCAAAAGGAAGTAAGGCAGTTGCCCTTTCATTATTAGGGGCAGAAATAACAGTTGTCGATATTTCAGAGAGTAATGCAACATACGCTAGAGAACTTGCCGCAGCTGCTGGAAGACATATTGAATACATCGTGTCTGATGTACTCGATATACAAAAAACAATAGGCTCATTTGATGTAGTATTACTTGAACTTGGTGTACTCCACTATTTCATAGATTTAGAACCTTTATTTACACTTATTTCTCAATTACTAAAACAAGGTGGAACATTCCTTTTACGCGACTATCACCCAATGTATACAAAGCTTCTGCAAATAGAAGATAACCGAGCAATCGCAAATGGTAATTACTTTGATGAAAATGTAATCGAAGTAGATGTAGCCTACAGTATGCTCTTATCAGAATCAGAGCGCTCCTCTTTACCTAAAAATATAATTCGCAGATGGACGTTAGGAGAAATTGTAACAAAAATTGCCCAAGCAGGACTCCGTATCGAAGAGCTCACAGAAGAATGCGGTGCACGGCAAAAATGGGCCTTTCCACCTCACGCTCCGGAAGGAATTGAATATCGCATCCCTGGATTATACACACTAATCGCCAAAAATATATAGAAAAACTCTCTTCAAAATGAAGAGAGTTTTTCTTCTATATAGCGCATATAAGTCGAGGTTGAAGGTTACTATCAAATAGGATAACCGTATATGTTTTTGACACACAGTCAAAAGCAATATCACAACAAATCCACCTATTAACAGATATCAGGTTCCTATCGATTATTTGGGATTATACAGCAACAATTTGATTCATACAATACATACTTTTATTTTCATAAAATAACTTTATAACTTTATATACAAATGTATACATTCTCTGAACAAAAGCATCCATCTGTTCCTCTCCCCTATGCCGTTTGTTATAATTCCAGTGAACATACGTAAACAATCTTGATTCATTACGTGCAAGATTAACACTCTATTCCATGCCCTATTTAAATACAGTGCAACTCTTATTCATACAGAACAAAGCGCTCTCTTTTCATTATATATATAAATTCTAATAAAAAGATAAAAAGGGATGGTTCCAAATGAAGTATGTTAGTATTCGGAAGAAACTCGTCTTTATGCTACTAAGCATTTGTTCATTATTTGGCATCGCTTTAGCGGTAATTTTATTCTTTGCTACGAGCCAAGCACATCAGGCAGAAATATTACAAGCTGATGTTTCTCGCAAAGCAACTATTATAAAAGAGCGCGGAGATTTGTTTCAAGCTCAAGCCGCTAGTTTACAAAACTATTTATTACTGCACGATGAAAAAGAGTTAGCGCAATTTAATAAAGCTGGAAAACAATTAGCTGATACACGAGAAAAGGTAACAAGCGATAAGAGTCTTCCACAAGAACTGAAGGATACCATTAACATGGGTGCAAAATGGCGTGGCGTAATGGATAATGAAGTCCTTCCTCTTACCCGAGAAGGAAAGTGGGATGAAGCAACCAAAATTGCATTGCAACAAAATGAAATTAGAGACACCATTTTAGCAAATTTCGCAAAATATACAGCGCAGGAAAATGCACAACGTGATGAATTAATCGATCAAATTAAGCATTCATCAACATTAATGCAATTGATTATTTTCATTTCACTTATCACATGCACAATAATAGCTCTTGTACTAGCATGGTGGTTCTCTGGTAAACTTGTAAAACCAATTCGAGAAATTGATTCTAAACTAAAAGAACTTGCATCTCAGGACGGTGATCTAACAGCTCGCCTTCCTATACGTAGTAAAGACGAGATCGGAGAGATTGCAGCATCATTTAATCACATGCTTTCAAACTTACAAAACATTATTAACCAGGTCAAAAAAACAGCTACAAGCGTGCAAGCAGCTTCTGAAAATATGTTAACGGAAACAACACATTCTATGAATGTAACAACTCATATTCAAACAACAATGTCAACATTAGAGCATAGTATTCACTCTCAAGTCGCTAGCATCGAAGAAAGCTCTACTGCTATGGATGATATGACTGTTAGTGTACAGCGCATCGCTGAATCTGCTTCTACTGTTGCCGAACTTGCCGTGGCAGCTTCTGAACAAGCGAATGATGGTGGTCACGTCATTGAAAAGTCTATTACACAAATGGGTACCATCCACAAAGCTGTTCATGCAACATCTGAAGTTGTTGAGCGCCTTATTACACATACGAACTCTATTGATCATGCTGTACAAGCGATTTCTAATATTGCAGAACAAACAAATCTTCTTGCCTTAAATGCTTCTATTGAAGCAGCACGTGCCGGGGAACAGGGAAAGGGATTTGCTGTCGTTGCAGATGAAGTGCGAAAGCTTGCAGAACAGTCTAAAACAGCTGCAACAGATATTAATCAATTACTTCGCCATATTCAAAATGATACAAGCACTGCAAACACGATGATGCTAGAAGGGCAAATAGAAGCCGCGGAAGGAATTTCAATCATTCAAGAAGCTGGTTCTTCTTTTGCAACCATTGTAGAAAAAATTAATGAAGTATCTTCACAAATGCAGGAAGTTTCTGCGACTGCAGAAGAAATGGCTGCAAGTGCAGAAGAAATGAATGCTTCGCTTAATAACATCTCTTCCATTTCACATGAAGTTGCAGCCGAAACAACACAGACTGCAAGTGCTGCTGATGAGCAAGTAAATGTAACGAAAGATATGTCTATAATGTCTAAAGAGATGAAACATGCTGTAGAAGAATTAGAAATACTCGTTGCTCGTTTTAAAACGGAGTCATAATCCTGAAGCAACTTTATAAAGTGAAACTTCCATCAGTGAGGGGGTTTCTTCATCCCACACTGATGGAAAGCTCTCACCAATCGGACGCATGCCAGCAGTTATCCCCCACCTAGCTTCTTCGCTTTTCTCTGAATCGTGAGGTGGGGGTCTTACTGCTCTCGAGTAGCGAGATAAATAATATTAAACGTCTATCTATTCTTCCCTATGCAGCATGATATATCTAAATAAATAATTTCTTTCATTTTCTCACTTTTCCTGTTATATCGTGTCTGCTATAATTCCTAAGAGAGAAGAATGCTTTATTTCAAACACAATCGAAATAAAGCATTCTTTTAAATTTTTATATACATTAATCGTTATAAAAGAATTATTAAAAAGGAGGACTTATAATTATGAAATACATTGGTATTCGTAAAAAACTTATGTTTATGATGGGTACAATTTGTGCTTTATTCGGCATCGCATTAGCTCTTATTCTTTTCTTTGCCACAAATGAACAAAATATAACAAACAAATTACAAAAAGATATTGCACCAAAAGCAACACTCTTAAAAGAACGCAGTGAGGCATATCAAGTACAAATCTCAGCGTTACGAGGCTATCTATTACAGCACGATTCTGCCGAGCTAGATAAGTATCGCGAAATGGAAAAATTATTAGACGATACAAAAGAAAAACTACTAAACGACCCAAATACTTCTCAAGATATAAAAAATACCATCGATTTAGGAGCACAGTGGAGTCGTTTTATTAATGAAAAAGTGATTCCTCTTACTAGCGAAGGCAAATGGGAAGAAGCACAAAAAGTTACCGCTGAACAAAATGGAACTGTTTATACAGTAATCGGTAATTTCACAAAATATAGTAATGATGAAAATAAGAAATGTGATCAGCTCGTCCAACAAATAAAAGATTCATCTGCATTCGTTGAATCGATTATCTTTATTTCTCTCATTCTTTGTACAATCATTGCAATCATCATAGCATGGTCGTTCTCTGGTAAGCTTGTAAAACCAATTCAACAAATTGATACAAAGTTAAAAGAGCTTGCCTCTCAAGACGGTGATTTAACAGCAAGATTATATGTAACAAGCAATGACGAAATTGGTGATATCGCTGCTTCCTTTAATCAGATGCTAGAGAATTTACAGCATATCATTGGACAAGTGCAGAGAACGTCTCTTGATGTAAAAACCGCTTCTGACAGCCTGCTAAAGGAAACAACCATCTCTATGGATGCAACAACGCATATCCAAACGACAATGTCTGAATTAGAACATAGCATTCAATCACAAGTTTCTAGTATCGAAGAAAGCTCTACCGCAATGGATGATATGGCCGTTAGTGTACAGCGCATCGCTGAATCCGCTGGTACTATCGCTGAACTTGCTGTAACTACTTCTGATCATGCAAATAGCGGTACTCAAGTAATCGAAAAATCAATCACACAAATGACAACTATTCACGAAGCAGTCAATGCTACATCTCAAGTTGTCGAACGTCTAATCACTCATACAAAACATATTGATACAGCTGTTCAATCGATCTCGAATATTGCGGAACAAACAAATCTTCTTGCCTTAAATGCTTCTATTGAAGCAGCACGCGCTGGGGAACAGGGAAAAGGGTTTGCGGTTGTTGCTGATGAAGTACGAAAACTCGCAGAACAATCAAAAACAGCTGCAACAGGTATTAACCAGTTGCTTCATCATATACAAGATGATACAAAGGCTGCAAACAATATGATGACACAAGGTCAACAAGAAGCTTTTCAAGGAATTACAGTTATTCAGGAAGCAGGCTCTTCTTTTGCAACGATTGTAGAAAAAATTAATGAAGTAGCCTCACAAATGCAAGAGGTTTCAGCGACTGCGGAAGAAATGGCTGCAAGTGCCGAGGAAATGAATTTCTCCCTCAACAATATCGCTTCTATCTCTAATGAAGTAGCAGCTGAAACAACACAGACCGCAAGCTCTGCTGGTGAGCAAGTAAACGTAATAAAAGATATGTCTACTATGTCTAAACAGATGAAACACACTGTAGAAGAGCTAGAAACACTCGTTTCTCGTTTTAAAACAGAATAGTAAGAGAAGCATTCCTTTCTATGAGGAATGCTTTTTTTATCTAGAAAAAAAATGCTGTGAGCTCAATCACTGCATCTTCCCTTCCTATCTTGTATAATGAGAACAACTATCAATCATGAATAGAGGTGTTAGTATGTCTCAAACTTTAGAAGATAAAGTATATGCCAATTTAGAAGCGGTAATTGACCCTGAGCTTGGCGTAGATATTATAAACCTTGGGTTAGTATATGACGTTACAACCGACGAACAAAATAATGCTGTTATTACAATGACAATGACTTCTATCGGGTGTCCAATGGCTGGTCAAATTGTATCTGATGTCAAAAAGGTGTTATCGACAAATGTTCCAGAAGTAAACGAAATAGAAGTAAATGTTGTTTGGAATCCACCTTGGTCAAAAGAACGTATGTCACGCATGGCAAAAATCGCACTAGGAATTCGCGATTAAACAAAAAAAGCCTGACCGTAATACGATCAGGCTTTTTTCTTTTCTTATTTTACCCCTACTGCATCATACGCTTTCGTTACAGCATATACCGCATCAGAGTTTTTACCATATAAATCTGTAGCCGCTTGAATAGTAGCTTGGCGCATCATGCTAAAGTTTGAGTTTGCAGTTAAATATTTTGTAAGAGCACGGTAATAAATTTTCTCTGTTGCTGCGCGGCCTACGCCTTTTACAGTAACACCGTAATGTGTACCGCCTTCAGACACTAGATATGCAGCTTTGTTATTAATACTGCTGTTAATATGAACACCGCCATTATCAAATGTTCCTGTGTAGCGCTTGCTATAATGATCTGGATAACCTTCAGTTGGCTTTAATGGATTTGGAATGGAAGCAGGATTGCTTAAAGAACGGAATGCATCTCCCGCTTTATCCGGTGTATAAATATCTTCTCCCATCTCCCAATCATCACGGTCTACCATTGCTCCCATAATATCAGATAACGATTCATTTAATGCACCAGATTCGTTTTTATATACTAGATTTGCGGAGTATTCTGTTACGGCATGAGTCAGCTCATGCGCAATAACATCAAGTCCTGCTGAGAATGGAATGAATACTTTTCCATCACCGTCTCCATACATCATTTGGACACCGTTCCACGCTGCATTATTCCATTTCTTCCCTACGTGAACAGTAGAAATTAACTTCGCTCCGTTGTTATCAAAGGAATTACGATTGAATGTTTTCTTATAATAATCGTATACTTTCTCAGCATTAGCGTGCGCATCAACAGCTGCTTTATCCTCGAAGAATTTATTTTTACTTTCTATTTCCTCACCGGTATATCCAAGCCATTGTGAGAATAAGTTGAACCAATTTTCATCCATATTTTCTGCATCAAATGTATGAACACCTTTTCCACGTGTTCCATCGAATAAATAAAAAGCTCCAGTTTTTGAGTCCTGTGCCATTTCAAACATTGTTCGATTTCCTAACACACCATATCCAAATCCAGCCATATGATCAACTGCATTATATTTTTCAATCACATTACCGTTTGTCGCATCAACGAAATAATGCCAGTAGCCTGGCGCCGGCTTTGAAGTAGATGCTTTTACAAGATAAGACAGATAATATTGTCCATCTTTTTCATATACATATAAATCTTTCTTAATACCATCATAGTTATCTACTTTTCCAATCTCTTTCTCAATACCAGCTTTCGCAATATTTACAGCCTCATCTTCAGAAATACTTGCAGCTTCGGGGATATTTTTATTTTCTAAATTTGGTATAACTTGTCCGAAAAATGCTTTCACATTATTATTTTTATCAAGTGCTACTGTTTGGTCAGAGCCATATACAGGAACACCATTATATTTTTCAATAAGCTTCACATGCGTTGTTTCTGCCGCTGCGTCTTTTTCTTCTCCGACGATTTCAAAATGTTTCTCCATATTTCCTGCTAATTTAAACATGTCTTTCTTACTCTTTAGATACTCAAACACCGTTTCTTTTTTATCTAATCCTTCCGGTGCTTTCCACTCTTCTCCAATATAAGATGGTGTCTGGAATTCTTGGTTGTATTGAATTTTTTGCTCTTCTGCATATGTACGTGACGTACCTAATGTCGCAAATGCCCCTAAAGCCATAGATAAAGCTAGCGTTGAAGATAAAACCTTCTTTTTCAAAAACAACACTCCCCATCCCTAATATTTTTTACACTTTTATACAATTCTAGAGAAAATAGGAATAACCTTTTGTGATTTTTTGGGAAATTTCGACACAAAACTCATACAAAAAAAAGAGCAGCGCTATCTATAGACGCTACTCGTGTTATATTTTTCATTATTGTTTCTTCATCTCAATTACTAAATAATGAGCTGTTTCTACTGCTTGAATATGGATTTCTTCTTCAATGACTTCTGCTGCATCTCTCATTACTAATGTTTCACCATTCACAATGCCGCTTCCTTCAATTTGAACCAAATAAGCTTGACGTCCTTCACCAACTGAGAATGTAATCTCTTTTCCTTTTTCTAAAGCAAGAGAGTACAGATTTGCATCTTGATGAATTTCAATCGGTGCACCGCCATCAATTGGCGAAACCATGTGGAACCATGTATTCTCACGTTTATTCCAATCAAATTTAAATTCACCGTAATTTGGCGTATGACCAGCGCGGTCTGGTAAAATCCAAATTTGCAGAAGACGTAATGTTTCCTCTCCTAAGTTGTGCTCACTATGGAAGACACCTGTTCCAGCACTCATATATTGCACATGGCCGCGTTCAATTGTCCCGCGGTTTCCCATGCTATCTTGGTGCGTTAATGCTCCGTCCACTACGTACGAAATAATCTCCATATCACGGTGTGGATGCAAATCAAATCCTGTTTGTGCTGCTACTAAATCATCATTAATAACGCGAAGTGCACCAAATCTCATATTATTTGGATTATAATAATCTGCAAATGAAAAATGAAAGTGTGTATTTAACCAGCCATGATTTGCTCTTCCCATTTGTTTATGATCAACTTTTTTAAACATATTCTTCACCTCATATTATCTCGAATTTGAGATATTTATTTAAAATTTTTTATGATTGTAATTTGCGCAGTAATGCTAACAACTGTTTCTGTTCCTCGCGATCCAACTTGCAAAATTGCGCTGCTTGAAATCTTTCTTGTGGTGGAACAACTTCTTCATATAGTGCTTTTCCTTTTTCTGTTAAGGAAAGATACTTTGTTTTTCCTTCTTGCTCCCTTTGAACCAAATCAAGCTGCTCCATTTTACTTAAAATCTGCGTAACATTTCCTTTTGTAACGAAAAGCTTTTGTCCTAATTCTTGCTGCGTTAAACGATCCCCTGCTCCAACTTGCACTAATACATCAAATTGTGCAGCAGACAAATCCCATTTTTTTAAATGTTGATTCGTTTCCCTAATACTTTGGTTGTAAAAGCGTGATAAACGAAACCATACTAATAAACCAAGTCGTTCATCTGTTTTCATTCCATCACCTCACTAAGCTCTGTAACCATAGTTTAGAACTAAACTATAAAAATGTCAACCACTTTCTTTTTGTAAGTGCAAACTAAAACATAGCACCGGATTCACTATGTTTTAGTTTGCACATCTTCTCATATATTCTCTCATCTTTCTCTTCGCAAACACTCTTGCATCCTTCTCAATCCACCGCTCTTCATACATTTCATTGCCGACATACAATAATTTGCGTTCATGCTGCATATCATGCCGAAACTCATGCAACAATGTTTCTAATAATTGCTCATACCTCTCCCACATACAAACAAAAATTAAACGTTTTTCTCTATGATAAAATCCGTTTAGCGGAAATAAAAATTCTTCTTCCTCTTCTCCTAATCGTACTAACACATCATTCGTTTCACACGTATCACAAAAAAATACAGGTACCTCACGCCGCTCAATTAATGAGAACACGTCCCTCTTTACTTGATTTATATCCCATGGAAAATCTTCATCAAGTACATACCAGTTCCCAGCTTGTTGATATATCTTTTGAAATGGGAGCTGCATCTTCATTCCCCCTTTCTATTTATTCTCTTTTACTTTTATGCCATATTATCCCCTGTTTTAAACCTGCACCTACGTCACAAAATATTTAAAATTATATATGCAAAAAGGGTTGATTTTATACCTTCTATTAGATTATAATAATTATAAATTAGTAATTGGTATAAAACAATAAAAACGTGAAGGAGATTGATATTATGAATACACAAGTTATTGAAGTATTA
The DNA here is from genome assembly GCF_042676365.1 of Bacillus sp. CGMCC 1.60114. Classification (NCBI taxonomy): domain Bacteria; kingdom Bacillati; phylum Bacillota; class Bacilli; order Caryophanales; family Bacillaceae; genus Bacillus; species Bacillus sp. CGMCC 1.60114. The sequence goes on from NZ_JBHTHG010000003.1 coordinate 131,900, forward strand.
AACAAACAAGTAGCAAACTGGAACGTTTTATTTACAAAATTACACAACTACCACTGGTACGTAACAGGACCTCAATTCTTTACATTACATGAGAAATTCGAACAACTTTATACAGAAGCAGCTACGCACATCGATGAAATTGCAGAACGTATTTTAGCAATTGGCGGCAAACCAGTAGCAACAATGAAAGAATACTTAGAACTATCTTCTGTTCAAGAAGCAGCTTACGGCGAAACTGCCGAAGGGATGGTTGAAGCAATTATGAAAGACTATGAAGTAATGCTTGGTGAACTGAAAAAAGGCATGACAATCGCACAAGATGCAGACGATGAAACGACATCTGATTTACTACTTGGCATCTACACAGAACTTGAAAAACATGCATGGATGTTACGTGCATTCTTGAATCAATAAGAAAAGCGGAAGCGACTCAGCAATATATCGACAATTCGACACGATACCTCGACGATATTCGACAACTATTACGCTAAAAAACCGAGCGGAACAATTCCGCTCGGTTTTTTATTTATCCCGCTATTCGTGGGTAGTAAAAAGTTTCACTTTATCCCGCATTAACGGGCAGTAAGTCCCCCACCTCAAGATGCAGAGAAAAGCGAAGAAGATAAATGGGGGCTAACTGCCCATAAAAGCCCGATTGGTTCAACTAACCATCAGTGAAAAAATCGCTCACTGATGGAAGTTTCACTTTATGTTAACTGCTTCCACTTATTCCCCATCACTGGTCGCTTGTAGTTTTTCATTTTAACAACCAATTCATTAGCAGTTTTTGCAGATACAAGCAATTCTTTATTCGACGGATTCATAAAGCCTTCCTCTGCTGCACGGTCCACCATTTGTAATAACGGTGTGTAGAATTCTGCAATATTTAATAATCCAACAGGCTTTTCATGAATTCCAATTTGGGACCAGCATACGACTTCAAACAGCTCTTCAAATGTTCCATACCCGCCTGGCAGTGCGATGAATGCATCAGCAAGTTCACTCATTTTTGCTTTTCTCTCATGCATTGTTTCCACTTCGATTAGTTCTGTTAAGCCTTGGTGAACAATTTCCCCTCTAAATAATCCACGAGGCATAACACCCGTTACACGGCCGCCTAGTTCTAATACTTGATTTGCTACTTCTCCCATTAATCCAACGCAAGAGCCTCCATATACAAGCTCTATATTATTTTGAACTAGTATTTCTCCAAGCTGACGAGCTTCTGTTTGAAACTCTGGACGCTCTCCAACATTCGATCCTGCAAATACACAAATACGTTTCATTACTCCACCCCAAAACTACATATTGTTATGCTACACTGTAATCATACTACATATTGGAAGGATGGGAAAAGGATGAATACGAATGAGTTTCAAAGTTGGGTGGAACAATTTTATTATGAGCGAGGATGGGCACAATATAATTCCTTTATTCGCGTTAATTTTTTAGCGGAGGAAGTTGGAGAAATTTCTCGCGTCGTGCGTGCTATTGAAATTGGTCGTGATCGTCCAGATGAACGAAAAAAGAGCGAAGAAGAATTAACAACTGAATTAAAAGAAGAAATTGGAGATGCTTTAGGAAATCTTATTATTTTAGCGCAAAAATATAATTTAGATTTACAAGATATTATGGAAACGCACGTTAAAAAACTCTCCAAGCGATTCGAATAATGAGTGAGAATTATTTTCAATCATGATATGATTATATCGTAATAATATGAAAGGGGCCTTTTTTTATGTTATCTCCAAAATTACGTGAAGCATTAAATGATCAAATGAACTTTGAGTTTTACTCCGCCCATGTGTACATGGCAATGGCGGCATACTGTACATCAGAAAGCTACGATGGATTTGCCAACTTCTTTCTTGTACAAGCAGAGGAAGAGCGTTTCCATGCAATGAAGCTTTACAATTATATTAATGATCGCGGTGAGCGTGCGATTATTACTGGATTTGAGAATCCAAATAACGAGTACGAATCCATTTTAGCTGCTTTTGAAATCGGACTCGAACATGAACGCGAAGTGACAAAACGAATTTATCACCTATCTGACATTGCATGGGATGAGCGCGAGCATGCTACAATTACCTTCTTAAAATGGTTCGTTGACGAACAAGTTGAAGAAGAAGCTTCCTTCGATAGTACCATTCAAAAATTAAAGCGTATCATCAACGATTCAAATGCATTATTTATGTTAGATGCCGAATTAGCCAAACGCACATTTACTCCACCAGCTGAGTAGTAGAGTAGAAAACTGAAACAGATGTCTTAGAGATGGCTTTGCCATCTCTTTTTTGTTCCAGCTTAGCTGGGCACGCAAACAAAAAAAGCATAAATCAACCGCTTTCGTCAATTTATGCTTCTTACATTGTAAAATTGAAATAAGGCAACAGATATAACGACCTGTAAGTTCGTAGATTATAGTCATTAAAATCGAATGCTTAATAATCATTTTTATGTTAACATAGGTGTATTGTAGTATATAATATACTCAGTTGGTAGACAAAGTCTTTTACTGGACAAGTCCATAAGCTAGAGGACGCAACTAGCCTTTTAAAATTTACTATTTCAGATTCGGTGATTACTTATAGTTCATTCGAATGTTGCAACGGTTTGAAAAGACATATTCACCGGCAATAGTAACTTTAAGAGCATCTTGCCCTAAATCTTTGTGTAAAGTTTTACAAATTTCCTCGAGTTGTTACGGACGAAGAAATCTTACCTATAATGGGGAATCTTCTTTCATTCCCCAAAAATTTAAGAAGTATTGCTATCGTAAAGGAGAATTGGAGATGCCAGAAACAATCACTCAAACAAAGCCTGAACAAGAATCATTACAAATTTCTGCTAGCCAAGGAAAGCTTGATGTACTTGATGAGCTATTAAAGCCTGAGGTTCAAGAGTCTTTAACTACATTAGTGGAACAACTTCCAAAATTAACTGAGCTCGTTAACATTTTAACAAAGTCTTATGATTTCGCTCAAGCAGTCGCTACTGATGAAGTATTAAAAAATGATACTGTTGGAGCAATCCAAGAACTTGCAGAACCTGTAAAAGATACAGTGAAAACCATTGCTGCAACTGCTATCGAAGCGAAAGATCGCGCTGAAGAAAGCAACGAAGTTATTGGTCTTTTTGGCCTTTTAAAAATGCTAAAAGATCCGCAAGCACAAAAAATGTTTCGCTTTGTAAGCGCTTATCTTCAAATTACTGCAGAACGCAATCATAAATAATTCTTTCTTACACAACAATTAGTAAAGACGGGGGATATCATACTATGTCAAAACAAATTGTCATCTTAGGTGCTGGTTATGGCGGACTTCTTGCAGCTTTAAATGTACGTAAACATTACAGCAAATCAGAAGCACAAGTTACAGTTATCAACCAATATCCAACACATCAAATTATTACGGAACTACACCGCCTTGCAGCAGGAAATATTTCTGAGCAGGCAATTGCTATGCCATTAGAAAAACTTTTCAAAGGTAAAGACATCGATCTTAAAATTGCAACAGTTGAGTCATTCTCAGTTGATAGCAAAGAAATTAAATTAGCTGGTGGCACTACTTTATCTTACGATGCACTTGTAGTTGCTTTAGGAAGTAAAACTGCTTACTTCGGTATTCCAGGACTAGAAGAAAACAGCATGGTATTAAAATCTGCTGCTGATGCAAACAAAATCTACAAACACGTTGAAGACCGTATTCGTGAATACGCTAAAACGAAAAACGAAGCTGATGCTACAATCTTAATCGGCGGCGGCGGATTAACTGGCGTTGAGCTAGTTGGTGAACTTGCTGACATTATGCCTAAACTTGCAAAAAGCCACGGCGTAAATCCAAAAGAAGTTAAACTTCTTCTTGTTGAAGCAGGTCCAAAAATCCTTCCAGTATTACCTGACCATTTAATTGAACGTGCAACTACTAGCTTAGAAGCACGCGGCGTTAAATTCTTAACAGGTCTTCCTGTAACAAACGTTGCTGGCAATGAAATCGACTTAAAAGACGGTCAAAAAATCGTTGCTAACACATTCGTTTGGACAGGCGGCGTACAAGGTAACCCATTAATCGGTGAATCAGGTCTTGAAGTAAACCGTGGTCGTGCAACAGTTGATGCATACTTACAATCTACTTCTCACAAAAACGTATTCGTTGCTGGAGACAGCGCTGTTGTCTTCGCTCCAGATGGTCGTCCATACCCACCAACTGCACAAATCGCTTGGCAAATGGGTGAGTTAATTGGATACAACTTATACGCAGCACTAGAAGGCAAAGCATTCGAAGAGTTCGCACCAGTAAACTCTGGAACACTTGCAAGTCTAGGACGTAAAGATGCTGTTGCTACAATCGGAGCAAGCTCAACTCCACTTAAAGGCTTACCAGCATCTCTAATGAAAGAAGCAAGTAACGTTCGTTACTTATCACACATTAAAGGATTATTCAGCTTAGCTTATTAATCTGAATGATAGCCCGAATCATGTTTATCTATGATTCGGGTTTTTATTTGATCAAAATTCTCTACATAACTTATTCAACAAAAAAGTGACATACACCTTTTAACATTTCTAAATATACTGTCTACTTTGTTACGATTTTGTGTATTGTAAATAATCTATGTACTCCTCTTTCTTTTTAAATGGTAAAGAGCAGTTCGCCATGCTTAGGCGGGCACAGAGGTAGTAGAGTAGAAAACTGAAACAGATGTGGCTTTGCCATCTCTTTTCTGTTCCGGTTTCCCCTCATCAAACCGTACGTGAGGTTTTCCCTCATACGGATTTCCGATGTTCTTCTTTCTTTGGCTTTCAGTTTTGTTCTAGCTTCCCACTTTCACGAGTGTGTATGTTGTTTTCTTCATCAAATCCTTAATACGACTATGTTTCTTTCGAACATTTCTTTTCTTGTTCCAGAAAAGATTCAGTCGTTCCAGAACCTACCACCCTATTTTGCCAAGCCATTTCTGCCCCATTGGAGTAGGCTATAATACTTCTTAAACCCTTGTAAGATTCGGTTTAACCCTTTCACCATCTCATTCAATTGTAGGTACAGTTTATTTCTAGGCTCTGTGTACTTCTTGATGCGCTCTCGCATGTTCTTCATGGCTTTCTTACTCGGTACGTGTGCCATGATATGCACTCTCTTCCCGCCCTTCACATGCTTTGGAAATTTCCGATGATGAAATCCAAGAAAATTAAATCCCTCTTTTCCGTCCCACGTATTCACTAATTTCGACTTCTCCTATTGCTAGGGTGCTCTTGACGAGGCGTCAAGATTCACTTTATGTTACGGTCTGCTAATTCGCTCGCACTTCTAGTAAGAAGTTACTTTGTCACAGGGCTTCAATCTTAGAATTTCTCCCCCCATTGCCTGTCAGTTACTAGGCGACTTGATTCTTACCTAGACTGGACTTTCACCAGTGAGCAGTGCCTAGCTTAGCTGGGCACGCAACAAAAAAAGCAATGAGCCTGCAGCTCATTGCTTTTTTTCTTTTTTATAGCATTACCCCAACGATAATTGCTGATAAGACACTTACTAATGTTGCACCGTATACAAGTTTTAATCCGAAAGAAGATACAACATTTGCTTGTTTTGCATCGATACTCTTCGTTGCACCTGCAATAATTCCGATAGATGAGAAGTTCGCAAATGATACAAGGAATACAGATAAAATACCAACTGTACGAGGTGTTAAATGACCTGCTACTTTTCCTAAATCAAGCATCGCAACGAATTCGTTTGTTACTAATTTTGTTGCCATAATTTGTCCAGCTGTTACCATCTCAGATGCTGGAATACCCATAATGAACGCTAATGGTGAGAACACATATCCTAAGATCGTTTGGAATGTAATACCGAAAATAGAATCAAATAGACCGTTAATTGCCGCCATTAATGCAATGAATCCGATTAACATTGCTGCTACTGTAACCGCAATTGTAAACCCTAACATAATGTACTCGCCTAACATTTCGAAGAACGTTTGGTGCTTGTCCTCTTGTAACTCTAAAATATCTTCCTCTTCACTTACATCGTAAGGATTTAAAATGTGAATGATAATAAATCCGCTAAATAAGTTTAAAACAAGTGCTGTTACAACATATTTAGGATCAATCATTTTCATGTAAGAACCAACGATTGACATAGATACTGTTGACATAGAAGAAGCACATAGTGTGTATAAACGATTTTTTGGTAACTTGCTTAGTTGATCTTTAACTGTAATAAATACTTCCCCTTGACCAACAATTGCTGCTGCTACTGCATTATAAGATTCTAATTTTCCTAAACCATTTACTTTACTTAATAAAAATCCAACTGCTTTAATAATAACTGGTAAAATTCTAAGATATTGCATAATTCCAATTAACACCGCTAAGAAAATAATTGGAAGTAATACAGAAAGGAAAAACGTAGATTCTCCCTTATTTACAAGTCCGCCAAATACAAAGCTAATTCCAGCGTCCGCAAATCTTAAAATTGCAGTAAAACCGTCAGAAATCCCTTTAACTAAATAGTATCCAATCTGTGTATTTAGTAAGAAATATGATAATGCTAATTGAATAACAAGCATTATAGCAATTGGCTTGTATTTAATCTTTTTTCGATCCGTACTTACGATAAACGCTAGTATAAATACAGCAATTAACCCTACAAGAAACATGACAAATTTCATATGTGAATCCTCCATTTTTTTTCGTCTCATCTATCATTCCCTATTAGTTGTTGAACGATAGACGTCTGACAATTCAGATTAAAAAAATAAGTTCCTCTAAAAACCATTTAACACCTACACTAGTAAGCGTTTGCATCGAGAAAATTTATATACTACATAGTTCATGTGGAATATGAGAATGATATCATTTTGTTCTATCCATAAGCAAATTGTAAGCGTTACCTTTCAGAAATGCAATATTTTTTTCAAGGGAAAAATAGCCAAAAAAAGAACATAGAAGCTTTCCTCTATGTTCTTTTTGCACTACTAACCTACTTGTTTTTCTTTTCCAGCAACTGAATCTTCCCAGCATTCTGCATTCTTTAATCCTGGGATAGAGCTTGCATGGAATACAGGATCTTTTCCTTGTTTCTTCTGCTTCATATAGTCTGTGAGTGCAGCAAATGCAAACTTACCAAGAAACGCAATAGCAATTAAATTTATAATAACCATAAAGCCCATAAATAAATCCGCTAAATCCCATACAAATTGGACCTTTGCAACAGAACCGAATACAATCATGGCTAACACGCTTATTCGGTATACCATCAACCATACTTTACTATTGTTTAAGAATCGAATATTTGTTTCTCCGTAATAATAGTTACCAATTAACGCACCGAATCCAAATAGGAAAACAAAGATAGCTAGACAGCCTGATGCCCAAGAACCGATGTGTTCACTTAATGCTGCTTGTGTAAGTGCAATACCAGTTAGATCTGGTTGTTTGTATGCATCAGAAAGTAAAATAATAAATGCTGTGCTTGTACAGATAATCAGTGTATCCGTTAATACGCCAAATGCTTGAATAAGTCCTTGTTTCACCGGATGGCTTGTTGTTGCCGTTGCGGCAACGTTTGGCGCACTTCCCATACCAGCTTCATTTGAGAATAAGCCACGTTTAACTCCATTCATAAGCGCTGCGCCGATTGAACCGCCCGCTATTTGTTTAAAGCCAAATGCGTTTTGAACAATAAGAGAAAGAACTTCCGGCATTTTTGTTATATTCGTAACTACAACAAATAATGCAACACCAATGTATAACACCGCTAGGAACATTACCTTGTATTCAGCCATTTTTGCAATACGCTGCACACCACCAAAGATAATCACAGCGAAAGCAATTGCCATGATAATCCCTACAATTAAACGATCTGTACCGAATGAGTTCTGAAAGGCAAGTGTAACAGTATTTGATTGGACAGAATTGAATACAAGACCGAAAGTAATCGTAATTAAAATGGAGAATAATACTCCCATCCAACGTTTGTTTAATCCTTTTTCCATATAATAGGATGGACCACCGCGGAAACCATTTTTATCTTTTACTTTATATATTTGCGCTAACGTACTTTCAACAAAGCTGGATGCTGAGCTAATAATAGAAATAATCCACATCCAGAATACTGCTCCAGGACCGCCTAATGCAATCGCAATCGCAATCCCTGTGATATTTCCCGTTCCAACGCGAGCGGCCATACCAACACAGAACGCCTGAAATGGGGAAATTTCACCTTTAGAACCAGCTTTCCCTTCCATTAACACACGGACCATTTCCTTTAACATTCGAAACTGTACAAATTTCGATTTAAATGTGAAATAAATTCCGCAAGCAATAAGCATAATAATTAACAATTTAGACCACATAAAATCATTCGTTATTCCAATAAACTTTTGTAAAATATCTATCATGTTTCACCCTCCCTTTTTTCTTCCCATAGATTAAATTATACTTTGAAATCGTTCAAAAAACAACAATTTTCGACAAAACATAACAACTATACATTTTTATCTTGCTAATTCTTTGTTTTTCTCACGAATACTCAATAATACAGATGATTACTCGAAAAATATTCATGTTATATTTTCTAACATGGAAATATAACATACAAAAAAAGCGCAATTCCTTTCTGAAAGGATTGCGCTTTTTTACATGATTTTTTGTTTTTCTCTATTATTCGGTTAACAGCCTAATATTTTATTAAGAAATATTTTAGAATCTACAATAAACTATTAGAATGTTAAAAAATAGCATTAGACTGAAGAAGCAATCAAATAGTGATGTATATAAAGCCTCCCAAAAACCTTTTAGGAGCTAGGAAAAGTACTATTTTATTTAAACAAGGTTGAATAATATCGTTTTTGTACGCTCATCCACTACTTCATAATAAATTTCTAATCCTTTTCGAGTTCCTGAAACGATTTTCGCAGCTTTCAACTTAGCTAAATGTTGACTAATTGTACTTTGAGGCATTCCCAATTTTTCATACATTGTTGTTACATTCGTAGGACCTTTTGTAAGCATTGTTTCTACTAAGCATAAACGCACAGGATGTGCTAATACCTTTAATACTTCAGCGATATCTTCATATTTTTCTATCATTTTCCTTCTCTCCTCTTTATATATAAATATTTTGTTTATAGCTTTCCACTTATATTATTCGAAAGGACATATGATTTTATGTCCGTCGTTTTAAAAAAAATTTTAGAAATTAAAAATCCCAACGTTTCATACTAACTAGAAGCGTTGGGATTTGTTATTATCTTTTCTTTTTAGAAGGTACTGGCGCTTTCCAATTTACTAACAAGTCAGGACTCGTTTTCTCTTCTCCTCGTTCTACAAGAACTGTTGCATCTTGGATTGTAGCAGTACCTTTATATTTAATAGCTTGTAACCTCGAAAGGTTTGCAACAACTTTAAAGCTAAATTCTCCTGCTTTTGTTGCTTTTGGAATTAAAACACGGAATTTTTCTCCTACGTTAAACTGTGTTTTTGCTTCGCCATTTTCATTCACAAACTTTACGCCTTCAGGTGCGTTCGTTGCTTGCACTTGATACGTGCCTTTTGTTGCATTTGTTTCCACTGTATACAAATCAGTTTCAAAGAAATCGTTTTTTAACATTGCTGTTTGCTTTTCTGTTGGAGTCACATTCATCGTAATCTCTTGCACTTCTGTGCTGTTCTCCGCATTTGTAACAATTTCTCTCATTGCTTTTCCTACATTTTTATTGCGATGATCTAAATCATTGATATCGATTTGCTTCAGCGCATTCCATACAGCTAGCTGCGTTGCATAATGTGCTTCTTCCCAAGTTGATACACCTAGCTCTTGCGGACTTTTTACCGGATACCCATTGAGTAATACGCGGTATACTCCAACATCCGTTTTTCCTATTTCAGGTAAATCCTGACCGCTTGGTGATTTTAAATGCACATTTAAACAAAAGGCAATTTTTCCATCTGCTGTTTTAATGAGTTCAGTTCGAATTGGTTTCTTTAAAGATTTACTATAACTCCAATCCATTTGATACTTCGTATGATCCATTACTAGTGCAAATGCCTTTTCAAGTGGAAAAACAAGACTTGAAATGATAATTAATACACTTACTAAGGCAATCCAGAACTTATACGATTGTTTTAAAATCATGCTTACAGCCCCTTTTTAGATTATAATAAAGAACATAGCAAATTTAATATGTTTAGTATTTAATTGCGGGACGTTTTTATACATACTATTTCGTGCAAAATAAATGCTCCTTATAGTAATGATTGCATGTAATTAGGTGAAACTAAAAAGAATACATAGTAATTCTTAATGCATATGAGACGGACGGTGATTACAAATAGAACAGCACTTAACTTATTTCATTTCTCATTATGGATATTTTGGACTAGTCATTGCTTTAGTTGGAGGAATTATCGGATTACCGATACCCGATGAAACTTTATTAACTTTTGTAGGGTATTATATATTTCAAAAAAAGATGATATTTTCTCTTGCCTTACTAACTGCCTGGTTTGGCTCTGCAGTTGGGATTACACTTAGTTACATATTAGGAAAAACACTTGGACTTCCCTTCTTAAGGAAATTTGGTCCTAAACTGCACATTACAGAAAATAAAATAGCTCGGACACAAAAGCTCTTTCAAAAAATTGGTCCACCTTTATTGATTTTTGGTTACTTTATTCCGGGAGTTCGGCATGTTACTGCCTACTTAACTGGCATTTCCCGTTTGAGCTTCCAAAAATTTTGCCTTTACGCTTACACGGGAGCACTCATATGGAGTTTCACTTTTATTAAATTAGGAATGGTATTCGGGAAAGATTGGCATCTGATCAGTCATTCCATTCACCGTTACGGTTTTATCTTATTGGTTGTATTACTCGTTCTCGCGCTTTTCGTTTTGCTATATATTCGCAGTAGAAAAGCAAACCCTAAGCGCTGCACATGAAGTTGAAAAAGAGGAAAGAGACTAAAAACAAAGAAAAAACACCTCCTCAATACGGAGGTGTTTTTTACATGAAATTTTCGTGATTATTTATGCGTTTTATTTGGCTTTTTTTTGCCTGGGTTCCCGTTGCCTTGACGCTTTTTATTTCTTTCAGCTTTTTCCTGTGTATCGTGCAATTTCTCTAAAAAGTTACTACTGTTGTCCACTAATGTAGCCTCCTTGATTATCGTTCCTTTGTTACTATAACCAATTGCATATAAAATCATGAAGGATCTTACTTTAATTTAATCTGAACTGGCGGCAATGTTTTCTCAGCGTGAAATGACGACATCCCCACTTCTAATACATAATCCTTTAAGCTGAAATTCTTCACGCCATACTCTCCGTCCAATTGAAACGTTGCCTGAAATTGTAGTTTTTCCTTATCTAATACTTTCACGGTACTTCCCTTTACAACATGGCCAATCGGTGCAAATTCCTTATCTATATACGCAGAATCCATTAGGTTCATTACCTCACCGCAATTAATTAGTTCATCCATAGATTTACGTTTTGTATCCACATTTTGAAGTGTGTACTGCACAATTAATCGCTGATTCTTATGCTGAATTTTATTAATAAGTATTTTCATATCACTACGGGTACTTTTTATTTCAAATGGTGTTTTTTCATCTAGCTTCACAATCGCTGGTTTTTCAGATAATCGTACAAAAGGATATATTGTAATACACTCTGCATTATCAGGAATTTTCTCGAAAATAGAACGTTCTTCAGGCTCTACATGACCACCCACTTTTTCTCTGCCAAATTCAATTCCTGAAGTAGACATATGAATTTCTTTTCCTTTATCATCTGTTATTTTATGGATTCTGGCTAAGTCATTCTCTCCTATAAGCGGATAAATTGCTTTGTAGTCAATCGTCGTTGCCCCTTTACCGATTGTAATATTTTCAAAGTTGAATGTATGTTGTTGATCCTCACTACTAATAGACTGCTGCGGGTTAATCTTTCTATTCTCTAGTTGCTTTACTGGAATATCAAACTTCCAGAATCCTTTCGTTTCACCAATAGATGTAATGGTAATTGGAAGTGTTGTATTCGAAGGTAATTCCTTTTCTGGATAGTCAATTTTGATATTCCCCAGCCAACCATTTTCTGTTCTCTTCCCAATAAATGAAGTGGAACTCTGCCATTTCCGACTCCCATCAAAAAGTTTAAAATCATAATAAAAACCATTAGCACCAGTATTTTTTATCCTTACTTGTTCAGGATTATCCACTTTAAATACGACACTAATCCGTCCACCATCATAATAAACACTTTTCATCGTTACACTAACACCATTGCTCACTGCTTGTTGATTCAATTCTGTTACAAGTTTACTTTCTGTGAGATCTTGTCCCATCGTATCATGAAAATAATTATACACTTTCCCTATAAGCGGTACTTCTGCTAATACTCGATTCATTTGCGGAAAAACAAACCCTGAACCTAGTACACACATACATACTGATGCTGCAGCTAACCATGCAATCTTTCTTCGTTTATCTTTTCTTTTTACTGGTTTTTCTTGTTGGGCCCTATTCATACCTTTTGTTATAGCAATATGTAATTCTTCCCGAGGAACTTCGATTTTGTTTATTTCATCATTAAACCACTGTTTATCCAATTCTCATCACTCCCTCCTAATAATTTCTTTAACGATTTTCTCGCCCTATGCAAATACGTTTTGACGGTTCCTTCAGGCACATGCATATGCCAAGCAATTTGGTTTATCGGAAGATCATAATAATAATGTAAAATAATTACGGTTTGATAATTTTCATTTAATTGTCCAATCGCTACTTGTAAATCAATGTTTTGCTCAATTTGGTTTACCTTGTTCTGTGCGTCTCCGTAAATAGCAGATTCCCCGCTATCTTCTAATTTTTGCACCTTCTTCTTCTCATTCAACAGCTGATAAGCATTATGTATTAAAATACGCGTCAACCACGTCAGAAAAAAGTTTAGTTTCTTTAATTGATCTAAGGATAAGTACGCTTTATAAACAGTTTCTTGTACGATATCTAATGCATCTTCTTTATTTTGCACATACATATAAGCAGTTCGATATAATTGGCCCTGATGAAGGTTAATGAGCTGTTCAAACGCTGCATCATCACCTTTTTTCGCTTTTTTCACTAATTTTATTTCATCCATCTTATCCCTCCTTCCACTTATTAGATAGAATATGGAATGTTTTGGTTTCAAAAATTTATATTTTTTAATACTTCAACATTACTATACAAGAAAACGCCTCAAGAAAACTTGAGACGTTTTTTCACCAAATTACTCTATTCAATTCATGTTTTTTACAATATCATAGCATTTTGAACAACATGACTATCGACATATTGCTTAAACTTTACGATTTTTCCATCTTGAAGTTCCCACACGTGAACAAAATCTGCTTGAAATGCTTTTCCAGTTTCTTTGTACGTTCCTGAATAAATACCTTCAGCAATAATAACATCTTTGCCTTTCACTTCATGATACGTATGAACACTCGCTTTATAGTCATTCCACTCGGATGCCAAGCGGCCAAATACGTTCTCCATGATAGCTTCTGCGCCAATGTATGTTCCTCCGTAAGGAAAGCCCGCTGCCTCTGTCCACTCTACATTCTTTGCAAGAGCTTCAAGTAAATGTTGAGCATTCTCGGAAGGTGGACCTTCATATGTGCTGCGAATAGTTTCTAAATTCGTTTGTTGATTCATGATTTTTCCTCAATGCGTTTATTTTAATAAAATTTCACAACATCTTCATAAGGTAAGAACGCTCTTTCACCTGGCTGTTCATTTGGCTCACCAAATGGCATTTGTGCTACTAAACTCCACTCTGCCGGAATGTCCCAAGTATGTTTCACTTCTTCATCAATAATTGGGTTGTAGTGTTGCAATGACGCTCCGATTCCTTCTGCAGATAAAGCCATCCATGTTGCATACTGTAACATGGCGCTTCCTTGATGAGACCAGAATGGGAATTGCTCTTTGTATGATGGCGCATTCTCTTGCATTGTCTCCACTGTTTCTTGATTTTCAAAGAATAAAACTGTTCCTACGCCTTCACGGAATCCTTTTAATCGTTCTACAGTTGCGTCAAATTTTTCTGCTGGAACTCGAGCGCGAAGTGTTTCTTTTACGATATCCCAAAACTTTTCATGTTCTGCATCCATTAATACCACTATACGGCCGCTTTGCATGTTAAAAGCTGATGGTGCATATAGAGCTGTTTTTAAAACTTCATTGATTCTTTCTTTCGTAATACTTTCGTTCTTTTTCACTTTACGAATAGAATGGCGGTTAATAATTGCATCTTTTAAATTTGTTGTAGTTACTGACATTTTTTATTCCCCCAATGAATGTTTGATTTAAAAATAATTTATATGCATAGACTTCTTGATAACGTATCTTCCACTACCATTTCAATCTAGCATTAGCAATATCCATCTAGATTACATTCCATGCCATCTAATTCGTTTCCTTTATTTTTTCTAATTCCTGATCAATAGCTTTCGCTAATCTTTCTTTGCTAGCTAGTCCTTGAATGACTTCATCACCAATAATAAACGTTGGAACAGCCATAATTTGCGCTTCTTCATACGCATGTCTCAAAGCTTCTCGTTGTACAGCTTCATACTTTCTTGATACTAATGCTTCTTTAAATGCATCCTTAGGCAGTCCAACTTCTCCCGCCAATTTTGTTAATACTTCAATATCTTCAATGTTTTGTTCCTCTTGGAAAAATGCAGTAAACACTCTATGGTGAAACTCATTTCCTTTTCCATGTTCCTTAGCAAAGTAGTAACCTTCAAATGCAAAGTTTGTATATGGATGCGGGGAAACACGTGGTAAACGCATTTCAATTCCTAATTTTTTAGCAGTAGGAAGAATAAATGAATCCCAAGATCCCAATTTATCTGGCTCTTTCCATGGATCAATTTTTGGATATGGACTAGGACGCAATTCGAATGGCATCCACTCTACTTCTACATCTTTTTCCTTTACAATCTCGTCCAAGGGACCTTTTCCTAAAAAACAAAACGGACATATAAAATCAGAATAAGCTTTAATTTTCACAGTCATATATATTCCCTCACTTTTCTTTTTATCAACCCTGGTTGTAACTAAATTAGTTACAACCAGGGTAAAAAAATATGTGCCTACTTGCACCTGCATACTTACTGCGAAGAATTGATTTTATTTACTAATGATGTAACGAGTTGTTCCATTGTTATACTCTCTAATACTTGCTCCATTGCTTCCTGCGCTTGAACTAAAATAACCTCTAAAACAGTTTGTATATTTGCTCCTATTGGACAATCAGGATTCGGCTGTTCATGAAAATGAAATAACTTTTCCGCTTCCACAACATCCACTGCCCGGTACACATCTAATAAAGTAATCTCACGTAAATCTCTTACAAGAGAAGCTCCTCCTGCACCGCGACGCACTTGTACAAAACCTGCTTTTTTTAAATATGACAGTACTTTACGAATAATGACTGGGTTTGTATTTACACTTTCCCCCATGTATTCTGAAGTACAAATAGAAGGTGGATTATTTTTCAAGAGAGATAAAATATGCACAGCAATTGTAAATCGGCTACTAATTTTCATATTTATCACCACCTAGTTGTAATCATTATAGTTACAACTAAATTGAAAGTCAAGCGGTCTTTAGTAATTACAAACTTATAAGGTGTAACCTCCACTTTTCACTTGTGAAACCTTACGAAACTGTCATCTTTATGTAAGGTTATTAAATAGTTATTTTACTGTTTCAGTGCAATAATAAAAGCATCAGAAACAATCATAAATTTTTAAATGTTATAGGAGAGTGTCGGTAATGATCGTAACAACAACTTCTGTTATTCAAGGAAAAGAAATTATTGAGTATATTGACATTGTAAACGGTGAAGCAATTATGGGTGCAAATATCGTACGCGATATTTTCGCTTCTGTTCGTGACGTTGTTGGCGGCCGTTCTGGTGCATATGAAAGTAAATTAAAAGAAGCACGTGATATTGCGATGGAAGAAATGAAAAGTCTTGCGAAGCAAAAGGGCGCAAATGCAATTGTTGGTATCGATGTAGACTATGAGGTTGTTCGCGACGGAATGTTAATGGTTGCCGTAAGCGGTACGGCTGTACGTGTGTAAATATATATAAGAAAAAGCGCCTCATTGGAAGTTGAGGTGCTTTTCTTTTTTATCCCGCATTAACGGGCAGTAAGACCCCCACCTCAAAATTCGGAGAAAAACAAAGAAGATAGATGGGGGATAATTGCCTGTAAAAGCCCGATTGGTGAGAGCTTCCCATCAGTGGGGTATGAAGCCCCCACTGATGGAAGTTTCACTTTATAATCATCCGATTCATGATGATTTTCCATCAATTGATACGAAGAATAATTATGTTTCCGCTACAATCGGTAATGTAATAATAAACCGAACAATCCCATTCTCATATTCTGCTCGGATTTCTCCGCCCTGCATCTCCACAATACTTTTCGCAATTGCAAGACCAAGTCCCGACCCTTCTGAGACCCTACTTCTCGATTGATCCTTTTTATAAAAGCGTTCAAATACGTTCTCAAGCTCTTCTTTTGTAAATTCTTCACTATGATTCGCAACAGAAATGCAAATGTTACGCCGCTGCTTTTGAAGTGAAACTGTAATTTCTCCCTCATCTTTACTATACTTAATTGCATTCATCAATAAATTATCAAACACACGGACAATTTTTTCCGAATCCAAGGCAGCGTATAGACGCTCTTCAGGAAATTCTTTCACAAACGAAAGATGATGTTCTTCTGCTTGTGGTACAAGTTCTTCGATTAATTGATCAAGAAGTTCATTTACACATACTTCTTGCTTTTCTAATGTGATTTTCTCATTTGTTAGCTTTGTGTACTCAAATAAATCTTCTATTAAATTCTTTAACTGCTCTGACTTTGAAAATGCAATTCTTACATACTCATCATATTGTTCCTTATTTTCATATTTGGCATCGCTAAGTAAACGTAGATATCCCATAATAGAAGTAAGTGGTGTTCGCAAATCGTGTGATACATTTGTAATCAATTCACTTTTTTGCTTTTCAATTTTCCGTTCTTTTTCAATATTCATCCTAATCTCTTCTGCCATATGATTAATATTTTCTGTTAATAAAGCCAGTTCATCTTGTCCCTTTTCCTCAATTCGATATGCTAAGTTTCCCTTCGCGATTTCTTTCACCCCTTGCGCCATCGCTTCAATCTGTTTCATCTTTCGCTTCGTTATATAGAAAAAAGAAAAAATGAATACGATAACGCCAATAAGAAATGGAAAAGGCCCTTCTGTCGTGTTATATATAACATCCCCTCTTGGAATGCCGCTCACGAACATATATAAATTTTTACCTTCAATTGTAACTGGGTAAAAAGTGATAAATTCTTTATGCAAGTCCTCAATTTCTCTTGAACCACTATTATCAATTGGACGGTTAATCGCAAAAGACATCACATTGCGAATGGTATCATGCAGGTTGATTTGTTCTTCCTGTGCTTGTTTTGTTTTATACAAAACCTTACCTGTTTCATCCGTAACTAGTACTTTTAAAGCATGCTGACTATGTTCAGCTTTTTGATTTTCCATATCAATCATGCTTTGCAACGCATCTACTGTATTTTCTCTCACTATGGTCTCTGCTGTGCGCTTTGCTTCCTCATTAATTTCCTCCATACCATTACGATAATCAATTACTGCATGTTGATTTGCTTTTTCAAAAAATGGAGCGGATAATCTTGTTACAAAAAAACCTAACAATGCACAAAAAATAAACGTAGTAATTAATTGAATCCTAATACTTCGACGAACGTGATGATTTAAAATTTTGTTTATTAACTCTATTATTTTTTTATTCATATAATAAAATGGTTTAAATATCTTTTTCAATCTTATACCCTACCCCCCACACTGTTTTTATATAACGAGGTTTCCTTGGATTTTCTTCCGTCTTCTCACGGATATTCCGAATATGTACCATTACAGTGTTATCAGATTGAAAAGGCTGTTCATTCCATATTCGTTCATAAATTTGATCCGCACTAAATACCATCCCGCGATTTCTGGCAAGTAACTCTAAAATCGAAAATTCCCTCGGTGTCAATTTCACTTCTTCCTCTGCAACAATCACCTCATGTGTTGCAACATTAATTTTCATATCCCCAATTTCAATTTCATTTTCGTCTTGTATAAAGCCTCCGCTCATTTTCATATATCTGCGAAGCTGTGATTTAATTCGAGCAATTAATTCTAATGGATTAAAAGGCTTTGTTACATAATCATCTGCCCCGGTTGTTAATCCTAAAATCTTGTCCATGTCTTGTGTTTTGGCAGACAACATAATAATCGGCATCTCAGCTATTTCCCGTACTTTCATACACATATGAATACCATCTACTTTCGGCATCATAATATCTAATACGACTAAGTGCACTTGATGTTTCTTTACTAACTCTAATCCCTCTGCACCATCCCCGGCCTGTAATACTTCATATCCTTCATTTTTTAAATAGATGGTAATGAGATCCCTAATTTCTTTTTCATCATCTACGACAAGTATTGTTTCTTTGCTCACAATAGCCCCTCCAACATTTTCAGCCTATCAAATCTTCATTGCATGATTCCTTTGATTCTTTACTTATAACTATCTGTTCTTTTCGATGTCTATATAAATAAGAAATACCAAATGCAGCAGCAATAGCTACTCCAAAAAACACGCCATACTTAGTTGTGAGTTCTACAATACGCTCTATGTTTCCTCCAAAGATAAATCCAATTATAAAGTATAACAATGTCCAAACAAATCCTGTAACGTATGAGTACTTGGCATACGTTTTAAATGGCATATTATTGATTCCAACTAAATAAGGAACAATATGTCTCACTACTGGTATGAAATAGCTTGTTACCAATGCATAACGTCCGTATCTATTCAGTAGTTCTTGTGATTTTAAAAGATACTTCATCTTCTTCTTTTTCATAATTCTATCAAGAATTTTCGAACCGAACATTTTCCCAAGTATATACCCTAAAGAGAGCCCTGACACAACACCTAAATACGTTAACATAAAAGCTGGAATTGGTTTTAATATACCCATCGATGAAACAAATCCACCGCTCATCACAACCATTTCATCAGGAACTGGCATCCCAATAATTCCTAACCATAAACAAAAAAACAAAGCACCGTAACCGTAATGTTGAATGTATAATAACAATTCATGTAATCCCATTCGTTACAGTCCTCCCTTATTCTTTTCCACAACAAAACACATAAGCTGGCGGGAAATTAAACCACACCTTTTTAAGTGATATCGCTGGAAAGAACTTCTGGATAAATGCTTTCTTTACGAGCGAATATTGAAATGTGATGAATTCACCATTCTCTTGTAATGCTTCCATAACATTGCTTAAAATACGTAATGATACTTCCACCGGTAAAGAAGTAAACGGTAATCCAGATAATACATAGTCGATTTTTTCTATATTTAACTCTTCGATGTACTTTTGAATATTTTCAGCCGATCCATGTACAACAAAAACGCTTGAATCATCCTCAAACTGTTTCTGTAGATCTTTGAAAAACACTACATTAATTTCAATCAGAATCAATGTAGTATGTTTCTTTTTTCTCTTCATTATTTCTCTTGTAAAAGATCCTGTTCCAGGTCCTAATTCCACAATATATTTCGCTTCTTCAAAATTGATAGCATCCACCATTTTTTTCGCTAATATTTTCGAGCTCGGAGCAATCGCCCCAGTGTTTTTCGGGTGCTTAATAAACTCAGTTAAGAATGTAATCAATTGCATGCAATATCCCCTCGCTTACTCACTATTATTTAAGATAGCTCTAAGTATAAATATCGTTTCTTAAAAAATAGCGAAGAGGTTTCTTAAGATTTTCTTAAGAAAATAAAAATGTCCCAAAACGAAAAAGATACTACTTTTTCGTTTTGGGACACACATTCACTTTACCTTTTTAAATGAAATAATAGAATAGGAACGAATACATCCGTTCCTATTAAAAAAACATATTTATATTGTATTACTTCTCAGAAAGTGCCTCCATTACACCTGCAACTTCTGCAACAACAATTTGGTTACCTAAAATCGGTGATTCTTGTTGTGCTTCTTGAGAACCTGGTTCTGGTCTTTTATGTGATTCTTTAAAAGCATCACTATTTCTCCAGTTAGTAAAGCTATCCATATCTTCCCAGTACGTGTTTACACTGATTTCATCATGCTCAGGTAAGTTTTGTGTAATTAAAACTTCAACTTTCACAAAACCTTCCATTTTTTGCAGTGCACCTGGACGAGTAAATGCTGGAGCCATCTTTTCTGCAAATCCTACTTTTGTTTTAATTCTGTTTGTAACAACAATCATCTTCAAAAACCCCCTTAATGTTTGGAAAACTTCTTCGAATTGAATATCTGCATTACATATATACTTTTTTCATTCATCCTAATGCTAGAATGATCTCTGTTTCTGCTTTCTTGCTAAATAACACTTAGCTTGCTCTAGTTTACCTTCTTCCATTCGGTAGACTTTGTCACAGTATTCAAGCATTCGTTCATCATGTGTTACCATAATGGTTAATTTCTAAATGTTACTTCTTTTGCTATAGTTGGACGACTTCATAGACTCTCTGAATATCAAAGCTTACTCTCGATTCATCTACTAAAATAGTAGAAGGACTGTTCATGACAGTGCGAGAAATAATATAAGTCACTCCTTTAGCTTTAAAATAATTAGTCACGCGTGACTAATTAAGATTATTATATACACTACAATTTTATTAGTCAACTGTGACTAATAAAATCTGACTATAAATTAAATTGTTCTATTTAGAGCATTTACATCAACTAAATATGCTGTAGAAATACTCACATATATAGCAAAAAAGAACCTGCTATACAGAGGTTCCCTTGTCTTTAGAGCATTTAAATTTTAGTACTAAGAGTTTGAACAGTTTTTTCAAGAAACGCAATTTCTGCTTCTAACATTGTTATTTTATGTTCTATTGCCAAGTTGACTCCAATCCTCATCTCATGAGCTGGAGTTTGTCTAAAAATATGAATGAATTTCTTATTTTTATTTAATCGTTCCTCTAGAGCCGGCAACGATTTTTCTAATGGCAGAAAATCAATAAACATTAATCCTATATCACCTTGATAATTAACACTCTCGGCTGAAGATAAGTTGTCCAATAACAATTTGTAAAAATATTGCTTACCATTTTCATTAATAGAATATACTTTGCGCGATGGTCTGTTTCCTTCTTGCTCCAATTGAACATCAATATATCCCTTTTTATGGAGTTTATCTAAAGTTGCATAAGCAGTAGGCTTTTTCATATCTGTAACTGTACTTAAATTTCTCTCAATAAATTCATTAATTTGATATCCATGCTGACTTTGGCTCATAAGCAAACCAAGCAGGACGAGCGAGCGCTGTTCCATAGAAATCATCCTTTCTAAACCATATTATAGCCGATGATGTAAATGAGAACTAGACAATAACTCAATTATCATATTATGAAAACCCCCGCACTTATCTCCTTGCAATCTTGAAGTGCGGGTTCTTCATGTATCCCCTCAGATGCTTAACACGAGCAAAATTGACACAGCTGCCTGACAGACAGTATAACTTCTAACAGTGCATTACATTAAAAATCAAAATTATCAGGATCTGGACCAACACGATGATTCTCATTCAAATCATCAATGCGTTTCATATCTTCTTCCTTTAACTCAAAATTAAATACATCTGCATTTTCAACAATTCGATGTTCTTTTGTAGATTTTGGGATGGTGATAACACCATTTTGTAAATCCCAGCGTAAAATGACTTGCGCAACAGATTTGTTATAGTTGTTAGCAATTTCTTGAAGTACTTCATGATTTAGTAATTGTCCTTGCATTAACGGAGACCAAGCTTCTAACTGAATGTCATGTTCCTGACAAAATGCTTGCAGCTCTTTTTGCGTTAAGCGTGGATGGTATTCTACTTGGTTTACCATTGGTTTAATCTCTGCATCTTTCATTAAGTCTTCAAGATGATGGATTTGAAAATTACTTACTCCAATCGCTTTTACTCGTCCTGCCTTATAAAGGGTCTCTAATGCTCTCCATGCCTCTTTATATTTCCCTTCTACAGGCCAATGAATCAAATATAAATCTAAATACTCTAGTCCAAGTTTATTTAAACTTGTCTCATAGGCAGCAATTGTGGACTCATATCCTAAATCTGCATTCCAAACTTTTGATGTGACGAATATATCTTCTCTAGAAATATCCGCTTGTTGTATTCCTTCACGAATCCCTTCTCCAACTCCTTCTTCATTTCCATAAATCGCTGCTGTGTCAATACTACGGTAGCCATGTGTAATCGCCGTTTTTACAGCATTCACTAACTCAGGACCTTCTTCTACTTTAAATACTCCAATACCAAACCAAGGCATTTGTACACCGTTATGCAAAGTTGTTTTATCTTGTAAATGTTTCGCCATTATAAATAAACCTCCTAATTATGAAAGAAAATTTTCTATGCTGCATGTCTTTGATCTTTTTGTTCCAGTGTTTTGCTCCAACCTGTTAAAATCACAGCTCCTAGAACCATTAATGCTCCAATCCAAGGCGTATGAATGAGTCCAATCGAATCTGTAATTACACCGCCTAAATAAGAACCAATAGCAATTCCAGCATTAAATGCAGCAATATTAATTGCAGATGCCACATCTACTGCACTCGGTACAAAACGTTCAGCTAACATCACGACATATACCTGTAATCCTGGTACATTCATAAACGCTAATAATCCCATTAAAATAATTGTAATAAGACCAGCTATCTTAAATGGAGCTGTGAACGTTAAAATAAAGAGCACAGCCGCTTGTGCAATAAACATATAGAATAATGCATGAATCGGATTCCGGTTCGCTACTTTACCACCAATGACGTTACCGATCGCAATCGCTACTCCATAAACGAGTAAAATAATAGTAATAGTCCCTGCCTTAAACCCAGTTATCTCTTGTAGTAATGGAGATAAATACGTAAAGACAACGAATGTACCTCCATAGCCTAAAGCTGTAATAATGAATAAAAGAAGTAAACGACCATTTGTAATCAAAGTAATTTGATCACGAAATGTTGTTCGATTACCTTTTCGCAAATTAGATGGAATAAGAATGCTATTTGCAATGAAAGCAATGATACCCACTACAACAATCGCTACAAAAGAAGCCCTCCAGCCAAATTGTTGTCCAACAAATGTACCAATAGGAACACCTGTAATAGTTGCTACTGTGAGCCCTGTGAACATAATCGCAATCGCACTTGCTCGGCGATTTTCTGGAACTAAATCAGCAGCAATCGTAGAGCCTATTGACATAAATAAACCATGTGAAAACGCAGAGACAACACGAGCAACTAACAATAAACTGATACTTGTTGCACTCGCAGCAATACTATTTCCAACAATAAACACAATCATAATCCAAAGTAATAAGGATTTACGTGACATACTGGATGTTAACGAAGTTAAGACAGGCGCTCCAAATGTCACTCCTAAAGCATATAAAGAAACAGTTAATCCAGCTGTTGTAACAGTAACGTTTAAATCTTGCGCAATAAGCGGTAATAATCCTACACTAATAAATTCTGTTGTTCCGATTGCAAAGGCACTTACAGCTAATGCCAACAGTGCCAATGTACTTCGTTTTTTATCTAAATTCACTTTTTCTCCTCCTCCTCGCCTTCTTGTTGTATCGTTCTATCTTTTCTAAACAAACTATATAGAAAACAGTATGGTAAAAATTCACCGGCAAATGTTATTATGAGATATAGGAGAAATAAAGAAAAGTACGTACTTTTAAGTAATATAGGAACTAAAAAGTTCTATAGGAACTAAAAAGTACCTATAGATTAGGAGGAAGAGCATGGAGAAAAAAAAGTACAATATTTCCGTAGAAGCAACACTCGAAGTAATAGGAGGAAAATGGAAATGTGTGATTCTTTGTCATCTTACTCATGGTAAAAAACGTACAAGTGAATTGAAACGTCTTATGCCAAACATTACACAGAAAATGTTAACGCAGCAATTACGCGAGTTAGAAGAAGATGGCGTCATCAATCGCATCGTTTACAATCAAGTGCCTCCAAAAGTGGAATATGAACTAAGTGAATATGGATTGAGCTTACAAGGTATTTTAAATTCTCTATGTACTTGGGGAGAAAAACATATTACGAAAGTATATGGTGATAAATTTGCTGTCTTGGAGGAGAGTATTTTAAACGATAATCTGAAGCAACAAAACTGAAAATACACGTATGATTTTCAACTTTCTGCTGTGTAACCGTGAATCTTAGGAACCTCTATAACGAAAAACATCCTCTTATACATGAAATAAGAGGATGTTTCTATAAACTACACCTTCAAAGCGTCTGTCCATTATCAATTGTAAATATCTGCCCTGTAATAGACTCTTGAGTCAACTGAAACAGAATTGCCTCTGCAATCTCATCAGGTGTTGAAATTCTTTTCAGTGGTATGTTTCCCGCAAGTTGGTGCATTTTCTCTTCATTATCAGCCCACCATCTCGTATGAACTGCACCAGGAGCGATACTATTTACTCTAATCTCAGGTGCAAGTGAAATGGCTAACGATTTCGTCATCGTATGAATGGCTCCTTTTGTTGCTGCATACGGCACAGATGAACCTAGCCCCGTTATTCCAGCAACGCTTCCGATATTCACAATAGCACCCGATCCTTGGTTCTTCATATAAGGAACAACAGCCTTTACACAATGAAACATCCCTTTCACATTTACGTTGAAAAGAGAATCCCATACTTCATCCGTTACAGATTGCAGATCATCCATAGGTATTTGCGATGTTATGCTTGCATTATTCACTAAGCAATCTACTGTCCCAAAAGATTTCACCGTTTGCAGTACCATGCCCTCCACTTCTTTTTCTATCGCTACATTAGCTTTTAGGGCGAGCGCTATACCTCCGCGTTGTACAATTTCGTTTCTTGTTTCTACAGCCTCTTCTTCTGAACGGCTGTAATTAATCACAACCTTTGCTCCCGCATCTGCTAATTTCAAAGCAGTAGCCTTTCCGATACCAGTACCACCACCTGTTATAATAACTACCTTATCTTTTATCTCCATTTGACCTTCTCCTCTTCTTGTCGTATTTGTTATAACTCATTGTATCTTCGCTCATACGAAAGGTATAATACTGAATAATGAAGGTGATATCATTTAAAATGATATCAGTGGAGGGATATATTTTTGGAAAGTCATGATTTATGGATATTTAAACATGTTGCCGAATTGCACTCTATATCTAGAGCTGCCGAAAAACTCGGATATGTGCAGCCAAATATAAGCCAGCGCATAAAAAATTTAGAAGAGGAACTAGGCGTTCAATTATTTATACGTAATAACAGAGGAGTAACGTTAACTGATCAAGGACAAATTTTGTTAGATTATACAAACCAAATTATGATGTTAATGAATGAAGCAAAAACAAAAATAAACCCGAAAAAGTGGAGGGAATCTTTAATTATCGGGGCACCACAAACCATTTCCGCCGTGAAAGTTCCCTACTTGTTTTCTTCCTTTTTACAGTCTAATAACAACATTGATGTAAAAATAAAAACGACTAATAAACTAAAATTACAAGAAATGCTTGCTTACGGAGAGGTTGATGGAATTTTCATAAGCGGTTCATATAACGATTCGCAGTTCGAAAGTGTTTACAGTTATTTTGAAGACATCATACTCATTTCTCCAATCGAACAGTACCCTCATCCAACACTACTTATAAATAGCGATCCAAGTTGTATATACAGAAAGAAACTATTAGAGGTCGCAGAGAAACAGAATTGGAATCAACCAGCCATGATGGAATTTGATTCACTTGAATCCATTCTTCAAGCCGCTCATGCAGGACTTGGGATAAGCATTCTACCAGCAGATGTTGCACATGGCCGAAAAGAAATGAAGACTATTCATCACGAGAAACTATTAGACAAAATTAAGATCGATTTTATTATTAAACGAGGAAAACAAGGGTCACAAAGTTTGGAGAAGTTTATTGGATTTTTGAAGGAATTATAATTCTTACAATAATGTAAGATTTTTGTTAGACAATTCGATGTTTCCGCTTCTTAACTTAATGTAAGCTAACAATAAACCTAGAAGATATGATAAAGGAGCGGATTTTTATGAACGAAAATAAAGATTTATTATTCACCCAACTTGTTACTGGTTCTTGCTTAGGCGGCTTTGTATTATTATCTGGTGTTGCTGCTTTTATAAAAGTGGTTCATCAAGTTTTCATGTAATGGCACTTATTTATAACAACCGCTTAAAGGAGTTAGACGCTGCGATGTTTACAAACTTTTATTCTTCGATAGTCAGTCATTTTAACAACATAATAAAAAAGAAAACATCCTAAAAAGGATTACCTCTTATAAACATACAAGGTAATCCTTTTTAGTTTCTATAAATACTGTGCTTTATGCCTTTTTAACAAATTCAGATTTTAATTTCATAGGTCCGAAACCATCAATTTTGCAATCAATGTCATGATCGCCATCAACTAAACGAATATTTTTTACTTTTGTACCGATCTTTACGACTAGTGAAGTTCCTTTTACTTTAAGATCTTTGATTACTGTTACAGAATCACCATCGTTTAACACATTTCCGTTTGCATCTTTAATAACTTTTTCATCTTCATTACTTTCCGTTTCTGCACTCCACTCATGCGCACATTCTGGACAAACAAAAAGGACTCCATCTTCATAAGTATATTCTGAATTACATTTTGGGCAATTTGGTAAATTCGCCATAATTCCATTTCCTCCACTCACTATTGTTTATTCTAATATATAAGAATTGGTTTTAATTTCCTTTTTATAAAAAATATAGGTCGTCCTTATATACTTTTATATACTGCCATAGTCTTGTTATATTGACAACCCTTCTCCTATTTACATAAATGTGTATATTTCTAGTCTTTACACGAAGGTTTATTTTTATAAAATTACTCTGTTCGTCAACAAACAGATGCTTTGATTGAATAAAGTGAAACTTCTATAGCTTAATGTTTAAAATAGCGGGATAAAAACGTTTAAATGCATATGCAAACAAATTCATTGTATCTTATATATATTATGTATACAGACATTATAAGACGTTTCATTTAGAGGTGAAAAAATGACTTCTAATAAAAAAAAGCTATACACTGCTAACAAATATGGCTATACGTATCAGAGTGATGATATTCATTATAATAGTCAATACTTTAGGGCAAACTTTCCGAAATTATGTAATAATCAAAACGATAATACAAGATTACAAAATGCAGTAGTGGTGTCAAAGTCGATCGCAAACGAAAATAATAAAACACTTAACCGTGTATGGGTTGCCCATCCGATTAGAACAATTGAAATCAGTGGCGGTGCACTTCTTATTCATGCAAATGTCGCTGGACCTTCTTCAAGTGCGCACTTGATAGTTTCATTTAAAATAGCAGGTCTTGGCAATAATATGAAGACAACAGCTACTGCAAGTGCTGATGTAACTGCAGTATACGCTTGCATAAACAGGAGCGGAAACTTCCCTAATGATCTGAGGAAAACTGTAGTTAGCGGGCCCGTTGAAACATCTGTGAGATTTACCATAGGAAAAAATGAGCAAGTTACTCGAACCCTTACAATATATTTACCTGCAATCACATTAGAATGCCCTCTAGGACAAGAAATGGTTCTTGTATCGGTTTCCTATACGAATGTTCAAGTCTCAGAACCCCATGCAGGAACAGTATGTATTGAGGGAATATTCGAAAGAACAAATTTCGAGATATAATGGAAATAAAGAAAGATAATCCAATTTTAAAAAAAAACGCTGCATGTACAGCGTTTTTTTAATTGTGAACATACATCATCCATCTCTGTTTCACTCATTATCTTTTTCTCATGTACTTAAAATTTTCCACTCTTATCTCTTTCGTTCTTCCCCGTACAGGCATATATTGAATTACCATGAATAAGGGGATGAGATTTCATGACGAATCAACACTTTGAAACGAATGTACAATTTATTAATACCAGTGCCGCTGGACCTTCTTCAAGCGGGAACTTGTTAGCGTCATTTAACATAGTAGGTCTTGGCGATAATGTAACGACAACGGTTATTGCAGCGGCGGATGCAACTGCAGTATACGCTTGCATGAACAGAGATGGAAGCTTTCCTCTTAATCCAAAGACAGCTGAAGTTAGTGGAACCATTGAAACATCAGGAGAATTTACCTCAGGAGGAAATGGACAAATTACTAGAATGCTTACGCTAAGTCCACCTGCAGCAACATTAGAATGCCCTGGAGGACAGATTATGGTTCTTGTATCAGTTTTCTACACAAATATTGAGATCTTCGAACCTGATGCAGGGCAGCAATCTATCCTGGGAACATTCGAAAGAACATTCTTCGAGATATAATGGAAGCGAAAAAAATATTCATTCGCCTACCGATATCACTGATTATATAGGTAAAAGAGACTCATTTTAGCTGATAAACAATAAAGTGAAACTTCCATCGATGGAGTTTTTTCATCCTTGACGTGGGGGGCTTACTGCCCGCGAATAGCGAGATAAACGTGTACATTTCCAGCCTTTATACGAAATTTCATTTTTAAAGAATTTTATGATGCATGCAAAAAAAGAAGCATAAACCTGCTTTTATACAGAATTATGCTTCTTGGCATATTAACTTAAAAATAATTGAACTAACTTCATCCCGCCCCATACACCAATGATTCCCATGATTGCTGAGAACACTGGAGGTGCAGGAATCGGGAGTTTTAATAGAGTAAATATTACTCCTACGATTAATCCTGCTAAAGTTGACATAAAGATTTCATGCATGTTACCTTCCTCCTGTTTGTTTCATTTGCTGTTTTTCTCTAATTTACGAATCATATATTGAATCAAGATAAGTGCTAACACTCCTTGTATTACTATTCCCCAAAGATTAAATACAAAGTCAATTTCTATTCTCCTCTTAACTATTAACACAAATATAAGCGCTTACATAATTGCTCATATAAAGTATTGCATATAGTACTAAGAACGATTATAAAAACCTTGTAAATATCCTGTTCTTCTTTATTTCCTCCTACTTCCTCACAATACATCCTACTATTTTATAATACAATGAACGATCTGTGAATAATCTCACATGTAAATTTCCCCTCCCGAAACATACGTCACGCCAAATCAAGTACATGCGAACAGTAAGATGCCTACCTCAATTTTCTCTAAATCTCAAGGTGGGCGTCTTACTGCCAGCGAATAGCGGGATAAATTAATCTTTCTTCAAATCCCTTATATTAGAGAGATATAAAGCAACAACTAAAATGAGAATAGAACCTGCATATAATAATGTTTCAAATGGTTCTTCATGAGAAACAATAATCAATCGAATTAGGGCTGTAATTCCTATGTAAATAAAATAACGCAATGGAAAGTGATAATTCGATTTGAAATATTTAATAATTAATGCAATAAACTCAAAATATAAAAAGTAAACAATAATGCTTTCAACTAGTTTATACGGTGTGTATTTTTTTGATGAAAATACGTATTGTATAAATGTGAATGTTTCATTGATTAAAAAGATAGATAGAACAAGGGATAAGATAATAAGAGCTATATTTAATATCCACTGTAAAATATTGGCGATATGATAATCAATTTTAGATCCTTGCATTTCATCCAGCACTCCTCTCTATGTATAAATTACGCTAATACATTATAGCAAAACCGCCTCACTATACAAAAGGTGACAATTTCATAATCACTATACACAATTAACAAAATATAAATTGTACAATTGTTTTTTAGCGGTGCAATTTTAAAAAGCATAAGTTTTACATAAACAAAAACCTATAATTTCCACCATTACATTATAGTGGACAAATTAACAGCTAAACATATAGTACCACGCTTTTTGGAGCGTATATTGATGTACTGACATAGCTAAAATATATATCAAATTCAAAAGGAGTTAATTATTAATAAGCCAGGAAAAAATAACAAAAAAAATAAACCCTCATATCAGAGAGTTTTCCATCGCGTACTTGGTTATTGAAAAAACAGCTTAAGGGGAACTGCTTAATCTATTTTATCATACAGGTAACAGAAGTTATGTTGAGAAAATCTAATTCTAGTTAAGATAACATCGAAATGTTGGCGGGACCCCATATAGTAATCATTCTATATCACTGAACGAGAGGCTGTTCTATTCAAGAATCTTTAACAAATTTTATTAACATGGTTTTAGTTCTTTGGCTAAGTTTTTTTTGTATTTGACGGTTCATATAAGATATCAACTTGCCAATCGGTTTTCTATCCATATTCATGGTTCCTTTTTAGCAGTCCATAAAAAATTTTAACCAGTAATAGTTGCGCAACTATTATTATTAATGAGGTGTTACCCTTGAACTCTCAAACAAAAACTTTCCAAGAAGATCCCTATGTTCAGCAAAAACGCTGGACTATTTTAGTCATTCTCAATTTGTTTGTTTTTATGGCCACGCTTGATTCAAGTATTGTGAATATTGCTCTTCCGGATATTTCTAAATACTTTCAATTGTCGATTGCCAAAACGGAATGGGTGGTTAGCAGCTATTTAATTGCTATTTGTACGCTTATTTTGTTCTTTGGCAAATTAGGAGATATGTTTGGTAAAATTAAAATATTTAAAATTGGAACAGTCATTTTTGTAATCGGTTCTCTTTTATGTGGATTTAGCATTTCCTTGTCATGGCTTGTTCTTTTTCGAATTGTTCAGGCCCTTGGTGCTTCCATGACCATGGCCAACAGCCAAGGAATTGTTACTGATATTTTCCCTGCTAATGAGCGCGGAAAAGCTCTTGGTCTTGTCGGGACATTTGTTTCTCTCGGAGCTATTGCAGGGCCGAGTCTTGGAGGACTACTGGTTTCTACTTTTGGTTGGAACTATATTTTCTGGGTTAATGTTCCCATTGGGCTAATTGCTATTATTTTTGGATGGGTAATTTTTCCTGATGATCTTAACTTTTCACATGTAAAACTCGACATTGCAGGAAGTTTATTGTTCTCAATTTTTATTGTTTCATTTTTTTCAGGACTTTTGTTAGGACAACAAATTGGCTACACTGATATCCGGATTATTGCCACTTTTGCCGTAGGACTCATCAGTTTTATCATATTTTTGCGGGTCGAGTCACAAATATCAGAACCTATGCTACATCTGTCATTATTTAAAAACTCTTTGTTTTCGTTAAGTATCTTGGTTGGTTTTCTCGTGTTCGTAGCAAATTTTTGTTTTAATATTATCGCTCCATTTTATACGCAAAATATTTTAGGTCTATCGCCGCTAAGTGCAGGATTTTTACTCATGCTGTTCCCGATTACCATGTCAGTCGTTGCACCAATAAGCGGAGCATTATCAGATAGAATCGGGCAGGAATTATTAACATTTATTGGTTTATTCGTGATGGTCCTGGCACAATTTGGACTAGCTACGCTTCATGACGGAAGTTCGATTACCCTTGTAGGGGTTCTTGTCGCCATGCTTGGACTTGGAAGCGGGCTTTTCCAATCACCTAATAATTCATTGGTCATGTCAACCGCACCAAGATCTATGCTCGGTGTAGTAGGAAGTGTCAACTCACTTGTTCGAAATATCGGAATGGTAGTGGGGATTTCCGTTGCCACTACCACCTTGTTCAGCGTCATGAGCGCAAAAGCTGGATACCGAGTTACAGGGCTCATCCCTAATCGTCCAGATATTTTTCTTGCAGGGATGCATATTGTTTTTATCGGGTCAGCTTCCATCTGTTTAGTTTGTGCCTTTTTAACAGGATGGAGGTTACTACAATCACGCGCCGCTCGTAATCGCGATATCACAAGACAATAAGAAGTTTTTTCGTCAATGGCACCTCTTTTTTTGAGGTGCTTTTTAAGCTGGATTAAATGTAACAGCGCCATTTCATTTTGTTGGCGCTCCCTACAGCGAAGAATCGTTCGAAATCATTCTACCAATATTACTGCCCGCAAATGCGGGATAAATCGTATTCTGTTCCTCACGTTCCATGAAGAAGGAGAATAGGGGCATTAAAATTTTGCCCCTTTTGTTAATCTAGAACAGGAGTGTGATCGATCCAATGAATAAATTGTTGTAAATAACGCTGAAGATATCGTTTTGTTTTTTCGTCAGTAAGCACTTTTTGATCGGAATCGATTTTTTCATGTACTTGCGAAATCAGCATTTTTTGAAATGGAAGAACATGAACTTGCATGGCTTCTAGTATTTGTCTGATTTGCATTTGAGCAAAGGCGGTACCTAATCCGCCAGGAGTTGCTCCGATTAAGCCAACTGGTTTTCTACTAAGAACAGAGGATTTCGAAGGTCTTGACGCCCAGTCCAATGCATTTTTTAACGCACCCGGAATGCCAGAATTGTATTCTGGACTAACGATAATAATACCGTCAACTTCTTGAATAGATGACTTAAATGATGTTACTACTTCTGGATCTCCTCCTACTTCTAAATCTTCGTTAAATAGAGGAAGCTCTTTTATCTCGATCCAACGAAATTGAACAGAATCACTCATATCTGTCAATGATTGAGCTATAATTCGATTATAAGAATTTTTTCTTAAACTGCCGCACATAAGGCCAATCGTTTTAGTCATTTCAATTACCCTCCTTGTTCAAAGTTACCTATCATGATACTATACTCTATCAAACATGGAAAGGAGTTCTAAAAATGGAAGAAAAAAAGGTTACATGGTTAGAACTTTTTTATGACCTGCTATTTGTAGCAGCGGTTGCAACTACTACCCAAGTTCTAATTCATGTTGAAAAGGGGTATATTCACCCAGAATATTTATTAAAATTTGCTCTCATGTTTATTCCGATATGGTGGTCTTGGACTGGACAAACAATGTTTACGAATCGGTATGGCCAAGATTTTTTACATCAACGTATATTTATGATTCTTCAAATGTTGTTTGTTCTTATTATGACATCCAGCTTATCGGTAGATTTTGATCAATACTACCTCTCCTTTCTTATTGGTTATATTGGATTAAGAGCACTAACAGCTATCCAATATCTTGTTGTTCAAAAGATAGAAGAAGGTAATCGAAAAAAGGTGGCTCGCTTTTTAGGAAGAGGGTTTTGGCTTGGAATCATAATCTCATTTTTTTCTCTCTTTTTTGATTCATGGATTCGATACGCCTTGTTATATGCAGGAATTATTGTGGATATTATTGTACCTATTTTCGGACGCAAGTATTTGGTGAAAGCACCACCCAATACAGCTCATTTATTAGAACGATTTGCTTTATTAACATTAATCCTTTTTGGAGAATCGGTCGTCAGCACCATTTCTGTGCTGCAGCCGCAAAAAGGGGATTGGCATTCAATCTCATTTTCGTTTATTTCATTTATTCTTATTATTTCTATGTGGTGGCAGTATTTTGATAATGTAGAGAAGAAAGTAGATAAATCAATCCAAACAGCCGGCCAAATCATTATTTACGGTCATTTGTTTATTCTAATGTCTTTAAGCATGATTGCTGCATCTATTAAGCTGCTGTTTTTACAAGAGGTTCGTTATTTGTTTATCTTGTATTTTGTATTCGGTTCTGTATTACTCTATTTCATTGCAACTTCTATTGTTTTTCATCAATACAGATATGAAAAACATCGTTTGAAATATTATCATTTAGGGCTATTTTTAGCAATTTTATCCATCTTTTTTATTATTAATTTAATAGTAGTAGTTCCGAACATTGTCATAATGGGAGAATTAACCCTATTTTTTATCATCTACGCTAAGTTAACAACTACTTAATTGAACTACCCACACCTATCTGCTTCGCGCTTAAGGTGGGGGTCTTCTCGCCAGATATGATAAAGACCAAATTCCAATAAAGAACTTAGAGTTTAGCCGAGATACGTGTAAAAGCGGGCCATAGACTGTAATTTATTCCTAATGTATTACCTTTAATTTTCATGAGATATTTATCATTGCGTTATGATAAACGCAAAGCACAGATTGAAGCCATGACAGATAATCCAAGCAGTGATTTCTATGCAGCTATGGATGAAATCATACGTGAAACCTTTCTTGTTGGATTGGAATAAAGCTTGATCAAAGACATGCTACAAAAATTGATTTTTCAACAAAAGAAACCCAAACATTTTAAAAAAAAGTTTGGTCAAAATGCTTAGGTTGTTTGTTGCTAGTGCATAATTTTTTATAAAAAAGTTTGATCATTTTCTACCTGTGTTGTTCAACAAGCGCGCCCGATTGTTGAATAACATGAAGGTGTTATATCGACAATCGTTACCCTGAGAACATGACAAATAATTAAAGCACGGAAAATTTTCCCATGCTTTTCCAAACATATATTTTATTTCAGAAGATTTAGTTGCCACGAGACACCGAACCGATGGTGTACTTATCCTAACTGGCGTTTAAATGCTTTACTGGCGAAGAAGTAAGCGATGACCATGATGCCGACGCACCAAGCAAGCGCGATCCAGATATCGTTGCCAACAGACCCTTTATACAAGAGGGCACGAATCGCATTCACGATTGAAGTCACGGGCTGGTTCTCAGCGAACGCACGGACAATTTTAGGCATAGTTTCGGTGGGGACAAAGGCCGAACTGATAAACGGCAGGAAAATCAGCGGGTACGAGTAGGCTGTCGCCCCTTCCATAGATCTCGCTGTCAATCCCGGAATGACAGCCAGCCATGTCAGCGCCAACGTAAACAGCCCGAGTATCCCAGCTACCGCGAGCCAATCCAGGATATCAGCGCTGGAACGGAAGCCCATCAAGAGCGCGACGAGGATAACCACCACGATTGTAAGCGCATTGGAAACAAGCGAGGTCAATACGTGAGCCCATAATACCGACGAGCGCTTGATGGGCATGGTAATGAACCGTGCCATCAGCCCGCTCTTTACATCCGTAAACAGCCGCACGGAAGTGTAAGCGACGCCGGATGCGATAGCCATCAGCAAGATTCCCGGCAATAAATAATTGACGTAGTTGTCCGTTCCGGCCTTTATGGCGCCGCCAAATACGTAGACAAACAGCAACATCATCAAAATCGGTGTAATCGCCACCGTAATAATCGTATCCGGGCTGCGCATGATGTTGCGCATTAAACGTCCTAGTAATACCCCTGTTTTGCTTTTCATTTACATCTCCTCCTTTTTGCCGATGATCGCGAGGAAAATTTCCTCTAATGTCGGTTGCTTCTCGATGTACTCCACTTTCGCTGGCGGGAACATCTCTTTGAGTTCGGTAAGGGTACCGGTCGTGATGATTTTTCCGTCATGCAGGATGGCGATACGGTCTGCCAGTTGTTCGGCTTCCTCCAGGTACTGGGTTGTCAGCAAGATGGTTGTGCCGCCGCCGGCAAGCTCCTTGACGGTATCCCAGACTTCAATTCGCGCTTCGGGGTCAAGTCCTGTCGTCGGTTCGTCGAGAAAAATGACTGCTGGCGTCCCGATTAAGCTCATGGCGATGTCAAGCCGGCGCTTCATCCCGCCGGAATACTGGTCTGCCCGGCGGTTGGCCGCATCGGTCAGGCTGAATCTTGCAAGCAGATTGTCGGCGACTTGAGCGGAATCGGAAACTCCACGCAACTTGGCGATCATCATCAGGTTTTCCCGCCCGGTCAGCATGCCGTCTAAAGCTGCGAACTGCCCTGTCAGGCTGATGCTCTGGCGAACATGATCCGGTTGCCGCTGGACGTCAAAACCGCAAATACCTACTTCGCCGCCATCGGGCTTCATCAGCGTCGAGAGGATGTTGACCGTCGTCGTCTTGCCCGCTCCATTTGAGCCCAGCAATGCGAAAATTTCGCCACGCCGCACCTCAAAATCCACCCCCTTTAAGACTTCCTTGTCTTTAAAGGATTTTTTTAACCCTTTTACAGAAATCGCTGCATTGCTCATACTTTTTTCCTCCTTATAAAAAATGTTTTGCAAAGCTAGACTGCCTACACCCCTCTATTTAGTCTGACTGATAATCTGTACTACTTAGTACTGGGTTAAAAATATAACTGAATAGCGATGGCAGCAATTAACATTTGTAACCAGCTAATCAGTCGGTACTATTTATTACATTTATTCTTTTCTCAATCGCTTCATGATACTCTCATTCAAATCTTCACGATACTTGGCGACATAGGTTTTAGCGTTTGCCACTAGTTCGTCAGCAAAGGATGCCACGTCCTCCCCAGTGATTTCCAGCACTTGTCTCCCTTCCGCCGCACCGGCTTCGAACAAATCGATTAATTCATACTGTATGTGTAGCATATCCATCCCGTTACCCGCTGAAAAATTCCACATGTAGTTTTGAATTTTCTTAAATACAAACTGGTAGTCCTCTGGAAGGGCTCCAACTCGTGCCATCATCATTTTGTACTCTTTTTTATCACCAATTAATTTTTTGAACATTTCCATCATATTATTTTTCCTCCTTTTTTTATAAAGCAGAACAAAAAACTCCCAAAATATCAGCCGGAATATTTTATCTTATGAGGCTAGTTTGACTTCAAGACGTTAATTTTTGATGATACAAAATCCCATTTTTTCCAAAACAATTCAAGCTCCTGACGGCCAGCTTCATTAAGTGAATAAAACTTGCGGGGCGGCCCCATATCCGATGGTTTCTTTTCAATATTCACAAGTTTTTTCTTCTCTAATCGAACGAGGATGGTATAGACCGTCCCTTCCACGACTTCGGTAAACCCAAGCTCGTTCAGGTGGCGGGTAATCTCGTAGCCATAGGTTTCATGACGGCTGATGATTTCCAG
Source organism: Bacillus sp. CGMCC 1.60114 (assembly GCF_042676365.1). Taxonomy (NCBI): domain Bacteria; kingdom Bacillati; phylum Bacillota; class Bacilli; order Caryophanales; family Bacillaceae; genus Bacillus; species Bacillus sp. CGMCC 1.60114. Next base: position 168,833 of record NZ_JBHTHG010000003.1, read on the forward strand.
CACACAACCTTCCAGCGAACCCTTCAGCATTTCAGTTAAATTTTCCATGTTTAGATCCTCCTTTACCTCCTCTATTCTGTCTGACTTATATTCAGTATTACAGAGTACTAAGGCAAATTTTTTACTTAATAGCTTTTAGGAAATCAAACTATTAAGTATTACTTATTACATGTATATTGTATCACTGAGTAGAAGGTGTCAACTATTTTTATAATTTTTTTGCAACCTCACTATTCAGTGTGACATATTACAGGTATATCGTATCACGCAGTAGATGAACTGTCAACTGGATTTTCTAACTATTTTTAAAACCAGCTACCCCCATTGGATACAGCCTATTTTCTTTATGGAGCTTTTACTTCCTCCTATGCTTCTTTCACAATGATTACACCCTTATCATTCCCATCCAGCAGCTGTACATGTATATATGACAATTCTATTCCTCCATTATTTTTCGATTATCTTATTATTCACTACTTGCTCATTAACTTTTCAAGTAAAAAGCCGTCTTCTGTTTCAATGAACTCACCGAATGGATCTAGAAATTTGTTGTTCATTAGTATATACCTCTTATGTCTTTACCGGATTTATTATAAATTAAAAGCTTATCTCCGCAATTATTATTCCATTAAAACGCTCATTTGCGGAAGAACGGTATACAAGTAAAGTCCCCTACAATTCAATTACTGCACCTTAAAAATTTATGATACTATCCTGATCATGTCTTTTATATTTAATGTTTTAAGGAAAAAAGCTATACTATAAGCAAAACTAAAAATTGGAAAGGAAATACTAAAACATGGAAAATTATTTATTATTTATCCTTACAGCACTCCTAATCATAATAATGCCTGGTCCCGGTTTTGCTTTAGTTACAAAAAACACTATCTCTCATGGTAGAAATGGTGGGATAAAGACCGTCTTAGGAACGGTATCTGGAATGATGATTCATACAATAATGGCTACACTAGGACTCTCTGCTATCCTAATGAAATTTGCTATGCTATTTACATTAATAAAATATGCTGGGGCTTTTTATTTAATTTATTTAGCTGTAAAGTCACTTAAAAGTTCTTTTTCCAAAAAAGAAGATATGTCAGGTTCAGTGGAAATGAACCCTAAGGATATTGGAACGGTTAAAAGTTTTAGACAAGGATTTACCACAGCAATCTTAAACCCAAAAACTGCTGTATTTTTCCTTAGTTTTCTACCTCAATTTATTGTGAGCAATCAAAGTCATCTCTTCCAATTTCTTTTGCTAGGACTCACATTTACGACTTTGACAGCAATATGGTATTTACTTTATATTTCACTAATACGTCAATTAGGAACTTTTTTAAGAAAAGAAAAAGTGAACCGTACAATAGAGGGTATTACTGGCACAATATTATTAGTATTTGGAGTTAGGTTATTTTTCCAAAAATAAATATGTATATGAAAAGAGAAATAATCAATGGTGGTTATTTCTCTTATTCACTTATTCTAAAATTTTTGGTACTAACGTTGAACAAATCCTTCTTAGATTTAATTCAGAAACATCAAAATTACCAGAAGCATAAGCTTGCCGCAAACAAAAAGAACCATAACCTTACCGAAACGGCAAAGTTATGGTTCATATCATACACAAAATAAAAAAACCACCAAATATGTATTGGTGGAGACGGTGGGAGTCGAACCCACGTCCAAAAGTATCGGCACTTAAGCTTCTACGAGTGTAGTCGATATATTAGCATTTCGCAAATTCTTCGGCCTATCGACGGGCTTCCGAATTGCTAGTCTGGTTGTTCTCTTCCTTTGTCCTCAGACGGTGAACTCCGGCGTAGCCCACTTAGAGTGAGTCCGCTACCCTACCACATGGGCAATGGAGGGGCGAACCGCTAAAAGCTGTTATTAAGCAGCTAAAGCGAAGTTGTTTTGTTGTTTGCCAGTTATAGGCTTTGACGTTTTAACGAGGCCGATCCCCTCGACTCGCAACCTAAGCTCGAACTACCCCTGTCGAATCCGTAACGTCCCCATATAAAAAATGGAGCATACGAAGTATATTCGTGATAGCTGCTATTGAGCTGTTTTTCAATGTTCAACTGGCCTTACATTTGTTATTATAGCATACGTTCGACATTTTGCAATTGTAAATTTCTGTATTACGCTTTTTGACGATCACGGAATGCACGTGCAATTTCGCGCTTTGCTTCTTTCTCTTTTAAATCGTGACGCTTATCATATTGCTTTTTACCTTTACCTAAACCAAGTTCCATTTTCGCAAATCCATTTTTCAAATAAATTTTAAGCGGCACAAGCGTATACCCTGTTTCTTTCGTATACCCAATAAGCTTTAAAATTTCTCTTCTATGAAGAAGTAACTTTCTTGTACGAAGCGGATCATGGTTAAAACGATTTCCTTGTTCATATGGACTAATATGCATATTATGTACCCATACTTCACCATTTTGCACACGTGCAAAGGCATCTTTTAAGTTTACACGGCCTGCACGAATCGCCTTAATTTCCGTTCCTTGAAGGACAAGACCTGCTTCATATGTTTCTTCAATAAAATAATCATGATATGCTTTTTTATTTTGTGCGATGACTTTCCCTTGACCTTTTGGCATCTCGATTGACGCCTCCCTTCATTTTTATCATTGTAGCAAAATATGAAGAAAGAAGCCATATATGGCTTCTTTCTTACTTACGTTTTTTCTTTTTCTTCTTAAAGTTCGGTGCATTTTCAAAGAATGGCTTTTTCTTTTTGGCACCATTTCGTTTTCCATTTGTATTTCGGTTTGACTCGTTGTCTTGTCCACCGCGATTATTTCCACGGTCGCCACGTTTTCTTCTATTTCCTTTTGGCTGCTCAATGACAACAGGACGATCTTTTCGTTGTCGCTTCACATTGCCTTTCATGCCGACAATTTCAAAGTCAATCGCACGCTCATCTTTGTTTACATTCACAACGCGAATCGTAATTTCATCGCCAATACGGAAGACGTTTCCTGTACGTTCGCCAATCATCGCAAAATGATGTTCGTCATAACGATAATAATCATCCGTTAAATAGCTGACATGAACAAGACCTTCAATTGTATTTGGAAGCTCTACGAACAAACCGAAGTTTGTTACAGAACTAATAATTCCATCGTATTCTTCACCAATTTTATCAAGCATGTATTCTGCCTTTTTCAGCTCATCCGTTTCACGCTCTGCCTCAACTGCACGACGCTCCATGTTTGAAGAATGTTCGGCAATATCCGGTAAGTTTTCACGCCACTTCGCTTGTGTTTCACTATCGACTTTTCCGTTAATGAGATACGTGCGAATCAATCTGTGCACAATTAAATCTGGATAACGGCGAATTGGTGATGTGAAATGTGTATAAAACTCTGTGGATAAACCAAAATGTCCGATACTCTCTGCATCATAACGAGCTTGCTTCATGGAACGAAGCATAACTGTCGAAATGACAACCTCTTCCGGCTGACCTTGTACCATTTCAAGAATTTGTTGAAGTGCACGCGGATGTACTTCATTCCCGCGACCTTTTACTGCATAACCAAAGTTTGTAATAAACTCAAAGAAACGCTCTAGTTTATCTTCTTTAGGGTCTTCGTGAACGCGGTACATAAACGGTACGTTCATCCAGTGGAAATGCTCAGCGACTGTTTCGTTTGCTACAAGCATAAATTCCTCGATTAACTTCTCAGCTACAGAACGATCACGTAAAATAACATCAGTCGGTTTTCCTTCTTCATCCACTAGCACTTTTGCTTCTTTGAAGTCAAAATCAATTGCCCCGCGGCGCATACGCTTTTCACGTAAAATAGCAGCCAATTTCCCCATCTCTTGGAACATTGGTACTAACGGTTCATAACGAGCCATTAATTCTTCATCTTCATCGTCTAGAATCTGCTTCACATCTGAGTATGTCATGCGCTCCGTCGTTTTAATAACGCTTTGGAAAATTTCATGACTTACTACTTCTCCTTGATCATTAATTTCCATTTCACAAGATAATGTTAAACGATCTACCTTTGGATTTAATGAACAAATTCCGTTAGACAAACGATGCGGAATCATTGGAATAACACGGTCTACAAGATAAATACTTGTTCCTCGTTCAGTTGCTTCGCGGTCAATTGCAGATCCTTCCGTAACATAATGGCTTACATCCGCAATATGTACACCAAGCTTGTAATTACCATTTTCAAGCTTCGTTACTGTAACCGCATCATCTAAGTCTTTCGCATCCGCACCATCAATTGTAACAATTGTTTGATCTCGCAAATCACGGCGCCCTTGTAAATCGTTCTCATCAATTGTTTCTGGTACACTGTTCGCATGCTCCATTGCATCTGCCGGAAATGCAAGCGGTAAGTTATGCTTATGAATCACTGATAAAATATCAACACCTGGATCATTTTTATGACCAAGAATTTGAATAACTTCTCCTTCTGCACTTAAACGATCTTGTGGGTAGCTTGTAATTTTAACAACGACTTTATGTCCTTCTACTGCACCCATAGAAGCACTTTTTGGAACGAAAATATCGCTCGCCCATCGTTTGTTGTCAGGGAGAACAAATCCAAAATTTTTCGATTCTGTATATGTACCAACTAATTCTTTTGTTCCTCGTTCTATAATCCGGACAATTGTCCCTTCCTTGCGTGAACCGCTTGATTCCGAACTAATACGTGCTAATACTGTATCACCGTGCAGTGCACCCTTTAATTCTGTTGGCGGAATAAAAATATCGTCTAACCCTTTTTCCTCAGGTACGACAAACGCAAATCCGCGGGCATGTCCAATTAATTTACCGCGCACTAAGTTCATCTTTTCTGGAAGACCGTAGCGGTTGCTTCTTGTACGAACAACAAGCCCTTTTTCCTCCATAATAACAAGTGCTTTCACAAACTCTTTAAAGTCAGCCGCATCTTCAATGCCAAACGCTTCTTCTAACTCTTGTACAGTAAGCGGTTTATATGCTTCTTCCTTCATAAACGATAACAATTTATCGATGTTTTCTTGCATGATTTCTTCCAAGTACAAAAACCTCCTTAATAAATCCTCGTATTGTATAGTCTATCCGAAAATATAACCATGTATAAATGATGTTTTTTTATGTAAAAAAGAGGCAACTAGATCTTACCAATCTAGTTGCTCCAAGAAGTTATATACATCTTCGTGCAGCTCATCACGCTGTTTATCCAGCGTAATTACATGCGTGGAATCCTCGTACCATTTCATTTCTTTTAAGTTTGACTCTACACCGTTATAAATAATGTTTGCGCTATCTGTATTAATCATTTCATCATGACGCGCTTGAACAACAAACGTTGGTGCATAAATCATATCAATATTATTGCGTACATCACGAATTAAATCTTGCAGTGCTTTTAATGTATTCATCGGTGTTTGCTTAAACTCAAACATCTCCGCTTCAATTTGCTCTGGAGATTTGCGCTCACGTTTTTTATATTCGCGTGCGTATGCCAGTATACCTTGATACATGATTTCTTCACTCTTAATGTACATCGGTGCACACATTGGTACAACCCCGATAATCGGCATTGTATAAGCAAGTTTTAAAGAAAAAACACCGCCAAGCGATAAACCAACAGCTGCAATCTTTTCATACCCTTTATCTTTTAAATGTTGATACGCCGCCATAACATCTTTCCACCAGTCTTCCGGGCCTGTGTGCACAAGCTGCTCTGGTGGTACACCATGACCTTTATAAATCGGTGCATGACACGTATAACCTTTTGTCTCTAAATAACGTCCGAGCATACGAACGTCTGCAGAGTTCCCTGTAAATCCATGTAATAGTAAAACTGCACGTTCTCCCGCCTCAAATGTAAACGGTTTTGGGGATGCTAGCTTCATTTCACGTTCTCCTTCTCTTCCTATAGTGTACTCTTCTTGTATGATCTATTTATAGTGTAACATAGTTTCTTTTCCATAATCTAATTAGAAACTTCTTCGGTAAAAAATAAAAAAGATTCAACCCAAAAAGGTGAATCTTTTTCATTTATGCTTGTAAATACGTAACAGTAAATGTTAACACGAAGAATAATACAGCAAGAACAACTGTAATACGGTTTAATACAGCTTCAATTCCGCGCGCTTTTTGCTTACCAAATAATTGTTCCGCTCCGCCGGAAATTGCACCGGATAAACCAGCACTCTTACTAGATTGCATTAATACAAGTACAATCAATAACAGTGATACAATAATAAGTAAAACTGATAAAAACGTATGCACTTTACATGCCTCCTAAAGTTTCAATTACCTTAAATGTATCATAAAATAATTGGAAAAGCGAGAGCGTCTCATGGGCTCTCACTCACCGGATACTTCACCAGATTAAATAAAAAAAGCCGCAAATAATGGACCAAGCAAACATGTTAAGATTGCTGTTAATGTCATTGTTACCGATCCAATTACACCTTCATGTTCATTATTTTTCATCGCACGCATGACGCCCATAATATGAGATGCACAACCAAATCCAATTCCTTTTCCAACAGAATTCGTTACCCTGCTCCATTTTAATAAAATAGGACCAGAAATGGTTCCGGATATCCCCGCAACAACTACGAAAGCTGCTGTTAAAGATGGGACACCGCCTACTTGTTCAGATACACTCATGGCTACTGGCATTGTTACTGACTTCGGTAAGGAAGATAAAATCAAGCTTTTATCCGTTCCCATAACTGTTGCAATTACCATATCACTTGCAATTGCAACTATTGTTCCCACCAATACACCGCCAGCAATTGGTACAACATACTTCTTCAAAACGCTGCGTTGTTGATATAAAGGGATTGCAAATGCTACTACACCAGGACCAAGCAATTTCGAAATCCAGCCCCCGCCGCTCTGCATGTATTGTTGATAGGGTATATGGAATACAACTAACAATAAGATCATTAAAGCAGTTGCAACAAGCATTGGAACTGTAAACGGTGTTGGAAGCCATTGATAAATCTTCTTTGACAGTTGATACATGAAAGCTGTTACAATAATCCAACCAATTCCGACTACTATACTCATTGTGTCTCTTTTTCCTTTCTATTCGCAAGATATTGTCCTGTATGTCCTGCTACAACAATTATTAAAAAAGTACTCGCGACAACAGTAATACATAGCGAAATACCTTTATTCATCAAAAAAGAACCATAATTCATTAAACCAATGGTCGGAGGTATTAATAAAAATGGCATAAGAGCCATCAATGTTTCTGCTCCTAATTCAAACCATTTTACTGGAAGGACTTTTAACCCGAGCAATAGGAGCAACAAGAACATCCCTATTAAACTTCCTGGAATCGGGATATGCAACGCTCCTTGCATCCACGTGCCAATCATATTAAACACGTAAAGTGCTGCTATTTGGACAATAATTTTTGTAAATTTCATCTGTCTATCATCCTTCATTATACGATTCTTTATCCCGCTATTCGCGAGCAGTAGTCCCCTCACCTCAACATTCAGAGAAAAACAAAGAAGATAGGTAAGGGATAACTGCCCGTAAAAGCCCGATTGGTGAGAGCTTTCCATCAGTGGGAACAAAGGAACCCTCACTGATGGAAGTTTCACTTTATCCGCTACTTTTCAGCAGTAAGACCCCCACCTCAACATTCAGAGAAAGCGAAGAAGATAGGTGGGGGATGAAAAAAACTCCCACTGATGGAAGTTGCACTTTATATTTTCTATATTTATCATAGTATAAATTATAAAAACCCGCAATTTCCCGAATTGACAAGCAAAAGCGGCTATAGTATGCGCTTACATTGGCATTTTTACTGTATTTGTAAACGGAATTAGGAAGTGAATTAACTTATCGCTGCATAAAGTTTATATTTTCAGACTTTTCGAGTGGATAGTAGAGGTGAAAAAGCAGGAGAAAAATAAAACCGGCCGTGATTTCTCACGGCCGGTCTTTTATATTCTACAATTATTTTTTAAGGTTGTAGAAAGATTTTAAACCATCGTAAACAGCGATTTCGCCTAGTTCGTCTTCGATGCGTAATAATTGGTTGTATTTCGCAATACGGTCAGTACGGCTCATAGAACCAGTTTTGATTTGGCCAGCGTTAGTTGCAACTGCGATGTCAGCGATTGTAGCATCTTCAGTTTCACCAGAACGGTGAGATACAACTGCTGTGTAACCAGCACGTTTAGCCATTTCGATTGCTTCGAAAGTTTCAGTTAAAGTACCGATTTGGTTAACTTTAATTAAGATAGAGTTAGCGATACCTTTTTCGATACCTTCAGCAAGTTTTTGCGTGTTAGTTACGAATAAGTCGTCACCAACTAATTGAACTTTTTTACCAAGACGGTCAGTTAATAACTTGTGGCCATCCCAGTCGTTTTCGTCTAAACCATCTTCAATAGAGATGATTGGGAAGTTGTTGCAAAGATCTTCGTAGAAATCAACCATTTCTGCAGAAGTCATGCTGCGGCCTTCACCTGTAAGATCATATTTACCAGTTTCTTTGTTGTAGAACTCAGAAGAAGCAACGTCCATTCCTAAGAATACGTTTTCGCCAGCTTTGTAACCAGCTTTTTCGATTGCTTCGATGATTACTTCTAATGCTTCACGGTTAGAACCAAGGTTTGGAGCGAATCCACCTTCGTCACCTACTGCTGTGTTAAGACCTTTGTCATGTAATACAGCTTTTAATGCATGGAATACTTCAGCACCCATACGGATTGCTTCTTTGAATGTTGGAGCACCAACTGGTAAGATCATGAACTCTTGGAAGTCTACGTTGTTGTCAGCGTGAGAACCACCGTTGATGATGTTCATCATTGGAGTTGGTAATTGTTTTGCATTGAATCCGCCAAGGTAACGGTATAATGGAAGACCTACATAGTCAGCTGCTGCGTGAGCTACTGCCATAGATACACCAAGGATAGCGTTAGCGCCTAATTTACCTTTGTTTGGAGTGCCGTCTAATTCGATCATAGCACGGTCGATTCCAGCTTGGTCAGTTACGTCGAAACCAACGATTTCTGGAGCGATAACTTCGTTTACATTATTTACTGCGTTAAGAACACCTTTACCAAGGTAACGAGATTTGTCACCGTCACGTAATTCTACTGCTTCGTATTCACCAGTAGATGCACCACTTGGTACTAATGCGCGTCCGAATGCGCCGCTTTCTGTGTATACTTCTACTTCTACAGTTGGGTTACCACGAGAGTCTAAAACTTCACGAGCATAAATATCTAAAATTGCTGGCATATTATTTCTCTCCTTTTATATAAGTAATTATTTAATAATTGTTTTACCTGTCATTTCTTTTGGCTGTTCAACACCAAGAAGTGTAAGCATTGTTGGAGCGATATCTCCCAAAATACCGCCTTCACGAAGCTCAATACCTTCTTTTGTAACGATGAAAGGAACCGGGTTTGTTGTATGAGCTGTCATCGGTGTGCCTTCTGGAGTTAACTCCTCATCAGCATTACCATGGTCAGCAGTAATAAGTGCTACACCATCTTTTGCAAGAATTGCTTCTACAACTTTTCCTAAACATTCGTCAGTTGCTTCTACTGCTTTAATTGTTGGTTCCATCATCCCAGAATGGCCAACCATATCACAGTTTGCAAAGTTTAGAATGATAACGTCATGTTTGTCATTCTCAATTTCATTTACAAGAGCATCTGTTACTTCATAAATGCTCATTTCTGGTTTCAAGTCGTATGTTGCGACTTTTGGTGAGTTAATTAAGATACGCTCTTCTCCTGGGAATTCAGCCTCACGACCACCGCTAAAGAAGAATGTAACGTGCGGATACTTTTCAGTTTCCGCAATGCGAAGTTGTTTTAATCCCGCTTGTGAAACAACTTCACCTAACGTATTATCCAAGTTCATTGGCTTGAATGCTACATAACCTTTTACCGTTTCACTAAAGTGTGTCATACAAACGAATTCTGGAATGTGAGGTACTTTTTCACCACGATCGAACTCACGGAAGTCTTCGTTTGTAAATACACGAGCAATTTGAATTGCACGGTCTGGACGGAAGTTATAGAAGATGATTGCATCATCATCATTGATTGTTGCAATTGGCGTTTCATCTTCATTTACCATTACAGACGGCAATACGAATTCATCGTAGATACCATTTGCGTATGAGTCATCCACACACTCATATGCTGTTTTGTAAGTAGGGCCTTCGCCGTTCACCATGGCACGGTAACATTTTTCAACGCGATCCCAACGCTTGTCACGGTCCATGGAGTAGTAACGACCGGAGATTGTCGCGAACTGTCCTACTCCTGTTTCTTTCATCACTTCATTTGTTGCATCGATATAACCTTTTGCTGTTTGCGGACCAACATCACGGCCATCTAAGAACGCATGGATATATACTTTCTCCACGCCTTCTTTTGCAGCTAAGCGAAGAAGAGCAAACATATGGTCAATGTGACTATGCACACCGCCATCAGAAAGTAAACCGAATAAATGAAGGGCTGTACCCTTTTCTTTTACGTGTTTCATTGCACTTTGGAATGTTTCATTCTGATTGAATTCACCTTCACGAATTGCAACGTTAACACGCGTTAAGCTTTGGTATACAACGCGGCCGGCACCAATATTTAAGTGACCTACCTCAGAGTTACCCATTTGACCTTCTGGAAGACCTACCGCCTCACCGCACGCTGTTAGTGTAGTGTGAGGGAACTTGTTCCAGTAGCCGTCGAAATTAGGTTTCTTAGCTTGTGCTACAGCATTCCCGTAAGTTTCTTCACGTAGTCCAAAACCATCAAGAATGATTAAAGCTGTTGGCTTTCTCATTTTACCGCCTCCAAAAGACCTAAGAAGGACGCAGGCTCTAAGCTTGCACCGCCAACTAAAGCACCATCGATATCAGATTGTGCCATATATTCTTTAATGTTTTCAGGTTTTACGCTGCCGCCGTATTGAATACGAACTGCTTCTGCAGCTGCCGGAGAAACAGCTTCAGCAACAACTTTACGGATGTGCGCACATACTTCGTTTGCATCTTGTGCAGAAGAAGATTTCCCTGTACCGATTGCCCAAATTGGCTCATATGCGATAACAGTTACTTTTACTTGCTCTTCTGTTAAGCCTGTAAGTGCTTTAGTCACTTGACCTGCTACAAGATCAAATGTTTTTCCGCTTTCGCGCTCTTCTAACGTTTCACCACAGCAAACGATTGGTGTTAAACCATGTTCAAATGCTGCAAGAGTCTTTTTGTTTACTGTTTCGTCTGTTTCAGCAAACATTTCACGACGCTCAGAGTGGCCAAGTACTACGTAGCTCACTTTTAAGTCGCTAAGTGCCACTGGGCTAATTTCGCCAGTGAATGCACCATTTTTTTCGAAGTGCATGTTTTGTGCACCTACTTGTAAGTCAGTTCCCTCAGTTGCTGCTACAAGACGCTCTAGGAAAAGAGCTGGCGAGCAAACCACTGCATCAACAGCTGCTCTAGCTGGGATTTGACCTTTTACTTCCTCTACGAAGCTAACTGCTTCAGATAGAGTTTTATTCATTTTCCAGTTACCTGCGATAATTGGTTTACGCATGCTTTGCACCGTCCTTTTTCTTGGCTGCTAATTATTTGTCGTTAAGACAAACTACACCAGGAAGTTCTTTACCTTCCATAAATTCTAATGACGCACCGCCGCCAGTAGAAATGTGGCTCATTTTATCAGCCATACCGAATTTTTCAACAGCTGCTGCAGAGTCACCACCGCCGATAACAGAGTATGTACCTTCTGCATCTGCTAATGCTTGTCCTACTGCTTTTGTACCTTCTGCAAATGGAGCCATTTCGAATACGCCCATTGGTCCGTTCCATACAACAAGCTTAGAGTTTTTAATTACATCTGCATAAATTGCACTTGTTTTTGGTCCAATATCCAAGCCTTCCCAATCAGCAGGAATAGAATCGATATCTACAACTTGTCGGTTTGCAGTTTCAGAGAAGTCATCTGCAATGACGCAATCAACTGGCATGTAGAAGTTTACACCTTTTTCTTTTGCAAGTTGCATAAACTCTTTTGCTAGTTCAATTTTGTCGTCTTCACATAGAGACTTTCCGATTTCATGACCTGCTGCTTTTACAAATGTATAAGCAAGTCCACCGCCAATGATTAAGTTATCAACTTTATCAAGTAGATGACGTATTACACCGATTTTATCTTTTACTTTCGCACCACCGATGATTGCTGTAAATGGACGATCTGGATTAGAAAGTGCTTTACCTAGTACTTCTAATTCTTTTTCCATTAAGAAACCTGATACTGCTGGTAAGTAATCTGCAATACCTGCAGTAGAAGCGTGAGCACGGTGAGCTGCACCGAATGCATCATTTACGAAAATATCAGCAAGAGCTGCAAATTCTTTCGCAAGTTCTGCATCGTTCTTTTCTTCGCCCGCATAGAAACGTACGTTTTCAAGAACTAATACGTCGCCTTCGTTCATTGCTGCAACCATTTCTTGTACAGCAGGTCCGAATGCTTCGTCTGCTTTTTTCACATCTTTACCAAGAAGCTCACCTAAACGTGCTGCTACTGGAGTTAGACGCATTTCTTCTACCACTTGTCCTTTTGGACGACCTAAATGGCTTGCTAAAATCACTTTCGCACCTTGCTCTACTAAATATTGAATTGTAGGAAGAGCTGCACGAATACGAGTCTCGTCTGTAATTTTGCCTTCTTTCATAGGTACGTTGAAGTCAACACGGCAAAATACTCGTTTACCCTTTAAATCTACGTCACGAATTGATTTTTTGTTCATTGGATTTCCCTCCGACTAGTTAGGATTGACAAAACCCATTCAAAAGCTTATCACATTTGCTTATAAAACGAAAGAAGAGAGAGGGAACAAACCCTCTCCCTCGTTTTGTCATTTGTAGATTTATAAGCTTTATGAATTAAAGACCTTTAGCAGCCATATAAGCAGCTAAGTCTACTACGCGGTTAGAGTAACCAGTTTCGTTATCGTACCAAGAAAGTACTTTAACCATGTTACCTTCCATAGTCATTGTAGATAATGCATCGATTGTAGAAGAGTTTGTGCATCCGTTATAGTCGATAGATACTAATGGCTCTTCGCTGTATCCAAGGATATCTTTTAATTCGCCTTCAGCAGCTGCTTTGAATGCTGCGTTTACTTCTTCAACTGTTACTTCTTTCTCAAGTTCAACAACTAAGTCAACAAGAGATACGTTAGCAGTTGGAACGCGAACTGCACCACCGTTTAATTTACCTTTAAGTTCTGGTAATACTAATGCTACTGCTTTAGCTGCACCAGTTGTAGTTGGGATCATGCTCATTGCTGCTGCACGTGCACGACGTAAATCTTTATGTGGTAAATCTAAGATTTGTTGGTCGTTAGTGTAAGAGTGAATTGTTGTCATCATACCGCGTTTTACGCCGAATTTTTCGTTTAATACTTTAGCAAATGGAGCTAAGCAGTTTGTAGTACAAGAAGCGTTAGATACTACGTTGTGGTTAGCTGCATCATAAGCTTCTTCGTTAACACCCATAACGATTGTGATATCTTCGTCAGAAGCTGGAGCAGAGATGATAACTTTTTTAACAGATCCGCCTAAGTGTTTCTCAGCGTCTGCTTTTTTAGTGAAACGGCCAGTAGATTCTACTACGATTTCTACACCGTAGTCGCTCCATGGTAATTGAGCTGGGTCACGCTCAGCGATAACTTTAATTTCTTTACCGTTAACAACGATGCTGTCGCCGTTAGTAGATACTTCTGCATTTACTGCTCCGTGAACAGAATCATATTTTAAAAGATGTGCTAATGTTTGAGCATCTGTTAAGTCGTTGATTGCTACTACTTCTACCTCAGAGTTGTTAAGAGCTGCGCGGAATACCATACGTCCGATACGGCCAAATCCATTAATACCAATTTTAACTGTCATTTGAATTTCCTCCTTGGGGGATGTATATTAAGGGTTATTTACCCTCTACTAACACTTTTGCTGCACCTTCATCTGTGATGAGTAATGAAGTGTGTCCTTGTTTAATTACTGCTTGAATTGCTTTTGCTTTTGATGAACCTCCAGCAACTGCAACGACATGAGATACATGTTGTAAATCTTCGAGTTGCATGCCGACCGTTTGTACTTTATGAACAACTTCACCTTGTTCGTTAAAGTAATACCCAAACGCTTCACCGACTGCCTGCATTTCTTTAATTTTCATCCAATCTGCTTCTAAAGTACTTCGTCTACGCGCCATCGTTAAGGCATCACCAATTCCGTGAATAACAATATTGGAAGATCGAATCAATTCAAGAATTTCTTTCACAGAAGGTTCCGTCACAATGGACGCATATGCTTCGCTGCTTACATGATCGGGAACGTACAATAAGCGATAGTTGCTCATCGTATTTTGTGCCATTTTCGCACAGATTGTGTTTGCTTCTAGCTCAACACTCTCTCCTATTCCACCGCGTGCTGGGACAAATAATGTATGTAGATCCCTGCAATCCAATTGCATCATATCAGCTACGGCAGCTATTGTTGTTCCTCCAGTCACAGCAACGATATTATTCGCTGTCAGACGATCTTTTATACAAGCAACACAAGCGCGGCCCATCTCGAGCTTAACCCAAGGTGATTCATCACTATCACCAGGGACAACGAAAACTTCATCCAAGCCTAATGTTTCCTTAAGCTGTTTTTCCAAAACCTTCAAACCGGAAATTTCTTTCATAAAGTCTTCCAAAGCAAGAACAACAGCTGTTCCTTCTTCTGTTAATGTCATTCCAGAAGAGGCGACGTGAACCAAGTTTTCTTCTTTCAAAACCTGTACTTCACTTCGTAATACTCGTTCTGTCATACCAAGACTTGCAGATAAATTCCTTCTGCCAATAGGTTGTGTTAACCGAATGTACTGAAGAATTTGCATTCTTGTTTGCATAACAGGTAGCAGATCAGGTAATAATTTTTTCGTATACTGAATCCATGAGCGCATCATATTTTATCTCCTCACCACACTGGTTCATTCCCTATATGGTCATTATATGTCCCGTAGTGACAATTTGTGTCCCACATAGAGTAAAAAAATAATCCCTGCTACGGTTATTATTGTAACAGGAGATCCAAAGTTATTCAACTCTTATTGCACGAATTATGCTGTTTATTATGACATCTTTGTGAATGATTCCATATTCTACCTCTTCACCTTCGATTTCAACAACAGGAATCATAAGATGATATTTCTCTAACAGCTGCTCATCCTCATAAATATTTATTTCCTTTAGATCAAATACATATTCAGTTTTCAGCTCTTGCAAAAGTTTTTTCGCCTTCTTGCAAAGACCGCATTCTTCTTTTGTATATAGAATAACCTCCATCTCCATCACCTATACAATCGTTTTTCGGAGCGAAGATGCCGGAATGTTTAACTGCTCTCGATATTTCGCTACCGTTCTGCGCGAAACAACAATTTCATGTTCTTCCTCTAACATTTTTGAAATCTTTTGATCTGAAAGTGGTTTTTTCTTATCTTCTTTTCCTACAAACTCTTGAATAAGTTGCTTCACTCTCTTTGTTGAAATTGCTTCATCTTCCGTTGTTGCTACCGCATTGCTAAAGAATGACTTCATTTCAAACAAGCCATATGGCGTTTGCACATATTTATTGCGCGTTGCACGACTAATTGTTGATTCATGAACACCTAATATCTCAGCTACCTCTTTTAATGCAAGTGGCTTTAAATATTGAGGGCCATTCATAAAAAAGTCACGCTGTTTTTCAATAATCACTTCCATTACTTTCAGAAGCGTTTGTTTTCTTTGTTTTAAACTGCGCATAATCCATTGTACATGTTGATATTTTTCAGAAACATAAGAAGCAACATCTCTTTCGCTATTATGAAGAAGCTCACTATATTCTGAATGAATTTCAATCCTCGGCATATTACGTTCATTCATTTGGATTACCAAACGATTATCTTCTTTTTTTACCGCCATATCAGGAACGATGTACATCGGTTTTTCCGAAGAAAAAGCTAAACCTGGTTTTGGCTGCAGTGATGTAATAACATGAACAGCTTCTTGCAATTCTTCTGTACTACACTTCAACACATTTACTAATTTGCGCCAATCCTTCTTTACAAAATATGCAAAATGTTCATCCACAATCATTTCTGCTAATGCGTCCTTCTTTTGTAAGCGCTTTAATTGAATTGATAAACACTCTTGAATATTTCTTGCCGCTACCCCTGCTGGCTCTAACGATTGAACGAGCTCCATACATCTATTAACTTCTTCTACACATACCGATAATAACGCTGCTAATTCCTCATTTGTTTCTTGTAAATATCCGTTCTCATCCACATTTAAAATAATGAATGAGGCAATTTTTCTTTGTTCTTCATCTATTTTATAATACTGCAATTGATCAACTAAATGCTGTTGAATCGTTGTTGAATCTACACTATAAATTTCCATTTGATTCTCTGTTTGTTTACTTGTTGTTTTACTCTTTTTCTTCTCCCTGTCAAATCCACCTAACTCGATAAGGGGATTCTCCAGCGATTGCTCATACAAAAACTCCGTTAATTCCTGTACATTGTACTGGAGCATTGTAATCGCTTGTCTTAACTCTTGCGTCATTGCTAAACGTAAACTTTGTTCTTGTAAAAGACTTGCTTTCACCCTAATCTCCCCCTCACTTCTATTGTACAATAAGTTTCTCAAAAGGAGAATCCTTACAAAATACCAACATCCATATATTATTACTTCATATGTATTAATTAAGTTTATATATTACAACCAAAAAATAGGTGATACCGAAATAAAATGACGAAATTTTTACAATACTCATAAACTTTATACCACATACTAATAGTAACTCCTATTTCAAGAAATAACAATTAAAAAGAGTAATTTAAGTATAATGAAGTTTCGTTATACTTAAATTACTCTTTTTCTCCTGTATATTCTAAGAACTTTATAAACAAACTAATAGAAAAACCTAACTTCAAAATTGAAGTTAGGTTTTTTTTACGCGCCCAGAGAGATTCGAATCCCTTTTGGGAAAAATTTATCCCGCATTAACAGGCAATAATACTCCCACCTCAAAATTCGGTGAAAGCAAAGAAGTTAGGTGGGAGATAAACTGCCTGTAAAAGCCCGATTGGTTCAACTAATAATCAGTGGGGGATGAAGCCCCCCACTGATTAAAGTTTCACTTTATTTTGTAAGCTTGATGGCACTAGATAGCGCACATGCTTTAACAGTTTAAATTGTTGTTCTTATTATTCTATTCCTCGTGAAGCAGGTTGAGGTTCAGTGGGTATTTCCTGCTGTTGTTTAGCAAACAGATTTGCTAATCCTGCTATTTCATATGGAAACAAGATGGTACTATTTTTTTCCGCTGCAATCTCTGTCATAGTTTGCAGCGTACGTAATTGTAGTGCTGCTGGCTGTTTACTAATTAATTCGGCAGCTTGAGAAAGCTTTTCAGCCGCTTCATACTCTCCTTTTGCAGCAATTACCTTTGCAACCCGCTCACGTTCCGCTTCTGCTTCCTTAGCCATTGCACGACGTAACCCTTCTGGAAGGTCCATTGAGCGTATTTCTACCCCTGTTACCTTTATTCCCCATGGTTCTGTAGCCTTATCTAACTCTTTTCGCAACAGATCATCCAATTTTTTTTGCTCAGTGAGCATTTCCTGCATCGTGTGAGCACCGAGGTTCGAACGAAGAATCGTTTGAGCTACCGTCGAAGTTGCCTTACGGTAATTTTCAACATCAAGAAGTGCCTTTTGAGCATTGACCACTTGATAGTACACAACAGCATTTATGGTAACCGGAACACTGTCTTTCGTAATTATATCTTGATTCTCAACATTTTCGACTCGAATACGCATATCCACTTTTTGTACTGTTTCGATTAATGGTACAACAAACTGAACGCCAGGTTCAATCGAACGAGTGTAACGCCCCAATCGAAGTACAACACCTTGTTCATACTGTTGCACGATTCGAATCGAACTGAAAGTAACAATGGCTAAAAGAACAATTAAAAAAATGAGAGGCACTATCATACGAAGTCAACTCCTTAAATAGGCAACAATTGCCTAAATTTATAAACTATATCCATTTTACCAAATTTTCTTATTTTCAACTAGGGTGCCATGTACATTTTAACGCTTTGGAGATAGTCTCATTTCTTAATTTGATGGGCATAAGCGGAATCACTAATCGTCTGATACTAATCAACAGCTAAATTCCAGATACCATGTAGAATCGCCAAGCCTCGCTAATAAGCGACTCAATAACATTCAGGGCATCGCCAGTTCTCCCAAAGAATCGTCATGTCCGCGCTAGATATAAAGTGACACTTCCATCAGTGGGGTCTTACTGCTCTCGAATAACGTGACAAAATTATTCCTATCTTTACGACGCGTTTTACAATTCGTTTTTTAGTCAACAAAAAAAACCCCAATCTGAAGAATGATTCAGACGAGAGTTTCAGCTTACATATTATTTGATTTTCGGCGTGTGAACTACGGTACATATACGGACGTTCAAAGGGATTAAACTCACATATCACGTTTCTCGTATTGTTTCCGTCCTTTCACGCTTTCTTGACAACGCTGATTGCGTCACAAACGCTGTCATATCATCTAGAACGCGCCCAGAGGGATTCGAACCCCCGGCAGACGTGGTACCGGAAACCACCGCTCTATCCAGCTGAGCTATGGGCGCATGAAATATATAATAGTATCCTTACAACCGCAAGAGACACTTTCCCACTGCCTCGCGTAATGTTTATTATACGATATCTTCGTTTTGGAAGCAATTACTTATTACGTCGCAGTTTACAAAGCCACTCCTACATCCTACCCTTCTCTTCCTTCAACCTTATCCGTTCGTGCATTGAACTACCCTCACCTATCTTCTTTGATCCCCTCTCAATCTTGAGGTGGGGGTTTTACTGTCCGTTAATGCGGGATAAAAGAAACGCCCACGTCGATTGACGACGCAGGCGATATAACTCAGATTATCAGTAGCAAATTCATAAATAACCGAAATGAACTATTTATGCAAATGATATGGAACCGTTGTAATCACGATATCTTTATGACGAATAAACCACATTCGTAAAAGAAGTGCACTCTGGTTATGTAATACATGATGCCACCATTTGTGTGGAATAAACTGCGGGATAATAATATGGATATGTCCCCCATTTTCTTTTTTCGCCTCTATTGTTTTAATAAGACGATTCAGCGGTTCAAGAATAGAGCGATATTTACTACGAAGAACTACCAGCCTACAAGGAGTTCCCCACTCTTTCCACTTCTTCTCCATTTTATCTATAGATTGCTCATCGAAACCAACATATACAGCAATCGGATCAACATCTAAGCTTTTCGCAAAGGAAATCGTATTGTTCACAACACGATGAACACCTGACACTAAAACAAGGGTGACTACCTTGCTTGCTTCTGGACGTATACTTTGCGTATCAATGCGCAGTTCTTTTGCAATATCTTCATAATGCTTGTGAATAGCCATTGAAATAAAAATGATAATAGGCAATACAACTAATACAACCCAAGCGCCGCCTGTAAACTTTGTAACAGCGAAAATAACAGCGACTATTGCTGTAATAACAGCACCAACTGTATTAATCGTAAGCTTAATTTTCCAATTTGGTCCTTTAACTCGTTTCCAGCGGCGCATCAAACCAATTTGCGCTACTGTAAATGAAAGGAAAACACCGATTGCATACAATGGAATTAAAGCATTCGTATGCGCATGAAACGAAATAATCAAAATACATGCCAATGATGCTAATACAATAATTCCGTTTGAATACCCTAAACGGTCTCCGCGATTTGTCAAACTTCGAGGCAAAAATCCATCTGCTGCTACAATCGCAGCAAGCTGAGAAAATCCTGTAAATGTAGAATTTGCCGCTAAAATCAAAACAATAAACGTAAACCATATAATTACTTGATATAAAATCCCGTGTCCAAAATACATGCCAGTCAACTGAGACAACATCGTGTTGTGCGGATCTGGCGTAATTCCCTTCACATACAGATGATACGAAAATCCTAACAGTGTCACAGCTGTGATCGTGCCTAAAGCAATATAAGTTCTAATTGCATTTTTTTGCTGCGGTTCTCTAAAAATAGGAACTGCATTTGAAATTGTCTCAATTCCTGTAAGCGCCGAACAAGCTGAGCTGAATGCTTTCAAAATCAATAAAGTTGTTAATCCCTCTGGAACCGTTCCAAAGGACGGTGTAGTTGATTGTGTAAAGCCGTGACGAAATTCATCAAAAAAGCCGGTAAAAATTAAAATTAACATACAAATCATAAAACCAAATGTTGGCCAAGCAAAAACGCGGGCTGATTCTGCTACTCCTCGCAAGTTCACAAGTACTAAGAGAATAACACACAAAATGGCCAAAATCGTTTCATAAGGAGCAACTACAGGGTAAGCAGATGAAACGGCCTCCATAGCTGCAGATACAGATACAGCCACGGTCAACACGTAATCAACGAGCAACGAACTAGAAGCAACGAGAGAAACCCATCGCGGCTTGAAGTTATCTTTTGCAATGGCATATGCTCCCCCGCCGTTTGGATATGCCAAAATCCCCATAATATACGATACAATCAAAATTGCCAAAAGAACGATCGTAGAAATGGTAATAGGTAAAATTAACCATTTCGCACCAGGACCAAGCCCTGCAAGCTCTGTCATTCCTGATTCAGGTCCATATGCAACGGATGAATACAAATCCGCTGAAAGGATAGGCAGTGCAATCAACCAAAATAACTTGTTATGGTGTGCATGAAGCTCCGATGTTCGCATAGGGCGACCAATTAAAAACCGCTTCACACTACTGAAGTTACTTGCAGAAAACCAAATTGCAACTAATGCTAGTATGATTAATACTGCTTCCAACCATCTAACTAAAGTATGATGATCCATAACTTTTTCTCCTTTTAATTACTATTTTTTTATTCTCCTTATTTTAATTGATACGTAATATTTTGAACAACAAAATCTAAACTATGTAGCTTTCAAAAATATCCACAATAAAAAACCTGCAATCAACATTTAGAAATTTATTATATATAATACGAAAAACCTGCTAGCTTCATGCTAACAGGCTGCATAATGGTGAGTAGAAGAAACAAATCCTTCTACCCCTATATTATGTAATATCTCCTCCATCATTATCCATGTTAATTTTCTTGTATTTTTTAAAATCAAAAATGACACGTTTTCAAGAAAACCTAAAATTGGTAATTATATTTCAGCACCCATTCACAAATTCTAATGATTGAAATCAAATTCAACAAGAGGAGGAATTACGTTATGACTGTAATTACAAAACTTAAACAAACTGTTTCAGGATTAAAAAGTGCACAAGCAAGCTTAGAAGGATTCGCTCTTGATACTGATAACCAACAAGCGAAGCAATTATTTCAAAGCGCAGCACAGCAAACGCAATCAATTATTGAGACTTTATCTCCACGTGTGCAAGAAGTTGAACAAGAAGAACCTCAATATACACAGCAATAACAACATAAGAAAAACTGGTCATTCATAAGCCAGCGCACTGCAAAAAAACAGAATGATACTTAATTAATGTACGCCTACAGATACTCTTTACACATAGGCTAATTCATTATCATATGTATACTTTCTGATTAGCTGAAAAAGGGGTGATGTAATATCATCCTTTTTTCAAATCAAATTACATAAAGCAATAGAAATGGAATGATACCATGCGAAAATTCGGAACAATCTCCTTGTTATTCCTTCTCTTATTCAGTTTCCTATGCGGATGTCACAGTCCATTAGATAAAAAAGATACACAAGAAAAGCAAGAATCAGCACAAGAAATAAATAAAACAGATGCGAAACTAACAAAGATAAACATAGAATCCATTAATCAATCGATAGCGGATGAAGCGAAAAATAAGATTCTTGGCATGGAAGAAATAGTTGATGTAAAAGCTGTTAATTTAAATAACGAGCTTTATGTAGCTGCGAAACCAGAGCACCATGAACGCTTTCAACTAGACAAATTAAAAAAGGAAATGAAACAGACATTAAAAAAGATGTATCCTAATTTTAAAATTTATGTAAGCGTAGATAAAAAGATTTTGATGTTGCTCGATAAGTTAGAAACCAAGATTAAAAATAAAGAAGTAGATAAGGAAGAAGTAAAAAAACAGCTAAAAATAGTGAAAAAAGAAATGCATTCTGATACGTAAGGATACTTTTCAAAACAGAAAAGGAAGGATTCATATGTCAAAGAGAAACAAAGATTTAACACCAGTGCAGCAAGAGTATAAACAATTTGAAAAGCAGCGTGAACCGAAGCGGCCTGTTCTGAAGAATTGTATAAGAGCTTTTTTTATGGGCGGTTTTATTTGCTTAATCGGTCAACTTATCTCCACGTTTTATATTACTTATTTCGATTTCACTGAAAGATCAGCCGGAAATCCGACTGTAGCTACAATGATTTTTATTTCCATGCTCCTAACAGGTTTTGGTGTTTACGATCGATTGGCTCAGTTTGGCGGGGCTGGTACAGCTGTTCCTGTTACCGGTTTTGGAAACTCAGTCATTGCAGCTTGTATTGAGCATCGTACAGAAGGCTTTGTTCTTGGAGTAGGTGGGAATATGTTTAAGTTAGCAGGGTCCGTTATTTTATTTGGTGTATTTTCCGCTTTTGTCATCGCACTTATTAGAACCATTTTATTTCAATGAGGAGGGTTTTAAATGTTACAAGGTCACCGAACATGGGTATTTGAAAATAAGCCTGTGATTATATCGACTGGTGTCATTGGCGGACCATTTGAAGCGAAAGGAAAAATCCCTGAAGATTTCGATACATTGCACGATAATTTATGGTTAGGACAAGACTCCTATGAAAAAGCACATCGAATTTTATTTGAAGAAGCTTGCAGCAGGGCAACCGAAAAAGCAAAACTACGTAAAGAAGACATTCAATTTATCCTAACAGGAGATCTTATCAATCAAATCACTCCCTCAAGTTTTGCCTGTCGAACACTCGGCGCTCCTTATCTCGGATTGTTTGGGGCTTGCTCTACTTCAATGGAAGGCCTTGCTTTAGGTGCAAGTATTGTAAATGGAAAAGGGGCGAAATACTTATTAACAGGGGCTTCTAGCCATAATACCGCTGTTGAAAAGCAATTCCGATATCCAACTGAATATGGAGGACAAAAGCCCCCTACAGCTCAGTGGACAGTAACTGGAGCAGGGGCTGCTTTATTAAGTGATCAAGGGGACGGACCTTGCGTTACATCAGCAACAATTGGAAGGGTCATTGATATGGGTTTATCAGATCCATTTAATATGGGAGGTGCCATGGCTCCCGCTGCTGTCGATACAATAGAAGCGCATTTAAGAGATCGACAAATTGATGCATCCTACTATGACTTAATTGTAACGGGGGATCTCGGTCACGTAGGACGCGAAATTGCCTTTGATTTACTGCGCAAGCAAGGAACATCTATAACAAGCGAACAGTTTCAAGATTGCGGATTACTCATTTATAGGGAAGATCAACCGGTATTAGCAGGAGCAAGCGGTCCCGGCTGTTCAGCAACTGTCGTGTACGGGCATTTATTAAATCGAATGAAAAAAGGGGAATTTAACAAAATACTCGTAGTCGCTACCGGTGCGTTACTTTCTCCAATAACTTTCCAGCAGCAAGAAACCATTCCTTGTATTGCCCATGCAGTATCCATTGAAGTTGGAGGTGTACAGTAAATGATCTTTTTTTGGGCTTTCGTAATTGGTGGTATCATTTGTGTGATTGGTCAAATTATGTTTGATGTCTTTAAACTTACACCCGCTCATACAATGTCAACGCTTGTTGTCATTGGTGCCATATTAGACGGATTCAATTTGTATGAACCGTTAATTGATTTTGCCGGGGCCGGTGCAACAGTCCCTATTACAAGCTTTGGTAACGCCCTTGTTCACGGTGCGCTGGCAGAAGCGGCTGAGCATGGCCTTATCGGAGTTATAACAGGAATGTTCAAAGTAACAAGCGCTGGTGTATCTGCCGCGATTATCTTCGGTTTTATCGGAGCTTTATTATTTAAACCAAAAGGATAAGAGGTGTTCTCATGACTGTTGTCGCTAGTGTAAAAACATGCCTTGCCAGTTTAAAAGGTGCACAAGCAAGTTTAAGTACACTTTCACAAAACGCTGCTGACGAAGAAGCAAAACGCATCTTTCATGAATGCATGATAGACATGGATAACGTTATCGCTGATTTACAAAAACGAATTTCAGTATTAGAACGAGAAGAACCACAATATAAAGGATTTTAGGAAGACTGGAGGGAATTTCTATGCCTCACATTGACATCCCAGAATGGCCGCTTGTCATTATACGTTCTTTCTGTGTTTTAGTTATTTTATTCGCTATTACAAAATGGCTCGGCAAAAGACAAATCGCGCAACTTTCCTTCTTTGAATACATAGCCGGTATGACAATTGGTGATATCGCTGCAGAAGTATCAACAGGATTGGAACAAAATTTCGTCCATGGTATTTCTAGTATGATGGTTTTTGCTATCATCCCTTTTTTCGCAGGACTAATTTCCTTAAAAAATAAGATGGTACGAGATTTTGTTGAAGGTAAATCCACTATTTTTATAAAAGATGGTAAAGTACTCGAAGATAATTTAAAAAAGGAAAAATATACAAGCGACGAAATACTAGAGCTTCTTCGAAAAAAGGATGTATTCAATATAAACGATGTTGAATACGCTGTTCTCGAGCCAAGCGGGGAATTGAACGTTTTATTGAAGAAAGACAGACAACCACTAACCCCTAAAGATATTGGATTAAAAGTACCAAATGAAAAAGAAACACAAACAGTTATTATGGACGGAAACATACTAGACGAACCTCTTTCAGCTAGCGGCCATAATCGTGCTTGGCTCTACGCAGAACTCGAAAAAATTGGAGTTGCTCTAGACAATGTATTCATTGGACAAATCGACTCTTACGGACAATTAACCGTTGATATATATAACGATAAACTCCAAATGCCTTCTCCTCAAGATAAACCATTACTGCTCGCTTCCTTGAAGAAGTGCCATGCTGATCTTGAGTTATTTTCTTTAGAAACGAAATCAAACGCTGCTAGCAACATGTATGAAACGAATGCAAAGAGAATAGAAGAAATTTTAAATAAAGTAACGTATCTACTTAAAGAGTAGTGCAAAAAAGAACGCTCATATATATGTAATGGCGTTCTTTTTTCATGTAGTAGTCTTTCTCCATATTTGATATGTTTAAATTCATACAATTCGGTTATGATGAGGAAGGTAAAGAAGAAGGGAATTCCTTATCAGTAGCGAATTAACATGATACACATACATATTTTTTAAACTGAAGTGGTTTCGTTTGACCTTTATTGACCATAATTGTATTATAAAACTAACAAATGTGTTAAAGGAGGAAGTTACACATGAATTTAATTCCTACAGTTATTGAACAAACAAATCGCGGGGAACGTGCTTACGACATTTACTCTCGCTTATTAAAAGACCGCATCATTATGCTTGGAAGCGCAATCGATGACAACGTAGCAAACTCAATTGTTTCTCAGCTTTTATTCTTAGAATCACAAGACCCAGAAAAAGATATTCATATATATATCAACAGTCCTGGTGGCTCTATTACAGCAGGTATGGCAATTTATGATACAATGCAATTCATTAAACCAAAAGTATCTACAATTTGCATCGGTATGGCTGCATCTATGGGTGCTTTCCTACTTGCTGCTGGTGAAAAAGGGAAGCGTTTCGCTCTTCCAAACAGTGAAGTTATGATTCACCAACCACTTGGCGGTGCACAAGGACAAGCGACAGAAATCGAAATCGCTGCAAAACGCATCCTATTCTTGCGTGATAAATTAAACAAAATTCTTTCTGAACGTACAGGTCAAGATTTAGAAGTAATCGAGCGCGACACAGAGCGTGACAACTTCATGACAGCAGACAAAGCGCTAGAATACGGCTTAATCGACAAGATTTTTACAAATCGCTAATAAAAGCGAAAGCGGCTCGTTCAGAATCGCAGGGCGCCCGCGCCTAAGGCAGAGAAGTGCTTTTTACTTCGTCCGAGGGGGCGAAACGACCGGAGATTCTAGCTGCTGAAGCTGGATCATAAGATCACGCGTATATAAAAAAAGCTATCGCACATTTGCGATAGCTCTTTTTATTGTTCCTTTTGCACATAAGCAACAAGTGCTTCTAATGCTGCTGTTTCATCTGATCCTTCTGTAGTAATTGTAACTTTGCATCCAGCTCCGATTGCTAAGCTCATAATCCCCATAATACTCTTAGCATTGACCGTTTTTCCGTCTTTCTCCATAAAAATATCAGCTTGAAAACGATTTGCTTCTTGTACAAACAACGCTGCCGGACGTGCTTGTAATCCAGCTTTCAACAACACCTCTACCTGTTTTTGAACCACTGTTCCATTCCCCTTTACCTTTTATTTTTTTACAACCGCTTCTCCAGCACGTAATTTATCAGCAATGTCATCGATTTTACGCAAGCGATGGTTAATACCCGATTTACTAATGTTCCCCCCGGATACCATTTCCCCCAATTCTTTCAATGTAACATCTTGATAATTAATACGCAGCTCTGCGATTTCACGTAATTTATCTGGTAAGAAATCCAGACCAACTGTTTCCTCAATATACCGAATATTTTCGATTTGCCTTAATGCTGCACCAATCGTTTTATTTAAGTTTGCTGTTTCACAGTTCACAAGACGATTTACAGAATTACGCATATCGCGCACAATACGAATATCTTCAAACCTTAAAAGGGCATTATGAGCACCAATAATATTTAAGAACTCAGTAATCTTTTCCGCTTCCTTTAAATACGTAATATACCCTTTTCGCCTTTCTAACGTCTTACTATTTAATGCAAACTCGTTCATAAGTTCACATATCGCATCATTATGTTCTTTGTATAACGAAAAAACTTCTAGATGATATGACGATGTTTCCGGATTATTAACGGAACCACCAGCTAAGAACGCACCGCGTAAGTATGAACGTTTACAGCATTTTTTCTCAATTAATTCTTGTGAAATATCACGAATAAACGAAAAATCCTCTCTTACAATGTGTAAATCCGATAGAATTTCACGTGCTTTTTCGACTAAACGAACGATATACACATTATTTTTCTTTAAGCGCATTTTCTTACGCACAAGCAATTCAACTGTAACGTTATATCCTTTTTTCAATAATGTATAAATCCTTCGAGCAATCGCTGCATTTTCCGTTTGAATATCAATAATTACACGGCGATTTGAAAAGGAGAGTGAACCGTTCATACGAAGTAATGCTGATAACTCTGCCCTCTCACAGCACGCCTTCATTTCAAGCTTTGTCAGCTCTTTCTTTGTTTCTGATGCAAATGACAACCATTTCACCTCCTGACAAAATATAAACTCATCATTATTTTTATACCCTAAATGAATTTGTAGCGTTACTCCAAAGAAGTAACGCCTTCTATCCTGCAAGCCTATTTACTATTCTTTCAAGCTTACAATTTATATTAACGAATGTAAAATCGAAGCTAGTTTTACTGTATCATGACGTACAACTTGATCATCATACTTTACTAAACGCTCTTTAATCAACTTAATATTTTTTGCTGTAAAATGCGCTTCATCAATTACAACTGGCTCCGACATTTCTTCTGCATAACGCTCTAATAATTCAGCTGGAATTAGTTCATCGTTCACTATTACTGTATCAATAAACGCTTCTCCAAGATGATCATGCAATGCTTTTACATGATCAAACGCTGTATATTCCATTGTTTCACCCGCTTGGGTCATTACATTACACACATATACTTTCTTCGCTTTTGCACGAAGGACTGCATCGCCGATTTTTTTTACCATTAAATTCGGCAAAATACTTGTATACAGACTACCTGGTCCAAATACAAGTAAATCAGCTTTATGAATTTCTGTTAATGTTTCATGAAGCGGCTCTACTTCCCCTGGTGTTAAAAAGACACGGTTAATTTTTTTACCGTAATACGGAATTTTAGATTCTCCGCTTACAATTTGCCCGCCTTCCAACTCTGCATTCAAAACAACACTTTGATTTGCAGCCGGAAGTACGCGGCCTCTTACATTTAACACTTTACTTGTTTCTGTAATAGCATGAAAGAAATCGCCCGTAATAGCCGTCATTCCCGCTAACAATAAATTACCAAGCGCATGCCCTGTTAATCCTTCTCCTGATGTAAAACGATGTTGAAATAATGCCTCGACAAGAGGCTCCACATCAGACAACGCAACAAGCACGTTGCGAATATCTCCAGGAGGTGGAATTTCTAACTCATCACGAAGTCTCCCAGAACTGCCCCCGTCATCAGCAACCGTTACAATCGCTGTAATATCGACAGGATACTTTTTTAAACCGCGTAATAAAACGGATAGACCAGTTCCGCCTCCCATAATAACGATTTTCGGTTTCCTCTCTTTTCCCATCGCCTAATGTCCCTTTCTCTTCTCCACATCACGATGAGTCACATGAGTTGGACAATCTTGCTTCAAATATTTCGTCAAATATTCTGCAAGCGTAACGGATCGATGTTGTCCCCCTGTACATCCAATCGCAATAACAAGTTGACTTTTTCCTTCTCGTTTATAATGCGGAAGCATAAAGGAAATAAGATCTGTTAATTTCTCTAGAAATTTATGCGTTTCATTAAATTTCAGCACATAGGACGATACTTCCTCATCAAGACCTGTTAACGGCTTCATGTGTGGAATATAATATGGGTTCGGTAAAAAACGAACATCAAATACTAAATCAGCATCAATTGGAATACCATATTTAAATCCAAATGACATCACGTTCACACGAAATGCTTGCTCACTCTCAGTTGAGAATAATTGAACAATCTTTTCTCTTAACTCTTTCGGTTTTAAGTCTGACGTATCAAGTACAATATTCGCGCGCGCCTTCATATCTGTTAATAGCGTACGCTCTGCTTCTATTCCTTTTAACGGAAGACCTGTTGGAGCAAGTGGATGTGAACGCCTTGTTTCTTTATAACGAGTTACAAGCGTACTATCTTTTGCATCTAAAAATAAGATATGCGGAATAATCCATGTGCGCTCTGTTAAATCATCAAGCGCTCCCCATAAATGATCAAAAAACTCTCGGCCACGCAAATCGATACCAAGCGCTACTTTATTCATTTCCCCTTTCGAATCTGCCATTAATTCAACAAACTTCGGTAACAACATGGGCGGTAAATTATCCACACAAAAATATCCTAAATCCTCAAAGCTTTGCAGAGCAACAGTTTTCCCTGCTCCGGACATTCCTGTAATAATGACCATTTTAATATCATTATGTGCGTCCATCATATCCCCCCCCTTCTGGCTTAACTCGGATCTAATCGATACGAAAGTAATTCAAAGTCTGACGTATATACAAATGTACCGTAAATAATACCATTTCCTTTAATTAAATAATCAATAATATGATAATCACCTGGCGCCATTGGCAACTCATCAATCTTATCAAGTGTATGCCAACCTATTATACCCTCTTCGCTTTGCAATTTATTTTCTCCTGCAAAGTCTGTTGCCAAAAAGGAGAACATCATCCATTCAGAAACAACCTTATCCCCTTCTTGAATTACGAAAGTAAAGACACCTTTTAATATTGGATTCTTTAAATAAATACCCGTTTCTTCGCGATATTCGCGAACAACCGATTCTCTTACTGTTTCGCCGCGCTCCATCTTACCGCCTGGAGCAACCCACCAATTTCGACGAGGCTTTTGTAATAGGAGAACTTCATTATCCTTAATTAACACACAGTTTGTCACTCTTTGCAAACTTCTCACCTCAGCTACTTATAACAGGGAATTCCCATTATATACTCACTTCATTATACTATCAAATACAGTTTGTCACAACGAAGGAACTCCCGGCCTGCCACAAATGAAAAAGATGATGAGAGGCTATTCCCATCACCATTTAGTGAAAAATAAAATTAGGATAATTCTTGCTGAGCAAGCAGTAAGCCCCCGCAAAAAATTCTTATACAATTATTGATCATCTACAATAATATATGCTGTTTTTATTGGTCCATGCACGCCTACAACAAGATTCATTTCAATATCAGCACTGTTAGATGGACCAGAAATGAAATTCAAACAGGATGGAATTTCTTCCCCCTTCCTATTTTGATTGTGAATCATCTTCGTAGCCTGTGTTAAACGTGGCACAATCGTACTTTTCGGGACAATTGCAATATATGATTCTGGAAGAAGACTAACAGGCCTTCCTCTCGTACCCTCATTAAATAAAACAACGGTTCCTGATTCAGCGAGAGTAATATCACTGAACGTAATTCCAACGTCAGCTGTTTTTGCAAATTCAATACTCTCTTCTTTATGATTTAAGTCCCATTTATGAAAACGTGTTGCATCGTCATTTGTTAAAAAATCACTAAGATTATATTCATCGAATCGTTCATCATGAGAATAAATAACTGATTTTATATTCCATTCTTTCATAAAGGATTGTAATGTTTCAGCAAGATTCGCCTTTGTTGTTCGCTGAACTTCTGTATGAATATCTTTGCATTGTTCAATTAACTTCAGTATAAGTTCATCTTGTGTTAATCCGTCAAAAATACTCCATTGCGGAGAAAAAGACCAGCTCGGCTTCTTTACTGCTTCTGGACGTTTTCTCCCTAGCTTTTCTGATAACTTGGATAAAAACTCCTCACGATTTTGAATGGCCATTATCGATCCTCCCTTGACCGTTTTTCAAACCAATCTCTAAACAGTTGTTTTTTCGGAGCCGGGAAGTCTCTTGCTTCTGTCCAAGCTTTTAACGGTCCTACTCCGCGTTCAATTTTGTCTCCTTTTATAAAAGGCCTTAATGCGTACGGAGCTGTCCTCGCTGCCAAAGAGAACGACCTTGAGCTATTCGCCATTTTTTCAAAACCTTTCATAGCCATATCCCAAGCTAAAGGAGACTTTTTCGCCTCTTCTACAATCTGTCGGCGATGTTGAATTAACAATTCGTGTAAAGGTATTTTTACAGGACATGCTTCCGTACAAGCACCGCAAAGGCTAGATGCATAAGGCAAATCCTTATACTCATCATATCCGCCTAAAAGTGGTGTCAATACAGCACCGATTGGACCCGGATAAATTGAACCGTATGCATGTCCTCCGATATGACGATATACTGGACATACATTAATACATGCTGCACAACGAATACATTGAAGGACACTCTGGAATTCTGTTCCTAAAATATTGGAACGGCCATTATCAACAATCACTAAATGAAATTCCTCAGGGCCATCTGTCCCCCCAGGTTCCGTTAAACCTGTAATATAACTTGTTAACTTTTGTCCTACAGAGCTTCGGCACAGGAGTGTTACTAAGATATCAAGCTCTTCCCATGTTGGGACAATCCGTTCCATTCCCATAACAGTAATTAACGTTTTGGGAATAGTCGTAACTAATCGTGCATTCCCTTCATTTGCTACAATCGAAACAGACCCAGACTCTGCAACAGCAAAATTACATCCAGTCACTCCTACATCCGCTGTTAAGAAATCGTTACGCAAGTAGTTCCGTACAAACCTCGCCATTTTTTCGGGATCAGCTGTTCCGGTATAACCTATTTTTTCTTTAAACAACTCGCAAATACTTTCTTTATCTTTATGAAGACAAGGAACAACAATATGTGATGGCGGATCATGGTCATTAATTTGTAAAATAAATTCTGCAAGATCCGTTTCTAGCACTTCCCCGCCAACTTCTTCAATTGCTTCATTTAGACTGATTTCTTCCGTTACCATAGATTTTGATTTCACAATTTTTTTCGCGTTTTTCTTTTTTATAATACCTTTTACATATTCCCTTGCCTCTTCAGCAGTCTCTGCGAAATAAACAAAGCCCCCGTTTTTCTCAACATTTTCACTAAGTTGATATAAATAATAATCAAGGTTTTCTAATGTATGCTTTCGAATCTCTTCTCCTAAAGATCGCCATTCTTCCCAATTCCCAAGACTCTCAGTTGCTTTTAGTTTCTTACCTCTAAGGCCATCTTGCGCTTTCGCAACAGCCCTTCTCATGAATTGATCACCAACGGCCGTTTCAGTACGTTTATGAAAGGGTTCGTTTCCAATTTTCATTCCCATTTTTATATCCCCTTTCTATCTTCATTTAATACTTGTGCAATATGCTTTACCTCAATTGGATAACCATTACGTGTTAATCGACCTTTTATATTCATTAAACAGCTGCAATCCATTCCGATTAACACTTCCGCACCTGTTTCCATAATATGTTTCACTTTTTCATCAACCATTTGCTCAGATATTTCTGCCATCTTCACTGAGAATGTGCCGCCAAATCCACAGCAATCATAATTGTGTGATAACGGAACGACTTCTAACCCTTTTACATGTTTTAATAACTTTTGAGGAGGTTCCTTAATACCCATCAACCGGCTCATATGACAAGATGTATGAACGGTTGCTTTTTTATGAAGTTCCGCACCTAAATCTTCTTTACCTAACACTTCTACAAGAAATTGTGTAAATTCATATGTTTTATTCGCCAGTTCAGTAGCTTTTTGCCGCCATTCTGTTTCACCTTCAGAAAATAAGCTTGAAAACTCGTGAACCATCATGACACAAGACCCGGATGGTGCCACAACATATTCTGCACCAGCAAATGCTTCAATCATATGTTTTGCAGCTGTTTTCGTTTCTTTTTGATAACCGCTATTATAAGCAGGTTGACCACAGCAGGTTTGATCTTTTGGAAAGTCGACTTCACAACCTAAATCTTCAAGAATTTCAACAACATCTTTTCCTACTTCTGGATAAAAAACATCTCCAAGACAAGTAATAAATACGGATACTCTCATATTGACACCTCCAAATAAGGTAAAGTAGCGGGATAAAAGTGAAACTTCCATTCGAAGGTGCCTTTCCTTCGAATAGTTAGTTGAACCAATCGGGTTCTTACAAGCAGTTCTCCTCCTCGAATTTCCAGCTTCGCTTACTGCTTGTTAGAGCGGGATACAGTGAAACTTCCATTCGAAGGTGCCTTTCCTTCGAATGGTTAGTTGAACCAATCGGGCT
>NZ_JBHTHG010000004.1:0-224322 GCF_042676365.1 Bacillus sp. CGMCC 1.60114
TCCGGTATTAGCCCCGGTTTCCCGGAGTTATCCCAGTCTTATAGGCAGGTTACCTACGTGTTACTCACCCGTCCGCCGCTAACTTCTTAAGAGCAAGCTCTTAAGTGGTTCGCTCGACTTGCATGTATTAGGCACGCCGCCAGCGTTCATCCTGAGCCAGGATCAAACTCTCCAATAAAGTGTTTGTCTAGCATCATAAATAAAAATTGACGTTTCACGTTGTTTGTTTCGTTTAGTTTTCAAAGTTCAACATCGCGTTTCAGCGACTTTTATAATATAACATAACATTTCATGTTCGTCAACAACTTGTTGTAACATTTTGTTTCGGTGAATTGCTGACTCTGCCTATTATATAGACTTCACTCCTCCTATGCAAGCACTTTTTATAAAAAAAAAGAATAAGGAGAATCTCCTTATTCTTCTGAGCTTTCTTGATCTTCTTGTATGTCTTCTTCATCTTCTTTTTGTGCTTTTGCTACTGTCGCTACTTCTTGGTCGTCCTCTAAACGAATTAAACGAACACCTTGCGTATTACGTCCCATTTGAGAGATTTGGTCAACTGGCATACGAATTAACACACCTGCTGCTGTAATCAGCATAATATCTTCTTCACCATGTACAGACTTAACAGCAATTAACTTACCATTTTTATCTGTAATATTACATGTTTTAAGACCTTTACCACCACGACTTTGTAAACGATATTCCTCAACTGGAGTACGCTTACCATAACCATTCTTCGTAACAATTAAAACATCCATATTTTCTTCCACAATTTCCATGCCGACAACTTGATCGTCATCACCTAATGTAATGGCTTTAACACCCGCTGCATTACGTCCCATTGAACGGACATCTTCTTCATGGAAACGAATTAACATACCATTACTCGTACCAACAATCATATCTTTTTCACCTGTTGTTAAGCGAACAGAGATTAATTCATCTTCTTCACGAAGAGAAATAGCAATTAAACCATTGTTACGAATATTAGCAAATGAGGAAAGCGGCGTTCTTTTTGCAATACCATGTCTTGTTGTAAAGAATAAAAATTGATCATCATTAAATTCTCGGATTGGGATAATCGCATTTACCCATTCACCTTTATCCACTTCTAATAAGTTAATAATCGGTATACCTTTTGCTGTACGACTATATTCAGGAATTTCATAACCCTTCGTTCGGTATACTTTTCCCTTGTTTGTGAAGAATAAAATGTGATCATGAGTAGATGTTGTTAATAAATGTTCTACAAAATCATCATCGTTTGTCCCCATACCTTGGACTCCACGTCCACCACGATTTTGTGTTTTATACGTGGAAGCCGGTAATCGTTTAATATATCCATTATGAGTTAGAGTGATTATAATGTTTTGTTCTGGAATCAAATCTTCATCTTCAATAGCTTCCATGCCGCCAATTGTAATTTCTGTTCTTCTTGTATCATTAAAACGCTCTTTTATTTCTTCTAATTCTTCACGTATAATCTCAAGAACTTTTTCTTCATCTGCTAGGATTGCTTTTAACTCTGCAATCAATGCAAGTAACTCTTGATATTCTTGTTCGATCTTCTCACGTTCTAATCCAGTTAAACGTTGCAAACGCATATCTAAAATCGCTTGCGCTTGTTTCTCACTTAAACCAAAACGCTCCATTAATCCTTGTTTCGCAATTTCTGCTGTCTTCGAATTACGAATTAGAGTAATTACTTCATCAAGATGATCTAACGCGATGCGTAAACCTTCTAAAATATGAGCGCGAGCTTCTGCTTTCTCTAATTCATATGCAGTACGTCTACGGATAACGACCTTCTGATGCTCCAGGTAATGATATAGACATTCTTTTAAATTTAATACTTTTGGTTCTCCATTTACGAGCGATAGCATATTAATACCAAAGCTTGTCTGAAGTGCTGTATGTTTATATAAGTTATTCAATAACACATTTGCATTTACATCTCGTCGTAATTCCATAACGATACGCATACCATTTCGATCTGATTCATCACGTAAATCTGTAATACCATCAATCTTTTTGTCTCGAACAAGCTCCGCAATCTTTTCAATCAACCTTGCTTTATTCACTTGATATGGTAGTTCAGTTACAATAATAGATTGTTTCCCATTTGCCTTCTCTTCGATCTCTACTCTTGCACGAAGAATTACTGTACCACGCCCTGTTTCATACGCTCTTCGAATTCCACTTCGTCCAAGAATTTGACCAGCTGTTGGGAAATCTGGGCCAGGGATATACTCCATTAATTCTGCGATTGTAATCTCTGGATTGTGACTTAACGCTAATACCCCATCAATTACTTCACCAAGCTGATGCGGAGGAATATTCGTTGCCATACCAACAGCAATACCAGTTGCACCATTTACTAATAAATTAGGAAAGCGCGCAGGTAATACAATTGGTTCTCTTTCCGAACCATCATAGTTATCTTGATAATCAATTGTATTTTTTGTGATATCACGCAATAGTTCCATAGAAATCTTGGACATCTTTGCCTCTGTATAACGCATCGCGGCCGCCGAATCACCATCGATAGAACCGAAGTTACCATGTCCATTTACTAGCATATAACGTTGACTAAAGTCTTGGGCCATTCGCACCATTGTCTCATATACAGCTACATCACCATGCGGATGGTACTTACCAATTACTTCACCAACGATACGCGCTGATTTCTTATATGCTTTATCAGCAGTAATCCCTAAATCATTCATTGCATATAAAACCCTGCGATGTACAGGTTTTAGCCCGTCCCGAACATCTGGCAGTGCACGAGATACGATAACGCTCATCGCATAATCTAAAAACGAGGTACGCATTTCTTGGCTAATATTAATTTCTCGAATTCGGCCTTGTTGTTGGTTGTCTGACATCAACCAGCACCTCCTCATTACATTTCCGATCGATATACCATGTTCATTTATACGTAGAAGACAGGAATACTCCGATTCCTGTCATCAATCATTAAATATCAAGGTTTTTCACATATTTTGCATTTTCTTGGATAAAGTTACGACGTGGTTCAACTTTATCACCCATTAAAATTTCAAATGTTTCATCTGCTTCAATTGCATCTTGAAGCGAAACTTGAAGAAGTGAACGTACTTCTGGATCCATTGTTGTTTCCCATAGCTGCGTTGGATTCATTTCTCCAAGACCTTTATAGCGTTGAATACCTGGTTTTGGTTGTTTCGGAATCTCCACTAATATATTTTCAAGTTCTCTATCGTTGTAAGCATACTCAACTCTCTTACCTTGTTGCACTTTATATAATGGCGGCTGTGCAATATATATATAACCGTGCTCAATAATTTGACGCATATAACGGTAGAAGAATGTTAATAATAGGGTACGAATATGAGCGCCGTCGACATCAGCATCCGTCATAATAATAACTTTGTGATAACGCGCCTTTTCAATATCGAAATCTCCACCAATACCAGTTCCAAGCGCAGTAATAATTGTTCGCACCTCATCGTTTGATAAAATTTTATCTAAACGTGCTTTTTCTACATTAATAATTTTTCCTTTAAGTGGTAAAATCGCTTGGAAGTGACGATCACGCCCTTGCTTTGCTGAACCACCCGCGGAATCACCCTCTACGATATAAATTTCACTAATAGAAGGATCTTTAGAAGAACAATCTGCAAGTTTTCCTGGCAAGCTTGATACTTCTAGCGCACTTTTTCTGCGCGTTAACTCACGAGCCTTTTTCGCCGCTACACGTGCACGCGCTGCCATCGTTCCCTTATCTACAATTTTTCGAGCGACATTTGGGTTTTCAAGTAAAAACTTTTCAAGTGCTTCAGAGAAAACTGATTCTGTAATTGTTCTCGCTTCGCTATTTCCGAGTTTCGTTTTCGTTTGCCCTTCAAATTGCGGATTTGGATGTTTAATGGATACAATAGCCGTTAAACCTTCACGAACATCTTCACCCGTTAAATTACTATCAGCATCTTTTAAAATATTATTTTTTCGACCATAATCATTAATAACACGTGTTAATGCTGTTTTAAATCCAACTTCATGCGTACCACCTTCATACGTATGAATATTATTTGTAAATGAATAAATGTTAGTTGTATATCCTTCGTTATATTGAAGTGCAACCTCAACTTGAATTCCATCTTTTGAACCTTCTACATATACCGGTTCCTCATGTATCGGTTCTTTAGAGCGATTTAAATGCTCAACATAAGACTTAATACCGCCTTCATAATGGAATTCTTTCTTTTGTTTATGTTCACGTTTATCTTCAATTGTTAGTTTAATATTACGATTTAAAAACGCTAGTTCTCGTAAACGAGTTGCTAACGTATCAAATTCATATTCCGTAGTTTCAGTAAAAATTTCTGCATCTGGTTTGAAGCGCGTTACTGTTCCTGTATGATCTGTATCCCCAATCACCTTTAAGTCTGCAACTGGAATACCACGTTCATACTTTTGATAATGAATTTGCCCGTCACGATGAACAAATACCTCTAACTCCGTTGATAATGCATTCACGACAGAAGCACCTACACCATGTAAACCGCCAGAAACTTTATAACCGCCGCCGCCAAATTTACCACCCGCATGAAGAACTGTCATAATAACTTCTACTGCGGGGCGACCCATTTTCTCGTGCATCCCAACCGGAATACCACGGCCATTATCTGTTACTGTAATACTATTATCTTCTTCAATAGCTAGATTAATCTCATCACAATATCCTGCTAATGCCTCGTCAATACTATTATCAACAATTTCCCATACAAGATGATGAAGACCTTTTCCGCTCGTTGAACCAATATACATCCCTGGACGTTTTCGAACTGCTTCTAGTCCTTCTAACACCTGTATTTGACTTTCGTCATATGCGTTTTCTTCAATTTGTTTTTGTTCCATTGACACAAAGATCACCTACTTTTCCATTTAGACAGAAGCTATTTATCTTCTTCTCCACAATCCACTGTGCCGTTCGTTACATGAATTGTTTTTGCTTGTTTTAATGTATCATGCTCAATTCCATCAACACTTGTCGTTGTCACAAACGTTTGCACCTTTCCTTGAATTGTATTAAGCAGATGTGATTGCCTGTAATCATCTAGTTCTGATAACACATCATCTAATAAAAGGATTGGATATTCGTTAACTTCTGAATAAATTAATTCGATTTCAGCTAACTTTAGGGAAAGTGCGGTCGTTCGTTGTTGCCCTTGCGAACCAAAGACTTGAACATTTTTACCATTAACGAAGAATTGTAAATCGTCACGATGAGGCCCAATTAAGGTTGTACCACGGAAGAGTTCACGTTGTTTCACAGATTGGAAACTTTCATAGTATACTTCTTTTATTTTCGACAAATCCATGGATTCTGATACATCTATACTTGGTTTATAGACTATTTCTAGTTCCTCAAGTCCTCTGCTAATCCCCCGATGAATTGGAGCGGCCCATTCTTGCAATAAACGTAAAAATTCAAAGCGTTTTTTTAACACTTTTACACCATGTTCAACGAGTTGAACCGTAAACACATCTAGCATAGCTTCATCATTTTTACTGTTTCCTTGCATTTTTTTGAGCAAATGATTACGCTGTGTAAGAACTTTTTGGTATTGACTTAATTCATACAAATATACAGGAGCTATTTGTCCAAGCTCCATATCTAAAAAACGTCTTCGTACTTGAGGACTTCCCTTTACAAGATTTAAATCTTCAGGAGCAAACATAACAACATTCATTACGCCAATATATTGACTCAATTTTTGTTGCTCAAGTTGATTTAACTTTGCCTTTTTCCCTTTTTTGGAAACGTTCAGTTCTAAAGACAAAGAGTTATTTCGCTTTTGCAGTCTCCCTTTTATCTTACCACAATCTTCATCCCATCTGATGAGTTCACGATCGTTAGAAGTTCGATGAGATTTAGCCATCGCTAATACATAAATCGCTTCCATCAAATTTGTTTTTCCTTGCGCATTTTCGCCAATAATTACGTTTACTTTATCTTCGAAGGAGAGATTTAACTGCTCATAATTGCGATAGTTTTGTAAATGTAATTCTGTAATATACAAAGGGATCCCCCTTTATCCTTGAACTTGAAATGTTCCGATCCCCGGAATTTCAACAATATCATTTGTATATAATTTTCGGCCTCGTCTATTTTCAGACTCTTTATTTACATACACTTCATGCTCTTGTAAAAACCATTTTACTGCTCCGCCTGTATCAATCACGTCAGCCAGTTTTAAAAATTGTCCTAATGTAATATATTCTGTCGAAATTTGAATATGTTTCATACAAATCGCTCACTTTCTAAAAGTGTTCATTCTTTCATTGTACTAAATAAACAAGCATTAGGAAAGTAATAGGAAAAAATCAAAAGGGTTACCAGTACATCTACACTAGTAACCCTATCCTTTTAGTACGTACGTACTGGTAAAATTAATTGAATAATGGAATCATCGTTCACTGTACGAATTAAAAATGGTCTCATTGCACCAGTGAAGCTAATTTTAATCTCTGTACTATCTAATGCTTTTAATGCATCCATCATATATTTTGCACTAAAGGAGATTTTTAACTCTTCACCTTCAATTTTCTCGCATTGAACTTCTTCTTCTACTTTTCCGATTTCTGGAGAGTTCGATGAAATTTCTAACATTTGCTCTTCCAAAGTTGATAATTTCACAACATTATTACGTCCGTCTCTTGCTAATAAAGAAGCTCGATCAATTGCTTGTAAAAATTCTTTTGTATTTACAAAAATATCCGTTTTACTATCCGGCGGGATTAGTCTTGTTGTATCAGGATAGTTACCTTCTAACAGTCTAGAGAAGAATAATAAATGTTTCGTCCGGAATAACACTTGATACTCCGTTATAACAATATCTACCATTTCTTCTGATTCATCAAGAATTTTACTTAACTCATTTAAACTTTTTCCTGGAATAACAACATTTGCTTGAAATTCATTCGAAATAGTTTGTCCTGCAATTTTCGCTTTGCGCAGCGCCAAACGATGACTATCTGTTGCAATACAAATCAATTCGCTGTTATATACCTTCCAGTTTACACCTGTCAAGATTGGACGTGTTTCTGATGTAGATACAGCAAAAACAGTTTGACGAATCATATGTTTTAACAGATCTGTTGGAATTTGAAATACATGATGTTCTTCAATCTGTGGTAACAATGGATACTCAGCTGAGTCTAAACCATTTAAGTTAAACTCGGATTTTCCAGATTTTATTTTCGTCATAAAATGACTTTCGACAGAAATTTCAACTGTATCTTTCGGTAATTTTTTTACAATTTCACTAAAATATTTTGCTTGTAAAACAATACTTCCTGATTGTAGGATTTCTACCATTTCTTTTCCATCTTCTTCAATTGGAATAAAGGATTCGATCGATATATTAGCATCGCTACCCGTTAATGTAACACCTTCTTCATTTGCTACGATTTTAATCCCTGTAAGAATCGGAATTGTTGTACGAGAGGAAACAGCTTTCATTACATCTTGTACACTTCTGACAAGATAATCTTTTTGAATTGAAAAATGCATAACGAAAACCTCCGGCAAGTATAAAATTGATTTTATTTAATAATAATAAAAAATTAGTAGTAATAGTAATAGGTCCTGTGGATATGTGGATAACTCATTTAAAATACGGAAAAACAGTCTATCTACATGTGGATAGACTGTGTGTAAGATAGAGAAAGTTATTCACGTTATTCACATCATATTACTTTAAAATATCGTGAATGTCTTCAAGTTGCCTTTGTAATTGTGCATCTGTTTTTAACAGTTTGGAAATTTTTTCGTGTGCATGAATGACTGTAGTATGATCACGACCTCCAAACTCCTCACCGATTTTTGGTAAAGAGGAATCTGTTAGTTCACGAGACAGATACATTGCAATTTGACGAGGAAAAGCGACAGATTTTGTACGCTTTTTCGCTTTAAAATCTTCTAATTTCACTTGAAAAACATCCCCTACAGCCTTTTGGATGTCATAAATTGAAATAATTTTCGGCTTGGAATTTGGAATAATATGCTTTAGTGCTTCAGCAGCTAAATCGGCATTAATATCCTTGTTAATTAAAGATGAATACGCTACAACACGAATTAGGGCACCTTCTAATTCACGGATGTTAGAGTCAATTTGATTTGCGATATAGAGCATAACTTCATTTGGAATATCCAGACCTTCAGCTTTTGCTTTCTTGCGTAAAATCGCAATTCTTGTTTCTAAATCTGGAGGAGTAATATCTGTAATAAGTCCCCATTCAAAGCGTGAACGTAAGCGATCTTCTAATGTAGGAATTTCTTTTGGCGGACGATCGCTTGAAATTACAATTTGTTTACTTTCTTCGTGCAGCGCATTAAATGTATGGAAGAACTCTTCTTGTGTTTGTTCTTTTCCAGCAAGAAATTGAATATCATCTATAAGTAGAACATCGACATTCCGGTATTTATTCCGAAAATCAACGGCCTTATTATCACGGATAGAATTAATAAATTCATTTGTAAATTTTTCAGATGACAGATAAACAACTTTTGCGTTTGGATTATGTTCGATGACATAATGCCCAATTGCATGCATTAAATGCGTTTTTCCGAGCCCAACTCCTCCGTAAATAAATAAAGGATTATATGCTTTAGCCGGCGCCTCTGCTACAGCTAACGAAGCTGCATGGGCAAAGCGATTGCCAGAACCGATTACAAAGGTGTCAAATATATATTTTGGATTGAGCATGCTTTGCGGGAAATGATTAGGTTCATCATGCATTGCTTTATTCTTTTTAACAGGAGGATAGTCGAATTCCTCTTCTGTTTGACTTTGTGGAATGATAAAGCGAATCTCGAGTTCTGCTCCCATTAAATGAATGATCGTTTCCGAGATAAGATCTGAATAGTGGGATTCTAACCAATCACGCGCAAATTCATTTGGAGCTGTAATGGTTAGA
This sequence comes from Bacillus sp. CGMCC 1.60114, assembly GCF_042676365.1. Taxonomy (NCBI): domain Bacteria; kingdom Bacillati; phylum Bacillota; class Bacilli; order Caryophanales; family Bacillaceae; genus Bacillus; species Bacillus sp. CGMCC 1.60114. The sequence goes on from NZ_JBHTHG010000004.1 coordinate 8,968, forward strand.
ACGTCCTTTTTTAAAGAATAAGCTTTTGTAGATTTAAGCCATGTTTCGTAGCTAGGCTTACTCACCTTTTTTTCTAGTTCTTTTAAGGTGCTATTCCATAAATCCGAAATGTTTTCCAAAGTTGTCCCTCCTTTACAAAAGATGATAAGTTAACAACGTGTTTAACGTTTGTACAACATAACAAAACAACACTGTATATTTATACGTAACACTTTTTAAAAGTGAAAAAGCGGTTTAAATATGAAATAGAGTTTTCGACAAAAAAACGCATTGTGGAAAACTCTTTATGCACATGTGATTATACATGTCCACAAGTTATTCACAAATTGTGGATAAATAATAATTGTGGAAAACTTGCCCAAGGTGAAAACACAACTATAATATCAAAAAAATATAGCAATAGCAATGTATTTCAAAAAGTTATCCACAAAATCAATACCTTGTGGAATAAACTTGTCCACAATACGATATACTGTGTAAAAACAAAAAATGATTTGTGGATATAAAAAAGTGTCGAAAAAAATTATCCACAACCGATAGGATGTATTGTGAACAACGCTGTGAATAGGTAGAAAATGAATATTTTATTAAAATTTTGAGAAGCATTGACATTCTCCTACCAAATTAACTATAATTTATAGGACTGTCTTTAACAGTTATTCCTCAGGGAGGTGTCATATAATGAAAAGAACTTATCAACCAAATAAACGTAAGCGCAGCAAAGTACATGGTTTCCGTAGCCGTATGAGCACAGCGAACGGACGTAAAGTTCTAGCAGCTCGTCGTCGTAAAGGTAGAAAAGTATTATCTGCGTAGGCCACTGATCGTTCAGTGGTCTTTTTTCTAGTAATTATGAATTTTCCGCTGGCGAAATACAGGAGTGTTCAATTGATATGAAGAAAAAGAATCGTGTAAAGAAGAATGAGGAATTTCAAGCTGTTTTTCAAAATGGAACATCAAATGCTAATCGTCAATTTGTTGTATACCAATTAGAGAAGCCTGATCAACCGTATTTTCGAATTGGTCTTTCCGTTAGTAAAAAGCTAGGGAATGCGGTTATGCGTAATCGAATTAAACGTATGATTCGTCAAGCTTTTACAGAATTAAAAGATGAGATAGATTCTGGAAAAGATTTTGTTATAATAGCAAGGAAGCCTTGTTCAGACATGGACTATGAACAATTAAAGAAAAGCTTAATTCACGCTCTGCGCCGCTCGGGAGTAAAACTGGCAAAAAGTAGCGAAATAAGAGGAAAATGAATTACACTATATACATATCTAAACAAGGAGGAGCAGGCTGTGAAAAAAAAGATAAGTTTACTGGTCATGCTTATTGCTGTAATGGCAATTTCTGCTGGCTGTAATCAAACAAATCAGCCGATTACACCGCAAAGTACGGGAATTTGGAATGAATATTTCGTATACCCACTTTCTCAGTTAATCACGTATTTTGCAAAATTATTTGGCAATAACTATGGTTTATCGATTGTTGTCACAACTCTTATTATTCGTTTTGCATTATTACCATTAATGATTAAGCAAACGAAGAGTACGAAAGCAATGCAAGCATTACAACCTGAAATGGCAAAGCTAAAAGAGAAATACAGTTCTAAAGATCAAGCGACTCAGCAAAAATTACAAAAAGAAATGATGCAATTGTATCAAACACATGGTGTAAATCCGTTGGCTGGGTGTCTACCAATTTTTATTCAAATGCCAATTTTATTTGCATTTTACCATGCAATTATGAGAACAGCAGAAATTAAACAACATACTTTTTTATGGTTTGATTTAGGTCATGCTGATCCATATTACATTCTTCCAATTGTTGCAGCGATTACGACGTTTATTCAACAAAAGCTCGCAATGGCTGGTACTGCTGGGCAAAATCCACAAATGGCAATGATGATATGGCTTATGCCTATCATGATTTTAGTTTTCGCAATTAATTTCCCAGCTGCATTATCTCTTTATTGGGTAGTAGGTAACATCTTTGGTATTTTACAAACATATTTGATCAAAGGGCCGGATATTAAGGCTAGTAAGGCAGGAGGATCAAGTAAGTGAGTATGATTACTGCTAAAGGACAAACAGTCGAACAGGCAGTGCAAACCGCATTAGAACAATTACAAGTATCAAGAGATAAAGTGGAGATACACATCATTGATGAAGGCAAAAAAGCTTTCCTCGGTTTCATTGGAGGGCGTCCTGCTATTATAGAGGTCATTGTAAAAAAAGATCCTGTCGAGGAAGCGGAACTTTACTTGAGAAGTATCATAAAAGAAATGAATGTTGATGTAACTATTGAAAAAGATGTAAAAGGACGTGACATTCATTTTACACTTTCCGGTAGTGAGGTCGGTGTATTAATTGGAAAAAGAGGACACATACTAAATTCTTTACAATATGTAACAAAGCTTGTTGCGAATCGTAGCACGAAACAATATATTGGTGTAACAATTGACGCTGAAAATTATCGCGATAAACGAAAAGATACGTTAGTGTCACTTGCACTTCGACTAGCAAAGCAAGCTAGCAATACAAAAAAAAGAATTGTGTTAGAACCGATGCCTTCTTTTGAAAGAAAAGTTATACATCAAGCCCTTGCGAATCATCCATATGTGATTACAACATCTGAAGGGGCAGAACCACATCGACATGTTGTCGTATCTCCAAAATAAAGCCAAACTTCCATCCTGAGGGATGTATCTTAAATGGTTGGCTAGTTGAATGAATTAGACTCTTATGGGCAACCTATCTGCTTTGAATCCTTTAGAAGATTGAAGCGGGAGTGTTATTGTCCTTTAGAGCGGGATAAACCGGTAACTCGTTTGAGTGCCGGTTTTTTACTGGATAAAGTGAAACTTCCATCAGTGGGGGTTTTTTTCATTCCCCACTGACGGAAAGCTCTCACCAATCGAGCTTTTACGGGCAGTTATTCTTCAATTATCTTCCTCGCTTCTCTCGGGGGCTTACTGCCCGTTAATGCGGGATAAAATATGAATACAGGAAATTACCTGTGGATAAATAAAACGCACTAAACTTATCCACTGTGTATAAGTTTAGTGCGTTTTATGAGAGGACATAATAAAATAAGTTATTATTCTTTTTTACACAGTTTCGTTATGGTATCCTAATAATTTAGTGAAAGAAAAAATCGTATTGAAATAGAGAGAAATAAGCAAGTGAGGTGAAAGAACATGGAATTTGATACAATTGCTGCAATTTCCACAGCTCTTGGGGAAGGTGCAATTGCCATTGTTCGAGTAAGTGGAGATGATGCGGTAGAGAAGGTAAATCGCATTTTTAAAGGGAAAGATTTAACAACAGTTCCATCTCATACAATTCAGTATGGGCATATTGTAGATTTAGATACAAATAAAGTTATTGAAGAAGTTATGGTTTCAATTATGCGGGCACCAAAGACATTTACGCGTGAAGATATCGTTGAGGTAAATTGTCATGGTGGCCTTGTTTCTGTAAATAAAGTATTACAACTTATCTTATCGCAAGGTGTTCGATTGGCAGAGCCAGGGGAGTTTACAAAGCGTGCTTTTTTAAATGGACGTATTGACTTATCGCAAGCAGAAGCGGTTATGGATTTAATTCGTGCGAAAACAGATCGAGCAATGAATGTTGCGATTAACCAAATGGAAGGGCGTTTATCAAAATTAATTGGTCGCCTGCGTCAAGAAATTTTGGAAACATTAGCTCATGTAGAAGTGAACATTGATTACCCGGAATACGACGATGTAGAAGAAATGACACATGGAGTTTTAATTGAGAAGGCGGAATATGTTCAATCAGAAATTGGGAAGTTATTGCAAACTTCAAAGCAAGGAAAGATTTTGCGTGAAGGAATTGCAACGGCTATTATTGGAAGACCGAATGTTGGAAAGTCATCTTTATTAAACAGTCTTGTGCAAGAAAAGAAAGCGATTGTAACAGATATAGCTGGAACGACCCGGGATGTTATTGAAGAATACGTGAACGTGCGCGGTGTACCTCTTAAACTGATTGATACAGCTGGAATTCGCGAAACAGAGGATATTGTAGAACAAATCGGTGTAGAGCGTTCAAAAGAGATGATGAATAAAGCGGATTTAGTTCTTCTAGTTATAAACTATAGCGAAGTGTTAACAAATGAAGATGAAGAATTATTCCGAGCGGTGCAAGGAAAAGACTTTATTGTCATTGTAAATAAAACAGATTTACCACAGCAAATTGATATGGAACGCGTTACACAATTAGCTGGTTCAGCTCGTGTTATTACAACAGCTTTAATCGAAGAAAAAGGTGTAGATGAGCTAGAGCAGGCAATTGCTGATCTCTTCTTTGAGGGAGCAATTGAGGCAGCAGATATGACATATGTATCGAATGCGCGTCACATTGGGTTGTTAACACAGGCAGAAAAGACGATTGGTGATGCAATTGCGGCTATTCATAGTGGCGTACCGATTGATATGGTGCAAATTGATTTAACAAGAACGTGGGAAATACTTGGTGAAATTACGGGAGACACTGTACACGAAAGTTTAATTGATCAGTTATTCTCTCAATTTTGTTTAGGTAAGTAATCCTAAGGAGGAATGGAAAATGGGATACAACGCTGGTTATTATGATGTTATTGTAATCGGTGCAGGTCATGCGGGGTGTGAGGCTGGTTTAGCGGCAGCTCGTATGGGAGCAAAAACATTAATGTTAACAATTAACTTAGATATGGTTGCGTTTATGCCGTGTAACCCTTCGGTTGGTGGACCTGCAAAGGGAATTGTTGTTCGCGAAATTGATGCGCTCGGCGGTGAAATGGGAAGAAACATTGATAAAACACATATTCAAATGCGTATGTTAAACACAGGAAAAGGTCCAGCCGTACGTGCGCTTCGTGCTCAAGCAGATAAATTTGCGTATCAACATGAATTGAAAAAAACAATTGAAGAAACACCAAATTTAACATTGCGTCAAGCTATGGTTGAGCGCCTAATTGTAGAAGACGGTGTGTGTAAAGGTGTTGTGACACAAACAGGAGCGGAATATACAGCAAAAACAGTTGTTATTACAACAGGTACGTTTTTACGCGGTGAAATTATCGTTGGGGATTTAAAATATTCAAGTGGACCAAATAACCAACAACCATCTGTGAGATTATCAGAGCATTTAGAAGAACTTGGATTTGAACTTGTGCGCTTTAAAACAGGTACGCCTCCGCGTGTAGATAGTAGTACAATTGATTATAGCAAAACAGAAATTCAACCAGGTGATGATACACCACGTGCATTCTCTTTCGAAACAACGAAGTTCATCATGGATCAAATTCCATGTTGGTTAACATATACAAGTGAAGAAACGCATCGTTTAATTGATGGGAATTTACACCGTTCTGCCATGTATTCTGGCATGATTAAAGGAACAGGCCCAAGGTATTGTCCTTCAATTGAAGATAAGGTTGTTCGTTTCCATGATAAACCACGTCATCAAATCTTCTTAGAGCCAGAAGGACGAAATACACAAGAAGTATATGTACAAGGTTTATCAACAAGTCTACCTGAAGACGTACAACGTGAGATGTTAAAGACCATTCCTGGCTTAGAAAACGTAGAAATGATGCGTACGGGATATGCAATCGAATATGATGCGATTGTACCAACGCAACTGTGGCCAACACTTGAAACAAAGAAAATAGAAAATTTATATACAGCAGGACAAATTAATGGAACATCTGGTTACGAAGAAGCTGCAGGTCAAGGTTTAATGGCGGGGATCAATGCGGCGTGTCGTTCATTAGGTAAAAAAGAAGTGATTTTAAATCGTTCAGATGCGTATATTGGTGTTTTAATCGATGATTTAGTAACAAAAGGTACAAATGAGCCATACCGCCTATTAACATCTCGCGCAGAATACCGTTTATTATTACGTCATGATAATGCGGATCTTCGTTTAACAGAAATTGGACATGAAATTGGTTTAATTCCAGAAGAACGTTATGAACGTTTTACAGTAAAAAAAGAGCAAATTGAAAAAGAAAAAGAACGTTTATCAAATATTATTATTAAGCCACGTCCTGAAGTACAAGAGTTAATTCGCGGAGCTGGCGGAAGTGAACTAAAGGATGGTATACGTGCGAGTGATTTATTACGTCGTCCAGAAATGACATATGAGCATATTCAGCTTCTTGTTCCAAGTGAAGAAAAGATTAGTGATGAAGTGACAGAGCAAGTTGAGATTCAGCTTAAATATGAAGGATACATTGAAAAATCTTTACAACAAGTAGATCGTATGAAGCGTATGGAAAGCAAAAAAATCCCAGTTGATATTGATTACGATGCAATTTCTGGAATAGCTTCTGAAGCACGTCAAAAATTAAAGGATGTCCGTCCGCTATCTATGGGGCAAGCATCTCGTATTTCCGGGGTAAATCCAGCTGATATTTCCATTTTACTTGTGTATATAGAACAAGGAAAAATTGCACGAGTATCGAACAAATAAATAGTTAGGAGATATAGCGAGATGAATATAGAACAATTTCAATCTATGCTAGTAGAAAGAGGTATTACTCTTTCTACTAGGCAGTTAGAGCAATTTGAAATCTATTTTGAGACGTTAGTTGAGTGGAATGAAAAAATGAACTTAACAGCAATTACAGAGAAGGAAGAAGTATATTTAAAGCATTTTTTTGATTCTATTACAGCTGCTTTCTATCATGATTTTTCAAAGCCATTATCTGTTTGTGACGTTGGTGCAGGAGCAGGATTTCCTAGCATTCCTTTAAAAATTTGTTTTCCAAATTTAAAAGTCACAATTGTGGATTCCTTACAAAAACGTATTACGTTTTTAAATCATTTGGCAACAAAATTAGAATTAACCGACGTAGCGTTTTGTCATGATCGTGCTGAAACATTTGGAAAAAAAGAAGGCGTACGTGAATCTTTTGATATTGTAATGGCACGCGCTGTGGCTCGTCTCTCTGTCTTAAGTGAATTGTGTTTACCGCTTGCGAAAGTAGGGGGAACATTTATTGCAATGAAAGGTTCCGCCGCAAACGAAGAAATTGAGAATGGCAAATATGCTCTGCAAGTGCTTGGCGGCGAATTGAAAGGAATTGCTACATTCCAATTACCATTTGAGGAAAGTGAACGTAATATCTTATCGATTGAGAAAAAGAGAAAAACACCAAATAAATATCCGCGTAAGCCAGGGACACCGAATAAATTACCTATTGAAAAATAAATCTTATTAGACGTAAGATTAAGTTATACAAAGTGAAACTTCTATCAGTAAATTTGTTTATTATCACTGATGGTTAGTTGAACGACTCGGGCTTTTTACAGGCAGTTATCCACCACCTATCTTTTTTGATTCTCATAATATTGAGGCGGGGGGCATACTGCCCGTTAGAGCGGAAGAAATAAAAACGTAAATGTTTCACATGGAACATTTTTGTATAGAGTATTCAATAGGATTCAAAGGTGGTGGAATATGTATGAGAAACACGTTTTCTCGTTTATTTGGCTTTGGAGATAAAGAGGCTGAATTAGCACTACAAGAAGAAAGCCAAGAAGAAAGCCATGAAGAGATAAAGCAAATTTCGTTAGCAAAAATTGTTCCAAATCGTTATCAGCCACGTACAATTTTTGATGATGCTCGTATTGAAGAGCTTGCTCTTACAATTCATACGCATGGATTAATTCAACCGATTGTTGTTCGTCAGTATGAAGAAGAGAAATATGAGATTATTGCTGGTGAAAGACGTTTTCGAGCTGCAACAAAATTAGGGTGGGAAACTGTCCCTGCTATTGTTAAAAATTTGAATGATACTGAGACTGCTTCTGTTGCACTAATTGAAAATTTACAACGAGAAGAACTTACGGCAATCGAAGAAGCTGTTGCTTATCAAAAGCTAATTGAATTACATAATTTAACACAAGAAGCACTAGCGCAGCGATTAGGTAAAGGGCAATCTACAATTGCGAACAAACTAAGGTTATTAAGGTTGCCGGAAGATGTTAAACAAGCGTTATTAGAGAAGAGTATTACAGAACGTCATGCTCGTGCCCTTATTCCACTTAAAAATGAAGAGCTTCAATTAAAGGTTTTACAAGAAATTATTGAAAAGCAATTTAATGTGAAGCAAACGGAAGATCGAATTGCTAAATTGTTAGAAGAAGCGAAGCCGAAACGAAAAGCAAAGCAAAAAGCAGTAAGCCGCGATATGCGTATTGCAATGAATACAATTCGTCAATCTTTACAAATGGTTGCGAATAGTGGCTTGAATGTGAATTCGGAAGAAGAAGAATTTGATGAATACTATCAAATTACAATTAAAATTCCAAAAAAGAAGTAAGAAAGATAGAAACATAGAAAAAAGACCTCAACCGTTGGAAGAGGTCTTTTTGTTTTGTCACGTATTAATGTAAGACCTGTCTGATGGAAGTTTCACTTTATAAGTACTATATTTTCTTTTAAAATTAAGAAGGAGTTTGTAAATAAATTTTGAAGTTTAATATACAGAAACAAAAGAAACATGATTGTTTCATGTTAAAATAAAAACAATCATTTGTAGAATAAGACTGAAAGGTTGAAAGTAGGTGACATCATGGGGAAAATCATTGCCATTGCTAATCAAAAAGGTGGTGTTGGGAAAACAACAACATCCGTAAATTTAGGAGCTGGATTGGCACAAGTAGGAAAAAAAGTACTTCTTGTTGATATTGATGCACAAGGGAATGCAACGACAGGGGTCGGAATTGAAAAATCAGATTTAAATGAATGTATTTATAATGTGCTTGTAGAAGATACGGATGTTCGTGGGGTTATACAGAGAACAGCAACTGAAAATCTAGATGTGCTTCCCGCTACTATTCAGCTAGCAGGAGCTGAAATAGAACTTGTACCGACAATTTCCCGGGAAGTTCGCTTGCAGCGTGCGCTGCAGCCAATCCGTAATGAGTATGATTATATTATTATTGATTGTCCCCCTTCTTTAGGTTTATTAACCATTAACGCATTAACTGCTGCAGATTCTGTTATTATTCCTGTTCAATGTGAGTATTACGCCTTAGAGGGGTTAAGTCAATTGTTGAATACAGTTCGCCTTGTACAAAAGCATTTAAATAAAAATTTAGCAATTCAAGGTGTTTTACTAACAATGTTGGATGCTCGTACAAACTTAGGATTACAAGTAATTGATGAAGTGAAGAAATATTTCCGAGATAAAGTATATAGTTCGATTATTCCGCGTAATGTACGTTTAAGTGAAGCGCCGAGTCATGGTAAACCAATTATGATGTATGATGCTAGGTCGAGGGGGGCGGAAGTGTATTTAGATTTAGCAAAGGAAGTGATTACAGGTGGCTAAAGGACTAGGAAGAGGAATTAATGCGTTTTTTCCAGATTTGGATGTGAAAGAGGAAGAAACAGTTCAAGAATTGCAAGTAAACGAATTACGTCCTAACCCATATCAGCCGCGTAAATATTTTCACAAGGAAGCAATTCAAGAGTTAGCATCATCCATTAAAGAACATGGAATTTTACAACCGCTTATTGTTCGAAAAAGTATTAAAGGATATGAAATTGTTGCAGGAGAACGAAGATTTCGTGCCGCCAAAGAGGCAAATTTCGAAACAGTTCCTGTTGTTGTTCGAGATTTAAACGAGCAACAAATGATGGAACTTGCGCTACTAGAGAATTTGCAACGTGAAGATTTAACGCCTATTGAGGAGGCGTTAGCGTATCAAATGCTCATGGAACAACTTAAGGTAACACAAGAACAGTTAGCAAAGCGGCTTGGAAAAAGTAGGCCACATATTGCCAACCATATTCGTTTACTATCCCTCCCACCTTTTGTACAAGAGATGATTTCAAATGGAACGATTTCTATGGGGCATGGACGAACATTACTTGCTTTAAAAGATAAAACACAAATCAATAGTTTATTACAACGAATTGAAAAAGAAGGATTAAATGTCCGTCAGTTGGAACAAATTATTCAGCGGATGAATGAATATGTTTCACGTGAAACAAAGAAACAAAAACCAGCAAGAAATATCTTTTTCGAGGAACAAGAAACGGTGTTACGAGAGCGATTTGGAACTGCTGTGAAAATTAAAGAGTCGAAGCAAGAAAAAGGAAAAATTGAAATTCAATTTTTCAATAAAGGTGATTTACAACGTATTTTAGAACTTTTAGCAGGAGAACAATAAAAATAAACCATCTCTACTTATAGATGGTTTATTTTTTTCATTACAGCAAGTTTTTTATCTGTTTCAATAATACTTTCTGCAATGCTAGTAGCCATGTTCATAACAAGGTTTAGCCTAGTGTTTTGCAGTACAAAAAATTCCATAAATCCATTTAAATTTACAATACCGTGGATATGCATATCACCAATTGCAGGGAGTTTTTTATTCATAGCGGCTCCAGGTTTACTAGGTCCTTTTCCAATTGTAATGGAACCAATATTTTGAGATTTTCCTAGACAGGCATCAATAGCGATAATAAAAGGATTTATAAATGTTTTGTGTATTTCTGTAATCGTTTCTTCTAAGTTTAAAGCATGGACTGGTGATTCTAGTGTTCCGTATAAGTGAAAATGTTGAATGTTATAATCTTGTAGTTTTGAACCAACAAGGGGACCTAATGCATCGCCTGTTGATCGGTCTGTCCCAATACAAAGTACAATAAGTGGAGAGTCTTTTTCGATTGGGAGATGAGAGAGCAGAAAACTACTAATTGTTTGATTGCAATTTGCATCATGATACATGACTTGTTCCGAATCTTTTTCAAAAAAAGGTAAGCGAAAACTTCCAATATTCACGAAGCATCCATCCTTTAATAGAATTTATCGAATTCATATGAATTTGATTTTCCTAAAAACGATTGCATGTCATACATTCTTTTGAATGTATGAATTATATTGCGTGTATTGTTAGGGGAACTTCATTATGATGTTATGTAGAGATTGAGAAATATTTTTAATTTTCCCTATTGGTGAGATTGTACTCTGTTGTAAAAAGATGAAGTATGAGTAGAAAGAAATGTACATTTTTGTATCTAGATACTCATAAAATGTGAATGCTTGTAAAGTATGTCGTGTAGCCTAAATAATACTAGTACTAGTATATAAAAAAAGCTGTTATTTTATACCTTATAGAGTGTGAAAAAAAAGCGCATGAAAGAACTTTTTTCGTAAAATATAGGAGAAATTCTGTTACAATAAATAATGAATATGAAGTAGAAAGGTAGGTCGCGATGAAAGGACTTCACGACTTATATACAAAATTGTTAGATGCAGGATTATGGGAAAATATTGGTCTTGGTTTACTACAAATTGCACTTATTTTGCTTGTTTCAAGCATAGTTATTCGAATTGGCAGGGCAATTATCAGTAATGCTTTCAAAATAAAGACAAAATCACCAATTCAAATTTCTGAAAGAAGAACGATGACGTTAGCAAAGTTATTAGAAAATATTTTTACGTATGTTATCTTTTTCGTTGTAATAATCGCTATTTTAGGGGTATTTGGAATTGATACCAAAGGATTATTAGCTGGTGCAGGGGTTGTTGGTTTAGCGGTTGGTTTTGGTGCACAAAACTTAGTCAAAGATGTTATCACTGGATTCTTTATTTTATTAGAGGATCAATTTTCAGTAGGGGACTATGTACGCTTAGGCCAATTTGAAGGAGTTATTCAAGAGATTGGATTACGTACAACGAAAATGAAGAAATGGACAGGTGAAATTCATATTATTCCAAATGGAAATATTAAGGAAGTAACAAATTTCTCTGTTACTAATAGTGTTGCCTTTGTAGATGTATCTATTTCATATGAAAGTGATATCGAACATGCAGAACAAGTTCTTGAAAAGTTATTGGATGAATTACCAACAAGGTATGAGCAAATGGTTGCTCGTCCGCAATTATTAGGTGTACAGAGTTTGGCAGCATCAGAAGTTGTTTTGAGGGTTACAGCTGAAGTAGAACCGATGCAACATTTTGTAGTAGCGAGAGCGCTTCGTAAAGAAATTAAAAATCGCCTTGATTTACATGGTATTGAAATTCCATATCCACGTATGGTTCTATATAACCGTGAAGAGCTGATGAGTGAAAAGGCAAATTAGCAGTGAGAGGAGTTTAGAGAGTGGAGCAAAAGCAATATAACTTGTACGATGTAGTAGAAATGAAAAAAGCTCATCCATGCGGTGAAAATCGTTGGAAGATTATTCGCATGGGAATGGATATTCGTATTAAGTGCGAGGGGTGTGACCATTCGGTACTAATTCCTCGAAGAGAATTTGATCGTAAGGTGAAGAAAATACTTATAAAGCATGAAGAATAGATGAAAAAATAAACAGTGGCTGATGCAGCTGTTTATTTTTTTTCGCTAGTACGATTTGAAAAAACTCGATTGATTTAACTAATAATCAGTGCGGGATAAAGTACCTTCTCTACTTGATACAGTTTCATTTTATGAAACTGTATGAAGCTTGTCATTTTATTCGTTACTATCTATAATGATGGAAGATTGAGACATAGGAGTGAAGAATATGGGATTAACGGCTGGTATCGTTGGATTACCGAACGTAGGTAAGTCAACATTATTTAATGCAATTACACAAGCAGGTGCAGAATCTGCAAACTATCCATTCTGTACAATAGATCCAAACGTTGGAATTGTAGAAGTTCCAGATTATCGTTTAAATAAATTAACAGAACTTGTTGAACCAAAGAAAACAGTGCCAACTGTCTTTGAATTTACGGATATTGCAGGTATTGTAAAAGGCGCGAGTAAAGGTGAAGGATTAGGAAATAAATTCTTATCCCATATTCGTCAGGTAGATGCAATTTGCCAAGTAGTTCGTTGTTTTGAAGATGAAAATATTACACACGTAGCGGGTAAGGTAGATCCGATTTCAGATATTGAAACAATCAACTTAGAGCTTATTTTAGCGGATTTAGAATCTGTTGATAAGCGCATTGATCGCGTGGCAAAATTAGCGAAGCAAAAAGATAAAGATGCTGCATTCGAACACGAAATTTTAGTTCGTTTAAAAGAAGCATTTGAAGAAGGAAAGCCAGCTCGTACAGTTGAATTTACAGAAGAGCAAATGAAAGTAGTAAAAGGTCTTCACTTATTAACAGTAAAAGAAATGTTATATGTAGCAAACGTTGGTGAAGATGATGTAATGGATCCATCTGAAAATGAATATGTACAAATTGTAAAAGAATTTGCTGCAAAAGAAAACTCTCAAGTAATTGTTGTTTGCGCAAAAATTGAATCAGAAATTGCTGAGTTAGATGAAGAAGAAAAGAGAGTCTTCCTTGAAGAACTAGGCATTGCGGAATCTGGTCTAGATCAATTAATTCGTGCAGCGTATGATTTATTAGGGTTGGCTACTTATTTTACAGCGGGTGTACAAGAAGTACGTGCTTGGACATTTAAAACAGGAATGAAGGCACCGCAATGTGCTGGAATCATTCATACAGATTTTGAACGTGGATTTATTCGTGCAGAAACAGTATCTTATGATGATTTAATGGAAAATGGTTCTATGACAGCTGCCAAAGAAGCTGGAAAAGTACGATTAGAAGGAAAAGAATACGTTATGAAAGACGGAGATGTTGTGCACTTCCGCTTTAATGTGTAATTTTTTTATTTCCTAGGAAAAAAATAAAGTATTTAACTTGGCAAATTCATTAGGTTTGCCAAGTTTTTTATGTTTCCGTGAGTTGCTTCCTCTAACTTACTATGATATAATCTAAACTCGTGAGTAATTACTATAAATTAATTGCTCCTTGCCCAGTATGGGCCGTTTAGACCAAAAGGAGGTGAAAGTGTAATGAAAAAGTACGAAATCATGTACATCATTCGTCCAAACATGGAAGAAGAAGCTCAAAAAGCTTTAGTTGAACGTTTTGCAGGCGTTTTAACTGAAAAAGGTGCAGAAATCATTAACACAAAAGATTGGGGTAAGCGTCGTTTAGCTTACGAAATCAACGACTTACGTGACGGTTTCTACATGATCTTAAACGTAAATTCTAATCCAGAAGCGATTAATGAATTCGATCGTTTAGCTAAGATCAGCGAAGATATTATTCGTCACATCGTTGTTAAAAACGAAGAATAATCATTAAGATATATAGGGAGAGTGGTTCGATTGATGAATCGTGTTATACTCGTTGGTCGTTTAACTAAGGACCCTGACTTACGTTACACGCCAAACGGTGTTGCAGTAGCTACTTTCACGTTAGCTGTGAATCGCGCATTTACGAATCAGCAAGGTGAGCGTGAAGCTGACTTTATTAACTGTGTAATATGGCGTAAACAAGCAGAGAACGTGGCGAATTATTTGAAAAAAGGTAGCTTAGCAGGCGTAGATGGACGTCTTCAAACTCGTAATTACGATGGACAAGATGGTAAGCGTGTATATGTAACAGAAGTTCTAGCGGAGAACGTACAATTTTTAGAACCGCGTAATAGCGGTGGTGAGCAACGCGGTTCATTCAATCAGCAACCATCGGGAGCAGGATTCGGAAATCAGGGCTCTCAAAACCCATTTGGTCAATCTGGTAACAATGGCAATAATGCTGGCTTTACTAGAAATGACGATCCATTTGCAAATGTAGGTCAACCAATCGATATTTCGGATGATGACTTACCATTTTAATGGTATAGAACGAATATTTTAAAACAGAATGGAGGGAAATGAACATGGCAGGTGGACGCAAAGGTGGACGTGCGAAACGTCGTAAAGTATGTTTCTTTACATCTAACGGTATCACTAACATCGATTACAAAGATGTAGATTTATTAAAACGCTTCGTTTCTGAGCGCGGTAAAATTTTACCACGTCGTGTAACAGGTACTAGCGCAAAATACCAACGCAAATTAACAGTTGCAATCAAACGTGCTCGTCAAATGGCACTTTTACCATATGTTGGTGAATAATAACGCATGAAATGCACAGTAGAGTGTCACTCTACTGTGCATTTTGCTATTCTTTTCTTTTTTATCCCGCATTAACGGGCAGTGAGGGATGAAGAAAAATCCATTGAAGGAAGTTTCACTTTATAAGAAAGAAGGTGTGGATAATGAAGCGCACACGACTCATTACAGAAGGAGCAGTTTTACTTGCTTTATATGCCGTCTTGCTTCTTGCTTCTCTGTATATGCCCATTTTAGGGATTATATGTATATTTGCATTGCCGTTACCATTTCTTATTTTTACGATAAGATACCCATTAAGTGGTGCTTGTATATTATTAGGGGCAGCGATGCTTGTAACACTTATTGTTAGTTCGCCTCTTAGTATTGTGAATACAATTATGTTCGGAATAACAGGTATTGTATTAGGACATATGTATAAAAAGAAAAAAAGTATTATTGAAATTTTATTAGTAGGGACACTTGTATATCTTGTAAGTTTTGTATTGCTGTATGTTGTCAGCGTGAAGTTTTTTAATATCGATTTTATTAAACAAATGGAAGACATGTTTAAGCAATCCATGGAACAAAGCGAGAAATTTATGAAAATGGCAGGTACATCTGTAAATGAAGGGCAACTAGCTGAATTGAAAAAAGTGGGTAATACAATTCGCCTGCTTGCACCAACTTTACTTGCTATGGGATCACTTTTTTATTCTTGGATTACGATTTTAATTTCTAATCGTGTCTTAAAACGATTAAAGTACACGGCGGAATCTTGGCCGAAATTTCGTGATATACAAATTCCTAAGAATATTGTTTGGTTATACGTCGTTGTTGTTTTACTTTCCTCTTTTACAAAAATAGAAGCGGGATCATATTTAGAAATGGTGTTTTTAAATTTATCGGCAATTTTCTCCTTGTTACTGCTGTTTCAAGGTTTTTCATTCCTTGCTTTTTTTACAAATGCAAAAGGATATAATAAAGCTATTCTAATCTTAGCTTTTGTTGTGGGTTTGTTTGTACCAGTTTTGTTCCCTCTTGTGACAATCTTAGGTATAATTGATTTAGGCTTTTCGTTACGGTCGAAAGTACAGGTAAAATAAGTAGTTGAAAAAAAGTGCTTTTTATAAGCATTTTTTTGTAACGAAACATAGAAATATAAACTTTTATCCTGCACTTAATGGGACTGTAAGACTCTGTAAATGGGGATAAGTCTGGTGGATTTAACTAAATATCAGCAGAGGAATGAAGGCCTAGCTGATAGAAGTTTCACTTTATAGGAGTTGTATATATGCCTGAATTTTATAAGAAACAGCGGTTTTTGTATCCTGTTTATGTATTGGCATTTTTAGCGTTCGTACTCATTACAATTCTTCTCTATTTTCATTGGTTAATGGGGATGATTTCCTTTGTTATCTTTTGTATCGTTTTATTTTTCACTATTAAATATGAGCTTGCATTTCAAAAACGTTTTGAAAAGTATACGAATGATACGATTACAAGAGTTAAAAAGGTAAGTAATGAGGCTTTCAATCAAATGCCGATTGGAATTTTACTATATAATAAGGATTATGGAATCGACTGGGCAAATCCGTATTTATCTTCCTGTTTAGGGCAACATTCGTTAGCTGGATGGCATCTGTATGATTTATCAGAGACCCTACTTTTATTTACAAAAGGCGAAACAGCGAATGATATTGTATCTTTGAATAATAGGAAATTTCGTGTGTTTGCCAGAAAAGAAGAGAAATTAATTTACTTCTTTGATGTGACAGAACAAGCAGAAATCGAGAAAATGTACGAGGACCAAAGAACGGTACTCGCTGTCATCTATTTAGATAATTATGATGAGGTAACGCAAGGGCTAGATGATCAATTGCGTACAAACATTACAAGCCATGTTACATCTTTGTTGACTGAATGGGCTGTGAAACATGGAGCGTATTTGAAACGTGCTTCATCTGAGCGGTTTTTCGTTGTGCTAAATGAAAGTATCTTAGCGCAAATGGAGAAAGGAAAGTTTGATATTTTAGACCAAGTACGTGAAGAAACGTCTAAACGAAATATTCCACTTACATTGAGCATTGGTGTTGGTTCTGGTGATTTATCGCTAGCGGAGCTCGGAGCTATGGCACAATCAGGTCTTGATTTGGCACTTGGACGAGGTGGAGATCAAGTGACAATTAAACAAGCTACAGGGAAAGTAAAGTTTTATGGCGGGAAAACGAACCCGGTCGAAAAACGTACTCGTGTACGTGCACGCGTTATTTCTCATGCTTTAAAAGATCTTGTTTTAGAAAGCAGTAATATTATTATTATGGGGCATCGGGCACCAGATATGGATGCTATCGGAGCGGCAATTGGGATTTTAAAGGTAGCACAACTTAACGAGCGAGAAGGATATATCGTATTGGATGAAAATGATTCTGATAAAGGAATTAAACGTCTAATGGATGAAGTTAAACAGCAAGATGAATTATGGTCTCGATTTATTACACCACAGCAGGCACTTGAATTCGCGAATGATGATTCACTCCTTGTTGTAGTAGATACACATAAACCGTCCATGGTCATGGAAAAAAAGTTGCTTGATAAGATTGAAAATGTAGTTGTAATTGACCATCATCGTCGCGGGGAGGATTTTATTGAAGACCCATTGCTTGTCTATATGGAACCATATGCGTCTTCCACGGCAGAACTTGTAACAGAGCTATTGGAATATCAGCCTAAGCGCTTAAAAATGAATATGCTAGAGGCGACAGCTTTACTCGCGGGTATTATTGTGGATACAAAGAGTTTTACATTCCGCACCGGAGCTCGCACGTTTGATGCAGCCTCTTATCTTCGTTCGCATGGTGCTGATACTGTATTGGTACAAAAGTTATTAAAAGAGGATATGGAGCATTATTTACAGATTGCAAAAACAATCCGAAATGCGTACCTTTATAAAAAGGGTATTGCAATTGCAAAGGTAGATGGTGATGGGTTTTATGATCAAGTATTAATTGCACAATCAGCTGATACATTGCTGACAATGACAGGAATAGTAGCTTCTTTTGTAATTGCACAGCGTAGTGAAACTGTTATTGGTATTAGTGGACGTTCTTTAGGAGAGGTAAATGTACAGCTTATTATGGAGCATTTAGGTGGAGGCGGTCATTTAACAAATGCTGCAACGCAAATGCAAGACATATCAATTGATGACGCAGAAAAAAAACTACAATCTGTTATAAATGAGTATTTAGAGGGAGGAACACAATCATGAAAGTAATTTTTCTAAAGGACGTAAAAGGTAAAGGTAAAAAAGGGGAAATGAAAAACGTACCGGACGGTTATGCAAATAACTTTTTATTAAAACAAGGTCTTGCAGTTGAGGCAACAAATGCAAATATGAAAACATTAGATGCAAAAAAACGCAAAGAAGAAAAAGATGCAGAATTAGAGCTTCAAAAATGCAAAGAGTTGAAAGAAACTCTAGAAAAGTTAACAGTAGAATTAAAAGCAAAATCAGGTGAAGGCGGCCGTTTATTCGGCTCTATTACAAGTAAACAAATTGTAGATGGTTTACAAAAAGCTCATAATATTAAACTTGATAAACGTAAATTTGAAATGGATGATGCAATTCGTGCGTTAGGATATACGAATGTTACTGTGAAATTACATCCGCAAGTAACAGCGACAGTAAAAGTACATGTTACTGAACAATAAACAAAAGATTGAAGAGGAGGTTTGCGCATGAGTGACGTATTTGCTGATCGTACCCCTCCGCATAATATTGAGGCTGAACAAGCCGTTTTAGGGGCTATTTTTCTCGATCAAGAAGCATTAACATCAGCTTCGGAAATGCTAATGCCAGAGGACTTCTATCGAACGGCGCATCAAAAAATTTATCAAATGATGCTTGATCTCTCTGATAAAGGAGAGCCAATTGATTTAATTACTGCAACAGCAGCGCTTGCTGATCAAAATTTGTTAGAAGAAATTGGCGGTGTTTCCTATTTAGCTGAACTAGCGGAAGTTGTACCGACAGCTGCCAATGTCGGATATTATGCGCGCATTATCGCCGAAAAATCGATTTTGCGCCGGCTTATTCGAACAGCAACGCATATTGTGTCGGATGGTTATGAACGAGAAGATGATGTAGAGAGCTTGTTAAATGAAGCAGAGAAAAAAATATTAGAAGTATCTCAGCGCACGAATACAAAAGGATTTCAAAACATTAAAGATGTTCTTGTGACAGCTTACGATAAAATTGAATTACTGCATAATCAAAAAGGAGAAATTACAGGTATTCCAACTGGGTTCACAGAGTTAGATCGTATGACGGCAGGTTTCCAGCGTAATGATTTAATTATTGTAGCAGCGCGTCCATCTGTAGGGAAAACAGCATTTTCTTTAAACATTGCCCAAAATGTTGCTACGAAGACGGATGAAAATGTTGCGATTTTTAGTTTAGAGATGGGGGCTGATCAGCTCGTTATGCGTATGCTTTGTGCAGAAGGAAATATTGATGCGCAGCGTCTTCGTACAGGATCTTTAACTTCAGAAGACTGGGCGAAACTGACGATGGCAATGGGGAGTCTCTCAAATGCAGGTATTTTTATTGATGATACACCGGGGATTCGCGTTAGTGAAATTCGAGCAAAATGCCGTCGCTTAAAACAAGAACACGGTCTTGGAATGATTTTAATCGATTATTTACAGCTTATTCAGGGTAGTGGAAAATCGGGTGAAAACCGTCAACAAGAAGTATCAGAAATTTCTCGTACACTAAAAGGGCTCGCTCGTGAACTGGAAGTTCCAGTAATTGCCTTATCTCAGCTCTCTCGTGGTGTTGAATCTCGTCAAGATAAGCGCCCGATGATGTCTGATATTCGTGAATCAGGAAGTATTGAGCAGGATGCTGATATAGTAGCCTTTTTATATCGTGAAGACTACTATGACCGGGAAACAGAAAACAAAAATACAATTGAAATAATTATTGCTAAGCAGCGTAATGGCCCGGTAGGTTCGGTTGAACTGGCGTTTGTGAAGGAATTTAACAAATTCGTAAACTTAGAACGGCGTTTTGATGAGGGTCATGCACCGTCAGCTTAGTGAGAGTATAAAAAAGAAGCACATTTCTTATAATAAAATGTGTTTCTTTTTTTGTTTATGTAAAATAAGACCAGCATAATAAGAAAAAAGATTTCTTACGAACGAAAGGGATAAAAGTAAAAAAAATGTTCGTTTTTAAATTGACTTCTCTTTGCATTTTGGTACAATTATATTGTTTGAAAAGTTCGTTTGAAAATTGCGGAGGTGCTTAAATAATGTCTTCAGTAGTAGTTGTAGGAACACAGTGGGGCGATGAAGGAAAAGGTAAAATTACTGATTTTCTTTCTGAACATGCGGAAGTAGTTGCAAGATATCAAGGTGGAAATAACGCAGGACATACAATCGTTTTCGGCGGTGTTAAGTATAAATTACACTTAATTCCATCTGGTATTTTCTATAAAGAAAAAATTTGTGTTATCGGAAACGGTATGGTAGTAGATCCGAAAGCATTACTTGAGGAATTAAAATATTTACATGATCGTAATGTAAGCACTGATAATTTACGTATCAGCAACCGTGCGCACGTTATTTTACCTTATCATTTAAAACAAGATGAGTTAGAAGAAGAGCGTAAAGGTGATAATAAAATTGGTACAACGAAAAAAGGTATCGGCCCTGCATACATGGATAAAGCAGCTCGTGTTGGTATTCGTATGGCAGACCTTTTAGATCGTGAAGCATTTAAAGAAAAACTTGAGCGCAACCTTGCGGAAAAAAATCGTTTATTCGAAAAAATGTACGATGCAGAAGGTTTCAATGCTGACGAGATTTTTGAAGAATATTATGAGTATGGACAACAAATTGCACAATACGTATGCGATACATCTGTTGTCTTAAATGACGCATTAGATGAAGGTCGCCGCGTATTATTTGAAGGTGCACAAGGCGTTATGCTTGATATCGACCAAGGTACGTACCCATTCGTTACATCTTCTAACCCAGTAGCTGGTGGTGTAACAATTGGTTCTGGTGTTGGTCCTTCTAAAATTCACCGCGTTGTAGGTGTATGTAAAGCATATACAAGCCGTGTAGGTGATGGTCCATTCCCAACTGAATTACATGATGAAATCGGCAATCAAATTCGTGAAGTTGGTCGTGAATATGGTACAACAACAGGTCGTCCACGCCGTGTTGGTTGGTTCGATAGCGTTGTTGTAAGACATGCTCGTCGCGTTAGTGGTCTTACAGACTTATCTTTAAACTCTATTGACGTATTAACAGGTATTCCAACTTTGAAAATCTGTATTGGATATAAATATAACGGAGAAATTATTGATGAAGTTCCAGCAAACTTAAATATCTTAGCAAAATGTGAGCCAGTATATGAAGAGCTTCCAGGTTGGACAGAAGATATTACAGGTGTAAGAACATTAGCTGATCTTCCTGAAAATGCAAGACATTATGTAGAGCGCGTGTCTCAATTAACAGGTATCCCATTATCTATGTTCTCTGTTGGCCCAGACCGTAACCAAACAAACATTGTTCGTAATGTATACGGCCTATAATCTTGTCTTTTTCTTAAGAATACGGTATATTGAAAAAAGGACTCATGTTCAAATGGGTTCTTTTTTCATGTTTTTATAAAAAAATGAAAAAAAGTATTGCAAAAATAAAATACTTTATGGTATTATAATTCTTGTCGTCACGAAAGCATCATATTGGTGAGTATGAGCCATTAGCTCAGTTGGTAGAGCATCTGACTTTTAATCAGAGGGTCGAAGGTTCGAGTCCTTCATGGCTCACCATTTTATTTTCGTGGCCCGTTGGTCAAGTGGTTAAGACACCGCCCTTTCACGGCGGTAACACGGGTTCGAATCCCGTACGGGTCACTTTTTTATATATTATTTTTGGTCCCGTGGTGTAGTGGTTAACATGCCTGCCTGTCACGCAGGAGATCGCCGGTTCGACCCCGGTCGGGACCGCCACTTTTGTTTAATACCACAATTAGTGGTTTTATATATATGTTTTGGCTCGGTAGCTCAGTCGGTAGAGCAGAGGACTGAAAATCCTCGTGTCGGCGGTTCGATTCCGTCCCGAGCCACTCTCAGGATATTAGGTGGGCCCACTTAATATCCTTTTTATATTGTTCAATTTTACAAATGAGAGTAGTTCTTTTACAATAGAATGAGGGAGCCTCTAGCAGTTGAAGCTAGGGGCTTTTCTGTAAAGAAGGCATTAAACATGCAGGAGGAAACTAAAATGATGGGAAAGAAAATTTTAGTCGTTGATGATGAGAAGCCAATTGCAGATATTTTAAAGTTTAACTTGGAAAAAGAAGGTTTTGAAATTGTGATGGCACACGATGGTGATGAAGCAATTGAAAAAGCAAATGAGGAACAACCGGATATGGTTTTATTAGATATTATGTTACCGGGAAAAGACGGTTTAGAAGTTTGTCGTGAAATACGAAAAAACTATGAAATGCCGATTATTATGCTAACAGCAAAGGATTCTGAAATTGATAAGGTGCTTGGGCTAGAACTTGGTGCAGATGATTATGTAACGAAGCCGTTTAGTACACGTGAGTTATTAGCGCGCGTAAAAGCGAATTTACGTCGTCATCAGCAAGGTGGAACAGCTGAAAAAGAAGAAAATGCAGAGATGATTATTGGTCCAATTGTAATTAATCCAAACGCATATAGTGTAACAAAACGAGAAGAAAGTATTGAGTTAACACATCGGGAATTTGAATTACTTCATTACTTAGCGAAGCATTTAGGACAAGTTATGACACGCGAGCATTTATTACAAACGGTTTGGGGTTATGATTATTTTGGTGATGTACGTACAGTAGATGTAACTGTTCGTCGCTTACGTGAGAAAATTGAGGATAATCCAAGTCATCCGACTTTAATTGTGACAAGACGCGGTGTTGGATATTACTTACGTGATCCAGAGCAGGAGTAATATATGAAGAAAGTTGGTTTTTTTCAGTCTATTCATTTAAAGTTCGTATTAATTTACATGTTATTAATTTTAATGGCGATGCAAATTATTGGGGTATATTTCGTTCGTGAGTTAGAAAAGAATCTTGTGAAAAGTTTTAATGAGTCATTAACACAACGAACAAACTTACTCGCTTACAACTTAAAGCAGGAATTTGCGAAAGAAAGAGATAAAACAAAAGATCCCACTCTTGAACAAGCGATTAAAACGAGTATAGAAGATTTTTCTTCTGATCGAAAAGCTGATATTCAAGAAGTTCGGGTAATTGATGAGAGTAGTCGCGTGTTAGCGACATCACATCAATATAATCAAGGTATTGTCGGAAAAAAAACAACAGATTTATTGGTAAAGCGAGCCTTAGTGCAAGCAAAACCTGCTGAAAAAATGGAAATAGACCGCAGTACAGGAAATCGTGTACAAGTTGTTGCTACTCCTGTTCAAGGAAATAATAAGAAACCTTTTGTAATCTATATCGTTGCTTCTATGGAAGATGTTTATAAACAAATGAAGCTTATTAATCAAATCTTTGCAACGGGAACGGTTATTGCATTGTTGGTAACGGCTGTACTAGGTATCTTATTGGCACAAACCATTACAAGACCAATTTCAGATATGAGAAAGCAAGCCATTGAAATGGCAAAAGGAAATTACTCTCGTAAAGTAAAAGTACATGGTCATGATGAAATTGGTCAGTTAGCATTAGCATTTAATAACTTATCGAAGAAATTGCAGCAAGCTCGTTCTTCTATGGAGAGCGAGAGAAGAAAGCTTTCCTCTGTATTATCCCATATGACAGATGGAGTAATTGCAACAGATCGAAAGGGAGATATTATCTTATTAAATGATCCGGCAGAAAAAATGCTAAATGTTTCACGTGAAACGGCGTTAGATCAATCTATTTTAGAAATATTAGGAATTCAAGAAGAATATACATTAGATAATTTATATGAAGAGCCGGATTCCGTTATATTAGATTTTAGTACAAGAGATGAGCCATATATTTTAAGAGCTAGTTTTTCTGTTATTCAAAAAGAGAATGGAAAAGTAAATGGTTTAATTGCAGTTTTATATGATGTGACGGAACAAGAGCGAATTGATGGGGAACGCCGTGAATTTGTGGCAAACGTTTCGCATGAACTTCGTACACCATTAACAACGATGCGAAGCTATTTAGAAGCACTGGGTGAGGGGGCTTGGCAAGATCCGAATATTGCACCGCAATTCTTACAGGTAACACAAGAAGAAACGGAGCGAATGATTCGACTGGTCAATGCATTATTACAGCTGTCAAAACTAGATAGTACAGAATATCGTTTAATGAAAGAATGGGTGGACTTTACACAGTTCTTTAGTAATATCATTGACCGTTTTGAGATGTCAAAAGAACAAAATGTATCTTTTAATCGTTCATTTTCTAAGAAATCACGTTTTCTTGAAATCGATGAAGATAAAATTACACAAGTTCTTTATAATATTATTTCAAATGCATTAAAGTATTCTCCAGAAGGTGGAACAGTGACATATCGGTTACGAGAAAGGGAAGATATGTTAGAAATAAGCATTAGCGACCAAGGGATGGGAATTCCAAAGGAGAACGTTGATAAGATTTTTGAACGTTTCTATCGCGTTGATAAAGCGCGTTCGCGTAAGTTGGGCGGAACGGGATTAGGTCTAGCAATTGCCAAGGAAATGATCCAAGCTCATGGCGGTTCTATTTGGGCAAAAAGTGAAGAAGGAAAAGGAACAACCATTTATTTCACGCTTCCAATGGAAAAGGAAGAAGAGGATGACTGGGAATGAATATTGAGAACTTAAAATCAGTCTTGCTGGTTAACTTGGTTGTTATTAGTGTATTTCTTACTTTTAATTTATGGACCTATGTACCCGATTCTAGTAAGTTGCAAAATGCAAAATATTTACAAGATAATACAGAGATGGAACAAAAGAGTCTTACGAATGTAATTTTTCCTTCCGTAGTTCTTTTTCATAAAGAGAATACACATCTTGGAAGTGAAGATATAGACAGTATTGATCCATTGTATAAATTACTTGAGAGAGGAGAATTGTATGATTTTAGGGATATATCAAATGATATCCCAAAACATCAATTCCTCTCCTTTGTTCGTGGTAAAGATAAGATTGAAATGATTTTTCCTACACATATACCTTTGGATTCTATGAAAGACGTTTTTACAATTAAAGAAAAAGTCCCAGAGTCATATAGTTTTAATCGTATACTTATTGATCTTCAAGGAAGGCGGGATGGTAATATTCCTGTATATTTCATTTCGTATGAAAATCGCAAAGTATATCATATGGTATTAAAAGGAATTTCGCTTAAAGAGCTTGAAACAGCACGTGATCAATTTGCAGCTAAAGCAAGGGACTACTCTCAATACACATTAAGTGATACGAGAGAGATATTTTTGCCAGATACGAAAACTGATAAGCAGAGTATGGTGTATTTAACAAGTAATATATCTGAGGATATATTTATAAATGCATTATTTACAGATCCTCGTTATGTAAAAAAAATGTCCGATGATCAAGAAGACACATATACAGATGGAATTCGTCTTATGCAAGTATTAAAGAAAAAGCAAATGTTGCAGTACACAAATTCAGCTATATCAGACCAATCACATATATTTGGAAGTACGCTTGTTCAACGCAGCTTTGATTTTATTAATAGTCATGGTGGTTTAACAGATTCTTATCGTTTTGATTATATGAATTCTAAAAAAGGAAAAACAACGTATCGTTTATATGTTGATAGCTTACCTGTATTTAATGAAAGTGGTATGGCAACATTGGAACAAGTATGGGGTGTAAATGAATTAATTTCGTATAAGCGTCCATTGTTTAAGTTATCGGAAGTAAAGTATGGCGATGATCAAACAATTTCTCTTCCAGATGGTAAGACGGTGATACAATCTTTAGAGAAAAATAAAAACATAGATATGAAATTAATTCAAGATATTCGTTTAGGATATAAGCTTACATCAGAGCCAGGAGCAGGGTCGAACGGAAAAAACATTGCTGCAGTAAATTTAAAACCTATTTGGTATGTGGTATATGGTGAAGATGATAAAGTTTTAGAATGGAGCGTGGAGAAAGGGGGAGAGCTCATTGGATTGGAATAGGATTAAAACAATTTTTATTGTTACCTTTTTCATTTTAGATCTCTTCCTTGTTTTTCAGTTCGTTCAAAAACAAGATAGTGATCAACTTGATTATATGACGGAAACGAATATTGAAGAACAATTGAAAGCGGATAAAATTACATCTGAGGATTTGCCGAAAGAACCGACGAAAGATACGTATATTATGGCAAAAAATAAGAGTTTCTCTAATGAAGATATACATTCTTTAAAAAATCAAACGGTGTTTTTACAAGATTCTAATACCATTGTAAGTAAGCTTAAAGAGCCATTTTGGAATGCAAAAGCAACAACAAGTGATAATTATAGTGAATTTCTGCGTTCTTATGTAATTGATGGACAAAAATACAGTGCTGCAGGAAAAGCGGAAGGATCGAAAGTGTATTTTTTTCAAAAATATAAGGATAAGCCGCTATTTTATAATCAACATGGTATGATTGTTGCTGAACTAAATGAAAAGAAAGAAATTATATCGTATACGCAAACAATGCTATATGAATTTAAAGAGATGGGAGACCAAAATAAAGAGTTAGATATTATTTCTGCTCGAAATGCATTAGAAACGTTGTATACGAATACGAAAAATGAATTGAAGCAAGGGAGTCATATAAAAGGGGCAAAATTAGGATATGCAACGGTGGTAGCTCCTTCTTCCTCAAATATACAAGTTCTTGTTCCGACCTGGAATTTGTATACAGATAAAATGGATTACTTTGTAAATGCAATAGAAGGACAAATTATTAAATTGGGCAAGGACAATGAACAATGGAGTGAAGGCAAATGAGTTTGCATTTTAGTGTACTTGCAAGTGGCAGTACGGGAAATGCGCTGTATGTAGGGACAGAACGCCAAAAATTATTAGTAGATGCAGGGCTAAGCGGAAAAGCAACAGAAGCTTTGTTTCAGCAAGCTGAAATAGATATAAATAACATATCTGGCATTCTTGTCACACATGAACATAGCGACCATATTAAAGGACTAGGTGTGTTAGCACGTAAGTATCATTTGCCTGTTTATGCGAATGAGAAAACATGGAACGCGATGGAACATTTAATCGGTAATATTCCAACGGAGCAAAAATTTATTTTCTCAATTGGAGATGTTAAAACGTTTGGAGATATTGAAGTGGAATCATTTGGTGTTTCACATGACGCTGCTGAGCCAATGTTTTATGCGTTTCATCATAATGGAAGGAAGTTAGTGGTTATTACAGATACGGGATACGTTAGCGACCGAATGAAAGGAATTATTAAGGGAGCTAATGCTTTTGTATTTGAAAGTAATCATGACGTTGAAATGCTACGAATGGGACGTTATCCATGGAGCATTAAACGAAGAATTTTGAGTGATGTAGGACATGTTTCTAATGAAGATGCAGCTCTTGCGATGACTGATGTAATTACGGATGAAACGAAGCATATTTATTTGGCTCACCTTAGTTTAGACAATAATATGAAAGAACTTGCCCGTATGTCTGTTGAACAAGTACTTGAAGAAAAAGGACTTGCTGTAGGAGAAGCATTTCAGCTGCACGATACAGATCCAAAAACGCCAACTAAAATTCAATACGTATAATTCTTCATTTTGGTAAACAATAAAGGAGAATATAGATGCTTTCGGAAGGCTAGGTGAGCATAAATGTCCTTTATTGATGAAGAAGATTTACAGATGAAACGAAAAAGAAAACAAAAGCATAAACACATTTTCGTTTCTGGTGTAGCAGGAACTATCATTGGTGCTACATTATTTGCTTTTGCGATTCCAACGTTTTCAAAACTTGGTTGGACTACAATACGAGAAACAGAAGCAAGTGAAGAGAAACAGTATATAGCGCAGTCTACTCCTCAAGTTGTGAATACAGGAGATGGCTTTGTTAAAGCTGTTGATCGTGCTTCAGAAGCAGTTGTTGGTGTTATTAATATCCAGCGCGATAATTTTTCAGAAGCAGATTCAGAAGCAGGAACAGGGTCTGGTGTAATTTACAAGAAAGCAAATGGACATGCATACATTGTGACAAACAATCATGTTGTAGCAGGAGCAAATCGTATTGAAGTAAGTTTGAGTGATGGAACAAAAATTCCTGGAAAGATTTTAGGAACCGATGTTGTAACAGATTTAGCTGTCTTACAAATTGATGAAAAATATGCGAAAAAGGTCATTGAACTTGGTGATTCTACGAAAGTAAAACGTGGTGAAGCTGCGCTTGCAATTGGGAACCCTCTTGGTTTAGAATTTTCAGGTACTGTAACGCAAGGGATTATTTCAGCAAATGAACGCATTGTACCGGTTGATTTAGATCAAGATGGGCATTATGATTGGCAAGTGGAAGTATTGCAAACAGATGCAGCCATTAATCCAGGTAATAGTGGCGGGGCTCTTGTAAATGAAGCAGGGCAGCTTATTGGAATCAACTCCATGAAAATTGCTGCAAAAGAGGTAGAGGGAATTGGACTTGCAATTCCTATCACAAGAGCTGTTCCAGTTATGAATGAGATTGAAAAGTATGGGAAAGTAAGAAGACCTTACGTTGGAGTTGAATTAAGATCTTTAAATGAAATTCCAAATTATTATTGGGATAAAACCTTACATCTTCCATCTAATATAACAGAAGGTGTATGTATTTTAGATGTGAAAAGCCCATCTCCTGGTGTGGATGCAGGTTTACACGAATATGACGTCATTGTAGCAGTGGATGGAAAAGCAGTTCAAGATATTATTGCATTCCGAAAAATCTTATACAATAAGAAAATTAATGATAAAATGACAGTCACATTTTATCGTGGTGCAAAACGAGAAACAACAACTGTAAAATTAGGCAGTCAGCAGTATTAAAACAGGAGGCAGCCCCTCCTGTTTTCTGTTGTGGATAAGTGAGGTGAAATTATGAAATTACCTTGTTGTTTAGAACATGTGGAACTAGCGTTAGATATTATTGTGGATGAATGTGAAGTGCCACCGTTTATCCACACTGTGGATAATAAAGATAATGAGCAAAAAACGTGTGAATTTTGTCAAAATAAGGCGACATATGTTGTATCGAACACAGATTCCCACACAATATGTGGATGATGAATGTGGATATGTGGATAACTTCTGTGGATAATGTGTTTGTAAGGTGGGGAATATATGTGAATATCTTAATTATCTCAATCGGAAAATTAAAAGAAAAATATTTAAAACAGGGCATTGAAGAGTATTTAAAACGATTATCGGCCTATGCAAAAGTGGAGATTGTTGAGTTACCAGATGAAAAAGCACCGGAAAACTTAAGTGAAGCCGAAATGCAAATGGTGAAAGAAAAAGAAGGAATTCGTATCTTAGATAGAATTTCTGATGATATGCATGTAATTGCATTAGCAATTGAAGGGAAACAAAAATCATCAGAAGAGTTTGCTGCAAGCTTAGACCGCCTTGCTACATATGGAAAGAGTAAAGTGGCATTTGTTATTGGGGGATCGCTTGGGCTAAGCCAAGAAGTAATGAAGCGCTCTAATGAGTCATTGTCGTTTTCAAAAATGACGCTGCCTCATCAGTTGATGCGCTTGGTACTGGTAGAGCAGGTGTATAGAGCGTTTCGAATTAATCGTAATGAACCGTATCATAAATAGATGCAATTTTACTGGCTTTATAATGATTTTGAAGGACAAATTTATTTTATTAAGATAGGATCACTTTTCATTAGCCCGCTTTAAGCGGGCTTTTTTAATACTAAGAAAGCCTTAAGGTTTATATAAAAAGTTTGTTTAGATTTGATTAGTATCATTATCTTAGATGAATAAAAAGAACAGTTCAATGTTTTTGATACTTTTTCTCTGTATGTTGGTGAACAGATATATATTTTGATTTTTCAGGCGATACTATTTCCGATTAATACACTAACTCTAAAATCGTATGAATATCAGCCATTGCCGATTTAGAGCTAGGGTTACAAATTAATCTGAGCCATATTTTTGATATCGTTCTATTCTTTTCTTTTTTACTATCGACAATGAATGTAATGAGGTTTTCTTTTAAGGCAGTGTTCTTTATAAGGAGATTTGCTTTCTCTATCAAATCGAGGATATTTAACCGATTATCATCATTATAAAGTTTAATAACATCTAAATGATCACTAAAAGATAGATGATCATGATCTTTTATACGCATATCTACTACTAGAGTGTTTTTGAGTTGAATTTCTTCATTAAAATAACTTTGATCTATTACGTAGATCGGTAAACTCTTTTCTACCACTTTTAGGGATAATCTACCTTTCCTTTTTTTGATTGTTAAGCGTAGCCTTTTCATATAATTAAATGCATAGATTGTCCATTCTGTAAATAATGCCAGTAACAAGCTCGCAAATGGAATAATCATAAAAGGCTTTAAAATAAAATCAATTGGATTAAAAGTTATATTCCATAAATGAATATTTAAAAAATTTAGAATGGCAAATGGCATGATAAGATTTAGGATGATATAAAGAATGATTGAGTATTCTTTCCAACTATTTTTACCTAAAATATTAATCAAATTAACCATCTCCTTTTTTAGTAAGTCCGTTCATCAATTGTCTCCATTTTAACATAAAAGAACTTATTTTCTATAAAAACTATTAATCAAATTCTTTCATATATAGATAAGAATCTACATTCAATTTACATAATAGGATTGATTTTGTCTAAGTATGATTATTAGTATCGAATAAAGAGATTTACATATTTAGTAAAGCTCTCCGTGAGGCTTTCCACAGGCTCGATTGAAAACGATGTTCCTAATAAATCTCAACAAGCTCGAGTAGCCATTGTAAACAATAATACTGTCAATGCTACCGTTCGGGTTAAGGTATTCTCTTTGGATGGACTGAACATTTTAATCTTTGACAGGGGAAACCTCATTCTCTCCCCAGATTCATCAATTGAGAGCGTGGTAAGTGAAATTGGGGGGGAAGCGAATGGGAGATTCAATGCTCCAGTAATAAAGGTAAGGTGTTTTTCGACATTTTTGGTCAAGATGCGAACCAACGCTTTAATGTAAACCATCGGATAGTGCATGCCGAGATGAACATTACTTAAGCTGGGATGAAGACAAAACAGCGTGAGAAGGAAAGCCGGAAAGAAAGGCTTTCCTTTTTCTACATATACGCGTACTATGTCAAACAATTTTTTTAAAAATGGCTAGGGGAATCTTTTGCTGTACAACAAATCGTTTAGTCAGATGATTTTCTTTTAGTAGTGGTGAACATCCTTTAGTAGGGCTCATGAAGTTTCCAAAATGTGGCGCTGGTATGGTTCTGGGCAGAACGCAATCAAGTCTAAGTACAATATCTAAACAACAACGTCAAACACTTGAGCAAAACTATCCAAAATGGAAAAGTAAAGACATTACAGGCGTTGAGTTTATGGGAATGTTAGAGCTTAAGAAGAATTCCTTTTACAAAATCATTGGGGAGTATGAAAAAGCTTTGTAGGCACTCAAAAAGGGTGTCTATTGGGCATGTTATCACCAATAAAAAAAGTTTATTAAGCCAAATATGCCATAGCTCTTCCCTCCCCACAAGCTGGCATAATATTTAAGTTAGGAGGTTGTTCAAATAGAAATCCCCATAAAATAATATGGGGATTTAGTCTAAATACATATAAATACTTTAAGTTCAAAATCAACTATGTTCTTAGGTGATGTTCGCTGAACCATACCATAAGTAAATGTAAGGATATCTACTGAATGAAAGGGAGAAGAGAAATCAGGAATAATGATTTCTCTTTTTTTTGTTGTGAGACTTAAAAAAGAATAAAAAATTGAACTCTTTTAGGTGATTGCTAAAAAATTTGTAACTAAATTTGAATATTGAATTCAATCATCATCGCATCGGTTTTGTTTACTGTCATTTGTTTTTACGGTGTTTATGACAGTCAAAACATTGAGAAAAGGAATTATCACTGCATTGTTCTGGAATGCGTTCACATGGATTAAAGGTAGAATTAGTTAGAACCTCGTACGGTCTCATCATATCGTGATCTTCGTGTTCAAGAATGTGGCAGTGCCACGGATAGGTTCCAGTAAATGGACCAAAACGTGCAATAATTCGAGTAACTTCCCCGGGATTGGCACGAACAGTATCTTTCCATCCTCTCTCGTTTGGATCGGGTGGTATTGGTGGCCCGACTTTGAGGTTGGAACCATTTGGATCGCCAGTAAATACAGCACGATTCAAAATTTGAAAATTGACGAGGTGCAAGTGAATCGGGTGAGTGTCCAGTGTAGTATTATACAGCTCCCAAATTTCTATGGTTCCATTATATGGGGTTTCTGTAATGGGCTGATCCCACTCTAGGTTGTTTAATAATAGTTTTGGCCGCCCAAAATCATCGGTAGCTTCAACTAAAGTGTTTTTTCGTATGGTTATAGCATCCTGGGGATTCAGGTGTTCTAAACAGCTTAACTTTTGTGGGATTTGGCTTTTGTCAGGTTTGCGGCATGTTTGTTTGACGCGAAATTGCATGATCTGTCTGAGATCTTCAGAAGGACTATCACCGTTAGGGAACGGGGTTGATGCGTCATTTGTTAAGATAATACTTTGACCATTATGGTTTGAAAAATCGACAATGACATCGGCACGTTCAGCAGGTGCAAGGATGAGTTGAGATACTTTGATAGGTTTTTCTAAAAGTCCTCCGTCTGTGCCAATTTGGACAAAACTTTGACCAGAGCTCAACTGTATACGATAAAAACGAGAATTGGAGCCATTTAGGATGCGGAACCGGTATTTCCGTGGCTCAACCTCAAGATAAGGCCATACTTTTCCGTTGACTAAGATTGTACTACCAAAAAACTCTGGGACAATTGATGGATTTGGTAATGTAGGATCTGCTGGTGGGGGCGGTTGTGGTGCTGGCGGTGGCATATTTCCTGGCTGGGATGGATAGAATAGTTCACCATTAGCATAGAACGAACGATCTTGGATGACCAGCGGAATTTCAAATTTCCCACTAGGAAGACACAATTTTTTCTCTTCTTCATCTCTGAGAAGATAGAAGCCCGCAAGGCCTGCGTAAACGTTCAAACGAGTGATTCCAAGGGCGTGATCATGATACCAAAGTGTTGTAGGACGTTGACAGTTTGGATAGTAGTAGACTTTATTCACGAATGTCGGTCCAACGTTTTGAAAATCTCTTGTGAACCATGCCTCTGGATATCCGTCACTTTCTGGACGAACCCGACCTCCATGTAAATGGACAACCGTCCTAACAGGAGGTTTGTCTGGTTGCGCACCATGAACGGTTTGATCAACGGGCAGCAGGTGTTCAAAAGGCAATTTATTTTTCCATTGTACAAAAATAGGGTGATTTCTTTCTACTTCGAATGTAGGGCCAGGGTACATACCGTTGTAACCCCAGACGGTAGTTGGCGGCAAATCGCGATGTAATTTTTGTTTGACTTGCTCCATCGCTACTTCATAGAAGGGGATTCCATCACGGGTACCTTCTGGTTTTAAGACAGAAGGTATTGGTAATGCATCTACAAATTTTTTTAAAGACAATTAACTGCCTCCTTTTTAAAGAATCAAATATTGTTTATTATATATAATATGAATTTAATTGAAGTGGGTATAGACGAACTTCTAATAGGAAATGAGTGAAAAAGGCCTGAATTGTAAAAAAATAAAGAGTTTGGAACTATTTCCAAACCCTTTTTAGATTTAAGCCTTCTTGAATATAACCCCACACTGAAACTGGGCTCATTATCATCTGGTAAATTAGAATATAAGCTAGAAACCCTAAATTATTTTTTCTTATTTTTAAATCAAGATTTTTAAAAATGCGTTTTTGATATCGATACATAAAATAATTTTGTAAAATAGTTAAAGGTAGGACAAATAAGGTTGTAGGGCCAACAATCCAATAGTGTCCAAAAAATGCAAGAATAAGACCTGGCAACCAACAGAAAGTATACACTGTATCTAAATACGGCATAATAATATTACATCCTGTGAGATAGCGTACGTAAGAAATAGGATGTTCCCATGGTTTTATTAATTTTAAGCCCTCTATCATTCCTCTTGCCCATCTGCTTCTTTGTCTGCAAAAATGCTTCAATGATTCTGGCACATCAGTAAAAGCGACAGCAAGCGGCTCAAAATAAACTCTCCAATTATTGGATAAAAACTTCCATGTTAATACAATATCTTCCCCAATGGCGTCTGGCCATCCTCCTACTGCACGAACGGAATCTGTTTTATAAAGGGAAAAAGCTCCTTGTGCTACTAGAGTGCCTTGAAAAAGCCCTTGTAATCGTTTAACGCTGGCAATTCCCAAAAAATAGTCCCATTCTTGAATTTTTGCTAAAAAACCACCACGACTATTGCGAACAAGTACACTTCCAGCAACTGCACATACGTCTTGAGGGGCTGACATCATTCGGGCAACAATATATCGAATGGCTGATTTATGTAGTAAAGTATCTGCATCTAATGTAATTACAAGGTCTGTCTTTACATGTGAGAGACCAGTATTCAAGGCATGGTTTTTGCCAGGAGTAGATTCATGAACAATTGTTACATCTAAATTAAATTTTTTACCTGCAACCTTAGCCATTTCTGCGGTTTTATCTGTAGAATTATTATCAATTACAATAATATTTACCTTTCCTTGATAATCCTGATTTGCAATATAGCGAATCGTATCAAGAATTCCTTTTTCTTCGTTCCAACATGCTATAAGTATAGTAATGGGGTTTATTGGATTAGGCTCTTTTAATGGGGGCTGTCTATCAAGTAATAAACTAGACACCATAAACGCGTTCATATAACCAGGTATATAGGCAATTCCTGCAATAATAAGAATAGCAAATGGGACAGTTATGAAGAAACCCAAGTCTTTTACCCACGGTATGGAAAACCAAATAGATAAACACATCCATATGAACGCTACAATATGACTGATATAAAATTTATTTTTTATTGGAATATACAAATTTTTCGTTTTCTTAGGTTTTATATTTCGTAGAGTTTCCTCATTTGTCACTGGATTCATTTTATTTTCTCCTCTATCGATTTTATTTGAATAAATGTTTTATTCAAGATATATATTGTTTGAATATTGAGTATTATGGATGTTTATTGTAATTGTATCAAGTTATTGCCAATATTTCCATATTCATTCTCTCTTATTGTTTATATATCATATGAGAAGATGACATTAGAATTCAATAGGTGTAAGATATTTAAATTGTTTTGGATTTACTAAGTAACTTAGACGAAGGAGATAGGTGGGGGGGAAAAAACTCCCACTATGGGGAGTTTCATTTTATCAGATTTATTATTTTTTATTTCCAAAAGGTAGTCCAGATATGTAGCCAACTCCTCCGGTCTCCTGAATGCCTATACCTTGTTTCATTGCTTCTTCTAATTTAGTTTTGTCGACGGCTGTAATTTGTTTGCCCTCAAGGTCTTCACCTGGATGCTGATAGTTACTTAAGATATAACGGAAGCCGTTAGCATCGTCAACTGCTCTTAATCCTGTTGCTTCTGCGCCAGCAGTAACTGAAAGAATTCTTGATAGTTGCTTAGTTTTAACGTTATAAGCCCATACAAAGTTATTTGTGTGCATAGAGCTGTCTTCTCCAATGAATAGCGTGTTTAAATCGTTTGAGAAGGTTAAGTTATCAGGATTTGCTACCTTGTCTGGTGCAGCTGTATTTCCGTAGGCATCTGGAGCTTTCAAATCTTCCCCAATAATAAGTCCTTTCATACTAGCAGGTACGAATTCGCTCTCGATATGACGACCGCTGTTATCTTTTTGCCCTTCGTTTAAGTCTATCTGCCAAGTTACTCCAGAATTAATGGCAGGTAGTTGAATATCGTCTTGAATGCTGCCTTCTTGTTTTTGCATGCTTCCATTTTGATAAGACATTGCAATATACGCTTTTTTATCTTTCTCATTGACAGCGATTCCTTCCATTTTATTAAATTCAGATGTTGCACCTAATATAGCGCCATATCTGCGAGATTCTAGGAATGCAGCTGCTTTTTCCATTCCAGGTTTTACTTTAATGTACTCGACATTTTTATTTGCTGATGTTTTGATCGCTGTATAGCCAGCAGTAGGTTGAGTTGCTGTATCAAAAATATCACTGAACTTAACGCCTTTATCAATAATAGCTTTTATTTCCTTATCGGTTGAATGCCCCAACTTAATCCATTCTAAGTTTCCTGCACCGCCATTTTCAGTACTTGTTTGTTTAAATTTAGCTGCGTATAGCGTTCCTGCAGAAAAATCTTTCTTTTTATCTGCCACATACATAAACATCATCGTATTTCCGCCATCATCACCAAATATTGCTGTTTTATCATCAGGTAAAACTTGCATTAGTTCATGAGAAAATCTTCCCGTACTATAATGCTTAACAACAGAAGGTTCTCCTTGTGCATTGACGGAGATTTCAGGAATCCAGCCATAAAAGTAAGGGTTTGCTTTAGATTTATCACCAAAGTAGTAGTTAGCAAAGTTAGTAACAGCTTTATAAGAACTGGATGTAGGATCTTCAAATGAGCGTGCGTCAGGTTCATATTCTTCTGAACCAAGGTGAGTGTTCCAATCCGTTGTAGTTCCATTACATGGAGTCCAGAGACCATTTACGTTTGAAAAATCAATTTTTTTGGCGTTATTAACGGTTAATTCGCCAGTTTTTTTATTTTGATCAACTTGTGTAAGAGTCATAGATGCCGGTAGACCAGAAATTGAGTTTCCTGCATTATCTATTGAATCATATTCATAATGAGAGATGATGTAAGACTTTCCCGCGATCGTAATAAAACTATTGGAGTCAGGTGCATCAGAAATAAAATAAGAAGGCTTGTCTGGAACACTTTTATCGACAATTGGATTCCCTTTCACGTCAATAGGTGTGCCCGCTGGGATCATTTCACCTTTATTTTTTACAATTTTATCTTTGGATAAAAAAAGAGAGTTATAATCAAGAGGAGTTTCTTTCACACTTCCGTCTTTATAGGTGATTTTTACCTTAGCCTCTGAATAAGTTTTGACCATGTTTTCAATAGTAGTTGGAGCTTTCATAGAAGTAAATTCTACACGCTCTATTTGGTTGTGTTTTTGGGACTTAGAATTGTGATCAAAATCGGATGCAAAAGCCGGAATTGCAGCGGAAGCCATTATAGCCATAGAAAGACCAACTGAAACTGCTTTTTTCATAATGATTTGATTCCTCCTAATATTTTTAATAATTTTATTACAACATTAAATTATTAAGAGGGTATTAAGAAATATCTTGTAGTGTTGAGGATTTATTAAAATAACAATAAATTTATATAATGATTAATTGGACCTTCTAATAAATCATTTAAGGAGAAACGTTGAGATTTCAATTTATTAAAGCCACCGAGGAAATAGGTGGCTTTTTTAGTAGTTCACGAATTAAAAATAAATAGAATTAGGAATTCTTCATTTCATCCACTATTTTTTCTGCTAAACGTCGATACATGTTACTCATGGTTACGAAAGATGTAAGCAATAAGAACTTCTCAAAATTTTCATTTTCGAAGATAGCTGCTTCTGCTTTCACTTCGTCTACTCGATTGTTTACATCATTTTTAAAGTTTTTGATATTTGTTTCTGTTAGATGGAGGTAACTTTTATACAGAGCATCTAGTTCAAAATCGTCTTCGTGTACTAATTTTTCATTAATTTCAACTAATGAACTTTTTATGTCGTTAATAGAAAGTGCCCCTTTTAACTGATAAATTAAACTAATTAAGATTATATGCTCTTTAGAGTATTTTTTATTTTTAATAGGAAAAAACAGTTTTCCTTTTGCATAGTTGTTAATCATGGTTTTCGTTAGAACTTTTTCATCTTCATTTCTAGTTGTCATGTTGTAGCTATTTTCAAATAGCTGAACGACTTGATCTACATATAAATCTACGTTGGGGATATCCTCAAGTGTAATTTTTTGTTCTAAATGTAATGTTTCTAGTAAATCTTTTATATTTTCCATATGAAACCCTCACTTTTATAGGAATGATGTAAATTTTTATGCCGATATGCTCACCTCAAGGTTATGAGAAAACAAGGTGAGGGTGGCTGCTGGCATGTGCTAATTATCAGTAGGTGATAAAAGACGCTCACTGATGAAAGTTTCGCTTTATTAGTGATTATAACTTTCTGTGGTTATTCCTGTATATTTAATTATAGTATTATGAAACATATTTCTTGTAAATGTTGACCTTTAGGAATGATCACTATATAATTACATGTAGTTATCAAAACTACGTGTGATTATATAGGGGGTTGTTAATGTGAATTCTTATGTGAGAGAACCGGTTAATGCATTTACGCATTTTGGAGGTGCAATTTTATCATTTGTCGCACTTCTTGCCATGTTAGTGAAAGTTTCTATAGAAATGCCGTCTGTCACTACAGTTTCAGCGGTAATTTTGTTTGGAATGGGGATGATGATCCTCTACACTGCATCCACTGTATACCACATGG
The DNA here is from genome assembly GCF_042676365.1 of Bacillus sp. CGMCC 1.60114. NCBI lineage: Bacteria > Bacillati > Bacillota > Bacilli > Caryophanales > Bacillaceae > Bacillus > Bacillus sp. CGMCC 1.60114. The sequence goes on from NZ_JBHTHG010000004.1 coordinate 47,580, forward strand.
TTGTTGCAAATGATCGTGTTATTTATTTTTTTAGAAAACTGGATCATTCCATGATTTTTATGTTAATCGCAGGTACATATGCACCTTTTTGTTTAATTACGTTACAAGCTGACAAAGGTTTGCTATTGTTCATATTGGTGTACGCAACTGCTGTATGCGGAATTATTTTTAAAATGTTTTGGTTTAGCTGTCCTAGGTGGTTATCGACATCTATTTATCTTTTAATGGGATGGCTGATTATATTCTTTTTTGCTCCATTATCAGAAAATCTCAGTACAAATGGCCTCTTGCTATTGATATTGGGAGGGGTATTTTATACGATTGGCGGAGTTATTTATGGTGCAAAACCGAAATGGTTAGAATTTAAATATATGGGCCACCATGAAATTTTTCATATTTTTGTGTTACTCGGTAGCCTTGCTCACTTTTTATGTGTTTACTTCTATGTAATTTAGTATTTGGATAGGAATAAAGGTTAAGAAGCGATAAGAAACTTTACAGCTTAATGAATTTTTGTGTATAGAGTAGATGGATAAACTCACAAATATTGCGTAGAAAACTCCTATCCAAGGAAAAAAGGTAGGAGTTTTTTCGTTAAAAAAGAGCTATATTTTTATCCCGTATTAACGGGCAGTAAGACCCCCACTGATAGAAGTGCCATCTGATTGTAATGATTTTATAAATAAAGGTATTTTGTGGATTATATACTATTTTTTTTATCATTTATTTTTATACCGAATGCTGTTATTATATTGATATCGTTTTCATAATTTTAATGCATACCCTTTTGGAAGCGTTTAAATGGAAAATTATATGTACTTCAAATGTATTGTCTGTTGTAAGTTTTTCTAAATACAAGCAGTTCCTCTGCTACATGTTATTGGAGAAGAGGAATTGCTTTTTGTTGTTAAAACTATAAAAAATGAATGTATAATGTGAGGAGGTATCATTGTGAAAAACTGTTTTGTTTTTCACAAGAATATATATGGGTGATGTTGGATTATTGCTTTCCGGTGCAGTGCTTTTTTTAAATAGCCTTGTAATGCTAGGAAAAGCGGAAGAAAAGAGTATTGGTGTTTTTAATTTATTTGTAGGGATACTACAAATTATTATTCCTTTCTATTTAATTGTAGTTTCCGATCAAAGTAATTGGACAGTGTATTTATATGCAGCTACTTTTTTATTTGGTCTAACTTATTTATATGTAGGAGTTACTTTCATTGCCGGATTGAAGGGTGATGGTTTAGGCTGGTTTTCTCTTTGGGTAGCGATTATTGCGCTATTCTACATGATTGTAGCGATCGTACATTTTCACGATATCGTTAATGCGTTAACTTGGTTCATGTGGGCATTTTTATGGTTCTTGTTCTTTGTTTCTAATGTACAGAAAAAGAACATCAATCATTATATTGGAAAAATAGCTTTTGTACAGTCATGGGTTACGTTAACTTGCCCTGCTCTTCTTTCCCTTATAGGTGTATGGGAAACTTCTTATGTATATAATTTATGGATATGTATATCGATTCTTTCGATTATATATTTCTGTGTTTGTACGTTTAAGTTGAAAGGAAATGTAAACACTGTTCATAAAAATATAGATACGCACACGAGTTATTAGTCAATAGCTTTAAGTGAGCACTTTATAACCCTCCTACGAATTAATGAGTGTAAAATATTAATTCATAGGAGGGATTTTCTATTCCTTTTCTCAATTTTGTTTTAATTGCGGAAAATTCTAATTATTCCACGCTATCTTTACTATTTAAAAAGAAAAGACTTACAATAGATGAGGCGATATTTACTAATATTTAAAATTATGGGACGAAGGATGGATAAAATGAAAAAGATAATTTCTCGCTGTTTGTTAACTACAGCGTGTGTAATTGGATTTTCACAAACCCCTGCTTTTGCAGCGGAAAAAAATGAAGTTCCTAAATTACAAATACCAGTAATGAGTGACACACATATTTCTGGTGCAAATCAAGCTGATAATTTTGCTAAGGCATTACAGGAGTATAAGGAATTAGCTCCTAACTATAAAGCCTTGGCTGTTGTTGGTGATCTAACAGATCAGGGACTTGATTCGCAGTATGATGAATTTAATAGAATTTTAAATATGAATATGAACCCAAATGCGGAAAAGGTGCTTTCAATTGGGAATCATGAGTTATTTGAAATGAGATTTTGGCCTAAGCCTTGGATTACAAATAAAACATTAACAGATCGATTTGTTAATAAAACAGGCATGCCGGGTGTTTATTATGATAAATGGATAGAAGGGTATCATTTTATTTCACTTGGCGGAGAGGAAATGAACGAGAATGATTATGCAATCATTTCTGATGCACAGTACAGCTGGTTAGAAAAAACATTGCCAGTCCAAGCTGACCCGAAAAAGCCAATATTTGTTTTTTTACATCAACCTATTGATGATACAGTATATGGTAGCGATGAGTGGGGCGGTGGCCTAAGAGACGGTAGATTAGCTAATTTATTAAAAAAATATCCGCAAGTAATTTTATTCTCTGGTCATTTACATTATATGGCTGATCATGCAAAAACGGCATATCAAGATGGATTCACGATGGTGAATACAAGTGCAATTGCCTATACTGTGTATGAAGGTGGGTATGGCCCAGATAAATCTTCACAAGGACTACTTGTTAATGTTTATGATGATAAAGTAGAAATAAAAGCAAGAGAGTTTAGTAATCATACATGGGTTAACTCGTATACGATAAAAGTACCTTATGAGAAAACCATTGATGATACGGAAAAGCCTTCTTTCCAAAGTAATGCGAATATAAAAGTTGAAAATATAGTCGGGGATGAAATGACGATTTCGTGGGATCCTGCAATTGATAATACGCAAATTGATAAATACTACATTAAACAAGACGGTAAGAAGATACAAACTACATATGTGAAGTTTTGGGATAAAAACGCAAAAAATAACAGGGTTTCGGCAACCATTCCAAATATAAAGCCTAATACGAATTATCAATTTGAAATTGTAGCAGTAGATGCATGGGGCAATGAATCTAGTAATTCTTTAACTATTCAAGGTACGGCAACAAAACAAGCAGGCTGGATACAAAGGGATGGAAAATGGTATTACTTAGATGAAGTCACTGGTGAAAAGAAAACAGGTTGGGTTCAATCTGACGGAAAATGGTACTACTTAGATAAAGATGGAGTTATGCAAACAGGCTGGGTTGAACAAACTTGGAAGTGGTATTATTTCGGACAAGATGGAGCGATGCAAACGGGTTGGATTCAATCTAATGGAAAATGGTATTATGCCACGGATACAGGTATGATGCAAACAGGGTGGCTTAATCTGAATGGGAAATGGTACTATCTTGCAGAGAACGGAGCAATGCAAACGGGTGTACTTTCATATGGAAGTTCTAAGTATTATTTAGATAAAGATGGAGTTATGCAAACAGGCTGGGTAAAAGAAGGGAACATGAGATACTACCTAGACAGCAATGGAATCATGCAAACAGGTTGGATGCAAGACGGTAATACGAAATATTACTTAGATAGTAGCGGAGTAGCGAAAACAGGTTGGTTGTTGCTTGAAAACAAATGGTATTACCTAGACAGTAATGGAGCAGTGCAAACAGGTTGGTTACAAAGCGGAAATACATGGTATTACTTAGATAAAGACGGAGCAATGAAAACAGGTTGGTTACAAAGCGGAAATACATGGTACTATCTAGATAAAGATGGAGCGATGAAAACAGGTTGGTTACAAAGTGGAAATACATGGTACTACCTAGATAGTAATGGAGCAATGAAAACAGGTTGGTTGCAAAGCGGAAACAGTTGGTATTATTTAGATAGTAATGGGGTCATGCAAACAGGTTGGTTAGAGATAAACGGAAAATATTATTACTTTGATCATACAGGTGTATGGCGCCCTTAAAAAGTATCTTAATAGTTTAGAAGATATTATGTAAGAGAGAAAAGAATGAATAGCATTCTTTTCTCCTTTTATTTCAAATTGATGATATTAAGATTTTCAGCTTTTGATTATGGTTTTGTTATTCATTACAATTCGGAAGAAGGAATATCGGGTAAAGGATCAGGAATGTTATTTCGTGTTCTAGAATTTCATATGAATGAGCCTTTTATAAGGATAACAAACTATTGGTAGAAACAGATTTCTATTAATAGTTTGTTTTTTTATGTTACATTGATTTAGATAATATCTTTTTAATTGAAATTTACCAGTAAAACTTTTTGTTCAGTTTACAAGAATGCGTTCTGAAAGTACCTTTTATATTGTAAAATGAAATTAGTATGAATTATAAGGACAGGAGAGGTTAAGCTTCGATTATGCAAATAAAAAACCTGTTTCAAAGTAAAGGATTTCAGAGGTTAGCTATATTAGGGTTACTTGTGCTTGTTTTATATGGATTGAAAAGTATGTTTAATTTAATCTTAATTACATTTATTTTTACGTATTTAATGGACCGGTTTCAAAAATTTATTTCTCGTAAACTGGAACATTTTTTACCGATTAATAGAAAAATGATTATTGCATTTCTATATATAGCATTAGTTAGTGGGATTGTTATCACATTATACAAATATGTACCAGTTCTAATGATACAAATTACACAGCTCGTGTATCAGTTTAATGTATTTGTACGAAATCCACCTGATAATGAAGTAATTAGATATTTAGTTTCTACAATTGATCATATAGAATTATCGAAGTATGTGAATCAAGGTGTGAACATCATTTATAGTTCGTTAGCAAACGTTGGGAAAGTAAGCTTGCAAGTTTTACTTTCACTCATTTTAAGCTTATTTTTCTTGCTAGAGAAATCAAGAATTGTTGCGTTTACATCAAAGTTTAAAGACAGTAAATTAGCTGTTTTTCATAATGAAATTGAGTATTTTGGAAGAAAATTTGCTCGCTCATTTGGAAAAGTGATTGAAGCACAATTTCTTATTGCTATTGTAAATTGTGTGTTGTCTGTTATCGGGCTTTGGATTTTAGGTTTTCCACAGTTGCTCGGATTAGCTTTAATGATTTTCTTACTTGGTCTGATTCCTGTTGCGGGTGTCATTATTTCACTATTTCCTCTTTGTGTGATTGCTTACAATATTGGTGGTATTGTATATGTCGTATACATTTTAATTATGGTGACAATCATTCATGCAATTGAAAGTTATTTCTTAAATCCAAAGTTTATGTCAGAGAAAACAAATTTACCTATTTTTTATACATTTATGATTTTAATTTTCTCTGAACATTTCTTAGGGGTTTGGGGATTAATTATAGGGATTCCAGTCTTTATGTTTTTACTAGATGTGTTAGAAGTAACGAGTGATGAAAAAGAAGAGTCTGTAAATAAGGAATAAATAACTGTTAAAAAAGCATCTGTTCTTGATGCTTTTTTTAATCCCACTATTCACGGGCTGAGAAAACAAAGAAAATAGGTGTGGGATAACTGCTGGCATGTGTCCGATTGATAGAAGTTTTTTATCATTGGGGAAGGAAAAACCTCCCTAATGAGGGAAGTTTCACTTTATAATTTATACTTTGATATGCCATACTGTAAGAAAAAGATAGTGGGGTGTAGAAATGACTGTAAACGAGAAATATAAACTTGCAACATTTGCTGGGGGATGTTTTTGGTGTATGGTGTCGCCATTTGAAGAGATGGACGGCATTATAAAGGTTGTATCTGGGTATACAGGTGGTCATAAGGAAAATCCAACGTATAAAGAAGTTTGCTCAGAGACAACGGGACATTATGAAGCTGTACAAATTACTTTTGATCCGAATCGTATGCCATATGAACAATTACTGCATTTATATTGGCAACAAATTGATCCAACAGATGTTGGAGGTCAATTTCATGATCGTGGACAATCTTATGAAACAGTCATTTTTTATCATAGTGAAGAGCAGCGTGAAAAGGCTGAAGCATCAAAGCTTGATTTAGAGAAAAGTGGGCGATTTTCAAAGCCAATTGTTACGAAAATTTTACCGGCTGCAACATTCTATCTTGCTGAAGAATATCATCAAGATTATCATAAAAAAAATTCGTTTCGATATGCATTATATCGTCAAGGATCTGGGCGTGATGCATTTATAAAAAAATATTGGCCAAAGGACAATTCTCATCTAAAAGAAGGATTAACAGAGATGCAATTTTATGTTACGCAGGAAAATGGGACAGAACCGCCTTTTCAAAATGAATATTGGAACCATAAAGAAGAAGGTATTTACGTTGATGTTGTTTCAGGAGAGCCTTTATTTAGTTCATTAGATAAATTTGATAGTGGTTGTGGATGGCCAAGCTTTACAAAACCGATGTTATCAGCAAGTATAAAAGAGAAAATAGATGTAAGCCATAATATGACGAGAACGGAAGTGCGCAGCAAAGATGCAGATTCACACTTAGGACATGTATTCCCGGATGGACCAGGACCAAATGGTCTACGCTATTGCATTAACTCTGCTGCACTGCGCTTTATCCCTAAAGAGGATTTAGAAAAAGAAGGATACGGAGATTTTCTAATTTTATTTGGAAATAAAAAATAATCTCATTTTGAGGTTATTTTTTTATTTAATTTTATCCCGCTATTCGAGGGCAGTAAGACCCCCACTGACGGAATTTCACTTTATAGAGGTTACGGTTTAGTTTCTGTATAGAATTCATAATTAAAGGGGAAAAATTACATTTTTATATGTTAAATTTTTCATAATTTTGATATTATAGTTAAGCTGAAGAGGGAGAAGAACATGATAAAAAAAGTGTTAGGAATATTATTATCAGCTACGTTTATTATTCCAACTATTTCTTATGCACAAACAGATGTAAAGGCTTCTACAGGTCAAAGGATATAGTTGTTCAAGCGGCAGTTCAGAAAACAGGTTGGCAACAAGAAAATGGCTATTGATATTATTACGGAGCAGATGGCAAGAAGAAAAAAGGCTGGTTTTATGATGAAAAGAATACGTACTATTTAGATGAATATACTGGTGCGCGTGAAACAGGCTGGATACAACTAAATGGTAATTGGTATTATTTGGATGGTTCTGGAGCAAGACAAAAAGGATGGAAATATATCGGGGGTAGCTAGTACTATTTCAATAGATATGATGGGTCGATGGAATCAAATACATATATTGATGGATACTATTTAGGATCTACTGGTGCAATGCAGTAAGAATGATAGTAGAGAACACCAATGAAAGATTTTCATGAGTGTTTTTACATATGTAATGATGGAAGGAAGATATCAACAACCACCTGTTTTCTTTATACCAGTAAGAAAACAGGTGGTTAGTATTAGTAAGATAGTAATATTATTTTTTAGATGCGAATATCTTTGGTATCAATTGGTGAATAACGTATATACCATAGCTTTGAATAATGAAAAAGCTAGGGATGATGAAATAACGGTATCTTGTTTGTACTTCGATTAGGAAATGAACGCATACATATCCAATAATGAGAAGCAAGAACAAGGTATATTGAAGGTTTTTTTCGTTCTGTACAAGCAAAGATAGTAATCCGACCACGCCGAACAGCATAGTAGCAACGTATATGTATTTCTCATATTCCATAGATTTATCTTTTAACTTCTCTTTATTTAACTGGCCTAAGCTCCAGTAACCAGAAGCATCAATATCTCCCCACATATAAGAAAACTTATCTCCAAAGAGCTCTAATACTTTTTCCTTATCTGCAAGTCGTTTTTTAATGATTTTCTTTTCTTCTGCTTTTCGTTCTTCACCTATCTCTAGGTTCATAACATGGTTTGCATCTTCAGTGGAGTATGTTCCTTTTGTTTCGTGATTAAATCCTAATACAAATTTCCAAAGGGGATCACGATTTGATAAAGGATATTTTGTAATTCCTGCTGCTATAAAAGATGCGATTATAAGATAATGAACAGTATAGAATATGATAATAACACCAGTTAGTTTTTTTGTAGTGCTGAGCATGGTTTGTTTATCTTTTCCAAGAAGGCCATCGAGGAAGAAGTAAATTGCGACTGCTAATAAAATGAGCATACCTAGAGGACGCATTAAATCACCAAAGGATAGGATAATACCTATGAAAATCCACATATACTTACTGCTTAATCCTCTTGTTATCAATAAGTAGAAGCCTAAATAAAATAGAAACGTGGCAAGATGTTGGTTTGTTAATATAGAACTCATCATGATGCTCGGAATATAGAAGGCATATAAAATTCCAGCGATACGCCCAGACCACTCATTAAAAATTTTTGATGTAATGCTGTATACAAATAGTGTAGTTCCTGTGCAATACAAGATATTTAAAAATTTTAAGATGAACGTACTGTCACCAAATAATTTTATAATGAAAGCTTCATACATTGTGAATCCAAGTTGATACACCCATGTGGTATAGTAGGAAGAATTTGTAAAACTGAAATCACCTTTAGCAGCTTGTATAGCACTTTCATACATGACCGCAAAGTCGGATTCGATGGGTGTAGGAACTTTAATAATCCAAATAAATCGAATCGTAAAAGCACAAACTGTTAGTAAAAGAATAAAAGTAAATCGCGAGAGAAATTTATTAGCGAGGTAACTTAATAAGACGAGTAGAATCATAATAAATATAATAATTGGTCCACTTATAAGAGTTCTAATTTGTAAAATTTCTTTTATAGCCCAATAAGAGTTCCATATAGCAAAGGAAAAAATAATAAGACACAATACAATTAAAAATTTTCCTAATAAATGGCTTAATCGACTCCATTGTATATTTAACATAGATTTTTTGACACTCCTTATCGTTGTGAGTTTCTAAGTTAAATCCATTACTTACATTTTTAGCGATATGTGTAAAAGAATATATCATACATAAGGATACTGTTTTTCAATAAATAGGTAAAACGTCATGAAATCATACTATTTTTTACTTCTGTTTTTGCTTTATGCTTGTAAAGTAAAATTTCTATTGTTGAGAGAATTACCGCTCATTATTAGTAAGATAAACATGAAAATAGGCTGTTAAGAAGAAACTCTTAACAACCTACGCATATAGTAAATTTCAATTAAGATTATTTGTGTACTTATGGAACGAGTTTGTTTAAAACAGGAATCTTTTTCAAAATCCATGCAATCAGGGTACTTATGACTAATGTAATGATTACCTTACAAGGAATGGAGAAGATTGGGTGCATTGCATTTCCAATAGATTGGAATAAATTTTTTTCAAATACTATGAGTACTAGCATATGAGCTAAATAAATTCCAAAGCTTGTGTTATTAATAATATTTCCGATAAAAGAAAGCTGCTCTTTTTTACGGGATAACTCATATTTTCCAAATAAGAATAGCCCAACTGTTACTAAAAATACATTAGGTGAGAAGTATTCATACCAATATTCATTCAGTTGTCCGCCAGCTTTTCTTGTATAATAATAGGTTAATACAAATGTAGCAACTAGTCCGAGCAGACTGCCTACATAAGATAACTTTCTCCATTTTGGTGTAATTTCATAATTTGCTAAATAATATCCTAAGATAAAATAACCTACATAATTTGATACATAATATAGTTCAACGTTAAAGCTATAACCAAAGAAATAGTTCATCCATTTTACAATAATAGATGCATAAAACCAAAGAAGTAAAAAATAGTGAATATCTTTTTTTGAAGCGTGCTGTATAAAGATTTTTACTAATGGTGCAATCAAGTATAAACCAAGTATCATATAAAGGAACCAAAGGTGATAGCTAATTCCATTTTTCAGGAATGCCTTAATGAATGTCTTGATAGAAAGATCAAAAGCACCTTGGGAATACCAATATAAAAAATAAATAATACTCCATCCTATTAATGGAATGAAAACTTTGCTAATACGTTTTGATAGGAATTGGGTATATGCGATTTCTTTAGAACTACTTAATAATAATGTTCCGCTAATCATGACAAACATAGGAACTGCGAAGCGTGAGAAACTTTCAAATAAATTACCAGATAACCAGTATGATCGCCCGTCGTATAAATTAGCAGATACGGTTGAAGATGAAACATGTATTGTTACAACAGCTATTGTAGCAATAACTCGCAACCAATCTAGATATAAAACCCGTTTCATAACTTTACTCCTCCAAATAAAATTTCTCCCGCTATTTGGGGGCAGTAAGACTTCCATCTCAAGTTTAGAGAGAAGCGAAGAAGATAGTTAGGGATAACTGCCCGTAAAAGCTCGCCCGATTGAGTTTTCCATCAGTGGAGAATGAAGAATCACTACTAATGGAAATTGCACTTTATTTTTAAAATAGGGGTTATTCATCAAGTATAAATGTAGCATAAAATAGTTTAATTTTGGGGAAAAGATAGAATTGCTAAGTAAATCTTGCTAAAATGAGACGAAATAATATTTTTTTGTTAGGAGATTGTCAGATGAAGAGAAAAGTATTTTTAATCTATTTATTCGCTAGCCTATTCGTGCTGACTGCTTTGTATGGAGAAAGAACTGTACAAGCTGAAAGTATAAGTAAAGCAGGAACAGTGCAACAGGCTGTGCAAAATAAAAGCGGCTGGGTAAAAGAATATGGATTGTGGTTTTATTATGAAAATGGTGTTAAAAAAACTGGTTGGATTAAAGATGGCGGGCAATGGTATTACATGGATAAGTCAACAGGGTATATGCAAACAGGTTGGCTTGAAGATGGTTACAATACATATTATTTAGATGAAACAAGCGGTGCAATGAAAACAGGTTGGTTTTTTAGTGGATATTTCTGGTATTATTTTGAGCCAAGTGGAGCAATGAAAACAGGCTGGCTCCTTAATGGCGGAAGTTGGTACTATTTAGATCAAGAATTTGGTTTTATGCACACAGGAGAAGTGCATGATGGATATAACTTATATTATTTAGATACTAAAAGCGGTGCAATGAAAACAGGTTGGGTATATGATGGTTCTGGATGGATGTATTTCAATGCAAATGGAACAGGACATACTGGCTGGTTAAAAGATGGTGGGGTATGGTATTACTTATATCCAGATCTTTATTATATGGCAACAGGTTGGTGGCCTATTGATGGCAAATGGCATTACTTCAATAATAAAGGAGTTTGGCAGTATTCTGAATAATCCTCATCTTAACCGAATATAAAAAATGCCTCTTGCATAGGATAATTTCCCTAATACAAGAGGCATTTTTTTATCCCGCTATTCGCGGGCAGTGAGACCCCCGCTGATGGAAGTTTTACTTTATTTTTGTGCAGCTTTTTCTGCCCATTCCTCTACGTTCCAAACTTTTGTAATCCAACCTTCATAAAAGTCTGGTTCGTGGCAAACAAGAACGATTGTGCCTTTATATGTTTTCATAGCACGCTGTAATTCTTCTTTTGCTGTTACGTCAAGGTGATTTGTTGGCTCGTCAAATAATAGCCAGTTACTTTCTGTTGCCATTAATTTGCATAAACGAACTTTTGCTTGCTCACCACCACTTAGTTGGCTCAATGGACGAGAAATATGCTCATTTTTTAAACCGCATTTCGCAAGCATGGCACGTACTTGATGTTGGTCTAAGTGTGGGAACGCATTCCATACATCATCAATTGGTGTAATATTTTCTGCTTTTACTTCTTGTTCAAAATAAGCTGGCTCTAAGAAATCACCAAGACTTGTTTTTCCGCTTAGCGGTTTAATTTTTCCAAGAATCGTTTTGAGTAATGTTGATTTTCCGACACCATTACATCCGACAATGGCAATTTTCTCACCACGTTCAATTGTCATTGTTAATTTCGGTAATAGAGGATGTGTATAGCCAATTTCTACATCTTCTCCTTCGAAGACAAAGCGGCTGCTTGCACGGCACTCTTTAAAAGAAAACTCAGGTTTCATAGCAGTTTCTGGACGATCAATACGTTCCATACGCTCCAACTGCTTTTGACGGCTTTTTGCACGTCCTGTTGTTGAGTAACGCGCCTTATTTCGTGCAATAAAATCTTCTTGCTGTTTAATGAATTCTTGTTGTTTTTGATATGCTTGTAAATGTTGATTTTTGTTGATTTCTGCTAGTTCTAAGAACTTTTCATATGTTGCTGTGTAGCGTGTCATTTTTGAGAATTCCAGATGGAAAATAACATTGACACATTTGTTCATAAATTCTGTATCATGGGAAATTAAAAGGAACGCATGTGGATATTCCTTTAAATAGTTTGTTAACCATTGAATGTGTTCAACGTCTAAATAGTTGGTCGGCTCATCGAGTAATAGCACTTCTGGCTGCTCAAGTAATAGTTTAGCAAGCAATACTTTCGTGCGTTGTCCACCACTTAATGCCGAAACATCACGATCTAAACCAATTGCATCAATTCCAAGACCGCGTGCTGCTTCTTCAATTTTAATATCTAATAAATAGAAACCGCCTGCTTCAAGTGCATCTTGCGCTTCTGCCATCTGTTCAAGTAGTACTTCTAATTCTTCTGGTGAGGCTGTTGCCATTTTTTCAGTAATTGTATTTAACTCTTTTTCTTTCTCAAATAATGGTAAGAACGCATCTGTTAATACGTCGCGAATAGTTCTCCCAGGCGTTAAAATTGTGTGCTGATCTAAATATCCATAATGCGTACCTGGTGTCCATTCTACACGTCCTTGATCATGAATAAGCTGCCCTGTAATAATATTCATAAATGTTGATTTACCAACGCCGTTTGCGCCGACTAAGCCAACATGTTCTCCTGCTAATAAACGCATTGATACATCTTTAAATAATGTACGATCGCCAAAGGTATGACCCAGGCTTTCAACTGTTAATAAGCTCATAGTGTCCTCCGCCCTGTTTGAAATAGTACCTTGAATCATGATACTAAATTCTTAAATATAAAGCTATCTTTTATCTTTAAATTATCACGTATTCCGTATGAATGGGAGCTGTAACTTTATGGGAAAAATTGTGTTTATCTTAAGTAAGAATATGAATTGTTGTCACTATCGATTTACCTTACAATAATGTAATTTTTTTGTAAGATAAATCGATAGTTGATTCCTTATATATATTATACACTTTCGTTAACAAGGTCGTATAAACGATATAAAGATGAATGAATATAATGATAAATAACGATAATGCGTGCTTTATACCAAGATGATATATTGTCACTATTTTATTCATCCATTGTTTAGAGATTATAAAAGATCCCCTTGTTTTTTGTAAGTTGAAACCCTATAAAGAAAAAGCAACTGTCCTATGCAGGACCAGTTGCTTTTTCTTTTATTCCGCTATTCGCGGGCAGTAACCTCACTTATGGAAATTGAACTTTATCCCGCTATATGGTTAGCTAAAACAGAGAAGTTAGACTGCCTGTAAGAACCCGATTGGTTCAACTAACCATCAGTGAGGAGAACATTCACTGATGGAAGTTTCACTTTATTTAAAGTACCCTCTTACAATTCCTCTTAAGCGGTTTGCATGGAATTTTCGTTTATCGTTAGAGATGTTTTGTGCCGTACGGAATGTAGCAGCGGCAACGGCACGTAAAAAGTAAGGGAATCCATAATGCAAGCGAATAACTCTGCCGAAACCTCCAGCATAGGAAATTGCTCTTTTTAATGATTGCTCATTAATGATTTCTTCTTTTACTGGGTGATATACGAAAAGGTCTTTCTTAAATACACCTGTATATCCACTCTTCATACCGCGAAGTACAAAGTCCGTTTCTTCACCAGCTCCGTAAATCGTTCCTGATCCAACTCCTAAGTCTTCATCAAATGTGCCTACATCTTGTACAAATTGTTTCGTGAAGAATAGTGTAAAGGAAGGCCCTATGAAGCCATATTTATTATTTAAAATAATATCTGTTTCCGGTGCGTGTATTAAAGAGCCTGTCCCTTCTACATTTGTTGTATTAGTAGAGATAAAGTGAATGTCTTTGTTTTTTTCAAATGCTTCTTGGATGCTTTCTAATACATTTGTTTCGTAAATACAATCATCGTCTGGAAAAGCAATAATATCGCCATCAGCTACTTTTAATCCTGTGTTACGTGCACGGGATAGTCCTTTGATCGGTGTGTATATATAGTTAATTGGAAATTTTTCTTTATAGTCCTCAAATAAATCAGAGATTGGTGTGTCATTTTGATCGACTACAATAAGTTCAAAGTTTTTGTAAGTTTGCTTTTCTAACGATTTTAGTAAATCTATAATATCATCACGTCTGCCGCAAGTGGCCATGATTAAAGAGAATTTCAATCGTAACAGCTCCTTTAAGAAGTTTCGTTTACATGAGAATTGAGGAAAAGATGCGGTATCCTTTCCTCTTATTTATTAAGCTTTTTTAAATTTTAATTTTATTTTATTTAGAAGCATAAAGAGAATTTCATCTTTTGTTATCAATAGGATAAGGGCGTAAGCAAATATATTTATCGCAATTGTGATAACAGTAAATGATATTGTATTTTTGAAATACATCTTTACAAGAAATGTTAACGGAATAAATGTTAGTGAGTAGAATAAATACTTTAATTTACCCATATCAAATAATGTGTAATTTACTTTTAATTTCTTCTTTACATACATATATTCCAAAACAATTAATAAGCAGTTTGCCATCGTTGTTGTGAAAATAGCAGTTGCTGGTGTGAAGACATGAAAGATAATTAATGAGATATCTAATACAAGGTTTGTGAAACCGCATATGAATAAAAAGCGAACTAAAATATGTTCTTTCTTTTTCACATAAATAATTTGGTTCGATAGAATCGACTCGATGCCTAGGGAAACCATATATAGAGCAAAAATAGATAATGTATTCCCAGCAGATGCAAATTCCGCTCCACCGTAAATAACGACGGCAGCATGGGCAATTAGAAAAAGACCAATTGCAGATGGAAAGAGTGTAATAAAATAGACTTTTGAAATCTTATTTAATAAAGTTTCATATTCTTTTTCATCGGCATTTCCAGATAAATAAGATAATCTAGGAATGGTAACTTGAATAACACTAACCATGAGCGTATTAATAATCGTCATCATTTGAAAAGCCATTACATAATAAGCGACATATTTTGCACCTAAATGTTGAAAAAGTAAAAAGCGATCTAATTGTGTGTACAAGATATTTGCGTTTGAAAAAATAACAACTAATAGTAATGGTTTTAAGTGCGGAACGATTCTAATATTAGAGACATCAAATTTTATTTTCCGCTTAATGTATACAAAGCTGGAAAAATGATTTAAAAATGTTGAAAGAGCTAATAATGCTGCAAATTGTTTATAGTCATTCGCATTATGAACGATTATAAATAATAGCACAACGTAAGTTAATCTGACACAGATTGTTTTTATTGCAATAAAATCATAGTTTTCATGAGCCTCATTTACCCATTCTACATAGAACATATTTGCAATGAAGTTAAATCCGAAAATAACTAAAACAGGGAATATTTTTTCATTTCCATAACCGATGTAACTAAATATTAAGAAGGCTGCTAGAGCAAGCAAGCTTGTCGTGAAATTAATAAGGTAAAGGTTTGTAAAAAGCTGACTTACTTTCTTTTTATCATTTTTTATTAAGCTAATTTCTCTTAATCCATATTGATAAATACCAAATACAGCAAAAATGAAAAAGTAATTGAAAATTGTATCAGCTGAGTTTACAGTCCCCATTGAATCGGCTCCAAGCGCCCGATAAGCGTATGGTCCAACGAGTAGGGGTAGAATAACGTTAAAGACATTCAGTGTAATCTTATACAAAATGTTTTTAAATAATGATTTTTGCATAACTAGACCCTTCTATACATAATTTTATTGAGTATATGATTTGTGTTTTATCTATTACACATTTTGTAATTATACGATTTATTTCATGTTATGAGCAAATTTTTTATGAAAATATGTAGAAGATTAAGATGTATGTATCTCTTATGTAAGATAATTAGAGGGATTACAAATATAAGTGTAATGCATGTGGATTTTTAAAATTAATTCTCCCCCTTTTTTACATATGTTCGTAAGCAGGGGGAGAACGTTATGCTTTTTTTAACGTAGTTAATTTTTTATAGATTGCACTAAAAGAGTAAACTAGAAAACATCCGCTTATTATACATATACATGGAATGATAAAGAAACCGTATCTAAGGATAACTAAAAAGATATTTGAGAGCGCAATATATCCCCATATTATACTTGAGAAAAGAAGGACCTTCTTGTTTTTTCTTAATGTAATTGAACCTAATAAACCAGTTAGAACAACAAATAAATGCTGATTTTTAAAAGCATCTATCACCCATGGCTTGAAATAACTCCAATATAGATAAGTTCCATCGGGATTGTTAAATAAAGTAATTGTCTTCCCAACAGTAAACCATGAGAACCATAGAGCAAAATCATTATAAAATCCTTCTTTAATTAAGTGCTTTGCATAAGATGCTTTATCTTCCGATGATAAGGAGTAACCTGCGTTTAACATATCTTGTATCATATTGTCCTCATTATAAAGGTTAAACGGATTTGCTCCAGAAAGTAAAGGATCTCCTGCATGAGATGAAAAGAGATAGGCATGTCCAAATACAATAAAGTTCCGAATAACCCAAGGACCCATAATTAATAGTGGACCAATGCACCAAATGAACCCGATTTTAATAGCTTTCTTTAATCCATAACTGTATATGATAATACCCCATGCAATAAGAAGTAATGGAGCAGGTGTTGGGCGAAACATTAGCGTAATAGCAGCAACGATTCCAAATATGACATGTAATCGAAATGAATCTTTTTGTAATACTAATAAGAATATTAGTATAGAGAGCATAAAGAAAAAAATAGATGGTATTTCAGTTAACGTTGTTCTGAAAAAGTGATACGATGAAAAATAAGTTGTATATAAAAGGCTTGATATAATTGATATATATACATTTTTAAATAATACTTTAGAAATTGCGTAAATAATCGATATGATTCCCAAGTTAAGAAACATGTTTATTAATTTTGCAAGTAATAAATGATCAACATGTATCCACTCGGAAATTTGAAAGATAGCAGCTAAATAAAATGGTTGTCCTGGTGTAACAAAAGCATTTGGTTTTGATTCTGCATAACCATATATACCATCATGCAGTAATTGCCAAGCCATTTTTACATATTTAGATGCATCAAGAGAGCCATAAGTAGAAACTTCTTTTCCGAAAATTTCAGGTTCATGGAATACTGATCCAGGATTCTTTATTAAAAAATACATATGAATCGCTAAGGCAAAAATTAAAATATATAATAAAGGACTTTTATATATTTTATGTAAATTATCTATTTTCATTGTTATGATGTTCCTTTCTAAAAAATATCGTGCCTTATTTTGCGATAAAATAAGCCCCTAAAATAATAAGTCCAACCCCGAACCATTGACTAAACGCGATTTGCTCTTTAAAAACAAAGTACGCAGCTAACATACCTACAATGTAACTCATACTTTGTAGAGGATAAGCAATGCTAAAAGGAATTTTTGAAAGAATAAAAATCCAAACAGCGGTTGCCAGCACATAAAGAATTCCTCCACCTATAAAGTAAGGAGAGAAGATTACTTTGAAAATAGTATTCAAGTTCCACGCTGTAATGCCTTGAAGAGAAAATTTCCATAAAATTTGGCCACTAACTAGTAAACATACATTTAAAAGTAAAATGAGATAGTACATTCTATTTTGACTGCTCCTTCTCTTTTTTCAGTTTTTGTTTTAATAACGCGTAATCTTGTGTCAACGTCACAAGTTGATGATGTTGTTTAGATAACTTTCGCGTTAAATCAAAGATTAAAATAAAGCAAAATAACAGTCCAAATAAGAATAAAATAGACGGTGGATATTCTACTTTAAGTAGTTTACCAAGCCAGTTTATAAGTTTGTCGGTAGAACTTAAGATGGCCATTGACATACAAACAAAAATCCATAAAATAGCGTATTTTGTTTCTAACATCCCTCGACGGATAGAGTTGATAATAAGAAAAAATAATAAAATAATAATGATGAATGAAAAGGTAATTATCGGCATGTGTTATCAACCCTTTACAATTTTTTGCATGAGTATAGATAGGCTTACTTTAATCATGTAATAAATAGATTTTAAAGGTGTGATAGAAGATTCTCCACCTTGCCTTTCTTGCATATTTACGGAGATTTCTTTAATACGTAATCCTTTTTTCTTTAAAGAAATTAAAACTTCTGGCTCTGGATAATCTTTCGGATAATTATGTGCAAATATTTCAATGACTTTTCGGTTTTTTGCACGATAACCAGATGTTGGATCCATAAATGTTTGTTTCGTTAATAACTTTAATAATGCAGTAAAATAAAAGATTCCAATTCTTCTGGAAACACTTCCTCTATATTCGGTTTTTTCAGTAAATCGAGAACCAAGAACCATGTCACATTCATTTTCTGCAACGGGTTGAATAATTTTATATAAGTCTTCGGGATTATGTTGACCATCGGCGTCAAATTGTATTGCGATTTCATAGCCGTTTTCATATGCATATTTGTATCCAGTTTGCACAGCAGAGCCAATGCCGAGATTATATGGCAAATTTACAAGGTTTACGTTAAATGTTCGCACAATTTCTGCAGTCTTGTCTTGTGAGCCATCGTTAATAACACAAATATCTAATGTCGTGAAATGCTTTTTGAGCTCTAATAGTCTTGTAAGTGTATCCCCAATTGCCTCTTCCTCGTTATAGGCAGGAATAATAATCAACGTTTTCAGGATTGAAATTGGTATTTCCGTAGCCATTATTGCACCATCCTTTAAGTAAAATAATTATTAATATTAAATGGTTTTATTTGGACACATCTTCCTTAATATACCACCAAAGATATAGCAAGATAAAGAATAAGTTATGTAAATTTTTAGAAGGAAAAGGGGAATTCTAATATTTTGAGTAAAAAAATGGTGAATATGCTCAAGACATATTCACCAAAAGAGATATATTTTATTGAAAAAATAAATTTTATACATTCCACGGTTTTTGAATTGTTAGTACTTCTGCCATTTCTTTACTTTTTAATCGGTTCATTTTTCGTTTTTCGGCACGTTCGGCACCTGTATTATATAACCAATGCTCTTCTTCTGTTTCAGCAATTACACCTGGTACAGAGGATGGTTTTCCGTCCTCTAATGCCACGAAAGTAATGAAGCAAGTAGCAGCAATGCGACGTTCACCACCTAATAAATCCTCTGCAACGACTTTTACGAATACTTCCATAGAAGATCTTCCTGTATAACAAACGAATGCTTCATAGCAAACAGAATCAGTTTGATGAATAGGTGTTAAAAAGTCAACAGAATCGATAGAAGCTGTCACACAGTGTTTACGGCTATGACGTGCAGCTGCGATAGAAGCAATGCTATCAATTTCTGCTAATAATTTTCCACCAAATAATGTTTGATGGTTGTTTAAGTCATTCGGAAAAACACGTGTTGTTTTTATCGCCTTAGATTCTCTCATAAATTTCTTTTCCATATTATCTACTCCTGTTTATTTTGTTCTAATGATTCCCATAAGAACTCGATTTGTTCTGTTCATTATTTATAATCATTAGTGAATAGAAGTTTCACACTATATAGATTGTAGTGTAAAAGAGATTTCGCTTACATTGCAAGGAGAATATGTGATGTTACTAGCTTTGTCATAGAAATAGGCTACCAGCACTCTCTTTATTCGTGATAAAATCATTTTGTTAAAAATATGAAGTTAAGGGGATAGATACCCTTTAACAAAGGGAAAAAGAGGTGCAATACAATAGAATTATGAGTAATGTACAGATAGGTCTTCATTCTTTTTTTAACAAGATAGTAGTTGGACTCATGTTCCTCTTTTTTGGATATTCATTTTGGTTTTCTTTTGAAGAGGTAAGCAATATTTTTGATATGAACTCTTCCAGTTTAGTAATCATATTAGGTGTTTGTATCATTTTAATTTTGCTGGCTACATCTATTTTACAATATCGATTTACGAGTAAACAATTTATTCTTTTTCTCATCTCAAGTACGGTGGTACTCCGTTTTCTATCAATTGTGTCGATAGGAGCCCCGCTTGAAGGTAATGCGAAGGTGATGTATGAGGCCGCTAGGCAGATTGGGCAAGGAACTATCAGTTTTAGTGGGATAGATATCACACAATTACCTTTTATAATGTACGAATCTTTTTTTATTCATCTTCTCGGAGATGCAACTTTTGTATTAAAGGTGTGTAATATCTTATATTGTGCAGCTACAGCTTTTTTTATTTACCAGCTTGCTTCTACGCTATTTCATGAAGAATGCGGCCGAATTGCAGCTATGTTGTATGCTTTTTATATTCCTAATATTGTACTTTGTTCTGTGTTAACAAATGAACATTTAGCGACGTGTTTATTTTATTTTGCATGTTACTTACTTATATATAAAGGTTTAAGTCACCCGTATATGTGGGGAGTGGCTGCTTCTTTGTTTGCTGTTAGTAATATAATTCGTCCATTAGGCTTATTTTTGATTATAGTTCTTGTTATGTACCTTATAGTGGTGGAAGTTTTGCAAAGTACAGAACGAAAAAAAGTACTTTTTAAAATAGTAGGTGTATGCGTTATATTTTATGGTGTTCATTATGGAGTAGGTTACGCGTTGGAAAAATCAAGTAGTCTACAACATACATTTACACATAATCGGTATGTTCAATCTGTATTAGTAGGAGAAAATGAAAAAACAACAGAACAAGAGAAAAAAGAGTATACTGTAGATTCTATAAATAAAAATTTGAAAAAAATAGAGATGGATCGGTTTTCGTCTATTCGAATGAGTTTAGAGAAATTACAGAAACCAGAAATACAAAATACCCTTATTAAAGTTGGTTATATCGTATATATAGTAATTTCGATATTTTCGGCAATTGCTATGTTACATCTTCTATTCCAAAAACAGGGGAATGGAAGTTATATGTTTTTTCTATTTGTTTTTGTAGGTTATTTATTTACAAAATCTATGAATATACATACTGTATATGATGGTATACTAGTCCCTAGTTTATTGATATTACAGAGCTATGGGATATATATGATATATCAATATTGTCAAAAGCTATTTTTTAAAAAATAAAAGAATCCTCTAAGTAGGATTCTTTTTTATCATGCATAAATAGTGAGGTGAAGCTTCCGTCAGTGGGGGATGAAGAAAATCCCCACTGATGGAAGTTTCACTTTATCGCTTTAATTCGGACATTAAATTGTCAGCTGTTAAGGCCATTTTTGCAGAAGCATCTTCAATTGTCTTTATAACATGTGTAATTAATTCAAGTTCATTTTCAATTTTTTGATTTTGTTCTTTTGAGTTAAACATATCGTTTACAATTTCTTCGAAATAATTATCAGTTTCATTCATACTATTTGTTCCCTCAGAGACAAGGCTATTAATTTGTTCAACAGAGGATGAAACGTGTGTAATTTGTTCATTTGTTTTTTCAACAAGCTTCGTCACATTTGAAATAGATTCTTTTGTTTGCTCGGATAACTTGCGGATTTCTCCTGCTACAACGGCAAATCCTTTTCCAAATTCACCAGCACGTGCAGATTCAATCGCTGCATTTAAAGCAAGTAAATTTGTTTGATCCGCAATTGATTTTACAATATCAATAATTTCGTTAATTTTCTTCGAAATAACCAGTAGTTCTTGTGTATCTTGAATAATTGTTTGCATGCTGCTTTTCATGATTTCCATTCGTTGATTTTGAATATGAAGCTGCTGTTTTCCTTGAGTTGCTTTTTGTTCTGATTGTATTGCTAATGATGTACCTGTTTTGGCAATATCAATAATGTTTTCTGATTGCGTTGTTAATTGCTGAATAGAAGCACTTGTTTCTTCTGATACAGCAGCAAGTTCTTGAGCAATATGGCTAATTGTCATTTGAGCAACTTCTTTTTCTTGTTCATGCCCTTTTCGAATTGCTTCATATTCTTGTTCGTATGCCGTTAAAACAAGCTCTTGCTCGAGTGTAAAGAGTTTGTTTAGTACGTGAACAGCACAGCTGAAATCTTCAATTTTTGTGAATTTTTCTTCTAGAATTTTAATAATGGCTCGGAATAATTCTTGATATGCAGATGTATACCACTTTCTATGTAATCCAATTTTTACATGTCTTCGCGCGATTTGAGTTCGGCGTTGAATAAATTCTTCGTCAATATCGCCGCTAAATAATTGTTCAATATGTTTTTTTAACGTTGCTTGTAACTTTGGAACTGAACTATATTTTTCAATAATATTTATGAGGTGCGGTTGTTTTGTAATATTCTCATAGAATTTTTTAGTAATCCAATCGAGCTGTTCATAAACAAAAGGCTGTAGTACTTTTACAATCTGTAAATCCTCTTTTGTTACGTGTAGCATTTCCATCTGTGCTGCCAAATCAGAATCTGCAGGAACAAGAAATGTTACTGTGTGGCCTTTGCTTTTTTCTTTTATACTCTTTTCTTTTGTTTGACTACCTTCCTTTTTAAAAAGACTTAGCATGATTGTTCCCCCTGTATATATTTATCCTGGTATCCCGGAGCAGTAAGACTCTACGGAATTCCTTGTCGATAGAACTTTCCCCTATAAAGCGTTTGCAATGTTTGGTATTGCATTTATCCCCCTATTTTTTGGGCAGTAAGACCCACACCTCACGATTTCGAACAAAGCGAAGGAGATAGGTAGGGTCTTACTGCCCGTAAAAGCTCGATTGGTCGGGCTTTCATCAGTGGAGGATGAAAAACCCCCCCCACTAATGGAAGCTTCACTTTATTATAGCTATTTTTTTGTTTTTTCTCTATATTGTTATATAAAATTTAAAGGATTTATATAACGCAAAAAAAAAAAGAGAATTCATGGTAGAATTCTCTTTTTTATGAAAATAGATCAATGACCTTTATGGATTTTTGCATGTGTCTTAAAAAAGACTGGAAAATGTACATTATAGATAAAAGTTACAACACGTATAGTAAATGTTACAAGTAAACAAATATAGAAAGCTAATACGTGTGATCCTGTTTCATACGTAATAAGAAAGCTAATTGCACCTAAAATGGAGGCAATTGCATAAATTTCTTTACGAAAGACATATGGGATATCTTGAGCGCAAATATCGCGCAAAATGCCACCGCCAATGCCTGTAATTACTCCCATAGAAACAACTAAGAAAGAAGCAGTCATATGATGGGTAATGGCTGCATTTGCCCCGATGGCAGTAAATACGCCTAAACCAACAGCGTCTGAGAGCATAATAACAACTTGTAATTTATGAATTCTTTCAAAAAACATACAAGTAAATAATGCAGCTAAGATGCTAATGAAAAAGTAAATGGGTTGAACAAATGCAACTGGAGGTAAGTTTCCAATCATAACATCGCGAATTATCCCGCCGCCAAGTGCAGTTGCTACAGATAAACAAAGGACACCAAATAAATCAAGTTCTTTTTTTAAACCTACTAATGTACCAGAAATGGCAGCAGCAATAATGCCGAGAAATGTAAATACGTCAATTAAAAACATCGCTCCAATCCCTTCCTTCTAAAGATGTTCCAAGCAAAGAATATACACTAAAGTTATGAAAATAACAATTGCTGTTTCGCTACATGTAAAAAAAATGAATGGATGAGAAAAGAAAGCGTTTGAAAATGCTATTTAACAATAAGAGGTTCATAAATAAAAATAAGATTATGCCATATTTTTTTACTTAACTAAAATCATATGAAAATACTACTTAGTCCATTGAGAAATTATGCTATAATATGTATTTGGAGCGAATTAAGATACTTATTATTTAGATTAAAGTAACAATACTTATGGAGGATAGAGATGTTAAATAACAATAGTTTAAGCTATAAATTTGAGCAATTTCTATTGATTTTTATTATATTGCAGCCAATTATAGACTTACTTACATCGTTTTGTATTCTAGTTCTCAAAATTGATGCGACGGTTGGAATAATAGCACGCTTATTTGTTATGGCTCTTGGTGGTATTTATATTCTGATGCAATTACGTGTTAAGGAAAATCGAAAATATATTATATATTTGCTTGGATTAGGTATTGTCCTTGGATTAGGGTTTTTAAATAATATAATGATTAAGGATCCAATGTTACGAGGAGAAGAGATTAAGTTTATTGCAAAAACATTATATCCATTCGTGATGCTAAGTTGTTATATTCTAGTCTTTAAGTCATTAAAGATGAAAGAATCAATTCATACAAAAATGAGAAATTACATGGCATATGCAGCTTTAATTATAAATGTGACTATGGTTGTAGCTGTTGCAACTGGGACGGATTATAATAGTTACGAATATGTAAAAGAAGGATCACGAGGCTGGTTTTATGCAGGAAATGAACTTGGATCTATTTTAGCGATACTATGTCCAGTGGTCATTTTGTATTCTATTGAAAAAACAACAAGTTTGGCAAAGAGTTATTTTTGGATTCCATCTATCTTAATGATATTTTCATTGTTTGCAGTTGGTACAAAAGTAGGGTTTGGAGCTATTGTTGGTACATTTGCTATTGCTATTTTTATGTGCTTTATACAAGCATTTTTACAACGTAAAGAGCCTAAGAAAAAGCCGTATTTGTTAAATGGTTTTATTGCAATAGTTGTATTTGTAGGGGTATTAGGATATTTGCCATTCTCCCCAATATATAAAAATATGGGACTTCATGTTCAAATTTTTGAACAACAACAGGTAGCACAAAAAGAACATAAAAAAGAACATAAAAAAGATCATGCTACAAAAGAAGAGGTTAAAAAAGAAAAAGAAGAAGAACAGAAGGCTGAAACGCAAGCTCTAATCTTTAGCGGACGTGAACTGTTTGTAAAGATGTATAAAGATTTTTATAATGAAGCACCTATGTCACAGAAGTTACTTGGTATGGGATATGGCGGAAACTTTAAAGAATATCCAAAATTAATTGAAAGGGATTTCCATGATTTGTTTTACACATTTGGAATTATAGGTTTCATTTTCCTCATGATTCCGTTTGTGTATTATGGTTTGAGAATCCTAATGGTATTAGTAACGAGATTTCGTGATGTGTTTACAGTCAAGTATGCATTGTTAGCTGCTGGCCTTGCTTTAGCGTTAGGAATTTCTTTTACAGCAGGACATGTGTTAACGGCGCCAGGAGTAAGTATTTTCTTTGTTGTATTATTAGCATATTTAATCGTTGATTTAGAAATAGAATGATGGAAAAATAAAAGCTAGCATTATGTTAGCTTTTATTTTTTGCTATAGTAAAATAAGGAGAAAATATATTGATGGAGGAAGAAAGAGATGAAAGTGTTACATATGAATGCTGGAGCAGAAACAGGCGGCGGAAAAACGCATATTATTTCACTTTTGTCGCAATTTCCGAAAGATGAAGTAGAATTAGCAGTATTTGAAGAAGGAGCAATTGCAAACGAAGCGAGAGCATTAGGGATAAGAGTACACGTTATTTCACAATCATCTCGCTATGATATATCTATTCTTTCAAAAATACGTTCTTTTATTAATGAAGGACGTTTTGATATCGTTCATACACACGGAGCAAGAGCAAATTTTTATCTTTCCCTATTAAAAAGAAAGATCAGCGCTAAATGGGTTACAACCGTTCACAGTGATCCAACACTTGATTTTATGAAACGTGGTTTAAAAGGCTGGATTTTTACAAAGTTAAATTTACGTTCATTTAAGAATATTGATTTGTTTTTTGCAATTACAGAACGTTTTAAGAGAAATACGGTAACACTAGGTGTACCCGAGGAGAAAATTTGTACAATCTATAATGGAATTGAATATGATTCTACACCTGCAAAACCTTATAATCTAGAGGAACAATTCGGTATACCAGCAGGCGTATTTACAGCGATTCAAGTAGCGCGTCTTCATCCAGTTAAAGGGCACGAGATATTATTTGAAGCGTTGCAAAACATAACAATTCCAAATATAAAAGTGTTGTTACTTGGCGATGGACCAATCGAGAATGAGTTAAAAGAAATGGTAAAACAAAAAAGAATAGAAGATAAAGTGTTATTTTTAGGGCATCGTCAAGATGTGAAAGAATTATACGCAGCAGCAGATATTAATTTACTTACATCGCACAGTGAAAGTTTCTCGCTCGTTTTATTAGAAGCGGCAAATCAACGTTTAACGTCTATTGCTACAGATGTCGGTGATATGTCACAGCTCATTGTTGATGAGACATACGGCTGGATTATTCCTACTGGCGATGCTTCAGCTCTTGCTCATGCGTTAGAGGAAGCGTATGAAAAATGGAAGAATGGCGAGCTGGTGGAAATGGGTGAGCGTTTGTATATGCATGCGTCTTCTCACTTTTCTTTGCGAAAGTTATATGAAGATACGCATAAAGCGTATGAAAATCTTTTATCATAATAACTTTTATGTTAAATTAGCCTACAAACTAGGAATTAACAGAGCTAATTGACCATCGGTGAGGAGAGTATTCACTGATGGAAGTTTCACTTTATCCCGCTCAAACAGGCAGTAATATATTTAGCTAAATCAGAGAAGTTTGACTGCCTGTAAGAGCCCGATTGGTTCAACTAACCATCAGTGAGGAAAGCGTTCACTGATGGAAGTTTCACTTTATAGAAATAGAAAAGATATTTAAAATAGAGAGGATTTTAAATATGGCAGTGCAAACAATTGATATTTTAGGTGTGCCCTTCTCAACGATGACAATGGAAGAAACAATTCGATATGTGATGCAGCAGCTAGAAAAGGAACAAGAGAATACATTTCAAGTTGTAACGGCAAATCCCGAAATTGTGATGTGTGCAAAAAAGGATGCTAAATTCCATGAAACGCTTCTTCAGGCAGACATTATTACTCCAGATGGAATTGGCGTTGTAAAGGCAAGCGGCATGCTAGGTACACCGTTAAAAGAGCGTGTAGCAGGTTTTGATTTGATGAGTGATTTATTTAAAACATTATCACAAGAGAAGAAATCGGTATCTGTTTTTTTACTTGGAGCAAAGCCACACGTTGTAGAAAGAGCAGCTCAAACTTTAACAGAAAGATATGCAGCAGTATCTATTGCAGGTATACAAGATGGATATTTTAAACAAGAGCAAGAAGAAGATATTATTGCGCGTATTCAAGAAGCGAAACCAGATATTTTACTTGTTGCACTTGGATTTCCAAGACAAGAAAATTTTATTCAGCATAATAAACATCGTTTAAATACAAAAGTAGCTGTTGGTGTTGGAGGAAGTTTTGACGTTTGGGCAGGAGAAGTAAAGCGTGCCCCAAAATGGATTCAAGCTATTCATTTAGAATGGTTTTATCGTTTATGCAGCAATCCAACACGCTGGCGTCGTCAACTTGTATTAGTTGAGTTTTTAAAAGAAGTGATTCGGTCGAAAAGGTAGCAAATATTTTGCTACCTTTTTTCTATGAAAACCTGTATATGTAACTCGTCTTTTCATCCCGCTATTCGCGGGCAGTAAGCCCCTCGCCTAAAGATTCAGCGAGAGGCCAAGAAGATAGGTGGGGGATGAAGAAAATCCCCACTGATGGAAGTTTCACTTTATTTCATGGAGTAAAACACATATGTATGAGTGTTTTTTTGATGGGAAAGATAAGGTTTATGTAGGTATTAGTAAACAAAAAAGTATTTTACTTATGTAATGTACATATGTAAAATGGGGTGTAAAGACATCTTTGTAAGGAGGACCTCTAGTGGGGAAAGTTACAGAAATCTCGAATCGAAAGCTTCTTGGAATTGCTGGGCTTGGTTGGCTATTTGATGCAATGGATGTGGGGATGCTTTCGTTTATTATTGCTGCACTGCAAAAAGAATGGCAGCTTAGTGCACAGCAAATGGGATGGATTGGTAGTATTAACTCTATTGGAATGGCAGTTGGAGCACTTATCTTTGGAATATTAGCAGATAAAATAGGTCGTAAATCTGTTTTTATTATTACATTATTATTATTTTCGGTTGGTAGTGGCTTAACAGCTTTATCAACAACATTAACTGTATTTCTTGTATTTCGTTTTCTCATTGGAATGGGACTCGGAGGAGAGCTACCGGTTGCATCAACACTTGTATCTGAAAGTGTTGCAGCGCATGAACGTGGTAAAATTGTTGTTTTATTAGAAAGCTTTTGGGCCGGCGGATGGTTAATTGCTGCTCTTATTTCATATTTTGTTATTCCGACATACGGTTGGCAAACAGCGATGGTTTTAAGTGCAATTCCAGCCTTTTATGCATTATATTTACGATGGGGTTTGCCGGATTCACCACAATTTCAAAAAGTACAGCAAAGACAATCCGTATTTGCAAACATAAAGGCTGTTTGGTCTGGGGAGTATAGAAGAGCAACTGTTATGCTCTGGATTTTATGGTTTTGTGTTGTGTTTTCTTATTATGGAATGTTCCTTTGGCTTCCAAGTGTATTAGTATTAAAAGGATTTAGTTTAATTAAAAGCTTTGAATATGTATTAATTATGACACTTGCGCAGCTTCCGGGATATTTTACAGCTGCTTGGTTTATTGAACGCTTTGGCCGAAAGTTTGTGTTAATTACATACCTACTTGGAACGGCATGTAGTGCGTACTTCTTTGGAGCAGCAAACTCACTTCTTATGCTGATGATCTCAGGTATGTTGCTATCTTTCTTTAATTTAGGAGCTTGGGGAGCATTATATGCGTATACGCCAGAGCAGTATCCGACGGTCATCCGTGGTACAGGAGCTGGGATGGCAGCGGCATTTGGCCGCATCGGTGGTATTTTAGGACCATTATTAGTTGGCTATCTCGTAGCTGTGCATGCTTCTCTCTCTTTTATCTTTATGATCTTTTGTATAGCTATTGTAATTGGTGCCCTTGCTGTACTTATGCTCGGGAAAGAAACAAAACAACAAGAATTAATATAACGGAAAGGAAGCTGTGTAAAGCTTCCTTTTCGTTGTTTTCTAACAAAAACATGATATATTTGATAGAAAACTTGTTTATAAAAAGGGATTATTTCTAAAAAAGCGAATGTATACAACAAGGCGTATGGACAAAAGGATTAGGTGGTTGGGCAGATATGAAAATTTTAATCGTAAATGAACAAGAAGAAAATAGAGGACAATTAATAGATTTTTTTAAAGAACATGTGAAGAATTTGGAGTGCTTTGAAGCGAAAACAGGAATGGAATCACTACAAATAGCGAAAAAATATACGCCGGACTTTATTTTTTTAGATACACAATTACCAGATGCAACTGGCTTTGAGGTCGCAGGATTGCTGCGCCAATTAACATTACATACAAAGTTTATATTTACAGGAAACGATATGAAAGATGCAATTATATCATTTCGTTTTCACGCGTTTTACTACTTATTACAACCATTTAAGCAGGAGGACTTGCAGTTTTTATTGCATAGTATTGAGCAAGAAATAGTAACACGAGAGAAGAATCGATTGCAAAAGCTTCCGATTGAATGTCATGAAGGAATTACCTATATCCTTCCAGACGATATTGTATATATAAGCAAGAATAAAGAAAATAAAACAGTTTCAATTTACACAACTGATAATCAATATATCTCAACGTATACATTGCAAGAGTTAGAAGGTAAGTTAGCGGTATACGATTTTTTACGTGTTCATAAAAGTTATCTTATTAACGTTATATATGTGCGAGAATTAAAGCCTTACTATAACGGAACGTATAACTTATATTTGAAAAGGTATGATAACCAGCCAATACCTGTTAGTCGAAATTATGTAAAACGACTTCGAAATAAAATTGAGTTGTAACAGGTTATGGAATAATTTGGACATGTTAAAATAGAAAATCTTCATCATAAGGAATATTATTTTTAAATATTCAGAAAGTTTAGTACAATTCCCTCTAAGGTATAACTTTAGGGGGGATTATTATTGAAAGCGTGGAAATCTATTTTACTTTGGGGTGTAATCACAGCTTTAGGAGCAGCGGGATTTGCTGTTTTAGCGTTATCTCGCGGTGAAACAATTAATGCAGTTTGGTTGCTTGTTGCTGCTGTTTCCGTATATGCCGTTGCATATCGGTTTTATAGTAAATTTATTGCAAGAAAAGTTTTTGAATTGGATGATAATCGAAAAACACCGGCAGAACTTTTGAATGATGGGAAAGATTACGTTCCGACAAATAAATGGGTTTTATTTGGGCATCACTTTGCGGCAATTGCTGGAGCTGGGCCATTAGTTGGTCCCATCTTAGCTGCACAGATGGGATATCTGCCAGGAACGATTTGGATTATTGTTGGGGTTGTACTAGCTGGAGCTGTACAAGATTTCGTGATTTTGTTCGCATCTATGCGACGTAATGGAAAGTCACTTGGTGAAATGATTAAAGAAGAGATTGGTCCTGTAACAGGTTTTATTGCAATGATTGGTATTTTGGGAATTATGATTATTTTATTAGCGGTATTAGCTCTTGTTGTGGTGAAAGCACTTGTAGGAAGCCCATGGGGAATGTTTACGATTGCAGCAACAATTCCAATTGCAATTTTAATGGGTGTATATATGCGTTATATTCGTCCAGGTCGTGTTGGAGAAGGTTCAGTTATCGGTATTATTTTACTTCTTTTGTCGCTTGTGACGGGTCAGTATGTAGCAGAAAGCCCAACGCTTGCTACCATGTTTACATTTAAAGGTGAAACGATTGCAATTATGCTTATTATTTATGGATTTATTGCTTCTGCAATGCCTGTTTGGTTATTACTTGCACCGCGTGATTATTTAAGTACATTTTTAAAGATTGGAACCATTGTTGGTTTAGCGCTTGGTATTGTGATTGTTGCACCAGATTTACAAATGCCGGCAGTTTCAAAATTCATTGATGGAACGGGTCCAGTATTTGCAGGGAATTTATTCCCATTCTTATTTATTACAATTGCTTGCGGAGCTGTATCTGGCTTCCATGCACTTGTTTCTTCTGGTACAACTCCGAAAATGATAGAAAGGGAAGGACATGCAAAGCCAATTGGTTACGGTGCTATGCTCGCGGAATCATTTGTTGCAGCGATGGCAATGATTGCAGCTTGTGTACTAACACCAGGTACATATTTTGCAATTAATAGTCCGCCAGCAGTCATTGGAACGGATGTAACACAAGCGGCACAAGTAATTGGTTCTTGGGGGTTTACTGTGACGCCAAATGAATTGAAGGAACTGGCCGTAAATGTAGGAGAACAAACGATACTATCTCGTACAGGCGGGGCACCGACGTTCGCGATTGGGATGGCTCATATTTTCTCTCAAGTAATTGGCGGAAAAGCATTAATGGCATTTTGGTATCACTTTGCAATTTTGTTTGAAGCGCTCTTCATCTTAACAACTATTGATGCCGGAACACGTGTTGGTCGGTTTATGATTCAAGATATTTTAGGGCACGTTTATAAACCATTTGCAAAGACAGATTCTATGTTTTCTAATATCGTTGCAACAACGCTTTGTGTACTAGGATGGGGATATTTCTTATATCAAGGGGTAATTGATCCACTTGGCGGTATCAATACGTTATGGCCGCTCTTTGGAATAGCAAATCAAATGTTAGCTGGAATTGCATTATTACTTGGAACGACTGTTTTGTTTAAAATGGGAAAAAAGGCATATGTCTGGGTGACGCTTGTTCCGACAACATGGTTACTGATTGTTACAATGACAGCTGGTTATCAAAAGTTATTTCATGAAAATCCGAAAATTGGATTCCTCTCTCATGCAAAAGTGTTCCAAAGTGCACTAGATAAAGGAAAATTATTAGCACCGGCGAAAAACGTGGCACAAATGAAACAAATTATTTTTAATGATTATATCGATGCGGCGCTTTGTGGAATTTTCATGCTTGTTGTAATTGCGGTACTGATATCATCTATTAGACTATGGATACAAGTATTGAACAATAAAGCAACTCCATTAAAAGAAGCGGCGTATGTTCCCCGCGATGAAAGCGAGGTACAGCATTATGCTTAAAATAATGATAAGCATGTGGAGATATCGACAACAATTTATTAGTTTGCTTGTCGGTGTACCTAGCTATGAGAAGTATGTTGCTCATATGAAACAACACCATCCAAATGAAATTGTATTATCTCGAAAACAATTTTTTGCTGAAGCGCAAGAAGCAAGATTTAATGCGAAGGGCGGTAAAGTTTCTAGATGTTGTTAAAGAGAATATAGTAAAAAAGGAGCGATATCTCGCTCCTTTTTTTATGCTAAAGTTTCACGTGAAACATATAAAGAAAAGTTTGGGAATTATAGGAATATAATATACAATAGTAATAGGAAAAAGGGGACTAAAAATGAATAGGGATGAAAGTTTTATGTGAACTGTCAAGTTGTAGAAAGGCCAGGTATATTTTTATGCTAGATGATCTATTTGTTAATACAACTATTATTCTTTCTTTTATTTTCGTTGGTGCTCAACTTTTTAAAAATATTTCATTAAAAGAGCCGCTATCATTTGAAGTCAAATGTTTTGTTGGTATTGCAATGGGAACTCTAGGTGCTCTGCTTATGAAATTTGGTGTTCACATTGAGGATGTGGTGCTAGATTTAAGATATCTTTCTGTTATATTAGCTGCAATTATTGGGGGACCTATTGCAAGTTTATTAGCCTCCATCATTATTTTAATTGTACGTTTATTGTTAACGAGCTATTCAATAGGGACGCAAATAGCTGTGTACGTAGTTTTGTTCACAGGTATAGGTTGCACGATTATTTCAATGTTTCGTATTTCTGTTTTCAAAAAGTGGATTTGGTTACATGTTTATTGCTTAACAGTTTCATCGATTGCAATTTATGTTGTTTTTAAAGATGTTCTTGTCCTAAGTTTATACTTAGTTGTTAGTATTATGACAGGATATATCACTTTTTTAAGTGCACATTATGCTTTGCAGTCAAACGAATTGTTTCGCAAGATGAAACAGGATGCAACAATGGATCCTTTAACTGGATTAGGAAATGTACGTAAATTTGATACGGAATTGAATAGAAATATTGAGGATAAGAAAAAGAATAAAAATCCACTTTGTTTATTGCTGGTAGATATTGATTATTTCAAGGATGTAAATGACAAGTATGGACATCCTGCCGGTGATGAAGTTTTACAGCAATTAGGGGCAATTTTAAAGAATAGTTCTCCATTTCCACACTTAGTATTTCGAAAAGGCGGAGAGGAATTCGCTTTATTATTACCAAAATCAACATTACAATATGCGGTAGATATAGGGGAAAGAATTCGAGTAGCTGTAGAGAAGCATGTGTTTCGATTACCAAATGGTATTTGTTTAAATATCACAATTTCAGTAGGTGCTTCAATCTATGGAGACTCACCACAACAATTTATTCAACTTGCAGATGATGCATTATACTCTTCCAAACGAAATGGAAGAAATCAAGTGAGTGCTGTTTCATGAAAAATAAAGTCGCCACGTAGGACGACTTTATTTTTTGGTTCTAATCCTGCTACTTTTGAGCGGTAGGACCCTGATTGATTCACTTAACTATCAGTGAGAGATGAAGCCCCTCCACTTATGGAAGTTTCACTTTATACAAGTTCTTTTCCAGCTCCAAATTTACGATATGCACCGTGATGTGTTGGTCCTACATATTCATTTAATTTGAAGGAATGGCGAATTGCAGCTGTAATAAATTCTTTTGCTACTCGTACTGCTTCTTTTACAGATTTTCCTTTTGCTAACTCTGCTGTAATTGCAGCAGCATATGTACAACCTGCACCGTGTGTGTATGTTGTTTCAACTTTTTCAGATTCTAAAATTTCAAATGTTTCTCCGTCGTATAATAAATCGATTGCTTTTTCTGTTCCTAGCTTGCTGCCACCTTTAATCAGTACATATTTTGTACCTAAAGCGTGGATTTTTTCAGCGGCTTGCTTCATATCTTCAAGTGAATTAATTTTTACACCGCTTAGTTGGTACGCTTCAAATAAATTTGGTGTTACAATCAATGCTTTTGGAACGAGCGCATCGCGTAAGCATTCGTTCGTTTCTGGGTGAAGTGCTTCGTCTGCCCCTTTACATACCATAACAGGGTCTACGACTACGTTTTGTAGATTATGTTTCTCAATTGTTTCAGCAACAAGTTCAATGATTTCAACAGATCCAAGCATACCTGTTTTTAATGCGTCAACACCAACGCCCTCGATAGTTGTTTCTAATTGTGGCTTTAATGTAGATGCTGGAATTGAGAATACATTATGTGCCCATCCGTTATGCGGATCCATTGTTACGATTGTTGTAAGAGCTGTCATACCATATACACCAAGCTCTTGGAACGTTTTTAAGTCTGCTTGCATGCCAGCGCCGCCGCTTGTGTCAGAACCGGCGATTGTAAGTGCTTTGTTTAATGTCATTGTGAAAGCCCCCTCAAGTGATATAATGAAAACTACATTTTTATCCATTATATCAATGTTATGAGTAAGTACAAAGTGAAAAAGTTACCCGCATATTTTAGAATAGATTCAATTTGATAAAATGAGGAATGAAAATATTATATGTAGGAGACAGCTTATGTTTTAAGAAAATTGTATTATTAAATGCACGTGGCGGTGTATATTCTGAAGGGATAGTAGCTGAAGTGGAAATAGCTGTTAAATATGTAGCAAGTGCGTTCTAATTAACAAAACAACAATCACTTAATAGAGTAGTACCAGCACTGTAAAAGTGCTGGTACTGTTTTTTATCCCGCTGCTTTTGAGCGGAGTTTTCATTATCTAGGTATGAAGAAAAACCCCTATTGCTGGGAGTTTCACTTTATTTTACTATTTTATCTTTGTGCTAGTTCTTCTTGTTCATCCTTATTATGATTTGGAAGTGGAAATGCATTACCGATGATTGCAGCTCCAATCATTGGTAACAATAAATTAATTGGGAAGAACATAAGTAATAATACTGTAATAGCGAGCGGTTTTCGTATTGCATAGCTTGAAATGGCTGTCGTCACGATAGCTACTGAAGCAACTGGATCCAACGGTACGATAGTAGCCACAGCATATCCAATACTTGAACCAGCAAATATAATCGGAAAAATATGTCCACCACGCCAACCTGTATTTAAACAAACTGCCGTTATACATAATTTTAAAATCCCTGAAAGAAACAGTATCCCAAATGATAATTCTGTCCATTCATGTACTAATTCTTTTAATTGGTGTTCTCCTGAAAACAGTGTATACGGAAGTAAAGTTCCTGCAATCCCTAAAAGAATGCCACCTATAATCGCTAATGTTAGTTTATATTCTTGAAAAGGATGTACTATTTTTTCTAATATATGTTCTATTTGAAAATAAAAATAGCCCGCACCAGCACCTATACAAATAAGGGGAAGAAAGGCAATCCATTCATGGAATGTAAAAGATCCTTCTCCAAAATTAACAATAAAAGATCCTCGATTATCAAGCTGACTAAGCAATAAATATACAGAAAAACCAGCAAAAGTAGTAGCGAGATATACAATAGTCTTTTTCCCTCTAAAAGCTTCAGTGAGTTGCGTATCCTCATGTTCTCTTGGAGCTAAATAACCGAATAGCGGTGCATTAAAAATAACACTTAAAGCAGCGCCAATCCCAAATTCTGTTAGTTCGTGCATTCCTTTTAAAGTAAATTTAAAGCGATCACCAACCCATGTACAAAGTCCACCTATAATCCCAACAAGTGCTGCTTCCGGTCCTAAGCTTGCGCCAAATACTAAAACAATAATAGCCGTTAACGTAGCTTGATGCACAAAACGGTACTCAATCCTACCTGTTTTCTTATATTCAGCCATTACCTCTGGCATTAAACGCGGGTATGTACCGAAGTACTTCTGTAACAGTCCGACAAGAACACCACCAATTATTGTTACACAAATTGTGTAATAAGGTGGTGATCCGAATTCTTTAGGTAAATATCCCCAAATAAACTGAATTGCAGCATTTGTGACAACTAAAAATAACCAGACTGTAGCACCAACTAGGGCACCTAGAAACACACCGTACATGATGAGTAAATAGTGCATGCCTCTCCTAATAGCCATTCTTTATGCCTCCTTTATGTTATATTCTATTATGAAAAAGTAAGAGATTCTAATACAAAAATAGTTGGATAACTAATTCAATACGCATATTATCTTTTTAAGTGAACTACTTATTCAAGATACATTACAAAAATTAGCATTATTATTTTATGAAACTGTAAAACATTTGTAAGTGGAATTGCTTTTTTGTATGTGCTTTGATGGTTACTAAAATGAAATGTAACTCTTTAATTTTACATAGTAAGTGGAGTTTTTAAAACGTATTTTTATCTTTCGATAGAACATTAATGTTATTTTTATATAATTTGAATTCTATGAATAAACAATTAAATTTTATATATTTTTCGCGAAAATTCAGAAAAACAAATTGACACTAGGAAATATTTGCTATAAAATCAACGGTAATTGCATAAGTCTTATCAAGAATAGGTGGAGGGACCGGGCCCTATGAAACCTTGGCAACAGCCGTAAAGCGGAATTGTGCCAAATCCTGCAGGTATTTCCTGAACGATAAGAAAGGCTACATGTCGAGCGTTTATCTAAACTGCTTCTTTCTTATTTAGGAAAGAGGCAGTTTTTTTATGTTAAGAAAGAAAGGGGATTGAGAGATGAGCGATACAAGGGGAAAAGGGACAATTTGTGTGCAAGGTGGCTACGCACCGAAAAATGGTGAACCGCGTGTTTTGCCGCTTTATCAAAGCACAACGTATAAATACGATACATCTGACGATTTAGCAGCTCTTTTTAATTTAGAGGCAGAAGGTTATATTTATACCCGTATTGGTAACCCAACGCTTGCGGCATTTGAGCAGAAACTGACAGAGTTAGAAGGCGGAGTTGGTGCGGTTGCAACTGCATCTGGGCAAGCTGCAATTATGTTAGCGGTATTAAACATTTGCGGCAGCGGTGATCACCTGCTTTGCTCATCAACAGTATACGGCGGTACATTTAATTTATTTGCAGTTAGTCTGCGGAAGCTTGGCATTGAGGTTACCTTCTTTAATCCAAATTTAGCCGCTGATGAAATTGTTGCTCTCGCAAATGAGAAAACAAAGCTTGTATATGCAGAATCGCTTGGAAATCCAGCGATGAATGTTCTTAATTTTAAAGAGCTTTCCGATGCAGCAAAAGAGCTTGAGGTGCCATTTATCGTCGATAATACGTTAGCGACGCCGTATTTATGTCATGCATTTGAACATGGTGCAAACATTGTCGTTCATTCTACAACGAAATATATTGATGGCCATGCAAGTTCACTTGGCGGCATTGTCATTGATGGCGGTAATTTCGATTGGAGTAAGTTTCCTGAATTTGTTGAACCAGATCCAAGTTATCATGGTGTGAGTTACGTACAAAAATTTGGGCAAGCGGCATATATTGTGAAAGCTCGTGTGCAGTTATTAAGAGACTATGGAAATTGTATGAGTCCATTCAATGCGTATATGAGTAATATTGGTTTAGAGACACTGCATCTTCGTATGGAGCGTCATAGTCAAAATGCACTAGCTGTTGCACAGTGGCTATCTCAGCATGAACGCGTTGAGTGGGTCAATTATCCAGGACTTCAAGGTAATGAAAATTATGCATTGGCACAAAAATATTTACCGAAAGGTGCGAGCGGTGTTTTAACGTTTGGAGTAAAAGGCGGTATTGAATCCGCTAAGGAGTTTATTGCAAATGTGAAGCTCGCAGCATTAGTGACACATGTGGCAGATGCAAGAACTTGTGTGATTCATCCTGCAAGCACAACGCACCGTCAGCTTACTGAAGAACAGCAGCGTTTGGCAGGTGTAACGCCTGACTTAATTCGATTATCGGTTGGTATTGAAGATGCAGCGGATATTATTACTGATTTAGCAGAAGCCCTTTCTGGAGGAAAACAGTATGCCGATCATCATTGCTAAGGATTTACCCGCTCGTAAAGTATTACAAAATGAAAATATTTTCGTGATGACGAAAGAACGAGCAGAAACACAAGATATCCGTGCTTTGAAGATTGCTATTTTAAATTTAATGCCAACAAAGCAAGAAACAGAAACGCAGTTGCTTCGTTTAATTGGAAATACACCGCTTCAGCTTGATGTACATCTACTTCATATGGAATCTCATACCTCAAGAAATGTGGCGCAGGAACATTTAACAAGCTTCTATAAAACATTTCGTGATATTGAGGGAGAAAAATTTGACGGATTGATTATTACTGGTGCTCCGGTTGAAACACTTTCTTTCGAAGAGGTAGATTACTGGAAAGAGTTGAAACAAATTATGGAATACTCAAAGGCACATGTTACATCGACGCTTCATATTTGCTGGGGCGCGCAAGCTGGATTGTATTATCATTACGGTATTCCGAAATATCCGCTTCAGCAAAAGATGTTTGGTGTATTTGAGCATGAAGTGCAGCAGGAGCATGTGAGGTTGTTACGCGGTTTTGATGAAAGCTTTTTTGCGCCGCATTCTCGTCATACAGAAGTCCGTGCATCTGATATTCAAAGTGTACAGGAACTTGATGTGTTAGCGACATCTGAAGAAGCTGGTGTCCATCTCGTTATGAATAAAGATGGAAAGCATATTTTTGTTCTTGGACATAGTGAATACAGCTGCGAGACGTTAAAGCAGGAATATGAGCGTGATAGGCAAAGAGGGCTCGATATTGCTATTCCAAAAAACTATTTTAGACATGATAATCCATTGGAAAAGCCATTGGTAAAATGGCGTAGCCATGGGAATTTACTATTTTCAAATTGGCTAAATTATTATGTATATCAAGAAACCCCTTATATTTTGTAAAGGAAGCTAAATGTAACACGTGGTAGCGTTTTCTTTGCAAGGAGTGCCTTTTATTTTTCGGAATGTTCCAAATATATTGTTTTTTTGAATTTTACCTTATATAATGGCACCTAAATACAATTTTTAGAGGGGTGGACAGTATTATGAACGAAATTCGAGTTGGCCTATTAGGTCTTGGAACTGTAGGAAGCGGTGTGGTGCGTATTATTGAAGATCATCAAGATCGTTTAGCGCATCAAATCGGTTGTCCTGTCAAAGTAGCAAAAGTGTTAGTACAAAACATAGAAAAAGAGCGTGAGGTCCAATTAACCCCTACATTGTTAACGAAAAATCCAGATGAAATTATAAATAACCCAGATGTTGACGTTGTTATTGAAGTGATGGGCGGTATAGAAGATGCGAAAGCATATATTTTACAATCGCTGCAAAACGGAAAGCACGTTGTAACAGCAAATAAAGATTTAATGGCACTTCACGGTGCAGAACTTCTTACTGTAGCAAAAGAAAATCAAGCTGATTTGTTTTATGAAGCAAGTGTAGCAGGCGGTATTCCAATTTTGCGAAGCATTGTGGAAGGTCTTTCTTCTGATCGAATTACGAAAATGATGGGAATTGTGAACGGGACAACGAATTTTATTTTGACAAAAATGTCTCAAGAAGGGAGAGCATACGAAGACGTGTTAAATGAAGCGCAGCAACTTGGATTTGCAGAGGCAGATCCAACATCAGACGTTGAAGGGCTAGATGCGGCACGAAAGATGACGATCTTAGCAACACTAGGCTTTTCTACAAATGTAGAACTTCATGATGTGAATGTAAAAGGGATTACATCCATTACGGAAGAGGATATTACATATAGTAAGAGCTTAGGTTATACAATTAAGTTAATCGGCGTAGCGAAGCGTGATGGTGAAAAATTAGAGGTGACAGTAGAACCAACGCTGCTGCCAAATGCGCACCCGCTTGCAGCTGTTCAAAATGAATATAATGCCGTATATGTATACGGTGAAGCGGTAGGAGAAACAATGTTTTACGGACCAGGTGCAGGAAGCTTACCAACAGCAACAGCTGTTGTATCTGACTTAGTTGCGGTTATGAAAAATGTACGTCTCGGTGTAACAGGGAATAGTGCTGTGACTCCGCAATATGAGAAAGTGTTAAAAGAGGAAGACGAAATTTATGTGAAGAAGTTTCTACGCCTTTATGTGAAAGATGAGGTAGGTGTGTTTGCAAAAATTACATCTCTGTTCTCTGAACGCGGCGTTAGCTTCGAAAAGATTATTCAAATGCCATTACAAGAGAAAGGAGCAGCTGAGATTGTTATCGTTACACACCGCGCATCCCTTGCAGACTATGCGTATATTTTAGAAACGCTAGAGACGTATGAAGAAGTGGATTGCGTGAAAGCGAATTACCGTATTGAAGGAGATGCTCGCTAATGTGGAACGGACTACTTGCTGCTTATAAAGAATATTTACCGATTACTGATCAGACGCCGGCCCTTTCGTTATCAGAAGGAAATACACCACTTGTTTTATTAGAAAACCTTTCAGAAAAATGGGGTGTTTCTGTTTATGCGAAAGTAGAAGGGGCAAACCCGACTGGTTCCTTTAAAGATCGCGGGATGGTTATGGCAGTAGCGAAGGCAAAGGAAGCTGGCAGCAAAACAGTTATTTGCGCTTCAACAGGAAATACATCTGCGGCTGCAGCTGCTTATGCAGCGCGCGCAGGTTTATCTTGTATTGTTATGATTCCAAATGGAAAAATTGCATATGGTAAGTTAGCTCAGGCAGTGATGTACGGGGCTGAGATTATTAGTATTGACGGAAACTTTGACCATGCTCTGCAAATGGTGCGGAAGCTAAGCGACTTATCGCCTATTACACTTGTAAATTCAGTGAATCCGTACCGTATTGAAGGGCAAAAAACAGCGGCATTTGAAATTTGTGATGCACTTGGAAAAGCGCCTGATATTTTAGCCATTCCAGTTGGGAATGCTGGCAATATTACAGCATACTGGAAAGGGTTTACAGAGTATAACGAAAAGCATGGTACGGGTTTACCGGAAATGCGCGGTTTTGAAGCGGAAGGAGCAGCAGCGATTGTACGCGGATATAAAATTGAAGATCCTGAGACAGTTGCCACTGCAATACGCATCGGTAACCCTGCAAGTTGGGATAAAGCCGTTGCAGCTGCCCATGATTCAAATGGAAAAATTGATGAGGTAACAGATGCAGAAATTCTTCAAGCATATGAATGGCTTGCCAAGTATGAAGGGATTTTTGCAGAGCCTGCTTCTTGTGCGTCGCTTGCTGGTATTTATAAGCAAGTACAAACAGGAGAAATAACAAAAGGAAGTAAAATCGTCGCTGTCTTA
Organism: Bacillus sp. CGMCC 1.60114; assembly: GCF_042676365.1. Classification (NCBI taxonomy): domain Bacteria; kingdom Bacillati; phylum Bacillota; class Bacilli; order Caryophanales; family Bacillaceae; genus Bacillus; species Bacillus sp. CGMCC 1.60114. The sequence goes on from NZ_JBHTHG010000004.1 coordinate 88,777, forward strand.
ACAGGAAACGGTTTAAAAGATCCTAACATTGCAATTGATACGAAAAAAATTCAGCCGCTTGTTTTACCAAATGATGAAAAGGTTGTGTTTGAACACATTCAAGGAGCTGTCCTGCGATGAAGGCGGCTCCCATGTTTACAATTCGTGTGCCTGCCAGTACAGCAAACCTTGGGCCAGGCTTTGATTCAATTGGTCTTGCGGTAAGTAAATATTTAACGGTAGATGTATTTTCGCATTACAGATGGGAGTGCAAGGCCAAAACACCACTTCTTCAAGGTGTTCCAGAAGATGAGAATAATTTACTGATTGAGACTGCTAGGGAAATAGCTGCTCGCTATAAGAAGGAGCTTCCTTATTGTCTTCTCCATCTTGATAGTGATATTCCATTAGCACGGGGTCTTGGAAGTAGTGCTTCGGCAATTATTGCTGGAATTGAACTTGCCAATCAGCTTTGTGAATTGCATCTATCTAGCAGAGAAAAGTTATTAATTGCAACGGAAATAGAGGGACATATTGATAATGTTGGAGCTGCATTATATGGTGGGCTTATAGTAGGAACATATGATGGAAAAGATATCGCATTTTTGTCACAGCCCATTCATGATGTAGAACTTGTTGCAGTTATTCCTTCGTATGAACTAAAAACAGTTCATGCAAGAGACGTGCTTCCGAGTAGGCTTCTATATATGGACGGCATTCGCGGCAGCGGCGTTGCCAATGTACTTGTTGCTGCTTTATGTAAAGAGGATTGGGTGCTTGCTGGGAAAATGATGAAGCAGGATGTGTTCCATGAGCCACATCGTAAGCAGCTCGTTCCTGAATTACAAACACTTCATGAATTAAAGCATGAGAATGTATATGGCGTTTCTTTAAGTGGTGCTGGGCCAACAGTGCTTTGTTATGTGAAAAAAGGAAGTGCTGACGAAGTAAAGGGATGGCTGCAAGGTATTTTTAGTCATTGTGTGGTAGAAACGCTTCAAGTTGTAAATGAAGGAGTTCATATTATATACGAACAACAAAAGCCCATTGAAAGTATATAGCTTTCAATGGGCTTCTTTCGTACGATAACTTTGTAATATCGTTGTGCCGATTTGGATAAATGCTTGAATAATCCATCCTGTTGTAAAAGATAGAATAATGGTACCAAAATAAATAGGCCCATGTAGAATGAAACTACCAGTTAAAAATAGACAAGCTAGAGAAATTTCTGTTTTCCGAAAGGACCACTTTGTTTTTTCAGATATTGTTAAAACAAATGCTTCTTGTGGTGCGGTGCCAAGTTGTGATGAAACATAGATACCGATTCCAGCTCCAACAAATAAATTTCCGCATATAAGTGTTATATACTTTGGAAGAGCCCGAATACCGTCCATTATAAATGCAACTGAGCCAATCATATCAACAAAAACGGAGATTAAAATCATCGTCATGATTGTACCGAATGTAATCTGCTTTCGGTTCATAGACAGTACGATAAGGGTAAAGATAAGATTAATAATAAATATCCAAGACCCGATGCTTAAACCAAAATTTTGATATAAAGCAATGAAAAACGAATCATACGGACTAAGACCAAATGAAGTAATCGTTGTCATCATATTTATACCGAGAGAGAGTAGCAGTAATCCACCTATAAAAAAGATATACTCTAGCTTAATTTTCATAATGAAACACAAATCCTTTCTTAATAAGCTTGCTAGCAAAGGATATAATGTGAAAAGCTTACCAGGTCAAGGGGTACATTTCTAAAATTTTTTTTGTATGCGATAATATGAATGGTGGGAAGGAGGATTTTATTATGTCAAATATAAAAAAAATCGCAGAAATGGCAGGTGTCTCAATTTCTACCGTTTCACGCGTTTTAAATAATCATCCGTATGTAAATGAGCAAAAACGAAAAGAGATATTAGCAATTATCGAAAAGTTAAATTATACGCAAAATTCGAATGCCATCCATTTAGTAAGAGGGAAAACGAATGTTATTGGCGTTCTCCTTCCGTTTGTAAACAATCAATATTACAGTGCAATTATAGAAGGCATTTCAAGAGAGGCCGCAAAACATAATTACAATATGATGCTTTGTCAAACAGGTTATAGTGCTGATAAAGAAATAGAAATTTTGAATATGTTAAAGATGAAAAAGTTAGATGGAGTCATTATATGTTCGAAAATTAATGCTTGCCAGGAGATTGAAAAATACACAAAGTTTGGTCCAATTGTTACGTGTGAAGATACAGTATCAAGTACAATTTCAAGCATTCATGTTGATCATTACAAAACGTTTACGCTAGGAATGGAATATTTAATAGAAAAGGGACATACACGAATTGGTTATTGCGTTGGAAGAAGTAATAGTTTCAACAGTCAAAAACGAAAACAAGCGTATCGAGAGGCTTTAGCATCTATTCATGCTATGCGGAAAGAGGAGTGGGAGTTTGTAGATTGCTTTACAATAGAGGATGGGAAACGTGTTGTTCAATCACTGCTTCATATGAAAGAGCGCCCAACGGCTCTTCTTGTATCTTGTAATCATATTGCAGCTGGTATTGTAACAGCGGCTCAAAAAAGCGGCCTTTCTATTCCAGGTGATATTGCGATTATTGGTTGTGATGATCAGCAAGTTGCAGAGATACTAGATATTACAACAATTGCTCATTCGAGTGTAGAGGTGGGTGCAGATGCATTTACAATTTTGCATGACCAAATTATGAGTAAAGAAAAAGAAGCAAAAAGAATTGAGTTATTTGCGAAATTAACGGAAAGACTTACAACATAAGGGATAAAGTGAAGCTTCCATCAGTGAGGGGTCTTACTGCCTAAAAGTTACGGGATAAAGTAAAAAGTACAATCTTGATTAAAATGATTGTGCTTTTTTCATAGGCTGATGAAAATCGCTTTTCAAAATCTCGTTTGGTATAATATGGTTAATCTATAAGGGGATAAAGGGGTTTTAGCATGAGATCGAAATTTGTGAAAGCTATTTTATTCGTTACACTTGCATCTTTTTGCTTATTTGCTTACGGCTTTATTGCTGGCGTAAACGATGTTCTAAATCCGAAAGCTTCTAAATTAACTCCTGCCGTGCAAAAAGAAGCAAAAGGGAAACAACAAAAAGGGACGTTACAAATTGTTAGTTTAGGTGATTCTTTAACGCGCGGTGTTGGAGATAAAGAGGGTATTGGATATATTGGACGTATGAAGAATGAATTGCAAACAGAATACAAGCAAAAGGTAGCGCTTACAAATTTAGCGGTGAGCGGTGCGAAAATGCCTGATTTACTGAAACAAATGGAAAGCGGCGGCGCCGGGTATGCAATTAAGCAAGCTGATGTTCTTGTTCTTACAATTGGCGGAAATGACTTATTCCCAGGATGGGAATCGCTTGAGAATCTTAATTTAACGACGTATCACCCTGATACAGTAACATTTCAAAATAACGCTAAGCAAATTTTATCCAAGCTGCGGCAGTTAAATCCAAACAGCCCAATTTTCTGGATTGGTTTGTATAATCCATTTGAAGATGTAGAAGAGCTCAAAGGCTCGTCGTCAATTGTTGTTGATTGGAATGCGTCATTAGAAAAAATTGCACTCGATTATCAAAACGTATATGTTGTCCCGACATTTGATATGTTCCAAAATCGTGGTAAGGATTTATTATATTCTGATCATTTTCACCCGAATGAAACAGGCTATACATTCATAGCGGACCGTTTATTACAAAATGTTGTAAGTAAATTAAAGCTTGGTGGGGGTGAAGAGAAATGACGACGGTGCTATCTGTACGAAATCTAAAAAAAGTAATTAAGAAAAAAACGCTTGTTGAAAATGTATCGTTTGATATACAGCAAGGAGAAGTATTTGGTTTTTTGGGACCAAACGGAGCTGGAAAAACAACAACGATTCGTATGCTTGTCGGTCTTATTCGAGCGACAGAAGGAACAATTTCAATCGGTGGCTATGATATAAAAGAAAATTTTCGCGGAGCGATGAGGCAAATAGGGAGTATCGTTGAAAACCCTGAACTGTATACATATTTGACAGGTTTTGAAAACTTAAAGCAATTTGCGCGTATGTTGGGCGGGATTTCTGATGAGCGCATTATAGAAATTGCGAAAATGGTACATCTTGATGAACGCATTCATGATAAGGTGAAAACATATTCACTTGGAATGAAGCAACGACTTGGAATTGCACAAGCTCTTCTTGGGAATCCCAAACTCCTTATATTAGATGAACCGACGAACGGGCTCGATCCAGCTGGTATTCGAGAACTTCGCGAATTTGTGCATACGCTTGTGAAAGAGGAAAACATTAGCGTATTCATCTCTAGCCACTTGTTAAGTGAAGTGCAAATGATTTGTGACCGCGTTGCGATTATCAATAAAGGGAAAGTGATTACAGTAGCAAAGGTTGAAGAATTAGTGAAGCAAGCGAGTGGCCGTGTGGAGTGGATTGTGACACCGCTTGAAAAAGCAAAGGCATTGCTTGAAGAATCTGATGAAGTGACAGAACTTGTAATAGAAGAAGGGCGATTATTATGCCGTATGAATGAAGAACGTGTAAGTTTTTATAATAAGAAATTAGTAGAGCACGATGTAGACGTTCATAGTGTAAAAGAAATTGTATTTACATTGGAAGACTTATTTATGGAACTGACAAAGGGGGAGCAACATGCGTGAATTTGCGAACCTCGTCTATAATGAGGCGGAGAAAATATATCGAAAGAAACGCATTGTAGTAGTCATGCTCATTTTGGCGATTTTAATTCCAATTTTTGTTTATGCACAGTACCGGGAAGTGCAGACAACTATAAAACGTCTTGGTACAAGTGATTGGAAAGTATCGTTGCAGCAGCAAATTGTTGATTCACAAAACCGTTTAAATAATTCGCGTCTGCCCGAAGAATGGAAAACATGGTTAAAGGTAAGGGTGCAGCAGCAACAATATTATTTAGATCATGATATTAATCCAAGTTCACCGGGAGCACCGACATTTGTACGCGCGTTTATTGAACAAGGAATTACGTTATTTATTCCACTTCTCATCATGATTGTAGCAATTGATATTGTATCGGGAGAACGGAGTGATGGAACGATGAAAATGCTCCTTACTCGGCCAATTCGGCGCTGGAAAATTCTTTTAAGTAAATACGTGACGATGGTGTTGTTTATTTCGCTCATTTTGCTGCTTGTTGGTGTTCTTTCGTATGTGTTATCAGGCGTTGTATTTGGTTATTCGGGGTGGAATTTACCGATACTGACAGGGTTCGTTACTGAAAAGGATACGTTAAACACAACCTTTGTTCATCTTATTCCGCAGTGGCAATACATTGTTATGGCTTATGGACTTGCTTGGTTTGTAGCGGTTGTCGTCGGTACAATCTCATTTATGGTTTCTGTGCTGATCCGTAATACACCAGCTGGTATGGGAGTTATGCTGGCAGCATTAATTGCTGGAGGTATCTTAAATAATTTTGCAACATCTTGGGAAGGGGCAAAATATATTTTTAGTGTCAATTTATCGTTAACGGATTATTTATCAGGACAGTTACCGGCGTTGCAAGGATTATCGATGAGCTTTTCATTACTTAATCTAACAATATGGGCAGTTGTATCGCTTATTATTGCTTTTGCAGTATTTACAAAACAAGATATGGTAAATTAATACGATAGGAAGTGAAAGAATGGAACAAATATTGAAGAATGATTGGGCACCGTTACTTGCACCTGAATTTGAGAAACCATACTATGAACAATTACAATCATTTTTAAAAGAAGAATATAGTACACATGTTGTGTATCCAAAACAGGAAGATATTTTTAATGCTTTGCATTATACAAGCTATCAAGATACGAAGGTGCTTATTTTAGGACAAGATCCATATCATGGGCCAAATCAAGCGCACGGTTTAAGTTTTTCGGTGCAACCTGGCGTACGTACGCCGCCATCGCTGCAAAATATGTACAAAGAGCTGCAGGATGATCTAGGTTATCCAATCCCGAATAACGGCTATTTAGTAAAATGGGCAGAACAAGGTGTACTTTTACTAAATACTGTATTAACTGTGCGTCAAGGAGAAGCCAATTCTCACAAAGGAAAGGGATGGGAAATTTTCACGGATCGGATTATTGAGTTGTTAAATGAACGGGAAAAGCCAGTTATCTTTGTGTTATGGGGACGACCTGCTCAGGCAAAGAAAAAGCTCATTACAAATCCAAATCATTATATCATTGAATCTGTTCATCCAAGTCCATTATCAGCACGCCGAGGGTTCTTTGGCAGCAAACCATTTTCAAAAATAAACAACTTTTTAGCAGAACAGAGAGAGCAAGAGATCGATTGGCAAATTCCAAATATCTAAATGAGAGTTCTTTCATTTAGATATTTATACATATAAAAATAGACCCTACATATGTAGGGTCTATTTTTTATTTATCCCGTATTAACGGAAAGTAAAACCCCCACGGATGGAGGTTTTACTTTATTTGTTTTCTTCCTTTTTTAATTTCGCATCTAGTACGAATGTACCAAATGGAATAACAGATGCAACAAGCGCACCAAATGCCCATGACTTTGATTTATGATGAATAGTAGTTACTTGGAAGACAGCGTAGATGAATAGTATAAACAAGACACCATGTGCCATACCTGCTACAGTAACGGCTTTTGCAAAACCTGCAAAATATTTTAGCGGCATTGCGATGAATAGAAGGATTAGAAAAGAAATTCCTTCAAGTACTCCAATGACTCTCAAACGTCCAATCGGTGTTGATAACATAAAATGACCTCCTCATAAGCTCGTCTATAATCAATTTGTATTCTTTTTGTGAATAAAATAGCCTATTTTATTCCATTATAATCAAAAATAAAATTTACACTATGATAATAGTGTAAAGTTCAAAATATCTTCACAAGCTGATGAAAATTAAAGATAAATCCCGCTGAAATATTTGACTTCAGCGGGATTTTATATATGATCGATTCAACTAATTCTCAACGAGTAAACTGTTCTTGTTCTACACGAGCACTTCGCTGTTTAATACAAATTGTTCTACAACTTTTGCAACACCATCATTCATGTTTGTATCTGTTACATGATTGGCAATGGCTTTAATGTCATCAGGTGCATTGCCCATTGCAACGCCAAGGCCAGCAAACTCAATCATTGCCAGGTCATTATAGCTATCGCCCATTGCGATAACTTCTTCACGTTTAATACCAAGTTTTTGGATGAGCTGGTTTAAGCTTGTTCCCTTTGTTACGCCAGCTTCAGTGAATTCTAAGAAGAACGGCTTTGAGCGCATCACACTTAATTGGCCTTCAAATTCTTGTTGTAATTTCTTTTCAACTTCTACAAGACGTTCTGGTGCTTCCATCATTAATACTTTCACAACTGGTTCTTTCACTGCATCTACAAAACTATCAATTTCAACAATTGGCATACCCGTAATATGAGCTTCAACTTCTGTGTATTGATTATTAGCTTCTGTTACAATGTCATCGCCAATGTACGTATGAATCCAAACCTTCTCTTGCTGGCTTGTTTTGTATAAATTATGAACGATTTCAGGTGATAACGTACTGCTAAATAATTCTTCGTTTGTTTTGCAGTTAATAATTTTTGCACCGTTAAACGATAAAATAAAACTTCCGTATTCTTCTAAATTTAGCTCTTTTGCAACCGCCCACATCGCAAATGTTGGACGGCCAGAAGCTAGTACAACTTTCACGCCGCGCTCTTGTGCTTTCATCAGTGCTTCTTTTGTACGTGGTGAAATGGTATGGTCATCGCGAAGTAATGTATCATCTAAATCTAGTACAATCATTTTATAAGACATTTGAATGGTCCTTCCTATATGAATTTAATATAAATTATAAGGCATCGAATTAATGGAATCGATTCCGTGATAATACATATACGAGCGGAAGAATCTTGTCTGCTCGTATATGTCTCTATTATCGTAACAATACTTAAAATAGACTGCAATGCTTGAAGTTTGCCAATTTGGTTTACATTTTGTGTCGATTAGTTTAACTAGCTTTTAATAGGGGCGTTCCTTTAAGATGTGTGTTTGTCCGTTGAACGAGAAAATAAAACTTCTAGTATAATTGCCATTACAGAGCCGAGTACAAGGCCGTTGCTTAAAAAGGATGCAAGAAACGGCGGGAGTGAAGAAAAGGCTCCAGATGGGATAAACATGACACCAATCCCGGTAAAGAGAGCAAGGCCGGAAACTTTGAATAAACGCTCTTTATCTTTCACAGTTTCATATTCTCGAAAAGCTAGCCCAATCATACTTGCAAATACAGGATAAATAGCGGCATAACCAACAGCTACTGGAATTGCTGCAAAGAAAGATGTAACTTTCGGAAATAGGCTAATGAGAATAATAAAGGTTGAACCTAGAAAAAACGGTAATCGTTTATAAATATTTGTTGTTGAAATAAAACCAGCTGATCCAGAAATAGCAACAGGCCCAATTGCTGAAAAAAGGCCCCCAAGAAGTTGGTTAATACCAGTAATAATTCCTGCTTGTTTAAATCGATTTTGTATTGCGGTTTCTTCATGTTTTGAAACGACTTGTTGCACAACGCGAATACTTGCTAGCATGTTTGTAAGCAATAGTAGTGTTACGAAAGCAACAGTAATGACCATATTCCATTCAAAGCGGGGCATACCGAAAACAAAAATAGAAGGAAGATGGACGATATCATTTACTGGTGTAATCGGATTAGAGAGTCCGAAGCAAGCGAATAGAACCCAACCGATTACGATACTACATAAAACAGAGTATTGTCCCAGAACAGGTAGCTTCATAATAAAGAATGATAGTAAAATAACGATGAGAGAAAGAAGAAGTACTTTTCCTTGTATTTCTTTATGTTGTCCATCAAGTCCAAACATTCCTTTCAAAAAGGAGCCGCTTAGCTGGGCAACGAGAAGAAATAAATATGTCCCGACGACAGTTGGTGTAAAATAGCGTACGAGCTTATCGATAAGTTCCAATACACTAAGAAGGATACAAATGAGACCGCTTAGTAAAAAAGAATATTGCAGTACACGAAGTGTTTCACTACTTGAACCAAATAATACAATTCCGAGACTGGCGTATAACGAAAATATACCCCACCAAAGTCCTGCAGGCCCTTCTTGAATTGGCAAGCGATGTCCAAATACAGCTTGTAATATGCCAGCGAAGCCCAGAACAAATAATGTTCGTTGTACAAAAGCGATAGCTTCTGCCCCTTCAAGTCCGTAACTAGCAGCAACACTAATCGGAACAATAAGACTACCGGCTAAAATAAATAATGCCCATTGCAAGGCAGAAAGAAATGTTTTCATCTTATCGACCTCTTTCTTGTATTCCGTTTCTAGTATATATGTATTTGATTTGTTATGGCAAAGATTGAACATAGAGAAAAGAGATGAAAGAATATTATGAGTGCACGTAAACAATTGACTATTGCAATTATATGTATGTGTTTCGTTGTAATTGTTGGAACAATCGGGTTTATGATAATAGAAGAGATTAGTATGTTTCAAGCATTTTGGATGACAATGATTACTGTACTAACAGTTGGATATGGAGATGCTGTTCCATTAACGAAAGCAGGAAAGATTTTTGCCCTTTTAATTATTCCACTTGGCGTTGGTATTGTGACATATGCGATTGGGGTAGTAGCAGCTATGATTGTTGAAGGGAATTTATTTCAAGCGGTGCGGAGGAAGAAGATGGAGAAACAAATTGCAGAAATAAAAGATCATATTATTGTGTGCGGATGTGGCAGGGTTGGTTTGCAAGTTGTGCAAGAATTACGAGAGAAAAATATTCCTTTTATTGTTGTTGATAGGGAAGAGTCTGTATTAGCAGAGCAAAAGCTGTTATATGTACATGGCGATGCGACAGAAGATGAGGTTTTACATAAAGCTGGTATTACGAGGGCTGCTGGTTTAGTGGCGATTGTTGCCAGTGATGCCGAAAATGTGTTTATTACATTAACTGCAAGAGGCCTAAACCCGAATATTAAAATTATAGCTCGGGCAGAAAAACAAGAGTCGGAAGAGAAGCTAAGACGCGCTGGTGCGAATAAAGTCATTAACCCATCTAGTATGGCAGGAATTCATATTGCAAAAGGACTTGCGAATCCTTTAACCGTTCATTATATAGATACAGTGTTATATGGAACAGAACAAAATTTTGCTATTGAAGAAATTGAAATGGCTGCAGGATCATCCTTGATTGGAAAAACACTAATGGAAGGAAATGTAAGAAATCGTTTTGATGTTACGATTTTAGCGATTTTGCGAGATGGACATATTATTCATAACCCAACAGGGGCGGAAAAATTAGCAGAACGTGATATGATAATAGTATTTGGTCCAGTAGAGAAATTGGAGCAATTTGAGAAAGACTTACAATATATGAGGTGATAAAGAATGCAAATATCTAGCGATAAGATTTTGAATAAAATGGCAAGCGAAATTGCAAAAGCGAAAGGAAGCGAATCACATAAAACGAAAGAACATCTTTTAGTTGTTCGTGCATTATGCGATTTATTGCTTGAAGAACAGACGGAAGCTCCTGCGTATGTTGAGCCGAAAATACAAACACAAGTTATATCGCCGCAAATACAAACACAAGTTATATCGCCGCAAATGCCGGTGCAACCAATTGCTTCGTTTTCAGGAGAGCCTGTATATATAAAAGAAGACGATGCAAACGGAAACTCGCTTTTTGATTTTTAAAATTTAAATAGTTGGATTGTGTGTAAAAATTTTTTATTATAAAAATAAAAAGGGGAATTCCAATGAAAATTTTCTTCTTATTAGGTTGTATTGCAGCTGCATTATCTGTTGCACTTGGTGCATTTGGAGCGCACGGACTTGAAGGGAAAATCTCTGCAAAAATGTTAGAAGTTTGGAAAACAGGTGTTACGTATCAAATGTTTCATGCAGGTGGATTATTTGTTGTCGCTTTGTTAATGGACAAGATTCAATCTTCTCTTGTAAGCGCAGCAGGCTGGTGTATGGTGGCGGGTATTATTATGTTTTCCGGAAGCTTATATGCATTAAGTACAACTGGTATGAAATTTTTTGGTCCAATCACTCCGCTTGGCGGCGTAGCATTTATTGTAGGCTGGATTTTACTAGGAACTGCGGTCGTAAAAGGGTTATAAAGTGAAACTTCTTCTTGGGAAACGTTTTTTTCCCAAGAGGTTAGTTGAACCAATCGGGCCCTTACAGATCGTGTGCACTTTACTTCCTTGTCTAACCTCTTACCAGCTGTTTGGGCGAGATAAAAATAAAACAAAAGCTGGCATTTGCCAGCTTTTTTTTATCATCTTGGAGGGTAAGTTGCTGGTTGTTGTGCTGGGAAGTAGGTGATTTCTCCAGGAAATTCTACATAATCAAGATAGATCATAAGCAGTAAATAACGTTTTCCGGACTTAGGTTCACTTACAATGATATGATCGCGTCCTGCAGCCTCAATGATGCCTGTATAGGATTGTGTACCAAGTGTGCTGCCGCGCTCATATGTCATAAAAAAAGTCGCTGTTTTTCCTTTGTTTAAACGAAGGATATTTTCAATATACGATTGTTCAAGTGGAAGCATACCTTGAGAAGCGGCAAGTTGTGCTTGAGCAGTTTGCGGCGTCGGCGGTGTTGGCATTTGTTGTCCTGGTTGCGGTTGCATATATCCGCCAGATGGTTGATAAAATCCTCCCCCATAGTATGGGTTTTGTTGCTGTGCCATACGAAATCCCTCCTCTTTTCAGTTCACTAATACACACCTGGGCAGTCTTGACCAGTTGGTTGGAAAAAGCAATGATTTTTAAAACGACCAGAATTTTCTTGGTTAAACCAAGTTGACGGACAATCACCTGGTGGTCGGAAAAACCATAAAGAAAAATTAGCAGGCCAGAAGCGTTCACCTTGAACTGTACGTCTTGCTAAGGCGAGATCACTTTCACGGGCACGCTGATAGAAGTAACCTTTTTGTGTAGCCTCAAACCCACCAGGACTTTGAAATACCATTTGACGAAGGTTTCGAATCTTTTTAAAGTCTAAGCAATTCCCTCTTACGCGATTGACGCCGACATTTCCAACCAAAAGCATTCCTTTAGGCCCTTCTCCTTCTGCTTCTGCTCGCATTAACCTTGCGAGTAGTTTTAAGTGTTCTTCTGTATAGGCAATAACACCCATCTGTGTCACCTCTCTTATTACTCGGCTAGAGAAAAGAAAGTGTAGAACAACCACTAATTCATAGGTATGAAAAAAAGAGGGCAGATATGACAACTAAGCCATGTTTTATGATGAGGGATAATCTGTAGTTTTGCCCCGTAAAAGCCCGATTAGTGAGAGCTTTCCATCAGTGGAGGATGAAGAAAATCTCCACTGATGGAAGTTTCACTTTATTGAGGGTTGATTCAACCGAGAGTGTTAGCAGGGTATAAAAAAAGGAACGAAAAATCGTTCCTTTTTAGCTTATACATGTAAAAATTTTGCGACCTTTTCGCTTGGTAAAATGTTTCCAATGAAGAATGTTCCAAATTCACCATAACGTGCACTTACTTCGTCAAAGCGCATTTCGTATACAAGTTTCTTAAATTGAAGAACATCATCAGCGAATAATGTTACGCCCCATTCATAATCATCAAAACCTACAGAACCAGTAATGATTTGACGTACTTTTCCTGCATATTGACGACCGATTTTGCCGTGGCTATACATTAATTTTTTGCGCTCTTCCATCGGTAACATGTACCAGTTATCATCACCTTGGCGGCGCTTATCCATCGGATAGAAGCAAACGTGATTTGCTTTTGGTAATGTTGGGTATAGACGCGCAAGAATTTGTGGATTTTGGTACGGATCTTCTTCAGCAGGAAGATAGTTACTTAACTCCACAACAGATACGTAAGAGTATGTAGGAAGCATATACTCTGCTAATGTTGTTTTATTGAATTCTGCTTCAATTTCATTTAATTCTTCCATTGTTGGACGTAAAATCATGAACATGATATCAGCCTTTTGCCCAACGATTGTATACATTGCATGGCTACCTTGTTTTGCAGTTTCTGTTTTGTTCCACTTTTCAACGATGTTTAAAAATTCGAACATTGCTTGCTGACGCTCGTCACTAGATAATGTTTTCCATGCCGCCCAGTCCATAGAACGGAAATCGTGTAAACAATACCAACCATCTAACGTTTTTGCTGCTTCACTCATTAGGTTCACCTCGAATAGTCAAGTTTTACACGTTAACTATATCATATATAGATGAAAAAGCATGTATCGGAATCTTGGGAGCACAAAATTGTCACATTTCATGGCGGAATTTTAAGAAAATATAATCATTTTTATTTTACCTATTTTTTAGAAGCAATAAGTTTAAAATATAGATAAAAAGCGGTATTCTTAAATATGGATTTGAATTTGTAGGAGGGTTATTGGTGAGCGATTTATTTACAACAGTAAAAGAAAAAGTTCAAGGTAAAGGCGTTTCTATCGTACTTCCTGAAGGAACTGATGAAAGAATTCTAGGCGCTGCAGAGCGTTTAGCAAAAGAAGAGTTAGTAAAACCAATCTTAGTTGGTAATAAAGAAGAAATTAGCGCGAAAGCTGCTAGCATGAACTTAACATTAGCAGGCGTTGATATTTATGATCCAGCTACATACGAAGAAATGGATGCAATGGTAGCATCTTTTATTGAACGCCGTAAAGGTAAAGCAACAGAAGAAGCAGCTCGTAAAATCTTAAAAGACGAAAACTATTTCGGTACAATGCTTGTATACATGGGAAAAGCACACGGCCTAGTAAGTGGTGCAGCTCATTCTACGGCTGATACAGTTCGTCCAGCACTACAAATTATTAAAACAAAACCAGGCGTTACAAAAACTTCTGGCGTATTTATCATGGTACGTGGCGATGAGAAGTACGTATTTGCTGACTGCGCAATCAACATTGCACCAAACAGCCAAGATTTAGCTGAAATTGGTATTGAAAGTGCAAAAACAGCTGAATTATTCGGCATCGATCCACGTGTTGCAATGTTAAGCTTCTCTACAAAGGGTTCTGCGAAATCTCCAGAAACAGAAAAAGTTGTAGAAGCAACTCGCATCGCGAAAGAAATGGCTCCTGAATTAACATTAGACGGTGAGTTCCAATTTGACGCTGCATTCGTACCATCTGTAGCTGAAAAGAAAGCACCAGGTTCTGTTATTAAAGGTGACGCGAATGTATTCGTATTCCCAAGCTTAGAGGCTGGAAATATCGGTTACAAAATTGCACAGCGCTTAGGTAACTTCGAAGCAGTGGGACCAATCTTACAGGGCTTAAACATGCCAGTAAATGATTTATCTCGTGGTTGTAACGAAGAAGAAGTGTACAAGCTTGCTTTAATTACAGCGGCTCAAGCACTATAATTATGAAAAAAGCCCCGCAAATGCGGGGCTTTTTAGTTTTCTAATTCAAGTGATTTATTGTTTCGATCAATAATACGCTGTAAGTGATGCTCGTATAGCGGTATCTCGTCTATTGTAAGTTGAGATGGTGTTAACTGCGGTGTAAAGTGCTGTAATGTTTGTAAAAGGCGCATCATTAAATCTTGAACGGTAATGTCTTTACCAAGTAATTCTGATAAGGAAGCCATCGTACTTGGAATAATTTCAGGATAGGTAAACTTTGTTTCTTCTCCTTGAATAGCTAAGTTATAAAAATCGCGAACAAGTGCAGCGCGTTCTGAACCACTATTTGTAGCACATAAGTAAATTTGTACAGCAACGCCTCCGCGAATACGACGCTGTGAAATACCGGCAAATTTTTTATCGTTAATACTTAAATCATAGCTGCCAGGACAGTAAGAGCCGACGATTTCTTTTGCTTCAATATTAACATTATAATCTTTCAGCATTTCCTTAATTAAATGCCACATTGTATCATAGCCAAGATCGATATCAATACCTTTTTCTGTTTCGCGGAATAGAAGAGAGACGTTCAGAACACCCTCATCTAGCACAACAGCAAGCCCGCCGGAATTACGGACAATGACATTGAAACCTTTCCTTTTTAAAAATTCAATTCCCTGCTTTAAATAAGGTAATCGTGTATCTTGAATGCCAAGAACAATTGTATTGTAATGAACCCAAGAGCGCATAGTTGCTGCGGATGTACCGTTTCCGACTGTTGTACATAACGTATCATCCATTGCGAAAGACTGCAGCGCATGAAATTGTGGACCTAAGCTTGATTGGTCAATAATGCGCCACTCTGGTTGAGATAAAATCGAACGAGAATCGCTCATGTAAATAACCCCTTATCTATAAAATGACAATATTTATCCCGCTATTTGCGGGCAGTAAGACCCCCACCTCAAGATTCAGAGAAAAGCATTGTCCAGCCCTAGCGGCTAGAATCTCTGGTCGTTTCGCCCCCTCGGACGAGGCAAAAAGCACCTCTCTGTCGGGTGCTCCAACGTCCTGCGATTCTGAGCGAGCCGCTTCCGCTTTTCTTAAGAATCTAGGTGGGGGGTAACTGCCCGTAAAAGCCCGATTGGGCGGGTTTTCCAGCAGTGCAGGATGAAAAAACCCCCCACTGCAGGAAGTTTCACTTTATTATAGCAAAAAAGAGAGAGTAGAGAGGAATGTTGGAAAAAGAACCTGAAAGGATTGAAAAAACTAGAGTTATCCCGATATATAGAGAGAATCTAAGATGAAAGAATTTCAAATGGTAAACGAAACCAGAATAAAAAGGATGCTATCATAGCATCCTTCTCATTCTGCAATCTTTTCTAAATTTCCGTTTCGATCCATGCGAAACGAGGTTTGTGTACGCTCTTCGTCGTCCATTAATGCAAGTTTACGCGCGCGGTTCATAATTTTCATCAGCGTCTCGTAATCTTCTTGAACTGTAGTTGATTGCTGCTCTAGTTTTTCCACTTTCTTTTCTAATTCAGCATTTCTTCGCATATGCTCGGCAATTTCTTGTTTCAATCTCTCATTCTCTCTTTCAAGCGCGGATACTTTTACATTAGAAGTTCCGAGTGACTGTAGAAAACGGATAACGTCATGCATAGCAATGGAAGAAGTTGTTGGCGTTACTTGTGCAGTTTGAACAGGTTGAACAGTTTCAACAGGTTGCTCAATTTCGATAGCTATATTTTCATCAGTTGTTACAGTAGATGAAATCGGCGGTGTATATAGAAGGCGTTTTTTTGCCTGTTCTCCGCCATTTGCACGCATTTTATCTTTACGATGCTTTTTCGCAAGTTGTAATGCTTGATCGTAACTATAGCGCACCACAGCATTCCAACGAAATCCACAAGCTGCTGAGGTACGATTTAATTTATCACCAACTTCTTCAAAGGCGTTTAATTGTGTACTTCCTTCGCGAACGTGGCGCAAAACGGTTTCAGCAAGAAGTAAATCATCTTCTTCAGTCCAAGCATCTTGTCTTACTTTCATAGATTCATCTCCCTTTCTTTTTATCAATATCTTATTTTTAGAATGGACAAAATAAATCGCTTTTATACAAAGCTTTTAAAATTATGGTAGATTTTGAGCAGAAGTGTATTTGCAGGTTATATTTGCTGTGCGAAAAAGCAAGAGTATGCGATTGATTTAGTATGAAACCTGGCAGGAAGAAAACTTGCATCACATCGAAAAGAAAGGTAAAATACCATTTAGTGTTTATTGTTATATGTACTTGAGAAAAGTTTCAAAATAGAGGAAGTGTTATATAAAATGGGAAACGAATTTCGTGTGTGTGATGATTGTCAGGCAACGAATATTAAGACGTTAGTACCGCGTTTAAAAAAAATAGATGAATGTGCAGATATTCAAATTGGATGTCAATCGTATTGCGGTCCTGGTCGTAAGAAATCATTTGCATTTGTAAATAACCGTCCAGTTGCAGCACCAAATGAAGATGAGTTAATTAAAAAAATTGAAGCAAAGTTAAACAAGTAAAAAGATACGATGGTGTATCTTTTTTTTGTGCACTAAAGTTTTGCAGAATGTAAAAAAGTTTTGTATAACGAAATCAAGGGTTGACAAATTTTAGTGTAAATTTGTAGAATGATATTGATAATCATTATCATAATCAAGAGTTGTTCTTGATTTTCTTTTTTGCTCTATAGTGAGAATGAATTTCATTATTGTTTGTGTATATTGAAAGTTAGGATGTTGTAGATGGAAGCGAGTATGAAAAAGTTTTACGAAGAAGAATTGGTAGACATAAAAGAGATAAAAAGTCGCCCCCTTATTGCCTTAATAATTTTAGTTGTTGGGACTGCTTTATTAGCTTTAAGTATGGCAATTTCTATATCGTTTGGTGCTGCCGATATTAGTTTGAAAACAGTATGGCAAGCTGTGTTTCAGTTTGATGAATCAATTACATATCATAACATTATTCAAGAATTGCGGCTTCCAAGAGCGATTGGGGGAGCGGTTGTAGGAGCATTTTTAGCAGTATCAGGTGCGATTATGCAAGGAATGACACGAAATCCCCTTGCATCTCCGTCACTTATGGGGATCACAGATGGTGCTGTATTTGGAATTGCGATTATGTTTGCATTTTTTCCTAATTCACCATACTTAATGTTCGTAATTGCTTCCTTTATTGGTGCTGCATTTGGTACGAGCATTGTGTATGGGATTGGTGCAGCATCTCCAGGTGGGTTAACTCCAATTAAGTTAGCTTTATCAGGTGCGGCAATTAGTGCTCTATTAGGCGCAATTTCATCTGGGATTGCATTGTATTTTAATTTAGCACAAGAAGTTAGCATGTGGCATGCAGGCGGTGTTGCCGGTGTAAAATGGACAAGTTTACGTATGTTACTTCCAGTTGGCCTCGTTTGTCTTATTGTTGCTATTATGCTAGCAAGATATATTACCATTTTAAGTTTCGGTGAGGACATTGCTATTGGACTTGGACAAAATACGAAACTCATTAAGTTGATTGGAACCATTCTTGTTCTTATTTTAACAGGTTGTGCGGTTTCGATAGCTGGATCTGTTGGGTTTGTTGGTCTTGTTATCCCGCATTTAACGCGCTTTCTTGTGGGGTCAGATTATCGCTGGGTGATTCCGTGCGCTGCCGTTTTAGGCGGCCTGTTTATTGAATGTGCCGACATAATTTCGCGTATTATAAATCCGCCATTTGAAACACCAATTGGTGCTGTAACAGCGATGGTCGGCGTACCATTCTTCCTCTACTTAGCACGTAAAGAAGGGAGAGGAAAAATGTGAAGCAAGGTGTTTTAACGAGAAAAAACATCTCGATTTTATCTAGCATTGGTATTTTAATTTGTGTAGTATTTTCCATTAGCTTATACATAGGTACGTTTAAAATTTCACCAGTTGAAGTGCTGAAAACACTTGTTGGACTTGGAGCCGCAGATCAAACAACAATTTTATTTGACTTTCGTATGCCGCGAATGATTGTTGCGCTTTTCGTTGGATCAGCTTTAGCTGTTTCAGGTGCAATTATGCAAGGACTATCTCGAAACCCACTTGCTGATCCAGGGATTATGGGTATTAATGCCGGGGCTGGATTATCGGTTGTTGTCTTTGTTTATTTCTTCTTTGGAAAAGTAACGATGACTTCGTTTTTATCTGTATTCATTCTACCGTTTTTTGCTTTAGTTGGTGCAATACTAGCGGCAGTTATTATTTATGCGCTTGCTTGGAAGGACGGAGTTTCTCCGGTTCGTTTAATTCTTGTCGGGATTGCCATAGCAGCTGGATTTGGAGCTGTAAGTCTAGTATTTTCGATGAAAATGACATCGAATGATTTCCGCTTTGCTACGATTTGGTTATCAGGAAGTTTATGGGGAACAGATTGGAAATTCGTATTAAGCATTCTGCCGTGGATGCTTGTTTTCTTACCGATTGCTTTTACGAAGGCACATGTCTTAAATGTAATGAATTTAGGAGATGCAGCGGCAACGGGTCTCGGTCTGAATGTTGAGAAAGAACGCCGCAAGTTACTATTTATCGCTGTTTGTTTAGCTGGTGCCTCCGTTGCAGTTGCAGGGGGAATTAGCTTTATTGGATTAATGGCTCCCCATCTTGCGCACCGTTTAGTAGGTGGAAAGCATCAAATTATGCTACCAACTGCTGCGCTAATCGGAACATTATTGCTACTGTTTTCTGATCTTCTTTCACGAAGTTTACTTACAACATCAGAAATACCAGTCGGTCTTGTCATTTCAGTAATTGGCGCGCCATATTTCATTTATTTACTTGTAAAAACAAGATAAGGGAGACGATTTATATGCCATCTTTATCAGTTCAATCAATATCTGTTGGATATAGTGAAAATTTAATTATTAATGGGTTATCTGTTGAAATACCTGAAGGGAAAGTTACAACAATTATTGGTCCAAATGGATGTGGGAAATCTACACTGCTCAAAACAACTTCGCGCATTTTAAAGGCGAAACGGGGTACTGTTTATTTGGACGGGAAAGCAATTGAGAAACAGGCGACGAAAGAAATTGCGAAAAAAATGGCAATCTTGCCGCAGACAGCAGAAGTGCCAACAGGCCTTACTGTATTTGAACTGGTTTCATATGGACGTTTCCCACATCAAAAAGGGTTCGGTACGTTATCAGAAGAAGATTATCGCTACATTCGCTGGGCGCTTGATGTGACTGGCATGAGAGAATTTGCGAATCGACCAGTTGAGGCACTCTCAGGCGGGCAACGTCAACGTGTATGGATTGCGATGGCACTCGCACAGGGAACAGACTTGCTTGTGTTAGATGAGCCGACAACATATCTTGATATGGCGCATCAACTTGAAGTGTTGAATTTATTAAGAAAGTTAAATGAAGAAGAAGGCCGGACGATTGTGATGGTTATTCATGATTTAAATCATGCTTCTCGTTTTTCTGATCATATGATTGCGTTGAAAAATGGGGAATTAATGAAACAAGGAGCACCTGATGAAGTCATGACATCTGAAACGCTTCGCGAAGTGTTTGAAATTGAAGCACAACTGGTTCCGTGTCCTGTCAATGGTAAACCAATTTGTCTTACTTACGATTTAATTGCAATCAATAAAACAAGTGCGTAAGCAGGCTTAGGTTGGTTCTAGCGGGCAGTAAATGGCTGATGATAGAGTCGGAGATTTACTGCCCGTTAGAACGGGAGAAAGTATAATTCCCATAATTTATAAAAAATGGTTGGTTTTATAAAGCTCTCTTGTAGGTATTCATTTTGTAAGGAAGAGTTTCGTAGCACTGTCTATTTAGAGTGAGAATTACAATAAGGTAAGGAGAGGAAATCATGAAGAAAATCAAAGTAACTCTACTAGTTTTCTTGTTAGCTATTACTTCTGTATTATTCGCTGCATGTTCTTCTGATAAGAAAGAAGAAAAGAAAGCAGATGCAAAAGGTGAAGAGCACGTTGTGAAACATGCAAAAGGAGAAATTAAAATTCCTGCAAATCCAAAGAGAATTGCTGATTTAAGCGGGTCAACAGAAGAATTATTACTATTCGGCATGAAGCCTGTTATTACGGCGAATACGACCGAAGAGAAAATTGACGCCCATATTGCAAATCAATTAAAAGGTGTGAAGCCAGTCGGTTCTGCTTGGGGCGATAAAATTAACATCGAAGCAGTAGCTGCTGCAAAACCAGATGTAATTTTAGTGAACAATCGTCAAGAAAAAATCTATGATCAATTATCTAAAATTGCACCAACAGTTATGTTAAGTACCCCATTAGATCAGTGGCGTCCGAAGTTTGAAGAAGTAGGTGAAATCTTCGGTAAAGAAAAAGAAGCAGCTGCATGGCTGAAGAAATATGATGAAAAAGCAAGCCAATTACATGATAAAATTGTTGCAAAAACTGGTGATGCGAAATTTATGGTAATGGCCGCATATCCGAACGCATTCCGTGTGTACGGCGATTATGGTTACGGTAGTGTTCTATTTAAAGATTTAAAATTACCAGCAGTTAATGGTACACCGACAGACAAGCCGTTAGTACAATTGCAAAAAGAAGCATTAATTGATTACAATCCAGACTACTTATTTGTATTTACAACTGGAGACGGTGCACAACGTCTAAAAGAATTCCAAGAAGAAACGATTTGGAAAAACATGAATGCTGTGAAAAACAATCACGTGTATATGATTAAAAATGAAGATCTCAATAAAGGATACTTCCCTCTTGGTAAAGAGATGCTATTAGATGAGCTATCTAATTTTATTTTAGAAAAATAATGATGATAGAGGAAATCACCTTCGTTTTTTGAAGGTGATTTTCTTTTCATACAGTAATATACAGTCTTTCATTTCTTTCTGTTTCGCCTTTCGTTTATAATAGAGATAAGAATGTATAATGGAGGGCGGTGAATTTTAATGGCATATGTAAGTGACAAATTAAATGAAACGAAAGTGTTTAAAGACCCAGTGCATAAATATGTGCATGTACGCGACCGCGTGATTTGGGATTTAATCGGGACGAAAGAGTTTCAACGTCTGCGCCGCATTAAGCAGCTAGGGACGACATTTTTTACATTTCACGGTGCGGAGCATAGTCGCTTTACTCATTCATTAGGTGTCTATGAAATTATCCGCCGTATGATTGACGATGTGTTTGATGGAAGGCCAGATTGGAACGCTGAAGATCGTTTGTTGTGTTTATGTGCAGCACTTCTGCATGATGTAGGACATGGTCCTTTTTCTCATTCATTTGAAAAAGTCTTTGAGTTAAACCATGAAAAATTTACACAAGCAATTATTGTCGGTGATACAGAAATTCATGATGTATTAAGCCGTGTTGATCATGAGTTTCCGCAAAAGGTAGCGGATGTCATTGCGAAAACTTCTACTAATAAATTAGCGATCAGTATGATTTCCAGCCAAATTGACGCAGATCGCATGGACTATTTATTACGAGATGCGTATTTCACAGGTGTGAAATATGGGAACTTTGATATGGAACGGATATTACGAGTAATGCGTCCGTTTAACAATCAAGTTGTGATTAAATATAGCGGGATGCATGCTGTCGAGCATTATATTATGAGTCGTTATCAAATGTACTGGCAAGTGTATTTTCATCCGGTAACGCGCAGTGCTGAAGTAATTTTAACGAAAATTTTGCACCGGGCTAAAGCATTGCATGAACAGTACTATACATTTAAATATCATCCGGTTCATTTCTACTCTTTATTCGAAGGAGAAGTAACGGTAGAGGATTATTTAAAGTTAGACGAGAATGTGATGTATTATTACTTCCAAGTATGGCAAGAAGAAGAGGATGCCATTTTAAGTGATCTATGCCGCCGTTTTATGAACCGTAACTTGTTCAAATGTGTAGATTTCACAGAAAAACACGGGTTAAACAATTGGGTAGAATTAAATAGTTTATTTAAGAAAATTGGGCTTGATCCAGAATATTATTTAGTAGTAGATTCGACGTCAGATCTGCCGTATGACTTTTACCGTGCGGGTGAAGAGGAAGAACGTCTGCCAATTTTACTCCTTATGCCAAATGGAGAGCTGCGTGAATTATCTCGTGAGTCGGATATTGTTGAGGCAATTACAGGTAAAAAGAGAACAGATCAAAAGTTATTTTATCCACATGATTTAATCTATGAAGAAGGAAGAAAAGGAAAATATAAGGAAAAAATCATTCAGCTATTAGAAGGAAAGAAATAAGAAGCAGCCTGAGGACTGCTTCTTATTAAAGAAAAATGAAATTATTTGTCGCTTAAGCGTTTTCCGCCAACTGCATAATGATTTTTAGACATTTCTTCGATGAAAACAACGATGTTTTCTTCAGGAGCACCAGTTGTTTCGCTTACTGCTGCAGTTACTTTCTCAGCAAGAGCTTTCTTTTGTTCTTCTGTGCGTCCTTCTAGCATTTTTACTGTTACGTATGGCATATGTATCGCTCCTTTTATATAGATTACAGTATTATTATAACGGATTCTTGAAAAGAACAATCAGAAAAAGAAATTTTTTTCTTTTTTAACATAATGAAGAGGGAGAGGAAGTATGGAACACTTTTTTGCATATCCGCTGTACCAATTACCGTTATTGGCAATGGCTGTTGTGATAGCTTTGTCAGTACATGAATTTGCACATGCTTATGTTGCGTATAAATTTGGAGATGATACAGCAAAAAGACAAGGGCGCTTAACATTATCTCCGATGGCGCACTTAGATATAATTGGGATTATTGCTGTGTTATTAATTGGATTTGGTTGGGCACGTCCAGTACCGGTCAACCCTTATAATTTTAAAAGACCGCGTCTTGCTGGTATTCTCGTTTCAATTGCTGGACCAATTAGTAACTTACTATTAGGAGCTTTTGGGCTTATTGCTTGGTATAGTTTGTTGAAATTTGGAGTCATTGACACACTCCCAATCGCAGTAGGAGAAACATTATTTCAGTTCTTTCAAATTTTTATCGGGATTAATATAGTTCTATTTATTTTTAATTTGTTACCAATCCCGCCATTAGATGGTTACCGTGTTGTAGAAGATTTAGCACCGACAAGTGTACGTGCGAAAATGACGCAATATGAAAAATACGGTGCAATCTTTTTGTTAATTCTTGTAATTACACCGTTAGATCGATATACGATTCAGCCAATTTTCCAAGTCGTCATTCCACAAGTTTTGGATATGCTGCATAGTATAATTGGACCATTATTTGGGTTGTATTAGAAGAGGAGGATTTCCTATGGCAGAGAAAAAGAAACAAATCGGCTTTAATATTATTAAAAATGACTCTACAGATGGACATGGTGGTTTTGGAGTAGGCGCATTAAGTTTAGAAAATATTTCTCCCGTTATTATTGATGTGACAGAAGGAACAGCAGTTGTTGATATCGGTGCGATGCATGCACGCAGTGCTGCTGAAAAAGGAATTAAATTTTTAACCAATAAAGAAGAAGTACCAAATGCAAAACCATATTGGCTCGTTTGGGTGACAATTGAGCGTACTGCAAAAGGCGCATATTATGCAGGTGTAACTGCATGCGAAATGACAATAGACCGCGAAATTCGCCGCGGTTATAAATCATTGCCTGAGCACGTAAATAAAATGGATAAATCATTAAAGCGTCACATTATGGTTGATCATATGGATGAACCTTCTAAAAAAGTGCTTGGTACGTTCTTAAAAGAGCATAATGAGGAGCTATGGAATTTTTCTAGTGAGAAATTACGTAGTGAATTGTTAGGAGAGTAATAGGAAATCCCTTTCGTGTTGAAAGGGATTTTTTGTTTGTTCTGAAATAGGTGAAATGCTGTTAACGGTATTTTCTCCCGCTATTTATGGGCTTTCCATCAGTGGGGGATGAAAAAAACCGGCTGATGGAAGTTTCACTTTATATGCAGGAAATAAAGGGATTTGTCAGGAAACATATTTTATATAAAAATTTTTATAAAGAGTATGAGGGGGAGGACACATCTTGGAATTAAAGGGAAGTCGTATTTTAGTAAAGATTCTTGAAGATAATGATGCGGAAAAGTTGCTAGATTTGGAATTGAAAAACCGCGATTTTTTTCAAACGTATACACCGTTAAGAGAGTGTGATTTTTATACGTTAGAGGGTCAACTGGATCGAATTAGGAAGAACAAGGAAAAGAAAGATCTTGATGAGCTATACTCATTTGGTATTTACGTAATCGAAACAGAAGAACTAATTGGGAATATTACACTGACAGAGGTGTTGCGTGGCCCTCTACAAAGTTGCTATATTGGATATTATCTAGATAAAAACCATAATGGAAAAGGATATATGACAGAGGCTGTTCGTCTTGTTGTATCGTATGCGTTTAATGAGCTGAAACTTCATCGATTAGAAGCAGGAGTTATGCCACATAATATAGGATCAATAAAAGTTTTAGAGAAATCAGGGTTTCATAAAGAGGGCATTGCAAAGAAAAATGTAAAGATAAATGGAAGATGGGAAGACCATCAAGTGTTAGCTATTGTAAATGATAATGTTGAATAGGAGATCGTACTTATTTTGCGCTGTTTAAGAAAGAAAAGGGAGCAGAAGACTCACTGCGCCCTTTTTGTAATGCAATCTTTGCGCGATTTCATTACCATGGAAAATACTTTTTCCACCAGCTTTCTTTTCCTTTTTTCTTCTCTTTTAGCACTGCTTCAAATTCATCTTTCTCATCAATATGATCCATACAATACTCGGTTGGCTCTGTACCTTTTACAAAATACATTTTGACAGAAATAGGACAACCTTTCGTTGCGATTTTCCCGTTTTCAGGGTTAATGTTTAATGCGACAACATTGGTTGGTTGTTTAAAATCTTTTTTAGGGCTTTCCTCTAACCCTTGCTCCATAATGGCTGCCCACATATTTTTCGCATAAGATTGTTCAGCGGGGTTAGAGATTACCTTTTGTTTATCGTAGCCGACCCAAACACCTGTCACGAGCTGCGGTGTAAAGCCAATCATCCAACTATCTGTCTCGGTTGAACCTGATTTTCCAGCGTATGTGTGGGATAATTTTGGAATAAGGTTTTGTCCAGTGACAGAGGCGTAGGTACTTAATTTTTTATTAAACATGCCTGTCATCATTTCTTCCATCACAAAGGTATTATTCTCATCAAGAATTTGTTTATTTTCTAAATGGGCATCATACAAGATGTTTCCATCGTGATCGACAACGCGCCGAATAAATGTCGGTTTGACTTGTTTGCCGCCGTTAGCAAGCATACTGTAAGCATTAACCATTTCCAGCGGTTTTACAGGAGACGTTCCAAGAGCGAGTGATGGGACATCTTTTAAAGCGCTTGTAATCCCAAATTGCTTCGCTATTTTTACAAGTAATTCTTCGCCTAAGAAAAGATGTGTTTTCACAGCGTACACATTATCAGAAACAGCAAGTGCTTGCGCCATCGTAATGAAGTCATCTGCATAATAGTTTTTATAATTTGTTGGATTGTATTTGGAAACACCATCGCCTAATGTAAACACGGTATACTCACTTTTTAAGCGAGTTGCTGGCGTAAAACCGTGTTCAAGAGCGGCGTAATATAAAAAAGGTTTAAATGTTGAACCTGGCTGCCGGTAAGCTTGTGTTGCTCGGTTGAATTGACTCTTCTTATAATCACGTCCGCCAACAAGGGACATTACTTCGCCCGTTTTTGGATTCATGGATACAATAGCTGTTTCTAGCTCTGTTGTACTTGGAATGGTTTCTTTCACTGTACTTTCCGCAATTGTTTGTAGCTTTGGATCTAGCGTTGTATATACACGCAGGCCGCCCCGTCCTATTGTTTGTTCATCGAGACCGGCATCATTGATAAGAGAAGTTCGTACAGCATCTTGAAAATAAGGCGCCATTTCTGCTACTTCTTCTTTTTCAAGGGGAGCCAAGGTGAGATGTTCTTTTTTTGCTGCCGCTGCTTCTTTCTTCGTGATATACCTCTGTTCTACCATTTCATCTAAAATAAGAGCTTGTCTTTCTTTGGTCCGTTTTTCATGTAAGTAGGGAGAATACAAACTTGGGCCTTTTGGAATACCTGCAAGCATACTTGCCTCGGCTAAATTTAAATCTTTAGCACTTTTATTAAAGTAGAGACGAGCTGCTGCTTCAATGCCATAAGCGCCATGCCCGTAGTAAATTGTATTTAAATACCCTTGTAAAATATCATTTTTATTGTAATTCACTTCTAGGCGAACGGTGTACATCGCTTCTAACAGTTTTCGTTTCCATGTTTTATCATGATCCAAATATAAATTTCGGGCGTATTGCTGTGTAATTGTACTTGCTCCTTGTACTTTTGCCATCGCTTTAATGTCAGCAATAACTGCCCCGCCGATGCGCTTTATATCAAAACCATGATGTTTATAAAAGCGCTGATCTTCAATAGAAAGGGTTGCCTCTCTCACGTAAGATGAAATATGGTCGAGTGACACATTATAGCGTTCCTGCGCTCCGTGACTTTGCCCCATAACAGAGTCGTCATTTGCATAAAAGATAGTGGTTTGCGGAACTGCAACAGGTGGTGGTCCTGCAATTTTTGCAACAAGTAAGACAATGAAAATAGTAAAAACAAAGAAAATAACACATGATAACAGTGCAGTGAGGAAAAAGCGTCTATATTTTGCTTGTTTTTCATTTGTTGTAAGTTCCATTTTTTTTTGTCACCCCTCATAGCATACTTTTATTAGTATTGAGGGTTTTGGCTGTTTTTAAACAAAAAAAAGAGCTTCTTATTAAGAAAGAAGCTCAAAAGCACGTGTTGGCCAGTCAGTAATAATTACATCGACGCCGTAATCTATCATCTTTTGTAAATCTTTGTATTCATTAATTGTATAAGGACGGAATATGTATCCTTGCTGCTGGGCTGTTTGTACAAACTCTTTTGTGAGTAATTCAAAATTTGGGTGAAGACCATTTGCCTGTCTTTTCTTTGCTTCAGCAATTGGATCCGCGAGCGGTTCATCGTATAAAATTGCGCGGGGGATCTCTGGTGCTAAAGCTGCAAGCAGCGCAACGGATTCATGATTAAACGAAGAAAATACAATTTGATTAGATAGATGAAATTCGCGAACAAGGTCGACGACTTTTTCTTCTATACGAGGATAACGAATAACATCCGTTTTTAATTCAATATTTAATTGCATTGTTGTTGTAGAAAGCCAAATAAGCACTTCACGGAGCGTTGGGATTTTTGCTTCATGGAAAGAAGGATCTTTATAACTGCCAGCATCGAGTGCTTGCAATTGCTGGACAGTTTGTTCATATACAAGTCCTGCTCCATTTGTAGTTCGGTCCACAGTTTCATCGTGAATGACAACAACTTCTCCATCTTTGGATATATGTACATCAAGCTCAATGCCATGCGCACCAACACGCTCAGCCTCTTGAAAAGCAATCATTGTATTTTCTGGGTGCGTACTTCTCACACCGCGATGCGCAAAAATAAGTGGTTGTTTCATAGCAAATTCTCCTTATGGTTCAATTTATCCCGCTATTAATGGACAGTAAGCTCCCTATCTCAAGATTTTGAGGATAGATGGGAGGTGATTCGGCTGATGGACATTTCACTTTGCTTCAATTATGGAACTGAGCGATCAAAAATACAATGACGGTAGAAAAAATTTACAAAGGCGTAATGATTACATAAAAGTTAACATTAACGTAAAGTGTAATATTGTTAGGAAGGAGGAATACACTTGTATAAAATCGATGAAGTTACAAAACAAACAGGTTTAACAAAGCGGACTCTTCGTTATTATGAGGAAATTGGCTTAATTCATCCGCCAGAGCGAAGTGAAGGGAACATTCGCTTATATACAGATAACGATGTGGAGAGAATTAAAAAAATTGTAGAAGCGAAAGAAGTATTAGGTATTACGCTTCAAGAAATGCAGTATTTCTTATCACTTAAAGAGCGTATGGAACAAAGAAAAAATAATGATAATCCGCGCAATCGGGAAGTAATTCAAGAAATAGCGCATATGCTGACAAATCAAATCGAGACGTTAGATAAGAAAATGCTACAAATGAAGCGCGTGAAAGAAGAATTAGAGTATAGCTTGGAAAGAGCAACGAAGTTTTTAGAAGAAACAAAAGGAGAATGATTCATATGGAGAGTAAACAACGAATTGGAAGACTCATTACAGTAGTCGCTACTTTTCTTGCCTTTTCGGGCATTGGAGTAGTTGATCCAATTTTGCCAATCATTGCAGAGAAAATCGGCGCAACGCTATAGCTTGCTTGTATTTGCCATCTTTTTAATCCTATTGTTCTTCGTACAAGTCATGTGGTTACAAATTGTACTAATTATTTTATCAGGACTAGCGTCTGGTCTTAATAACGCATTATTTACAAGTTACGTAATGGATATCTCACCTTATGAAAGATCTATTACATCTGGTGTATATAACTTTGTTCGTTGGCTGGGCGGGGCAATTGCACCGATTTTATCTGGAATTATTGCATTAGTTGGATGTGTGATGATTTGTATACCAGTTCAAGCAAATGAAAAAGTTGAGAGCAAAACTCTTTCCTAGGAAAGGATTTTCTTGCTATTTTATACATAATTGACTAAATATACGAACGAAAACGACTCGTTTGAAATATATTTACGTTCTTTTTACTATTTTTAACTATACATTTTACATGTTTTGTTTTATTTTTGTTAGGGGACATTAATGGTGTCCACATTATAATTTGCAACGAAAGGCGTGATTGTACAATGGAACTATGGTTCACTGAGAAACAAACAAAGCATTTTGGAATTACAGCGCGTATTAACCGCACTTTACATACGGAGCAAACAGAATTTCAAAAGCTAGATATGGTTGAAACTGAAGAGTTCGGTAATATGCTTATTTTAGATGGCATGGTTATGACAACACAAAAGGATGAGTTCGTATATCACGAAATGGTAGCGCACGTACCATTATTCACACATCCAAACCCTGAAAACGTTCTAGTTGTTGGCGGCGGAGACGGCGGCGTTATCCGTGAAGTATTAAAACACCCAAGCGTGAAAAAAGCGACGCTTGTTGAAATCGATGGAAAAGTAATCGAGTACTCTAAAAAATACTTACCAGAAATTGCTGGTGAATTAGAAAACCCACGCGTAGACGTAAAAGTAGGCGATGGCTTCATGCATATTGCTGAAAGTGAAAACGTTTATGACGTAATTATGGTTGACTCTACAGAGCCAGTAGGTCCAGCTGTAAACTTATTTACAAAAGGATTCTACGCTGGAATCTCTAAAGCGTTAAAAGAAGATGGTATTTTCGTAGCGCAAACAGATAACCCTTGGTTCACACCAGAATTAATTTCAAACGTATTTAAAGACGTAAAAGAAATCTTCCCAATTACACGTCTATATACAGCAAACATTCCAACGTACCCAAGCGGACTTTGGACATTCACAATCGGATCTAAGAAACATGATCCACTAGAAGTAAGTGAAGAGCGTTTCCACGAAATCGAAACGAAGTACTACACAAAAGAACTTCACAAAGCAGCATTCGTATTACCGAAATTCGTTGGCGATTTAATTAAGTAAGAAAAGCGGAAATGCCCCGTTTAGGACCGACTGACTAAAGTTCTTTCGCACAGAAAGTGATTTTTACTTTCTCGTGCGGAAGGTTTTTAGACACGAGGTCCTGGGCATTGGAGCTAGACAATAAGAAAAGCGAAAGCGGCTCGCCTAAGGTGTACGGTATAAAAGGACAGAATATGCTAGCCGCTTACGCTGTTATAAGTAAAAAATCTTCTTAGCGGTGTAAGAAGAGTGTGGTAAATCGATAAAGAGGAGCAAAACCGCTCCAAATTTGAGACAAAATGAAAGGTTGGGATACCTTCAGTTCCAGATAGGAGGAAAAAGAATATGCGTTTTGATGAAGCTTATTCAGGTAAAGTATTTATTAACAGTCATCCAAGTTTTGAAGATGCTGAGGTTGTTATTTATGGGATGCCGATGGATTGGACAGTAAGTTATCGCCCGGGTTCTCGTTTCGGTCCAGCACGTATTCGTGAAGTATCGATTGGACTAGAAGAATATAGTCCGTATTTAGATCGTGAATTAGAGGAAGTTAAATATTTTGATGCAGGTGATATTCCGCTTCCTTTCGGTAATGCACAGCGCAGCTTAGACATGATCGAAGAATATGTAACAAAACTATTAGATGCTGGTAAGTTTCCACTAGGTCTTGGTGGTGAGCACCTAGTGTCTTGGCCAATTTTTAAGGCGATGGCCAAAAAATATCCAGATTTAGCAATCATCCACATGGATGCTCATACAGATTTACGTGAGTCGTATGAAGGCGAGCCTTTATCTCACTCTACACCAATTCGTAAAGTGTGCGATTTAATTGGTCCAGAAAACGTATATTCTTTCGGTATTCGTTCTGGTATGAAGGAAGAATTTGAGTGGGCAAAAGAAGTTGGCATGAACTTATACAAATTTGATGTATTAGAACCATTAAAGAAAGTATTGCCAACACTTGCAGGACGCCCAGTCTATGTCACAATTGATATCGACGTATTAGACCCAGCGCACGCTCCTGGTACAGGAACGTTAGAAGCTGGCGGTATCACTTCAAAAGAACTACTAGATTCCATTGTTGCAATTGCAAATTCAAATATAAACGTAGTTGGAGCAGACTTAGTAGAAGTAGCTCCTGTATATGATCACAGTGACCAAACACCAATCGCAGCAAGTAAATTTGTGCGCGAAATGTTACTTGGATGGGTGCAAAAATAAAAGCGAAGCCGACTGTTTAGGCCTGGTGGCTAAGGTTCTTTCCCGCAAAAGTGTTTTTTACTTTTTGGCGGGGAAGGTTCTTAGACGCAAAGGCCTAGGAGGCGCAGCTAGATAAAAAACAAGGCTACCGGTCATTCTAGCCACTAGAGCTAGATGAACAGTAAGCAAAATAAAAAGGCTATTTCGAATTATATCGAAATAGCCTTTTTATTTTTATTAAATATTTCAGTTTACTTTCCTTACAATGATGTAAGAGAAATGTAAGGGAAATCGATAGAGAGTAGATTTGGCAGATTTTATACTGAATGTAGCATTATACAAGGATACATGTTAGAGGTGGAAAGATTCATGCGTATGATATTAAAAGTTACAGCAGTACTTGCTATTTTAGGCGGTGCAGGTGCCTTTTACTTACAATCAAAAACAGAGGGTGTGCAAGCCTTTGTAGATAATTTTTTCTCGAGTAAGGAAGTAAAGGAATATTATACTGTAACAAATCAAGGTGAGAAAAAAGGCGATAAGTATTTGTATACATTTACTGCGTATGATAGAGATGGAAATGAGCAAGTTGTGAAAAAAATGATAAATCGTGAACTTCATCAAGGCGTCTATTTGAAAATCTACGCAAAAGGTAGCCAAGGAAAAGGATGGGCAGAACTGCGAGAGAATGAAGTACCAGCGAAAGTGCTAAAAAAACTGAAAAAATAAAGTGAAATTTCCGTCAGTGGGGGTGTTACTGCCCACGAATAACGGGATAATGAAAAAACCAAGTTCATACTGAACTTGGTTTTTAATATTTTATAAGGATGATACCAACATTTTTATGAATTGTTTTTTGGAGCTACATCTTTCAATACGTTTCCTAATATTTCAGCAGACAGACACCGCTGTTTTTTGATATGATAGGAAAAGTGATTTATTATAAGCTATATTTAATATCTATAACATTTCGAAAGGTGTGCAAGACGTGGAGAAGCAACTTGCAGGCTTACCAGTAAAAGTTCACTTTGTAACGGAAATTCGTGAAGGGGCGCGAAAGGAAGCTATTGCTTTTGATGCAAATGGTCTATACTATGTAAAGGGTCAAAGTACATATGTAACGTTTCAAGAGCCGAACGAACAAGGCGAAGTGAAGACAATTATTAAAATTCAAGATGATCAAGTTCTCATTATGCGTTCAGGTGCTGTTTCTATGCGTCAAACTCATAAAAAAGGTGAATGGACAACAGGAACGTATACGAGTGAACTTGGAACGTTTGCATTGCAAACGAAAACAGATAACGTCCTTTTTAAATGGTCGGAAGAAAAGAAAAAAGGGCAACTCTTTCTAACGTATGCATTGCTTCTAAGTGAACAAGAAGCAGGCCGATATACAATTACCATTAATCTCAAGGAGGCACAATAATGAACTCTTTAGAACAAGTAAAAGAACTCATTAAAGAGGAAATTAAAGCTGCTGTAGTAAAAGCAGAATTAGCGACAGAAGAACAAATTCCAAACGTTGTATTAGAAACACCAAAAGATAAAACACATGGTGATTTCTCTACAAACATGGCGATGCAACTTGCACGTGTAGCGAAAAAAGCACCGCGCATGATTGCAGAAGAATTAATTGCAAATTTCGATAAAGCAAAAGCTTCTATTGAAAAAATCGAAATTGCTGGACCTGGCTTCATTAACTTCTACATGGATAACAGCTACTTAACAGATCTAATCCCAACAATTATTACAGCTGGCGAAGCTTATGGTGAAACAAACACTGGTAAAGGTGAGAAAGTACAAGTTGAGTTTGTATCTGCAAACCCAACAGGTGACCTTCACTTAGGACATGCGCGCGGCGCAGCAGTTGGTGATACTTTATGTAATGTATTAGCAAAAGCAGGATACGATGTATCTCGTGAATATTACATTAACGATGCTGGTAACCAAATTCATAACTTAGCGCTTTCTGTTGAAGCTCGTTACATGCAAGCGTTAGGGTTAGATAAAGAAATGCCAGAAGACGGTTACCATGGTGCAGATATTATCGGTATCGGGAAGCGTTTAGCAGAAGAGTTTGGCGATCGTTATGCAAAAGCTGACGCAAAAGAAAGCTATGAATTCTACCGTGAGTACGGTTTGAAATATGAATTAGCAAAACTTCAAAAAGACTTAGAAAGCTTCCGCGTTAAATTTGATGTGTGGTTCTCTGAAACATCCTTATACAAAAACGGAAAAATTGACGAAGCTCTTGCAGCGTTAAAAGAGCGCGAAGAAGTATTTGAAGAAGAGGGTGCAACATGGTTCCGTTCTACAACTTACGGCGATGATAAAGACCGCGTATTAATTAAAAACGATGGTTCTTACACATACTTAACGCCGGATATTGCGTATCACCGTGATAAATTAGAGCGCGGCTTTGAGAAATTAATTAACATTTGGGGTGCTGACCACCACGGTTACATTCCACGTATGAAAGCAGCAATTCAAGCGCTTGGATACGATAAAGATACATTAGAAGTAGAAATCATCCAAATGGTACAACTATACCAAAACGGCGAAAAAGTAAAAATGAGTAAACGTACTGGTAAAGCTGTTACACTTCGTGAGCTTATGGAAGAAGTAGGCGTGGACGCAATGCGTTATTTCTTTGCAATGCGCAGTGGTGATTCTCATTTAGACTTTGATATGGACTTAGCGGTATCAAAATCAAATGAAAACCCTGTATACTATGCACAATACGCACATGCACGCGTATGCAGCATCCTTCGCCAAGGTGAAGAGCTTGGATTAACTGCAGGCGGCGATGTTAACTACAAACTTGTTACTTCTGAGAAAGAAGTAGACTTATTAAAGAAACTGGGTGAATTCCCAGCAGCAGTTGCAGAAGCAGCGCAAAAACGTCTGCCACACCGCATTACAAGCTATGCATTTGACTTAGCAGCGGCGCTTCATAGCTTCTACAATGCAGAAAAAGTATTAAACCAAGATAACTTAGAGTTAAGTAAAGCCCGTTATGACTTAATGCGTGCAGTACGCATTACGCTTCAAAATGCATTAGCATTAGTAGGAGTATCTGCACCAGAGAAGATGTAATAAAGAAAAGCGGAAGCGGCTCGCTCAGAATGGGGGGGATGGAGCTCCTGACAAAGAGGCGTTTTTTGCCTCGGAGGAAGGCGCGAAGCCACCGAGCATTCTAGCCGCTGGAACTAGATAATAAAAAAGCAGGATGCACGGAAATATTTCCATGCATCCTGCTTTTTCTTATAGTTGTGTTAAAATGATTGGTTCACCGCGTGTAACAACAATTGTATGTTCACATTGAGCAACAAGGCTTTTATCCGGTGTTACAAATGTCCAGCCATCATCACCGCGTTCGATAATATGATCCGCACCCATAGATACGAATGGTTCTACGGCTAACACAAGTCCGTCTTTTAATAGAGCGCTATCCATTGGATCGAAATAGTTTAAAATGTGATTTGGTGCTTCGTGTAAGCTAAGTCCAATGCCATGCCCTGTTAAGTTTTGAATAACTGTAAAACCGTTTTTGCGAGCATCATTGGCAACCGCACGACCAATTTGGTTTTGTTTTGCGCCAGCTTTTATTTTTTTCATTGCTGCCCAAAGTGCGCTTTCAGCAGCAGCGCAAAGCTTTTCTTTTGCTTCGTCTTGTCCAAGAACGAACGAAATACCTGTATCTGCGTAGTAACCGTCAAGTGCTGCAGATACATCCACGTTTACTAAGTCGCCTTCTTTTAGGACACGATCTCCTGGAATGCCGTGAGCAACTTCTTCATTGACACTAATGCAAGTTGTACCTGGAAAATCATATTCTTTTTCAGGTGCAGAAATGGCACCGTGCTCATCTAATACTTTCTTACCAATTAAATCAAGCTCTTTCGTTGTCATACCTGGCTTCGCTTGTTTCTTCATTTCCTCGCGAGCAAGCGCAACGATGCGGCCGATTTTTCGTAAGCCTTCTAAATCTTTTTCATTACGAATAATCATGAAAACCACTGTCCTTCCTCGAATGTACATCTCACATGATTGTATCACGTTTGTTTTTGTCCTGCTACTTGCGTGGGAAAACCCGCATTTTAAGATTTCCTGACATTTGTCATATTCATATCATGACGTCTTTTACTGTTTTCCATCTCTTCCAATTTATACAATATAAATGTAAGTAACGATGGAGGTGGAGAAATGGAAAAAGTAATTGAAGTGAATGGTGTTTCAAAAACATTTAAACATAAAAAAGCAGTAAATAACGTTTCATTTACAGTAATGAAAGGACAAATTGTTGCACTCCTTGGACCAAATGGGGCTGGGAAAACAACAACGATTTCGATGATGCTCGGATTAAGAGATCCTTCGGAGGGTAATATTTCTATATTTGGAAAGCGCCCAAAGCACCGGGACGTTCGCAATCGCCTTGGGGCAATGCTGCAAGAGGTAAGCGTCATTGATAGTGTAACAGTAGAAGAAGCAATTGATTTGTTTCGTAGTTATTATACGAATCCAATCAAAAAAGAAACACTACTTCAGCTATCCAATTTAGAATCAGAAAGAAAGCAAAGGTGTGAAAAGTTATCCGGAGGTCAAAAAAGACGTTTAAATTTTGCGCTCGCACTTGCCGGAAATCCAGATTTATTATTCTTAGATGAACCAACAGTAGGGATGGACATCACGTCTAGAAAAAGCTTTTGGGATACAATTCGAAATTTAGCGAGTGAAGGAAAAACAATTATTTTAACAACACATTATTTAGAAGAAGCAGATGCACTAGCAGATCGAATTTTATTATTTGCAAATGGAAAGGTGATTGCTGATGGAACACCAGATGAGATGAAAGCAACAATTTCTCAAAAAACAATTTCATTTTATGCAAAAGAGGAAATACCAACGAGTCTGCTTCGAAGTTTACCTCATGTTACAAGTGTCCGGTGGCATGAAAAACGTGTGGTACTGACAACAGATGATACAGATGCTACGCTCCGAGAAATTTTTAAGAAAAACTTGCCTGTCATGGATATTGCTGTTGAGCGCGGCAGCTTGGATGAAGCTTTTGAACAGTTTGTTTCAAATCAGAAGGAGGGAATTGCATGAGAGCGTTTTGGATGCAATGTAAAATAGAAATATTACGTACGTTTCGCAATAAGTTATTTATCTTTTTTTCATTATTAATGCCGGTTATGTTTTATTACATTTTTACAAATGTCGTGTCAGTGCCGGACAACGGAGATGCATGGAAAGCACACTATTTAATTTCAATGGCTACTTTTAGTATTGTAGGAACAGCACTTTTTAGTTTTGGCGTTCGTCTTTCACAAGAAAAAGGGCAAGGGTGGACACAGCTTTTACAAATTACACCGCTGCCAGAAGGAGCGTATTTATCTGCAAAAATTGTTGCACAAACACTTGTAAATGCTTTTTCAATTGCAGTTATTTTTATCGCGGGAATATTAATTAATGATGTACAGTTAACGATTGGACAGTGGATTGGTGCTGGATTATGGTTGTTAATTGGTGTTACGCCATTTTTAGCGCTTGGAACGGTAATCGGTTCGATTAAGAAAGCTGATGCGGCTGCTGGGCTAGCAAATATTTTAAATATGTGTTTAGCCATTCTAGGTGGCTTATGGATGCCAATTGAAGTATTGCCAAAGGCGTTAAGAAGCATTGGGGAATGGACACCAACATATCGTTTTGGAAGCGGGGCTTGGGATATTGTTGCTGGTAAGGTAATTGGCTGGGAGAATGTTGTAGTGTTAGGAGGGTATTTCATCGTTTTTGTTGTATTATCAATATATATAAGAAAAAGACAGGAAGCGGTGTAAATGATCGAAAAGAAACAATTTGAAATATTTCCAAAACATATGGGGTTTTTCCCTTATATATGGCTCGTATACTTGTTGTTTCCTCTTTATTACTTGATGGGGCAATCAGGGTGGAAATTGATATTAGGAGGCGGGATGCTTGTACTCTTTGTTATTGCATACCGCCAGCTTTATTTTGTGCCAAAGACATTTATTATGTGGGCGTGTATTCAACTGGTGATTACATTCTTATTTAGTGCGTTTTATGACCCATATATGATTTTCTTTGGATTTTTTACAGCAAATGCAATCGGATTTGCACCGACAAAAAAGCAATTTCGCTTGTTGCTTTTCCTTTTGATCGTCATGATTGGTTCTTTTATGTTGATGCATATGAA
This sequence comes from Bacillus sp. CGMCC 1.60114, assembly GCF_042676365.1. NCBI lineage: Bacteria > Bacillati > Bacillota > Bacilli > Caryophanales > Bacillaceae > Bacillus > Bacillus sp. CGMCC 1.60114. The sequence goes on from NZ_JBHTHG010000004.1 coordinate 126,205, forward strand.
CGACCCTTCAAAAACGTCTTTTATAACGGGGATCCCGATGTTTATTTTAATGATTATTACACCATTTGCTATGCGTAATTTTAATCAGAAAAAAATATTAAGAACACAACTAAGTGAAGCGAATGAACAAATTCGTGATCTAGTGAAGCGAGAAGAACGCCAGCGTATTGCAAGAGATTTACATGATACATTAGGACATACGTTATCACTTATTACGCTAAAAAGTCAGCTCGTTGAGAAGTTGATTGTGAAAAATCCAGAACGTGCTTGTCTAGAGGCAAAGGAAATTACGCACACATCAAGAAATGCGTTAAAACAATTACGAGAATTAATTTCTAATATGCGTATGATTACAGTGGAAGAAGAACTAGAACAGGTGAAGGTAATTCTCCAAGCAGCCAATATATCATTAGAAGTGGAGCAGGAGATAAGTACGAATGTATTATCGCCGCTAGAACAAAACATTGTAGGAATGTGTTTACGTGAAGCGGTGACAAATGTTGTTAAGCATAGTAAGGCAACAGCGTGCGTGATTACTTTATTTGAAGCACAAGGGAAATTGATTGTGCAAGTAATGGATAATGGAATCGGACTACAAAAAAATCATGATGGGAATGGCATTCTTGGGATGAGAGAACGATTGGCTCTTATTGATGGAGTACTTGAGCTAGATGATATTCATAATGGGACGATGTTAACAATACATGTACCAATTGTTATAAGAACAGGTAAAGATGAGGTGAGGGCATGATTCGAATCATCATTGCAGAAGATCAGCGTATGCTTCGCGGAGCGTTAGGAGCTTTGCTGGATTTAGAGGATGATATTGAGGTTGTTGGGCAGGCAGAAAACGGAGCAGAGGCTTTAAAGTTAATAGAAGCGTTGCAGCCAGATGTTAGTATTATGGACATTGAAATGCCGATTCAGAGCGGATTAGATGTGGCTGAAACGTTACGGAAACAACAGTCACAGTGCAGAGTTATGATTTTAACAACATTTGCTCGTCCTGGTTATTTCGAGCGAGCGATGAAAGCGAATGTGCACGGATATTTATTGAAAGATAGTCCAAGTGAAGACCTTGCAGCGGCAATTCGAAATGTAATGAATGGGAAACGAGAAATTTCACCTGAGCTCATGTTTGGGCTTTGGCAAGAGCAAAATCCGTTAACAGATAGGGAAAAAGAGGTCCTCTTGTTAGCGAAAGAAGGAAAAACGGCAAACGAAATTGCAAAAACACTATACTTGTCATCTGGAACAGTTCGAAACTATATTTCTGATGTGTTAACGAAATTAGACGCAAAAAATCGGATTGAGGCCATTACAATTGCTGAAGAAAAAGGTTGGATATGAAAAAAGAAACAACTGTCTTATTTAGACGTTGTTTCTTTTTGTATCTATGTCATAGCCGATATACTCATTATGTTGTTTGAATCTGTATTTCTTTTTGTAACAATTCCCATACTTCTTCGGCATCGACAGGTTTGCTAATTAAGAAGCCTTGCATTTGGTCGCATTGTTTATCACCTAAAAATGCCCATTGCTCGTTGGTCTCTACTCCTTCAGCGATTACGGTTAATTGTAAATTTTTTGCTAGTGTAATAATTGAAGACGTAATTGCTTCTTCAAGTGGATTATTTTCAATTTCTTTAATAAATTCACGTGCAATTTTCAATGTATGAATTGGATATTTTGTTAAGTAAGATAGTGAGCTATATCCAGTACCAAAATCATCAATTGAAATTTTAACGCCTAGTTGTTGCATTTGTTCCAATTTTCCAATTACCGTTTGCTCTTTATTAATCGCAATACTTTCTGTAATTTCTAAGTCTAGCGCTTCTGGAGGTAATTGTGTTTCCTTCAAAACATGAGAGATTGTTGAGATTAAATCATGATGATTAAATTGAGCGGGTGATAAATTGACACCTACTTTTAGATGAGAAAATCCATTTTGATGCCATTCTTTTGCTTGCTTACAAGCAGTGTGAAGAACCCATTCTCCGAGCCGAATAATAAATCCGGTTTCCTCAGCGATTGGAATAAACTCTGCAGGGGAAACAATACCGAGTTTTGGATGTTTCCAGCGAACGAGTGCTTCAAATCCAATAATTTCTTTTGATTTTGTATTTACTTGTGGCTGATATTGTAAGTAAAACTCATTATGTTCTAGCGCTTTCATAAGTTCACTTTCAAGAAAGTACGCTTTATGTTCAATAGTACTCATTTCCTTTGAGAAGAAGATGAATTTGTTTTTTCCAGCTGCTTTTGCACGGTACATGGCGATATCAGCATGTTTCATCAATTCCGTTGCATTTGTTCCATCAAATGGATAAGTTGCAATACCGATACTTGGTGTTATTGTGAGTTCATATTCTTTAATAGAAATTGGCTTGTTTAATTCTTGTAACAAGCGATTTGCTATGAGAGTAGTTCCTTGTTTTGAGAAAGTATCTGGTAAGAAGATTGTAAATTCATCTCCCCCTTGACGAGCAACAACATCTTTTGGTCGTAAACAGCTCTGAAGTCGATTGGCTACTTCAATTAAGAGCAAATCACCTACATCGTGACCGAGTCGATCGTTAATGTTCTTAAATCGGTCTAAATCTAAAAACAAGATAGAAACAGTCGTATCTCTTTTATGTGCATCCTGCAACGTTTCTAATAATTCCTTTTCAAATTTCCTGCGGTTTGGAAGTCCAGTTAGCGCATCATGAAATGCCATGTGTTCGACTTGTTGTTGCTTTATTTTTAGCTCTGTAATATCACGAGCGATACCAAACATACCAATAATTTTTTCTTCAACAGTTGTTGGTATTAATGTAATGTGCAAGTAATGATACGTTCCCTTTTTTGTATATGTTCGTACTTCGAATGTTTGGGGAAGTCCCTGTCTTGCAATGTCTAGGGCAGTCTGTGCTTCAAAACGATCTTCATCTACAATGAAATATAAGAAAGAATGCCCAATGAATTCGTTATAGTAAGATTCGAATAAGTTTGTACATGTCCAGTTTGCATGTTGGAAATTCCCGGTCATATCGAGTGAAAAAACAGCATCCGGGTGATCTTCAAATAACGACTTATATTGTTGTTCGCTCTTGGAAAGTGCCTGGATACCTTCTTTTACTTTTACTTCTAGTTGTTCGTTTAAACTCTGATATGTGTATAATAATTTTTTATTTTCTTTCCACATAAGCATTTGCCGAAAGAACAATAATGTGAGAGGGATGGCTAATCCTATGAATAGTTCTTTTCCTTTTACAGCATTGGATAACATAAAAAATAGGATTACAAGAATGCTTACATAAGGAAGAAATAAACGAGCATAATTGAAACAATCGTATTTCTCGCTATTTATTTGTAGCGTTGTATCTTTTGGTTTATATAGAAGACTAGATAATCCAATTAATAAAAGAGAAGTAGTATGAACAAAGTAGGTTAATTCATGTGAAGGATAAACTCCCCTAACATTTTGATATAAACATATATATCCGTATACAAGAGCGATTAGAAACGACCCGATTAATATCTTTCTACTAGCTGTGTATCGCGGTTCGCTTTTGCAAAAGCTAATTAGGGCATACACAAAGAGAGATTGTACAATGAAATAAAAGGTCATCATCCGCATATTTAGAGACAAATTACCTATAGTTTCGATATCTAATATAACGTTAAACATAAAGTAGATGGTTATTATGATAATAAACACACTATCAAATAGAAATCGTAAAAATGTAGTTATTGGTTGCTTATGTATAAGTTCATAGCTGAAAGCGATAAATAATAAAGCATATTGCAAAAGAAAGAAGGGTACAGCATCGTAAGAAAAAATTTCTTGTTCATAAATAGATAAGGTTTTTAAAAATAAGGTGATTTCCATTATGAAGCCGGATATACCTGCACATAGAATGAGTATCCAAAATGTTTTTGTTGGCCTTTTACTAATATAAATTGCCTTTAATAGTCCCAAAAAGGAAATTATAGCAGCGAAATAAAAAAAGAAAAGAATCCCCAATTCTTTACTAGAAGTGTGTGAAGGAACTATTAAAATCCATATGAGAAATATAAGAATATACATAGAAACAATAGTGATATATATTTTCTGCTGTCGCATGATATAACTCCGTTTCAATATAAGTGATATATATATAAATAATAACATATATTTTATTTGAGAGATTATGAAGATACAATAAATAATCACCATTCGAGTGTAGCGCTGTCCCGTCGTTTTATTCCTTTTATAGCTGAAAGATCCTCTATTAATTTGAAAAGTGCTAAATCTTTCTGTTTACTTTCAATCATAATATCGAAGTCTTGATTCAGTTCTTTTGCTATGCATAGAAAGCTTCGAATAAATGGAACATCAATATAGTCAGAATGTGCCCGGAATTCTTTTTCTGATTTTGGCGAAGAGATATGAACTTTTGGAACGGTATTTGTATGATTCCACGTTGCAAAAATAGATGGAAGTAGTATTTCTAATGAATCTTCACATAAATTTGCCACATGATGGTGATAATCGAAGACAAAAGGAATTTGTTCTCGTTTGCAAACTGTTAATGTTTCAGCCGCTGTATATGTTTTATCATCATTTTCAAGTGTCATTTGCTTTTTAATATGAGCAGGAAGCTTTTTGATATTCTCATGAAAACGCAGTAAAGCTTGTTCTTTATTTCCGTATGCTCCTCCAACGTGAATGTTTATGTAAGAAGAATCTGCAATGTTCATTGCATCTAGTAAATTGTAGTGATACGTCATGTCCTGAATGGAATTTGTTGTAATATGAGGCTTATCACTCGTAAATAATGTAAATTGATTTGGATGAAAACTTATGCGCAAATGATGTTTTTTGATAAGGTCCCCTATTTCTTTCCATAATTTTTTAAACTTATAGATGTAATCGAATTTTACTTCAGGGTGTGTTGCCAATGGAACAATAGAAGAGGATAGACGATATAATTTAACTTCATGTGCGATATTGTAGTGTAAGATGCGTAATGTATGCAAAATATTTTGTTTTGTTACTTCATATAACCTTTCATCGCGTTCTTGTTTGTTCATTTGTTTCCATCTTGTAAATGTCATCGTTTTTGCAGGAGAACAGTCCCACAATGCAAGTGCATGTGAGACATAACCTAATCTTATTTTCATACGTACATCACCTTTCATTTGTTTACAGAAAAAAGGAAAGGACCGTTCCGATCCATTCTTTTCCCTTGCCTAAAAGAGAGTGAGGAGAAACATCTTGAATTGAAAGTAAAACGGAAGCTTCTAAATCTTGATTAATTTCTTTCTTTACTTCTTCTAAAAATGGTGAGCCATATAATATACAATTGATTTCATGGTTCAGATATAGGCTTCTCAAATCAAAATTTGCAGTTCCAATATCACAAATACAACCATCTATCATTACAATTTTGGCATGGAAAAATCCATCTTGAAATTCGTAAATATGGCAGCCAGCTTTAATAAGCTTCCGGCAATACGGGAGTTTCGCTTCACGAACAAATGGATGATCAGCTTTTTTAGGTACGAGAATGGTAACACGAACGCCTCGTTTTTTTGCGCGTAGCAATGCATTCATTAACTTTTTCCCAGGGATAAAATAGGGCGTACCGATATACAGCTCTTTTGTTGCATTTTCAATTAAATCGAGAAATGTTTGCTGTAAATAAGCGCCATCAGTTGGTACGAATTGATGAGAAGTTTCTCCCTTTTCGAGTATCGGAAAGTAATGATTTTCATGCAATAAGTCTTCATTTGTATCATCGCGCCAATCATGTAGAAATTGCGTTTGTAAGTCTTGTATGCCTTCTCCGGTAAGGCGTAAATGGTAATCACGCCACGGACCGAGCGCAGTATTATGCCCTAAGTATTCTTCGCCGATATTAAAGCCTCCGATATAGCCAATTTTCCCGTCAATAATCGTAATTTTTCTATGGTTCCGTTGATTAGCGGAAAAAAAGAGAAATGGGAGCCGGATTTTATGACAAAATGAAAAATGTATGCCATGTTGTTTTAATTTATGAACTGTTTGTTTTGATAAATGATGGCTGCCAATCCGATCAAGGAGAAGGCGCACTTCAATACCTTGTTGTGCTTTTTCCATTAAAAGCTGTAAAAATGTATGGCTAATCTCATCGTTTTTTACGATGAAAAATAAAATATGTACGTGATGCTTAGCCTGTTGTATATCAGTAAATAGCTCCTTATATAATGTTTGGCCATATGTATAAAGTTTAAAGTTACTATGGCGCAAAGGAAATGAACGAGGTTTAATTTGTTTTAAATGAAGTTTTCTTCCATATATGAAGTCGAAAGTTACCCACAGTAAGATAAGTACAAGGAAGAGAAATAAAAAGTTCATGTATTCATTCCCTCCGCTATATTTATTTTTATCTCGCTATTCGCGAGCGGTAAGAGTAGGGCTTATGTTGTTTTATAAATAGTACTTATATTGTAAGCAAAAGCATGGAAAGCGATTCTATTCTGGGAAGACTTTTTATTTTCATGGGCTGTAGGTGAAGGAGAGAAGGGGATTGTATAAAGGAGATAGAAAAAATATGTTGTTGTATAACAAAAAAACTGTTGACTGAATGCTCACTCATCATATAATGGAAATAGGGAATATAAATTCAGAAAATTATTTATTTTTGAAGATTCGAAAAAGGGGATATTACACGGAGAGGGGTTGGCAGAAACATGAATAGCTTATTAATTGTGAATTGGTTGGCGACAATCGCCATCATAGCGTATGCAGCATATTTATTTGTATATCTCATACGAACGCGGATTACCTACATACAATTAGGAAAGAAAGTAGAATTTGATCGCCGCTTCAAAGAAAGATGGGATCTTATTAAGGGGAATGTCTTCGGACAAAAGAAGCTTCTTAAAGATAAAAAGAGCGGTATCATGCATGTTATGTTTTTTTACGGATTTATTCTTGTCCAGTTTGGAGCAATTGACTTCATATGGAAAGGCTTAGCACCAGGATCACATCTTCCACTTGGACCACTATACCCTGCATTTACATTCTTCCAAGAAATCGTCACACTCATCATTTTAATTGCAGTCTTTTGGGCTTTTTATAGAAGGTATATTGAGAAACTTGTGCGCTTAAAACGCAATTTTAAAGCGGGACTTGTTTTAATTTTTATCGGCGGCTTAATGTTATCTGTTCTCCTTGGTAATGGAATGGGCATCATTTGGCATGGCGAGGAATTATCATGGAGTGAACCAATTGCTTCTGCAATCGCTTACTTACTCTCTGGAATTGGTGAAACAGCTGCGATTGTGGTGTTCTATTTTGCGTGGTGGCTGCATCTACTTATTTTGTTAACGTTTTTAGTTTACGTGCCACAATCGAAGCACGCACATTTAATTGCAGGACCAGCGAATGTATATTTTAGCCGTTTAACAAACCCAGGAAAATTAGAAAAAATCGATTTTGAAGACGAAACACAAGAAACATTTGGTGTTGGGAAAATTGAAGATTTCAAACAAACACAGCTTATTGATTTATACGCATGCGTAGAGTGCGGCCGCTGTACGAATATGTGCCCGGCAACAGGAACGGGAAAGATGCTATCACCGATGGATTTAATTTTAAAATTGCGTGATCATTTAACGGATAAAGGCGCAGCGATAACGTCGCGCGCACCATGGGTTCCAACTGTTGCATTTAATAATACACAAGGTAATCAGTTAGCCATGATGGCGACTGGAGATGGACAACATGAGTCTGCGGCAACATTGGCATACGATCCAAGCTTAATTGGCGATGTCATTACAGAAACAGAAATTTGGGCTTGTACAACATGTCGTAACTGTGAAGACCAATGTCCAGTTATGAATGAACATGTTGATAAAATTATTGATTTGCGACGCTACCTTGTTTTAACAGAAGGAAAAATGGACCCAGAGGCGCAGCGTGCTCTGACAAATATCGAGCGTCAAGGCAATCCTTGGGGGCTGAATCGTAAAGAGCGTGAAACGTGGCGTACGATGGAAGAAGAAGTTTCTATTCCAACTGTGAAAGAGAAAGCGAAAGCAGACGAAGAGTTTGAGTACTTATTCTGGGTAGGATCTATGGGGTCATATGATAACCGCAGCCAAAAAATTGCGTTATCGTTTGCGAAGCTGATGAACGAAGCTGGTATTTCCTTTGCTATCCTCGGAAATAAAGAGAAAAACTCAGGTGATACACCGCGCCGTCTTGGAAATGAATTTGTCTTCCAAGAGATGGCGAATAAAAATATTGAAGAATTTGAGAAAGCGGGCGTCAAGAAAATCGTGACAATTGACCCGCACGCATATAACACATTTAAAAATGAGTATCCGGACTTTGGCTTACAAGCAGAAGTCTATCATCATACAGAATTGTTAGCACAGTGGGTGAAAGAATGTCGCTTAAAACCAGTTCATCGCGTAGAAGAAACGATTACGTATCATGATTCTTGTTATTTAGGACGCTACAACGAAGTGTACGAAGCGCCGCGCAATATTTTAAAAGCGATTCCAGGTGTGAATCTCATTGAAATGGAGCGTAACCGCGAAACAGGAATGTGCTGCGGAGCGGGCGGCGGTCTAATGTGGATGGAAGAGACTGCTGGTTCGCGCATTAACGTTGCACGTACAGAGCAAGCACTTGCTACATCGCCGACGATCATCGGTACGGGCTGTCCATATTGCTTAACGATGATTAGTGACGGTACGAAGGCAAAAGAAGTAGAAGAACGCGTACAAACCCTCGATATAACAGAGATTTTAGAGCGCTCTGTCATCGGGTCAAAGAAAGAAGCAATGTAACATGTAAGAATTCGTACAACTTTAGATAAAAGGGGGTGCAAAGGTTGCACCTCTTTCTCACAACAGCTGCACTGAACGAGCGTTCAATCAACGCCGCAAAATGAAGAAATGGGGGAATATGTTTTGACTAGAACAGTAATTTTAAGTGCTGCAAGAACACCTGTTGGAAAGTTTGGGGGAGCTTTAAAGGATGTAAAGGCAACGGAGCTTGGAGGAATTGCAATTGGAGCGGCATTAGAGCGCGCGAATGTTGCAGCAAGTGATATTGAAGAAGTTATATTTGGAGCGGTTATTCAAGGCGGACAGGGACAAATTCCATCACGTCAGGCGGCAAGAGAAGCAGGGATTCCATGGGAGACGCGCACAGAAACAGTCAATAAAGTATGTGCTTCCGGACTTCGTGCAGTAACATTAGCAGATCAAATTATTCGTGTGGGAGATCAATCATTAATTGTAGCAGGCGGCATGGAATCGATGAGTAATAGTCCATATATTTTACGAGGTGCACGCTGGGGATATCGCATGGGGCATAACGAGGTTGTTGACTTAAACGTGGCAGATGGCTTAACGTGCTCATTTTCTGGCGTGCATATGGGTGTGTACGGCGGAGATGTTGCAAAAGAAGATGGTATTTCCCGCGAAATGCAAGACGAATGGGCATGCCGCAGTCATATGCGCGCCGTTGCATCACGCAAGGAAGGCCGATTTGAAGAAGAAATTGTACCTGTATCTGTGCCGCAGCGAAAAGGTGAGCCAATAGTTGTTGCTCACGATGAAGCGCCACGCGAAGATACAACAGTTGAAAAACTAGCGAAATTAAAACCTGTATTTGATAAGGATGCAGCGGTTACCGCAGGAAATGCACCAGGTTTAAATGATGGCGCGGCAGCGCTTGTATTAATGAGTGAAGAGCGTGCAAAGCAAGAGGGAAGAAAGCCGCTTGCGACAATTTTAGGTCATACAGCGATTGCGGTTGAAGCGAAGGATTTCCCGAGAACACCAGGTTATGCCATTAACGAGCTATTAAAGAAAACGGGTAAGAAAGTAGAAGAGATTGATTTATTTGAGATTAATGAAGCATTTGCGGCTGTAGCTATTGCAAGTGCAAATATTGCAGGCATTGATCCAGAAAAGATTAACGTAAACGGCGGAGCAGTTGCGATGGGACATCCAATCGGAGCAAGCGGTGCGCGCATTATCGTTACTCTTATTCATGCGTTAAAGCAGCGCGGCGGCGGAATCGGGATTGCATCTATTTGCAGCGGCGGCGGTCAAGGCGACGCAATTATGATCGAGGTTCATTAAAAAAGGGGGCTATAAACATGACGGTACAAAGCATTGTTGTAATTGGTTCGGGACAAATGGGATCTGGAATTGCACAAGTATGTGCGATGGCAGGTTATGACGTATATATGCAAGATTTAAAACAAGAACAGTTAGACCGCGGCATGGGGATTATTACGAAAAATTTATCTAGGCAAGTCGAGAAAGGCCGCATGAGTGAAGAGGATAAGCAGGCAACATTAAATCGTCTTACAGCAACGCTTACACTTGACTGCGTGAAAGAAGCAGATCTTGTCATTGAAGCAGCTGTAGAGAGAATGGACATTAAAAAACAAATTTTTGCAAACTTAGATGAGTTAGCACCGGCGCATACGATTTTAGCAACAAATACATCATCGCTGCCAATTACCGAAATTGCAGCTGTTACGAATCGTCCGGAAAAAGTGATCGGCATGCACTTTATGAATCCAGTTCCGGTTATGAAGCTTGTTGAGATTATTCGTGGTTTAGCAACAGAGGATGTTGTATATGAAACGATTGAAGATATTACAAAGAAAATCGGCAAAGTTCCAGTTGAAGTAAATGACTTTCCAGGATTCGTTTCGAACCGTATTTTATTGCCAATGATTAACGAAGCAATTTATACGCTATATGAAGGTGTGGCAACGAAAGAAGCAATTGATGAAGTTATGAAGCTTGGCATGAATCATCCGATGGGACCGTTGACACTCGCTGACTTTATCGGCTTAGATACGTGTCTATACATTATGGAAGTACTGCACGAAGGATTAGGAGATAGCAAATATCGTCCATGTCCGTTACTTCGTAAATATGTGAACGCAGGCTGGTTAGGGCGCAAGACAGGACGCGGTTTTTACGTTTACGAATAATAAAATACTCCGGTAGGGCACCTCTTTGCATGTACTAGTGGTCTTACCAAATAGTTGAATTACTATATAAAACAATTTGAGGTGGAGCATATGAACTTTCAATTTACAGAAGAGCAGCAAATGATGCGTAAAATGGTTCGGGACTTCGCTCAAAAGGAAATTGCTCCCTTTGTTCCTACTATGGAACAAGGGGTGTTTCCTAGAGAAGTCTTAAAGAAAATGGGCGAGCTTGGACTGATGGGAATTCCAATTCCAGCGAAATACGGCGGAGCGGAAATGGACTTTATTTCATATATTTCAGCAATTAATGAACTTTCAAAAGTAAGCGCTACAATAGGTGTAATTTTAGCGGTACATACCTCTGTTGGAACGAATCCTATTTTATATTTTGGAACAGAGGAGCAAAAGCAAAAGTATATTCCAAAGTTAGCGGCTGGTGAATATTTAGGAGCGTTTGCATTGACAGAGCCAGGTGCCGGATCAGATGCAGGAAGTTTGAAGTCAAGGGCAGTTAGGCACGGTGATGAATACGTTATTAACGGTTCAAAAGTATTTATTACAAACGGCGGCGAGGCAGATACATATATTGTCTTTGCTTCTACGAATCCGGATGCGGGTACACGCGGGATATCGGCATTTATTGTTGAGAAAGATACACCGGGTTTAATCGTTGGAAAAGATGAGCACAAAATGGGGCTATTAGGTTCTCGTACAGTGCAATTAACGTTTGAAGACATGAAAGTCCCTGCTGAGAACTTACTTGGTGAAGAAGGACACGGCTTCAAAGTGGCGATGGCAAACTTAGATGTTGGTCGCATTGGTATCGGGGCGCAGTCACTTGGCATCGCGGAAGCAGCGCTGTCGTGTGCTACGGATTATGCGAAAGATCGTCATCAATTTGGGAAGCCAATTGCCGCGCAACAAGGATTAGGCTTTAAGCTAGCGGATATGGCAACATCTGTTGAAGCGGCACGTCTACTTGTATACCGTGCAGCGTCATTAAGAGCGCAAGGCTTAGCGTGCGGGAAGGAAGCATCAATTGCAAAACTATTTGCTTCGAAAACAGCAGTAGAAGTTGCAATTGAAGCAGTGCAGGTGCTTGGCGGTTATGGTTATACAAAAGAGTATCCTGCGGAGCGATTCTTCCGCGATGCAAAAATATGTGAGATTTATGAAGGAACAAGTGAGATTCAGCGCTTAGTTATTAGCAGAGCGTTGTAAGGGGGAAATAGAGATGCATTTTAAACTATCAGAAGAACACGAAATGATTCGGAAAATGGTTCGTGACTTTGCGAAAAATGAAGTGGCACCAACGGCAGCGGAACGCGATGAGGAAGAACGTTTTGACCGCGCTTTATTTGATCAAATGGCAGAGCTTGGCTTAACTGGTATTCCGTGGCCTGAAGAGTACGGCGGAATTGGAAGCGATTACTTAGCTTATGTAATTGCGGTAGAAGAGCTGTCACGTGTTTGTGCATCTACAGGTGTAACGTTATCGGCGCATACATCGCTTGCAGGATGGCCAATTTTTAAATTTGGTACAGAGGAGCAAAAGCAGAAATATTTACGCCCGATGGCAGAAGGAAAGAAAATTGGCGCTTACGGCTTAACGGAGCCGGGGTCTGGCTCTGATGCTGGTGGAATGAAGACGACAGCAAAGCGAGACGGCGATCATTATATTTTGAACGGTTCGAAAATTTTCATTACAAATGGCGGGATTGCAGATATTTATGTTGTGTTTGCGCTGACAGATCCAGAATCAAAGCAGCGCGGAACAAGCGCATTTATTGTGGAAAGCAATACGCCTGGATTTTCTGTTGGAAAGAAAGAGAGTAAGCTTGGTATTCGTTCTTCGCCAACGACGGAGATCATATTTGAAGACTGCCGCATTCCTGCTGAGAACTTACTTGGCGAGGAAGGCCAAGGCTTTAAAATTGCGATGCAAACGTTAGATGGCGGCCGGAATGGTATTGCCGCACAGGCAGTCGGCATCGCACAAGGCGCACTTGATTCTGCTGCTGATTATGCGAAGGAACGTCATCAATTTGGGAAACCAATTGCCGCGCAGCAAGGGATTGGCTTTAAACTAGCAGATATGGCGACGGGTGTAGAGGCAGCACGTTTGTTAACATATCAAGCTGCTTGGCTTGAATCAGAAGGGCTGCCATACGGCAAAGAGTCGGCAATGTCGAAATTATTTGCGGGAGATACAGCGATGAAAGTGACAACCGAGGCTGTGCAAGTATTCGGAGGATATGGTTATACGAAAGATTATCCAGTTGAGCGTTTTATGCGTGATGCGAAGATTACGCAAATTTATGAAGGAACACAAGAAATTCAACGCCTTGTTATCTCACGTATGTTAACGAAGTAGAATCTAGAAGAAGCGTAGGGAATTTCCTACGCTTCTTCCTGCAAAATGACAGGAAAAGGGGTGAAGGAGATGGTTAAGCACAATGTACAAGCGTCTGTGAAAGATGAAAGACTTATTGCACTTCGGCGTGAGCAAATGATTAAAGGTGCTGTGCAGCTCTTTAAGCAAAAAGGATTTCCGCGCACAACAACGAGAGAAATTGCGAAAGCAGCAGGCTTTAGCATTGGTACACTCTATGAATATATTCGAACGAAAGATGATGTGCTTTATTTAGTGTGTGATAGCATTTATGAGCATGTAAAAGAGCGCTTAGCGCAAGTGCTGTGCAGAGAAAAAGGCAGCGTTGATAGTTTAAAAACTGCGATTACAAATTATTTTAAAGTTATGGATGAGCTGCAAGAAGAAGTTCTTATTATGTATCAAGAAGTTCGTTTCTTGCCAAAAGAGTCGCTGCCTTACGTATTAGAGAAAGAATTTCAAATGGTAGGGATGTTTGAAGATATTTTGCAGCAATGTGTTCAAAATGGGGTATTTACTTTAACAAAAAAAGAGATTCAACTGCTTGCTCATAATATTTTTATTCAAGGACAAATGTGGGGATTCCGGCGCTGGGCGCTGCAGAAACTTTATACATTGGAAGAATATACAGAGATGCAAATTCGTTATGTGTTAAACGGTGCTCATATGATTCAAAACTAAAAAGGACAATAACACTGTAATATGTAGGGGGATCACTTTACGATTCCCCATTTTTTTGTGGCATATTTGGTGAAGTTTTGTTTATAATGAATAGTATGGATTTTTTTAGAACAGGCCTTTATATAATTAGGATATATTTTAAGAAAGGAAGTGCCGCATAAGTGAGTTTAAAGCAATATTCACCAGAAGAGCTAAAAGAATTGTCCATGATCGAAGCTGTACATAGCTTGTTAGAGGAAAAACAACAAGCAACAACTTTTCACGATCTAGTTCAAGAAATTGCTCAATTACTGGGACTGTCTGAAGAGCAAGTTGCTGCGAGAATCGCACAATTTTATACAGATTTAAATATCGATGGGCGCTTTATCAATCTCGGAGAAAATCGTTGGGGACTACGCGGATGGTATCCATATGAGCAAATTGATGAAGAAATCTTACCTCAACCGAAGCCTAAGAAGAAACGTAAGGTAGAAGAGGACGAGCTAGATGAATACATCGAAGATGAAGAGGACGACTTCGAAGAAGAGCCAGATGAAGACTTTGAAGAAGAAGAAGAAGATGTAGATGATCTTGATGAAATTCTGGATGAAGACGATGACGATCTTGAAGATCTAGAAGACGACGATGATTTTGCCGATGACGATGAGTTAGAATACGACGAATCAGACGAAGAAGAGGAAGAACAGTAGTCCTTGACTTTTTATTATCGTCCATGTAGAATCATTTTTGGGCTCTTTAAAAAAGACGATAATAACTTTTACGTGTAAATATAAAAGAAAATTGCTCCCTACTTATTACTTTCAGTGATAAAGGGAGCAATTTTCTTTTTTGTTTTTTGTTTAGAAAAACGAAAGAGTCTAACAATAAGATAAGGTAAGTGTTATCTACATACGTTGCGATTTGCAGCGGTGATTATATAACAGCAAACTAGAAGGGAGTACTTTCATGACTAAGTATATTTTTGTCACAGGCGGTGTAGTATCTTCTTTAGGAAAAGGTATTACAGCAGCATCTTTAGGAAGACTTTTAAAAAACAGAGGATTAAACGTAACAATTCAAAAGTTTGATCCATACATTAACGTAGACCCAGGGACAATGAGCCCATATCAACACGGTGAGGTTTTCGTAACAGATGATGGTGCAGAAACAGACTTAGACCTTGGTCACTATGAGCGTTTCATCGATATTAACTTAAATAAATACAGCAACGTAACAACAGGTAAAATTTACTCTTCTGTTCTTCAAAAAGAGCGTCGTGGTGAATATTTAGGAGGAACAGTTCAAGTTATTCCTCACATTACAAATGAAATTAAAGAACGTGTATATCGTTCTGGTCGCGAAACAAATGCAGACGTTGTTATTACAGAAATCGGAGGAACTGTTGGTGACATCGAGTCTCTACCATTCTTAGAGGCAATTCGCCAAATTAAGAGCGATATTGGCCGTGACAATGTAATGTACATTCACTGTACGTTAATTCCGTACTTAAAAGCAGCGGGTGAAATGAAAACAAAACCAACGCAGCACAGTGTTAAAGAACTTCGCAGCTTAGGTATTCAACCAAACATTATCGTTGTTCGTACAGAGCTTCCTGTTTCTCAAGATATGAAAGATAAGCTTGCGTTATTCTGCGATATCGATCCAAAAGCAGTAATTGAAGCACGCGATGCAGATACATTATACGCAGTTCCATTATCTCTTCAAGAGCAAAATATGGACCAAATCGTTTGTGATCACTTAAAACTAGATAATCCAGCTGCAGATATGACAGATTGGAATGTATTAGTAGAAAAAGTACGCAACTTGTCTAAGAAAACAAAAATCGCTCTTGTTGGTAAATATGTAGAGCTTCAAGATGCATATATTTCTGTTGTAGAAGCACTTCGTCACGCAGGTTACAAATTTGATGCAGATGTAGAAGTGAAATGGGTAAATGCCGAGCATGTAACAGCAGAAAACGTGAAAGAATTAGTTGGCGATACAGATGGTATCCTTGTACCAGGTGGTTTCGGTGACCGCGGTGTTGAAGGTAAAATCGCTGCAATTCAATATGCACGTGAAAACAAAGTTCCATTCTTAGGAATTTGCTTAGGTATGCAACTTGCGTCAATCGAGTTTGCACGTAACGTATTAGGATTAGAAGGTGCGAACTCTTCTGAAATCAATCCTGACACGCCTTACGCAATTATCGATTTATTACCAGAACAAAAAGATGTAGAAGATTTAGGCGGCACACTTCGTCTTGGTCTATACCCATGTAAGCTTACACCAGAAACAAATGCTTACAATGCGTATAACGAGCCAGTTGTTTATGAGCGTCATCGTCATCGTTATGAGTTCAACAATCAATTCCGTCAAGATATGGAAAATGCAGGATTCATTTTCTCTGGTACAAGCCCAGACGGCCGCTTAGTAGAAATTATCGAATTAAAAGAGCATCCTTGGTTCGTGGCATCACAGTTCCACCCAGAACTTGTATCTCGCCCAAATCGTCCGCAACCATTGTTCCGTGACTTCGTAGAAGCTTCTATTATTAATAAAGAAGGTAAGTAATAAGAAAAAGGCGTCCTATATAGGGCGCCTTTTTACATTATTCATATTCATTCATAATGTCATCGATTGTAAATTTTAATCCATGATATGCAAATAAAGCTGTTATTAAACTTGGAAAGCCGTAGCGAGAGCCATCGTCGTTTGGAATTAATGCTTTTACAAGTTTTGTATCGATATGTGCATCGGTGAATTGTTCTAGTGACAATTCGCCTTCTTGTTTTGCAGAAATACCGACAATGAAATGACCGTTTTCCTGCAACTGTTTTGCTAATGAAATGATATCTTCATCTGTGGAAAAGCGGCTAATAAGCAGTATGCGGTCAGCGACGGTTACGTCTGCTTGTTTACCGTCTTCAAATAGGCGTTTTGCATTTTGCATAGGCTCGGGTCCATACAAAGCCTCACAAATCACACCTTCCATCTCTTTCGTACCGTGTAAATAAATGTGGCCATCTCCAACTAATGCTTGCGCAAGTAAACGAGCGCTATCTTCTATATTCATCTCTTCTTTCTGGGCAATTCTTGTGAAATAGCCACCCAGCTGAGTGGAAAAAATTTTAAACATAAGGATGCTCCTTTCTAACGTGTTAGACGGCTTTCATTATAGCTCATTTTTTCATAAAGGCGCTAGCGCTAGTAAATGTTAGGCGGTAAAATAAGAAAGAATAGGAAGGATTTTGATAAAAGGTATCGAAAATAATCGAAAGAGATATGAGAATTATAAATTTTGTGTTCATATAGAAAGGTTGGATAGAATGGAAGGGAAAATTCTAATCGTTGATGATCAATACGGCATTCGTGTTTTATTACACGAGGTGTTTCAAAAGGAAGGTTATCAAACATTCCAAGCAGCAAACGGTTTTCAAGCCCTTGATATTGTGAAAAAAGACTGTCCTGATTTAGTTATTTTAGATATGAAAATTCCAGGTATGGATGGAATTGAAATTTTAAAACATGTGAAAGAAATTAATCGAGACATTAAAGTAATTTTAATGACGGCTTATGGTGAATTAGATATGATTCAAGAAGCGAAAGAACTTGGTGCATTAATGCACTTTGCAAAGCCGTTTGATATTGATGAAATTCGCAGCGCGGTGCGAAAAGAGATTACGGTACAAGCGTAATCGTGAATTTTTTATTAAAAAATATTGGAAAAAGCGTTTTCATGGGCTGATGAGCAGGTGAATGCGGTTGAGTTTTTGAGTACAAGTTGGTATCCTATGGAGTGTAGAAAAAAGTCCGGTATGTGATTATACATATTTTTCCTGGTCGTGGTCATACTACCATCGATAAGAACTTATCGGATACAAAAAACGTTTTTAGGAGGATTCACCATGCCTTTAGTTTCCATGAAAGAAATGCTAAACAAAGCGCTAGAAGGAAAATACGCAGTTGGTCAATTCAACATGAACAACTTAGAGTGGACGCAAGCGATCTTAGCTGCTGCGGAAGAAGAAAAATCTCCTGTAATTTTAGGCGTATCTGAGGGTGCAGCTCGTCATATGACTGGTTTCAAAACAGTTGTAGCTATGGTTAAAGCTTTAATCGAAGAAATGAACATCACTGTTCCTGTTGCGATTCACCTTGACCATGGTTCAAGCTTCGAAAAATGTAAAGAAGCAATTGATGCAGGTTTCACATCTGTAATGATCGACGCTTCTCACCACCCATTTGAAGAAAATATTGAAACTACTAAAAAAGTAGTAGAATATGCACACGCTCGTAACGTATCTGTAGAAGCTGAGCTTGGTACAGTTGGCGGACAAGAAGATGACGTAGTAGCTGAAGGTGTTATCTACGCTAATCCAGAGGAATGTAAAGAACTAGTAGCTGCAACAGGTATCGACTGCCTAGCTCCAGCATTAGGTTCTGTACATGGCCCTTACAAAGGTGAGCCTAACTTAGGATTCAAAGAAATGGAAGAAGTTCGTGACTTAACTGGTGTACCTTTAGTACTTCACGGTGGTACTGGTATCCCAACAGCTGACATTAAAAAATCTATCTCTTTAGGTACTTCTAAAATCAACGTAAACACTGAAAACCAAATCGAGTTTACAAAAGCGGTTCGTGAAGTATTAAATAAAGACCAAGAAGTTTACGATCCTCGTAAATTTATCGGACCTGGTCGTGAAGCAATTAAAGCGACTGTAATCGGTAAAATTCGTGAATTTGGTTCTAACGGTCAAGCATAATTCTAAAAATGTTTTTAGAAACCGTCTAGTCTTTTAGACGGTTTCGTTTCGTTGTATAATGAAAGCGTGAACAATTTTTGGGATAGACAATTTTCTACTTGTTAAGGCGTTTGAAAGGAAATATTTTTATAATTGTGTAAAAATAGAGGAAACAAAGCATGGTTATACTCATACGTGTAAAAACGTATCCGAAGCGTGAAATCAACCGTTATAGTGGGGGGCTGGAGCGGTAGATGAATTCACAAGAAGGGGGCTCAAAATGGACAAGTTGCTGATTGAAGGCGGTGTGCCTTTACAAGGTTCGATTCGTGTAAGTGGTGCAAAAAATAGTGCTGTTGCGCTTATTCCCGCGACCATTTTAGCAGAAACACCAGTTACAATCGGTGGTGTACCTAATATTTCTGATGTGAAAATACTTGGTGACTTATTGGAGGAAATTGGTGGTTCTGTTACGTATCATCAAGACGAAGAAATGACAATTGATCCTTCCAAAATGGTAGCCATGCCTCTTCCGAATGGAAAGGTAAAAAAACTGCGTGCTTCCTATTATTTAATGGGAGCAATGCTCGGTCGTTTCAAAAAAGCAGTAATTGGGCTTCCTGGTGGATGTCATCTAGGACCAAGGCCAATTGATCAGCATATTAAGGGGTTTGAAGCGCTTGGAGCACATGTAACAAATGAGCAAGGTGCAATATATTTACGTGCAGATGAACTGCGGGGAGCACGTATTTATTTAGATGTTGTCAGCGTAGGTGCGACGATTAATATTATGCTTGCTGCAGTGCGTGCAAAAGGTAGAACAGTAATTGAAAATGCAGCGAAAGAACCAGAAATTATTGATGTAGCGACGCTTCTTACAAGCATGGGTGCTCGTATTAAAGGAGCAGGAACAGACGTGATTCGTATTGATGGTGTTGAATCGCTTCATGGTTGTTACCATTCTATTATTCCTGATCGCATTGAGGCTGGAACATATATGATTTTGGGCGCAGCTTCTGGTGGCGAAGTTACAGTTGATAATGTGATTCCGCAGCATTTAGAATCCATAACGGCTAAGCTTCGAGAAATGGGTGTAAAAGTAGATACACACGATGATCAAATTGTGGTAAATGGAAATCACCAGTTAAAAATGGTGGATGTAAAAACACTCGTATATCCAGGATTTCCGACTGATTTACAGCAACCATTTACATCGTTATTAACGAAGGCGAATGGAACAGCAGTTGTAACGGATACCATTTATGGAGCGCGTTTTAAACATATAGATGAGTTGAGAAGAATGAATGCACAAATTAAAGTGGAAGGTCGTTCTGCTATCGTAACAGGACCTGCTTCGCTGCAAGGAGCTAAAGTAAAAGCGAGTGACTTACGCGCTGGGGCCGCTCTTGTAATTGCAGGCTTAATGGCAGAAGGAATCACAGAAGTTACAGGATTAGAGCATATTGATCGTGGATATGAAAATCTAGAAGATAAGCTTCGAGGTCTTGGAGCGAAAATTTGGCGTGAAAAAATGACAACACAAGAGATTGAACAGATGAAAAATGCATAAAAAGCTTTACATGGGTAAAGTGATATATGTATAAGGTGTAAGTAAAAACAGCATAAGATAAAAATTTTATTGGAAGTTAAGTGTGGAATAAAGTGAAACTTCCATCAGTGGGGGATCTTCATCCCCCACTGGTTGGTATGACATAAATATTACGGCTTAAAGGAGAGGGATTATAGTGGAAAGAAGTTTATCCATGGAATTAGTACGTGTAACAGAGGCTGCAGCGTTATCATCTGCGCGTTGGATGGGACGCGGTAAGAAAGATGAAGCGGATGGTGCAGCAACGTCAGCGATGCGCGACGTATTTGATACAGTACCAATGAAAGGAACCGTGGTAATTGGCGAAGGGGAAATGGACGAAGCGCCGATGCTATATATCGGTGAAAAATTAGGAACTGGATATGGTCCACGCGTTGATGTAGCGGTTGATCCGTTAGAAGGGACAAATATCGTTGCAGCAGGAGGATGGAATGCATTAGCTGTTATTGCGGTAGCAGACCATGGAAATTTACTGCATGCACCTGATATGTATATGGAGAAAATTGCAGTTGGCCCAGAAGCAGTTGGTGCTGTCGATATTAATGCACCGGTTATTGATAATTTACGCGCTGTGGCAAAAGCAAAAAACAAGGATATTGAAGATGTTGTAGCAACGATTTTAAACAGACCACGCCACCAAGCGATTATTGAGGAAATCCGTAAAGCGGGAGCTCGTATTAAATTAATTAACGATGGTGATGTAGCTGGTGCAATCAACACAGCATTTGATCGCACAGGCGTTGATATTTTATTCGGATCTGGCGGTGCACCTGAAGGGGTACTAGCAGCCGTTGCATTAAAATGTTTAGGCGGAGAGATTCAAGGAAAGCTTCTTCCGCAAAATGAAGCAGAATTAGAGCGTTGCAAAAAGATGGGCATCGATGATATAAACCGCATTCTTCGTATGGAAGACTTAGTAAGAGGTGACGATGCAATCTTTGCGGCAACAGGTGTTACGGACGGAGAATTACTGCGCGGCGTTCAATTTAAAGGCAGTATCGGTACAACACACTCCCTTGTTATGCGCGCAAAATCTGGGACGGTTCGCTTTGTTGACGGGCGTCACAGCTTAAGTAAGAAACCAAACTTAGTTATAAAGTAAGAAGTGTGCAAAAGATGGGCAGAGCGAAGACAAATTTTCTTGTCTTCGCTTCTTGTATTTGTCGTGCAATGTATTGATTAAAACGAGGTAAAAGGGTTACAATAGTGAATATTACTCTACCTGTACTTATTGCCTTTCATTATTACGTATTTGCCCTCCGTAATTTCCCTTACCCATGTGAAAAGAGAATAATGTTAAAGTGTGGTGTCTGAATGAATTTAACAATTTCAGCGTTAGAGAACATGAAATTAAAAGAGTTATATGAGCTTGCGAAAGAATTTAAGATTTCCTATTACAGCAAATTAACAAAGAAAGAGTTAATTTTTGCGATTTTAAAAGCGCGAGCAGAAAAAGAAGGTTTCTTCTTCATGGAAGGTGTACTTGAAATTATTCAATCAGAAGGATTTGGATTCTTACGTCCAATCAACTATTCTCCAAGTTCTGAAGATATTTATATTTCAGCTTCGCAAATTCGTCGTTTTGATTTGCGTAATGGAGACAAGGTTTCTGGTAAAGTACGACCTCCGAAAGAAAATGAACGTTATTTTGGATTGTTGCAAGTTGAAGCAGTTAATGGAGATGATCCAGAATCAGCGAAAGAGCGTGTGCATTTCCCTGCGTTAACACCGTTATATCCAAATCGTCAGATGAAATTGGAGACGGAAACGAAGAAACTATCAACACGTATCATGGATTTAATTGCACCAGTTGGGTTTGGGCAGCGTGGTCTAATTGTTGCGCCTCCAAAGGCTGGTAAAACGATACTGTTAAAAGAGATCGCTCACAGCGTTACAACGAATCATCCAGAAGCAGAACTGATTGTACTTTTAATTGATGAGCGTCCAGAGGAAGTAACAGATATTGAACGTTCTGTAAAAGGTGATGTTGTAAGCTCTACTTTTGATGAAGTTCCAGAAAACCATATTAAAGTAGCTGAGCTTGTGCTAGAGCGTGCAATGCGTCTTGTTGAGCATAAAAAAGACGTTATCATTTTAATGGATAGTATTACCCGTTTAGCGCGTGCCTACAACCTTGTAATTCCGCCAAGCGGACGTACGTTATCAGGTGGTATTGATCCGGCGGCATTCCACAGGCCAAAGCGCTTTTTTGGAGCGGCCCGTAATATCGAAGAGGGCGGTAGCTTAACAATTTTAGCAACAGCTCTTGTTGAAACAGGGTCTCGTATGGATGATGTCATTTATGAAGAGTTCAAAGGAACAGGAAACATGGAGCTTCATTTAGATCGTTCTTTAGCAGAGCGTCGTATTTTCCCAGCCATTGATATTCGTCGTTCTGGAACACGTAAAGAAGATCTATTAATTCCAAAAGAGCATCTAGACAAGCTATGGGGTATTCGCAAAACGATGAGAGATACGCCAGACTTCGTAGAAAGCTTCTTACGCAAGTTGCGTCAAACGAAGACAAATGAAGAGTTTCTAAAAAATATTCCTGAAGATTCAAAGAGATACGTCGCGATGAAGTAATGCTAAAAACAGGTAGTTGCAAAATGCAGATAGCCTTGTTATAATTTCATCATGTGTGTTTCATCATTATAGTTGTGATTGCAGCTAACGATGAAAAAACTCTGTTTCGAAAATGATTCAGGGCGGAAGGAGATGAAAAGAATGAAAGCAGGAATCCATCCAGATTACAAAAAAGTTGTGTTTATGGATACGAACACAGGCTTCAAATTCTTAAGCGGATCTACAAAAGGTTCTAACGAAACTGTTGAGTGGGAAGATGGTAACACTTATCCATTATTAAAAATCGAGATCAGTTCTGATTCTCACCCATTCTACACAGGCCGTCAGAAGTTTGCTACTGCAGACGGACGTGTTGATCGCTTCAACAAGAAATACGGTCTTAAGTAATAACAAACATAAAGCAGGCAAGTGTATATATCCGCTTGTCTGTTTTTTTTGCGAAAATATAAACCTTTACCTACTTACAGTAAGAATAAGTAGACGAAAGGAGGGGCTCTCATGTACTTAATAAATCAAGACGGTTGGATTGAAGTGGTTTGCGGAAGCATGTTTTCAGGGAAATCAGAAGAGCTCATCCGCCGTGTACGCCGGACGCAATTTGCAAAGCAAAATGCAATTGTATTTAAACCGTGTATTGATAATCGTTATAGTGAAGAAGATGTTGTGTCGCATAATGGATTGAAAGTAAGAGCAGTTCCTGTTGCGGCTTCAAAAGAGATGTTTGAGCATGTAACAGAAGATATAGATGTTATAGCAATTGATGAAGTGCAATTTTTTGATGGGGACATTGTGGAAGTGGTGCAAGAATTGGCAAACCGCGGCTATCGTGTGATTGTTGCTGGTTTAGACCAAGATTTCCGTGGTCTACCATTTGGACAAGTTCCTCAGCTTATGGCAATTGCGGAGCATGTGACGAAGCTACAAGCAGTATGTGCTAAGTGCGGATCTCCTGCAAGTCGTACGCAACGTTTAATCGATGGGGAACCAGCATCTTTTGATGATCCTATTATTTTAGTTGCTGCATCAGAATCATATGAACCACGTTGTCGTCATTGTCATGCTGTGCCAACTAAACAGAGATAAAAACTCGCTACATAAGGCGGGTTTTTTTAGAAAATACGTAGGGGCTGAATGAGCCGCCTCCGCTTTTAAATATTATCTAGTTCCGCCTCCTAGGCCCTTGCGTCTAAGAACCTTTCCCGCGAGAAGATAAAAAGCACCTTCTGCGGGAAAGAACCTTAGCCACCGGGCCTAAACAGTCGGCTCCACTTTTAAATATAATTTGCGTTTTTTTTGTTATGTACCATATACTATTTGTATTAGATTAGAGACTAGGATGTTGAGGTGAATGTTGTGTTAGATCGTTTGCAAGCTGTAGAGGACCGTTATGAAAAGTTAAACGAGCTTTTAAGTGATCCAGAGATTATAAGTGATCCGAACAAACTTCGTGAGTATTCAAAAGAACAATCTGATATACAAGAGACGGTAGAGGTGTACCGTGAGTATAAAGATGCTCGTGAACAATTAAGAGATGCAAAAGCGATGTTAGAAGAGAAGTTAGATGCTGACATGCGTGAAATGGTAAAAGAAGAAGTGTCTGAGTTAGAGGGACAAGAGAAGGAATTATCAGAGCGTCTGAAAATTTTACTTGTTCCAAAGGACCCGAATGATGATAAGAACGTTATCGTAGAGGTTCGTGGTGCTGCTGGTGGTGATGAAGCGGCATTATTTGCTGGTGATTTATACCGTATGTATAGCCGTTATGCTGAGGTGCAAGGTTGGAAAACTGAAATTATCGAAGCGAGCTATACAGAACTAGGTGGATATAAAGAGATTATCTTTATGATCAACGGTAAAGGCGCTTTTGCAAAGCTGAAATTTGAAAATGGTGCGCACCGTGTGCAACGTGTTCCGGAAACAGAATCTGGAGGACGTATCCATACTTCTACAGCAACTGTAGCTGTATTACCGGAAGCAGAAGAAGTAGAAATCGATATTCATGAAAAAGATGTTCGTGTGGATACGTTTGCTTCTAGTGGTCCTGGAGGACAAAGTGTTAATACAACGATGTCAGCGGTACGTTTAACGCATTTACCGACTGGTGTAGTGGTTTCTTGTCAGGATGAAAAGTCACAAATTAAGAATAAAGAAAAAGCAATGAAAGTATTACGCGCACGTGTTTATGATAAGTTTAGACAAGAAGCGCAAGCTGAGTACGATCAAAACCGTAAACAAGCTGTTGGTACGGGAGACCGTTCTGAGCGTATTCGTACGTACAACTTCCCGCAAAATCGTGTTACAGACCATCGAATCGGTTTAACGATTCAGAAGCTGGATCAAATCTTACAAGGTAAGTTAGATGATTTCATCAATGCCTTAGTGATGGAAGATCAGGCGCAAAAGATGGAGGCAGCTGAGTAATGCGTGTCTATGAAGCCCTGAAATGGGCTTCTTCTTTTTTACAAGAAAATGGGCGAGATGAAAATGCGGGAGAAATTGTCCTTTGTCATGTATTAAAGACGAATCGAACAGGTTTAATGATGAACATGCGTGAAGAATTAACGGCAGAACAAGAGCGTATTTTTGCAGACTTTATCCACAAGCATGTAGCAGGCATACCTGTTCAGTACTTAATTGGATATGAAATGTTTTATGGGCGTCCATTTTTCGTCAACGAGGAAGTGCTAATTCCAAGACCGGAAACAGAGGAGCTTGTGCTAGGAATATTAACACGTATTCGCCGTAAATTTGGAGATAAGGACGTACATGTGGCTGATATTGGCACTGGTAGCGGGGCAATTTCGATTACACTTTCTTTAGAAAATCCCTGTTTACATGTATATACAGTCGATATTGCTCCGGAATCGATTGAAGTGGCGCAGAAAAATGCAGCAGAACTAGAGGCGAATGTAACGTTCTACCACGGTGATTTATTGTCACCGTTTCAGGAAACGAAGCAAAAGCTCGATGTTGTTGTATCGAATCCTCCTTATATTCCAGAAGAAGATTGGAGAGGACTTTCTTCTGTTGTAAAGGAGCATGAGCCAAAGCGTGCGCTTGTTGGCGGTGAAGATGGGCTCGATTTCTATAGACGCTTTATGGAAGAGCTGCCAAAAGTCCTGCAAGAAGAAGCGATTGTTGCATTTGAAGTAGGTGTAGGACAAGGAGAAGATGTGCGTGCCTTGCTCCAAGAAACATTCCCGCATGCACATGTTGAGGTTGTCTTTGATATTAATGGGAAAGATCGTATGGTTTTTGCGGAAATGTAACAAATTAATTGTCTGAAAAATTGAATAGATTCTGAATTTAGTAGTTTAGAAAGAAAAAAACTTGTCTACACTGTTTTACTGAAGGGGCGGTGGAGATAGGATGAAAAAACAAGCGATTGCTTATCTACTTTTATTATTAATCGGTGCACAAATGGTTGCGCACTTTGGATATATGAAAGTTGATGCAAAGGAACCTGTCGTGATTCCTAAAGAAGCGATTCGATTACGTATTTTGGCTAATAGTGATTCGAAGGAAGATCAAGAGTTGAAACGTAAAGTGCGCGATGAAGTGAAAGTACAAATCGATGGCTGGGTGGCAGATTTAAAATCGTTTGAAGACGCACGTCGTATCATCCGAAGCCGTATTCCAGAGCTTGAACAAACAGTGGCAAACACGTTGAAACGAGAAGGCAGTAAGGAAACTTTTACAGTTCAGTTTAATAAACATATCAAATTTCCAACGAAATTGTATGGGAACTTTATTTATCCAGCTGGAGAGTACGAAGCGGTACTTGTGACAATTGGTAAAGGTGAAGGTGCAAATTGGTGGTGCGTGTTATTTCCTCCAATGTGTTTCTTAGATTTCTCTAGTGGTACAGCTGTGAAGAAAGAAGAGCATGTTGTAAAGGCGGAAACAATTGATGAGGACGATATAGAAGAAAATTATGTGCAAAAGGAAGTTGTAAGAGAAGAAGTAAAGCAATCTCTTAAAGCTAAGAAAGAGACAAACCTTGCACCTAAACAAAAGGTGAAAGCAAAGTCCCTGCGAGAAAACAGAGCTGAGAAAGAATTACAGGAACAAGAAGAAGTAAAGCAAGATGAACCACGTGCTATTCAAAAAGAAGAACATGTGAAGGTAGTGGAAGAAACGGAAGAAAAACCAAAGGTAAAATTGTTTATCGTTGAAGCATTTGCATCTTTATTTTCAAAATAAGTTCTAAAGGATAATCCCTCCTCATATATAAAAATATGGGGAGGGATTATGTATGAAACAAATACGTTTTGCTACAAAAACAGATGTAGAAAGATTGCAGGCCTTTTTTGGACAAGCTTATATGAACGAAGAACGACTAGATCAATTATATGAGAACTTTATGATATTAGAGGAAGAGGGAAAAATTCAAGCAGCCGTTGGATTTGAGCAAACTGGAACAGATGCGCTGCTTCGCTCTTGTTTGTTCACACCTGCTGTGGATAAAGTTACATTCTTACATTTTTTCGAAACGTTTTTGCAGTATATTAAAGAGAAAAATATTGAACAATTATATTTACTCACAAAGAGTCCACAGTCGGTTACAATATTTCAGTTTTTTCAATTTGAAATTGTAGAAAAGGATGTTGTGTCAGAAGAAATTCAGGCATTAGAACATTTTTGTAAAAATATAAAGCAACCGAATGTAATTATACTAAATTGTCAGCTATTCACAAAGTTATCCACCGATTAAATGAGTTTATCCACATTTTGTGGATAAACCTTATTTGTCTTTTGGATAAATCTCATAGTAAACTACAAATAACAAGTATTTCATGGTAGAAAAGGACGTGGAAAGAAATGAATACAAAAATGTGGGTTGTGGATAATGTTGTGGAAATAAAAAAAGATTATCCACAGTTACAAGAAGCGGCGCAGTTATTACGAGAAAATGAAGCGGTAGCGTTCCCAACTGAAACAGTATACGGACTTGGTGCGAATGCATTAAACGATGAAGCTGTTTTGAAAATTTTTGAAGCAAAAGGAAGACCAAGCGATAATCCGCTTATTGTACATATTGGTACGGAAGAACAATTAGATGGTATTGTAGCTCATGTTCCACCAGTGGCGAATGTATTAATGAAACACTTTTGGCCAGGGCCATTAACACTCATTTTTCCGAAAAAAGAAGGCATTTCTGAAAAGGTAACAGCTGGATTACATACAGTGGCAGTTCGAATGCCAGATCATCCAGTAGCATTGGCGCTTATTGAAGCAGCGAATGTACCAGTAGCAGCTCCGAGTGCGAATCGTTCCGGCCGCCCTAGTCCAACGCTTGCTTCTCATGTATATGAAGATTTAAACGGAAAAATTGCGGGTATTGTTGATGGCGGGGCAACTGGTGTTGGTGTTGAATCTACTGTAGTAGATTGTACGAGTGAAATACCGACGATTTTGCGCCCAGGTGGTATTACGAAAGAGCAACTAGAAGAAGTGATTGGAACTGTTTTGTTAGATCCGGCATTAAAGGACGAAACGGAAAAACCAAAATCACCGGGAATGAAATATACACATTATGCACCGAAAGCACCGCTTAGCATTGTTGAAGGTTCGCGTGCATTTATTCAACAACTTGTGGATAACAAAGAGCAAGAAGGTTATAAAGTAGGTGTATTGACAACAGAGGAATATCAGCATGCATATAAAGCAGAGGTTGTTCTCTCTTGTGGAAAGCGTAGTGATTTAGCGACAGTTGCGACAAATCTTTATGATGTATTACGTACATTCGACGCGAGTGGTGTTAATATCATTTTTAGTGAGTCGTTCCCAAGCGATGGAATTGGTAGTGCAATCATGAACCGTTTAACGAAAGCGGCAGGTCATCAAGTCATCTTCGAAAAATAAATTCTATCTCTCCTCGGACGTGCATATTTTGAAGTAGCAGGTCCGAGGAGGGGCATTATGACGATTGAACATATTATAAGCGAATTGTTGCCGCTTTTTATTATGGCATTTGCGCTAGGGCTTGATGCGTTTTCTGTTAGCCTCGGCATGGGGATGATTACGCTTAAGCTGCGTCAAATCTTTTATATCGGCATTACAATTGGTATATTTCATATAATCATGCCGTTTATCGGCATAATTCTTGGCCGCTTTTTATCAGAGCAATTTGGCTCTATTACTACAATTATAGGTAGTATTTTATTAATGGGATTAGGATTTCACATTGTATATAGCTCAATTTCTCATGATGATGAGTATAGGAGCGTCCCTGTCGGCGGGAGTTTACTGTTGTTTGCTTTTAGTGTGAGTGTGGATAGTTTTTCTGTTGGTTTAAGCCTTGGTATTTACGGAGCACGTACGTTTGTAACCATTTTTATGTTTGGCGTTGTGAGTATGCTGCTCACCTGGATCGGATTGTTAATTGGCCGCAGAGCACAAAGTTTTCTTGGAACGTATGGAGAAGTACTTGGCGGGATTATACTTGTTGGGTTTGGAATCAAATTACTATTTTCCGTATGAAATGAAGTAAATAATGTAAGGAAGCCCAGCCATTTATTGTGGCTGGGCTTTCATTTTATAGCCGCTTCCGCTTTTGGTTCTATCTAGCTTCGGCTCCTAGCCCCTTCCGTCTAAGAACCTTCCGCACGAAAAGGTAAAGAGCACCTTTCGTGCGAAAGAACCTTATCCGACGGGGCTGAACAGTCGCCTCCGCTTTTAATTTTATCCAGCTCCAGCGGCTAGAACAGTCGGTGGCTTCGCGTCTTCCGCCGAGGCAAGGAGCGCCTCTATGTCAGAAGCTCCATCCCCCTCCTGTTCTGAACGAGCCGCTTCCGCTTTTAATTAAGGCCTTACAAGTTCAAATTGTTCTCCAAGTTTTGCGTAGTTATGTCCCGCTAATCGGCTTATTGGTTTTAAAGCTTCAGCATGAATACGTCCATTTTCATATAAGTGCTCAGCGATATGGAAACGTACAATGCGTCCGATTAATAGATCACATGCCGGGGAATCTTCTGTTCCGCCTAGCTGAATAGCGCGCTCTAACACGCATTCCATACGAATACTGGCTTCTTTTACCCCTGGTACAGAAATGACATCACTGTCAATTGGTGTTAGTTTTGCAAGTTCAATTTCACTTTCATTAGGAGGGAGGTTAGCTGCTGTTTCATTGATAGCCTCCGCGTACGATTCATCAGAAATATGCACGACAAATTCTTCTTTTTCCATCGCATTTCTTGCTGTATCTTTTGGCTCTCCATCTTTGCGCTGCACAGAAACTGAGATAAGAGGTGGATTAGCAGCAACAATATTAAAGTAGCTAAACGGTGCTCCGTTTAGTATTCCATCTTTTGTAACAGTTGTGACGAAGGCAACTGGGCGTGGAATAATACTTCCTGTTAACAATTTGTAATTGTCTCTTTCGGTTTGTTCATTTGGATTAATAGACAGCATGTATGTAATCTCCCTTCTTATATCTGTAACACTTCTTTGTTTGTTTACAAGATAAAGGAGGAAAACTCCTGCTGAAAAAATATTTTTTTGCCGATTTTTGTAAAGGGTATGAAAAAATCCCTCACAATTGTGAGGGATTGAATGAATAGGTATCTCGAATTCGAGATATTTAGTTAAATTAAAGTGTAAGCGCCAGGTCCAATAAGAGCAACGCCAACAGCAACTGCGATTAAGATAAGGTTATATTCAAAACCATTTTGTGTAACCCAGTAACCATTTTTACCATGAACTGTGAAGATAGCTATTAACATTGTACCGACAATAAATAGAGCACCTACCCAAGTGAAAATACCAGCAGCAAATAAGAAACCACCTAATAATTCAGTTGCTCCGGCCATAAACGCCATAAACACTCCTGGTCGTAAGCCAATTGATTCCATCCAGCCGCCAGTACCTTTTAAACCATAACCGCCAAACCAGCCGAATAATTTTTGAGTACCATGACCCATGAATGTAACCCCGATAATAAGACGAATAATAAGAAGACCAATGTTCATCATTTTATAATACCTCCAAAAAAGTTATTTACTTACCTTATGTAAGTTATGATAAAACAGTTACTTACTTTAGTCAAGTAACTTTAATAAAAATAATAAAAAATTTTACAAACGATAAATAAAAAATAATTATGTTGTTAAGACCTCTAGATAACTTAAGAAAAAAGAGCTTAAATAGAAATGAAGAAGTTAACTTCTTTCTGTTTAAATTCAGACTGTCTGAATTGACTGGAATTTTGCAAGGCGATACAATAGGGGTCTGGTTGACAACGAAAGTGTTTTTACGCTAGTAAAGATTTGAGTTGTAACTAATGAGCTCTATGAAATGTATTATAAGTAAGGATTATAAGGAGGATTATCCTATGTTTAAAAAATTATTTGGCCTTGGTTCTAAAACAAATGCAGAAACAATCGTAGCTCCATTAACTGGAGAAGTGAAAAATATTGAAGAAGTACCAGATCCAGTATTCGCTGGCCGTATGATGGGAAATGGTGTTGCAATTGATCCAACTGAAGGTGTAGTAGTATCTCCAGTAGACGGTGAAATCGTACAATTATTCCATACAAAACATGCTGTAGGTATTAAATCGAAAAACGGTGCAGAGATCTTAATCCATGTTGGATTAGAAACTGTAACAATGGCAGGCGAAGGTTTCGAAGCACATGTTGCTGAAGGACAAGCTGTTAAAGCTGGCGATAAATTAATCTCTTTCGACTTAGAATTAATTCGTGAAAAAGCAAAAAGTACAATTACACCAATCGTTATTACAAACACAGATGCAACAGAATCTATTGAAACAACTATAGGTGTAACAGCTACAAAAGGTTCAACAACAGTAATGAAAGTAACAATGAAATAATTGTTTTGATTCATAAGGAATCCATTTCATATTTGAAGTGGATTCCTTTTTTACAGCTGATATTAAAATGAAAGAATAACAGTAGATTTTTTCCTGCTCTGTGTTACTATATTGTAGTCACTTGAAAATAGGGTTTCACATACATAATGAGAGCGCATTTCTTCTAAAGGAAATGCGCTTTTTCATATATACATTTCTTTTTTTCAGTATCATTGTGCGTTATGATGAAAATAGATATTCATCATAAGGAGTTGATGTTTGGTGAAGCGAGTATTATTCGTTTGTACAGGAAATACATGCCGCAGTCCGATGGCAGAGGCGTTATTACGACATTACGGAGAAGAGCATTTTGAAGTACAATCTGCGGGTGTATTTGCCGCGGTAGGAAGCGATGCATCTGCGCATGCTAAAAGTGCATTAGGGGAAAAGGGGATTTCGATTGCACATGCTTCTCAGCAAGTGACTGTAGAGCTGTTAGAGTGGTCTGATGTTGTATTAACGATGACAACGGGGCATAAACAGCTTTTACTGGCTCATCATCCAGAAGTAAATGGAAAAGTGCATACATTATATGAATTTGTAGAAGGTACAAATAAGGACATTTCCGATCCTTTTGGCGGTTCACTTGCTATTTATAAAGCAACGCTGGAAGAAATGGAACAACTTGTCCAAACTTTGCTGAAAAACCATTCAGAAAGTTAATGTTTCGTGTATAATACGATATTGGAGATTATCTTGATTTAACGGGTAATATATCTTATATCCCAATGGGGATTAACTGTTCAGTTCATTGTTAGCGAGGAGAAGAGAAATCCGCTGGCATGAGCCAGGGTTGGTTCAACTAACCATTCGGAGAAAAAACATCTTCGAACGGAAGTTTCACTTTATATTTGGAGGGGTTTAGAATGAAAGTTGTAGTAGCATCTGATCATGGCGGAATGAATATTCGCAAAGAAATCGTAAGTCTATTAGAAGAGTTAAATATTGAATATATTGATTTAGGTTGTGAGTGTGAGGCGGGTTCTGTAGATTACCCTGATTTCGCATTCCCAGCGGCAGAAATGGTTGCAAGTGGCGAGGTGGACCGTGGTATTTTAATTTGTGGAACAGGCATCGGTATGTCAATTGCAGCAAACAAAGTACATGGTATTCGCTGCGCATTAGTACATGATACATTTAGTGCAAAAGCAACGAGAGAACATAATGATACAAACATGTTAGCAATGGGTGAACGTGTAATCGGAGCTGGATTAGCGCGTGATATCGCGAAAATTTGGTTAACAACGGATTATGAAGGCGGCCGTCACGAAAATCGTGTAGGAAAAATTAAAGCATACGAAGCGAAGTAATCCTATTCTAACTTCTAGTAAGAGTTAATATAATTTGTTGAACCTACCTGCGAAAGGAAGAGCGTAATGAATGAAATATTACAATTGAAAGAGCAGCTGCAGACAGCGCTTTCTGAGTTTCAAGAGCAAGCTTCGCTGCGAAATGGGAACATTTTTGTTGTGGGCTGCAGTACGAGTGAAGTGCTAGGTGAAAGAATTGGAACATCGGGAACGATGGAAGTAGCAGAAGCAATTTTTTCTGCGTTACAACAATTTCAAGAGCAGTTTGGTATTAAACTAGCGTTTCAATGCTGCGAGCATTTAAACCGTGCTTTAGTTATAGAAAGAGAAGTTGCAGAGAAGCACCAGTTCGAAATTGTAAATGTTACGCCTGTCAGATCAGCAGGTGGGGCTCTTGGAACATATGCATATCATAATATGAGAGATCCTGTTATTGTAGAGTTCGTAAAAGCAGATGCGGGTATTGATATTGGAGATACGTTCATTGGTATGCATTTAAAACATGTAGCTGTTCCTATACGTACACGTGTAAAAGAAATTGGGCATGCACATGTAACGATGGCAAAAACGCGTCCGAAGTTAATTGGCGGGGCGCGTGCAGTATATGCAGTAAAAGAGGAAACGTTTACTTGTAGTTAAGTCATATATGCAGTAAAAGAGGAAACGTTTACTTGTAGTTACGTCATAAATTTACAAGAAAAAAAAGACCAGATTCGGTCTTTTTTTTCTTTTATCATGCGTAGAGTCGTGTTAGAATGTAGTTGAAAACATGAAGGTTTAGAAGAATTACAACTGGAATTTTCGTTTTTTCTTGAGAAATGAAGAAGAAATGTCGGGAATAGATGTAATTCGTTCAGAAAAGGGGGATTTTGATGGAGCATTTAAAACGTCAAGATGAAAAGGTGTTTGCTGCAATTGAATTAGAATTAGGAAGACAGCGTTCAAAAATCGAGCTTATTGCATCTGAAAACTTCGTAAGCCAAGCTGTAATGGAAGCACAAGGTTCTGTATTAACGAACAAGTATGCAGAAGGATATCCAGGGAAACGTTATTACGGTGGTTGTGAGCATGTAGATATCGTAGAAGATATCGCACGTGATCGTGCAAAAGAAATTTTTGGCGCAGAGCACGTAAACGTTCAACCGCATTCTGGTGCACAAGCAAATATGGCTGTATACTTCACAATTCTAGAGCAAGGTGACACAGTGCTTGGTATGAACTTATCTCACGGTGGTCATTTAACACACGGAAGCCCTGTTAACTTTAGTGGTGTACAATACAACTTCATCGAATATGGTGTAGATCCTGATACACATCATATCAATTATGAAGATGTATTAGAAAAAGCGAAAGAGCATAAGCCGAAATTAATCGTTGCGGGTGCTAGTGCATATCCTCGTGCAATTGATTTCAAAAAATTCCGTGAAATCGCTGATGAAGTTGGCGCATATTTAATGGTAGATATGGCACATATCGCAGGACTTGTAGCTGCTGGTTTACACTCAAATCCAGTACCATACGCTGATTTTGTAACAACAACAACTCATAAAACATTACGTGGACCACGCGGTGGTATGATTTTATGTAAAGAACAATTTGCAAAACAAATTGATAAATCAATCTTCCCTGGTATTCAAGGCGGACCGCTTATGCACGTAATTGCTGCAAAAGCTGTTGCATTTGGAGAAGCATTGCAGGATGACTTCAAAACATATGCACAAAACATTATCAACAACGCAAGTCGCTTAGCAGAAGGTCTGCAAAAAGAAGGTATTACACTTGTTTCTGGTGGAACGGACAACCACTTAATCTTAATTGATGTTCGCAGTTTAAACATTACTGGAAAAGTTGCAGAGCATGTATTAGATGAAGTTGGTATCACAACAAACAAAAATACAATTCCATTTGATCCAGCTAGCCCATTTGTAACAAGCGGACTTCGTATTGGAACTGCAGCTGTAACATCAAGAGGCTTTGGACTTGCTGAAATGGATGAAATTGCATCCATTATCGCTTACACATTAAAAAATCATGATAATGAAGCAGCATTAGAAGAAGCACGCGTGCGTGTAGATGCTTTAACAGATAAATTCCCAATGTATAAAGAGCTATAATAGAAGAAAGCTGTTGAAACGTATTGTTTCAGCAGCTTTTTTTATGGGTTAAGCTATGTTAAATCACTTTGTTGATATTTAATATAAACACTCTCTAATATTAATAAGAGAATACAACTACTTAGAGGATTTGAAATGACGTTGAAAGAATTAATAGAGGGGATTAAAAATTTGAATTCAGAAGAGTACCCTTGATTATAAGATAACTTTTCACGTGTATTTAATGAAAGGCTTGATCGTTTCATATATTTATAATGTTCTTAATAAAATAATAGGTGTTTTAGTTGAATAACAAATTAAATAACATTATTTACCATAATTTCTGCAAAAAAACATTACATATGAAGAAGTAGGGCATATGAACTGTACCATGTATGTATACAAATCATGAATACATTTTAAAAATATAATGAAGGATGTTGTTCCCATAATTGGTAAAACTATTCTTGTAAAAGAAAGAAGCGTTTGAAACTTTACCAAATTCACCCTTGAATATTAGTAGCGTTTTCTTTACAATCGTACATAGTGTAAAAAACGGCGTGTCCTCACGCATCAATATCATCTGAAGGAGAGATTCACATGGGAAAACTGTATGTTTTTGATCACCCTTTAATTCAGCATAAGATTACATATATTCGCGATAAGAATACAGGTACGAAAGAATTTCGTGAACTAGTGGATGAAGTAGCAAGTTTGATGGCGTTTGAAATTACACGCGATCTTCCACTTGAAGAAATCGAAATTGAAACGCCTGTAAGTAAAGCGAAAACAAAAGTGATTGCAGGTAAGAAACTTGGTTTAATTCCTATTTTACGTGCGGGCTTAGGAATGGTAGATGGAATTTTAAAATTAATTCCAGCGGCGAAAGTAGGTCATATCGGTTTATATCGCGATCCAGAAACATTACAACCTGTAGAATACTATGTGAAACTTCCAACTGATGTAGAAGAACGTGATTTTATCGTACTTGATCCAATGTTAGCGACAGGCGGATCTGCATCAGAAGCGATTACTTCTTTAAAGAAGCGCGGTGCGAAACATATTAAATTAATGTGTATCGTTGGTGCTCCAGAAGGGGTAAAAGTTATACAAGAAGACCATCCTGATGTGGATATTTACGTTGCTGCATTAGATGAAAAATTAAACAATCATGGATATGTTGTACCAGGTCTTGGAGATGCTGGTGACCGTTTATTCGGAACGAAGTAAGACAACAGACGAGAAGAATGCCTTCTCGTCTGTTTTTTATGCAACATAACATGCAATTAAATTGCATATAATATAGCAACTCCTGCTTGAGAAAGCTATATCACAAAAGGAAAACGTTATATATAGAAACAATAATAGTGACAAAAATGTGAACTTTTTTCTTCCATTATAAAGAAAGAGGTTTAGAAATGTGATATTTATTAACAGTATTTTGAAGGGGAACGTTTTCATTTCTGCCAATAAATGACTAATACTCAAATTTTTTGATTTTTTTCGATTTGACGTTGACACTGTTTAATACCCTATTGTATGCTAACAACGGGGATAGATGGTAGGGTTTTCATTGACAATTTTTCGTCTATTCTTTGACAAAAAAGTTAAGTTTCTTATTTGAGTAGAATTTATACAAAAGAATGAGTTATTATTAACGCATAGTGAATGAGGTTTACATTATGGAGGGATGAATCCTTGGAAGAAAACAAGCGTAGTCCATTTAAGGCATATGCTTTAATGACTGGAATTCTTTCTCAGCTCGTTGGTGCTATTTTAGTTGGAATTTTTGGCGGGCAGTGGATTGATAGTAAGCTTGGAACGTTTCCTTTATTCCTAGTAATCGGTTTATTATTAGGTCTTGGAACAGGGGTTTATGCTATGATTCGACTCATTCGACACTTTTATTCAGGAGAGCAATGATGATAGAAGTACATGAACTTGTCCGAAGACAAAAGAAATATATGTACAACCTTCTTGCACTCTTTGTATTAGGATGGGGCTTTACCTCATACAAAGAGGTCTTTTTAGGGCTGATTATCGGAACGATTTTCGGTTTTCTTAGTTTGCGCATTGTTGCACACAAGACGGACAAGCTGTTAGATCGCGTTACACAAGGAGAGAATGTAAAGTATAAAGCGACGGCAGTAAGTACATATTCGAGATTGGCCGCAATAGGGCTATTAATTTTATTTGCAGCGAAATATCAACATTTAATGGCGATGTGGAGCTTAGGAGTAGGATTGCTGACAGGATATCTTGTCATGATCATAGATTTTCTTTATTTACAGTATAAGAGCAGGGAAGAGAGGTGAATTACTAGTGGAACACGGTAAATTAGTTGAATTTCTAGGTTTAACGTTCGACTTGTCCGCTGTTATGATGACGACTGTTGCGGCAGTAATCGTATTTATTATCGCTGTTGTTGGTACACGTAGCTTAGCTTTACGTCCAACTGGAATGCAAAACTTCCTTGAATGGATTATGGACTTTGTGAAGGGTATGATTAGCAGTACGATGGATTGGCAAACAGGCGGACGCTTTTTAACGCTTGGAGTTACACTCATTATGTACATATTTGTAGCAAACATGCTCGGTTTGCCGCTCATGCTTACGGTAGCTGAGGGTGGTGAGCACCTTGCAGGTTGGAGATCTCCAACGTCTGACCCAGCAGTTACTCTAACATTAGCCGTGATGGTAGTTACCCTCACCCATTATTATGGAATTAAGATGAAGGGTACGAAAGAATATTTAAAAGGCTATATTCAACCAATGAAATTCTTACTCCCATTAAAGGTGATTGAGGAATTTGCTAATACATTGACGTTAGGTCTTCGTTTATTTGGTAACATCTATGCTGGTGAGATTTTATTAACATTACTTGCTCAGTTAGGAGCAAGCGGTACGTTTGGCGCATTAGGTGCTGTTCTGCCGATGTTAGCATGGATGGGCTTCAGTATTTTCGTAGGTGCTATCCAGGCATATATCTTTACAATGTTAACGATGGTGTACATGGCTCATAAAATAAGCCACGACCATTAATATATTTATTTAAAGTAAGTACAAAATTTATTTTTTAATGATAAAAAGGAGGACTTTTAAAATGAGTTTAGGTGTAATCGCAGCTGCAATCGCAATTGGTTTATCTGCATTAGGTGCTGGTATTGGTAACGGTCTTATCGTATCTCGTACAGTTGAGGGTGTTGCTCGTCAACCAGAATTACGTGGTACTCTTCAAACAATCATGTTCATCGGGGTAGCGTTAGTTGAGGCGCTTCCAATCATCGGTGTAGTAATCGCGTTTATCGTATTAAACAAATAAGGGATAGCTCCCCTTACAATAAGTGGCGAAGATCGTTTTGGGACCTTCTTCGCCATTGCTTTATGAATGAAACATTACTTGTCTTTTCATTTATTTAATTTAGATTTTTGAAGGGAGTGAATCCTTGTGCCAACTCTATTATTAGGAGCTGCTGCTGTTCCATACGGAACGGTACTTTATACATTAGTCGTTTTCCTAATTCTATTAGCACTGCTTCGTAAATATGCATTTGGACCTTTAATGGGAATTATGAAGGAACGTGAAAATCATATTTCTAGCGAAATTGACGCTGCAGAAAAGAACAATGCAGAGACGAAAAAGTTAGTAGAAGAACAACGTGAAATGTTAAAACAATCACGTGTTGAAGCGCAAGAATTAATTGAGAGAGCGAAAAAGCAAGCAGAGGATCAAAAAGAAAGTATCATTGCTGCTGCAAAAGAAGAAGCAGTATCTATTAAAGAATCTGCTGTACAAGAAATTCAACGCGAAAAAGAGCACGCGATTGCTGCTCTGCAAGAACAGGTTGCTTCTTTATCTGTACAAATTGCTTCTAAAGTAATGCAAAAAGAACTGAAAGAAGAAGACCAAGTTCAATTAATTCGCGATTATATTAAAGAGGTAGGAGAAGCGCGATGAGCAATGAGATTGTAGCTAAACGTTATGCTGTCGCTCTTTTTCAAATCGCAAAAGACAAACACGCACTAGAAATGTTTGAGGAAGAACTGCGCCTTGTACAAAGTATTTTTGTAAGTAGTAAAGAACTACATACTTTTTTAGGACAACCAAGCATTTCAAAAGAAGAGAAAAAACAATTCCTTTCTAACGTGTTTTCTACTGTTTCTCAACCAATTTTAAACACGTTATATCTTTTAATCGATAATCATCGCGAAACATTAGTGCCTGAAATTGTAGATACGTATGTTGCACTTGCAAACGAAGAGCGTAACGTAGCTGATGCAATTGTTTACTCTACTCGTTCTTTATCAGAAGACGAGAAGCTTAGCATTGCAGAAGTATTTGCAAAGAAAACAGGAAAAGATGCAATTCGCGTTCAAAATGTTGTAGATGAAAATTTACTAGGCGGTATTAAAGTACGCATTGGAAACCGCATTTACGACGGCAGTTTACAAAGAAAGTTAGCACGTATCCAGCGTGAACTTATGAAGAATAGATAGGGGTGAAGCACATGAGCATCAGAGCTGAAGAAATTAGCGCACTGATAAAGCAACAAATTGAAAACTATCAATCTGAGATCGAAGTTAGCGATGTTGGTACAGTTATTCAAGTTGGTGACGGTATTGCACGTGCTCATGGTCTTGATAACGTTATGGCTGGTGAACTTGTTGAGTTCGCTAACGGCGTTATGGGGCTAGCACAAAACTTAGAGGAAAATAACGTAGGTATCATTATTTTAGGACCTTATACTGAAATTCGTGAAGGTGACGAAGTACGTCGTACAGGTCGCATCATGCAAGTACCAGTAGGGGAAGAATTAATCGGCCGTGTTGTAAACCCATTAGGTCAACCAGTAGACGGTTTAGGCCCAATTAATACAACAAAAACTCGTCCAATCGAAAGCCCAGCACCAGGTGTAATGGACCGTAAATCTGTTCATGAGCCACTTCAAACTGGTATTAAAGCGATTGACGCTCTTGTACCAATTGGTCGCGGACAACGTGAGTTAATCATCGGTGACCGCCAAACTGGTAAAACAGCTGTTGCGCTTGATACAATCTTGAACCAAAAAGATCAAGATATGGTTTGTATCTATGTAGCGATCGGACAAAAAGAATCTACAGTTCGTAACGTAGTTGAAACATTACGTAAGCATGGTGCATTAGAGTACACAATCGTTGTAACTGCATCTGCTTCTCAACCTGCTCCATTATTATACTTAGCTGCATATGCTGGTGTAACAATGGGTGAAGAGTTCATGTACAACGGCAAACACGTATTAGTTGTATATGATGACTTATCTAAACAAGCAGCTGCATACCGTGAGCTGTCATTACTATTACGTCGTCCTCCAGGTCGTGAAGCATATCCAGGGGATGTATTCTACTTACACTCCCGCTTACTAGAGCGTGCGGCAAAATTAAGTGATGCAAAAGGCGCTGGTTCTTTAACAGCATTACCTTTCATCGAAACACAAGCAGGGGACGTATCAGCTTACATCCCAACAAACGTAATCTCTATCACAGATGGACAGATTTTCTTACAATCTGATCTATTCTTCTCTGGTGTACGTCCAGCGATTGACGCAGGTACTTCTGTATCTCGTGTTGG
This sequence comes from Bacillus sp. CGMCC 1.60114, assembly GCF_042676365.1. Classification (NCBI taxonomy): domain Bacteria; kingdom Bacillati; phylum Bacillota; class Bacilli; order Caryophanales; family Bacillaceae; genus Bacillus; species Bacillus sp. CGMCC 1.60114. The sequence continues at coordinate 167,059 of NZ_JBHTHG010000004.1, forward strand.
TGGTGCGGCTCAGATCAAAGCGATGAGCAAAGTATCTGGTACACTTCGTCTTGACCTTGCATCTTATCGTGAATTAGAAGCGTTCGCTCAGTTCGGTTCTGACCTTGATAAAGCAACACAAGCGAAATTAAACCGTGGTGCACGTACAGTAGAAGTATTAAAACAAGGCTTACATAAGCCATTAAAAGTAGAGAAACAAGTTATGATTCTTTACGCATTAACACGCGGATTCTTAGATGATATCCCAGTAGCAGATATCACTCGTTTCGAAGACGAGTTCCATGCTTGGTTAGATACAAATGCTGCTGAATTATTAACTGAAATTCGTACAACAACAAAACTTGCTGAAGACGAAAAAATGGCAGCAGCTATTAACGGCTTCAAAAAAGTTTTCGTAGTATCTGAATAATAATAAAAAGCGGAAGCGGCTTTTGTAGCCGCTCTACTTAAATATAGAAACATGCAACTCTTACATAGAGTGCTAACGGATATGTAGAGGAAAAGAGTAGGTGCACCTATTCTTTTCCTTCAATCATGAACAAGTTTAACTTGTTAATTAGATTGGGAAGATGAACAAACGGAGAGTCTTTCTAATCATGCCAACTTCCGGAAAAAAGGTGGTGAAAACCTGTGGCATCTTTACGCGATATAAAAGCAAAAATTAACTCGACAAAGAAAACGAGTCAAATTACGAAAGCGATGGAGATGGTATCTGCATCAAAATTAAACCGTGCAGAGCAAAATGCTAAATCTTTCGTTCCGTATATGAATAAGATTCAAGAAGTAGTAGCGGATATAGCGCAAGGTAGCGGGGTAAATCACCCAATGCTAACAGCGCGTCCTGTGAAGCGAACAGGATATATTGTTATTACATCGGATCGCGGACTAGCAGGTGGATATAACAGTAACGTTTTACGTGCAGTAAGCAACGTAGTGAAAGAGCGTCACAACATGGACACAAGCCAGTACGCGATTATTGTACTAGGACGTCTAGGCCGTGATTATTTAAAACGTCGTGGTTTTAATATCATTGATGAAGTAATTGGATTATCTGATCAACCGTCATTTGCTGATATTAAAGATATTGCTTCAAGAGCAATTTCTATGTTTACAGATGGTGCTTATGATGAATTGTATATTTATTACAATCATTATGTAAGTAAGATTTCACAAGAAGTAACGGAGAAGAAAATTTTACCGCTTACTGATGTGGCATCTGAAAAAGCAAGAACTTTATATGAGTTTGAACCGTCTGAAGAAGATATTTTAAAAGTATTATTGCCTCAATACGCAGAAAGCTTAGTGTACGGTGCATTGCTAGACGGTAAAGCAAGCGAGCACGCAGCGCGTATGACAGCAATGAAAAGTGCTACAGACAACGCAATGGAAGTTATCGATACACTTACACTTTCTTTCAACCGCGCTCGTCAAGCAGCGATTACGCAAGAAATTACGGAAATCGTCGGCGGTGCAGCAGCGTTAGAATAGGAATAAAAAGCGGAGCCGATAATCTCAAAGCGAAATGAAATATAAAAAAATTTAAAGCCGATTGCTCGTAGAAAAGCTGGCTAATTTAAAGAAAGCTAGGAGGGAACCCGATGAATAAAGGGCGCGTTACGCAAATCATGGGTCCGGTTGTAGACGTTAAGTTTGACGGCGGAAAGCTACCTGAAATCTACAATGCCCTTAGAATTAAACAAGATGCAATTAACTTAACTTTAGAAGTTGCGATTCATCTTGGTGATAATACAGTTCGTACAGTAGCAATGTCTTCTACAGACGGACTTGTTCGTGGCGTTGAAGTAGAAGATACTGGTAAAGCAATCTCAGTTCCAGTTGGTGATGCAACACTTGGCCGTGTATTTAACGTATTAGGTGATGCAATTGACTTAGGTGAAGCAGTAGCAGCGGATGTACGCCGTGATCCAATTCACCGTCAAGCACCTGCATTTGAAGAGTTATCTACAAAAGTAGAAATTCTTGAAACTGGTATTAAAGTAGTAGACTTATTAGCTCCTTATATTAAAGGTGGTAAAATCGGTCTATTCGGTGGTGCCGGTGTAGGTAAAACAGTATTAATCCAAGAATTAATTAACAACATCGCACAAGAGCATGGCGGTATCTCTGTATTCGCTGGTGTAGGTGAGCGTACTCGTGAAGGTAACGACTTATACCATGAAATGAGTGATTCTGGCGTAATCAAGAAAACAGCGATGGTATTCGGACAAATGAACGAGCCACCTGGAGCACGTCAACGTGTTGCATTAACAGGTTTAACAATGGCTGAACATTTCCGTGATGAGCAAGGGCAAGACGTACTTCTGTTCATCGATAATATCTTCCGTTTCACGCAAGCTGGTTCTGAAGTATCTGCCCTTCTTGGTCGTATGCCATCTGCGGTAGGTTACCAACCAACACTTGCAACTGAAATGGGTCAATTACAAGAGCGTATTACATCAACAAATAAAGGGTCTATCACGTCTATCCAAGCGGTATATGTACCAGCCGATGACTACACTGACCCAGCACCAGCAACAACGTTCGCTCACTTAGATGCAACAACAAACTTAGAGCGTCGTTTAACACAAATGGGTATTTACCCAGCGGTAGACCCATTAGCGTCTACATCTCGTGCACTTTCTCCAGAAATCGTTGGAGAAGAGCATTATGCAGTTGCTCGTCAAATTCAGCAAACGCTGCAACGTTATAAAGAGCTTCAAGATATCATCGCTATCTTAGGTATGGACGAGTTATCTGAAGAAGATAAATTAGTTGTACATCGTGCTCGTCGCGTTCAGTTCTTCTTATCACAGAACTTCCACGTAGCAGAGCAATTTACAGGTCAAAAAGGATCTTATGTACCTGTAAAAGACACAGTTCGTGGATTCAAAGAAATTCTAGAAGGAAAACATGATGACCTTCCAGAGGACGCATTCCGTCTTGTTGGTGGTATTGAAGAAGTTGTTGAAAACGCGAAGAAAATGATGGCGTAAGGCCTTAGGAGGGACGAATTATGAAGACATTTCCAGTCAGTATTGTAACTCCTGATGGACCGGTTTACGAAAATGAAGTTGAAATGGTAAGCGTAAAAGCAGAGAGCGGGGAAATGGGGATCTTGCCAGGTCACATTCCAACTGTTGCACCACTTAAGGTTAGTGCAATTCGCTTGAAAAATGGTGGACATACAGATTACGTAGCAGTTAGCGGTGGCTTTATTGAAGTTCGCCCTGAGAAAGTAACAGTATTAGCACCATCTGCTGAAACAGCAAGTCATATCGACGTTCATCGTGCAAATGAAGCGAAGCGCCGTGCTGAGCAACGTCTGCAAGATAAACAAGCACATGTTGACTTCAAACGTGCAGAAATGGCACTACAACGTGCAGTGAACCGTTTGAACGTTTCAAATATGAAGTAAAAAAAAGCCGTAAAGGAGTAAACCTTTGCGGCTTTTTTGTAGTTATTAGCAGTAAAAACCCTATTGGTGAAAGCTTCCCATCAGTGGGTTTTTCTTGCCAATTTACTGATAAATTGAAATACCATTTTTTCCTTTATTTTTTGCCTCATACATCGCCATGTCAGCATGTTGCAGAAGTGATATAGCGTCATCTCCTGCATCTGGATAAGTGGCAATTCCAATGCTTGGTGTAATGTGCAATGTGTGATTTTCTATTTGAATTGGTTCATTCATGACCTTCAAAATTTCATTTGCAATTGTTTCAACTTTTGAGAAACTGTCGTATTTTTCGATTAGAACAGTAAATTCGTCTCCGGCAAGCCGAGCCACTTTTCCACCTTGTCCAACAGCGCGTTGCAATCGCTTTGCAACTTCAATTAAGAGAAGGTCCCCCATTTTATGACCCAGTGTATCATTAATAATTTTGAATCGATCTAAATCGAGAAACATGATCGCGAATTGAGTTTCGTCTTTACCGGCTTGAATAATTGCATTGTCCAACTGCTCTTCAAATGCACGGCGATTAGCAAGATGTGTTAATGCATCATGATATGCTAAAAAATTAATTTGCTCTTGCTGCTTTTTGCTCTCGGTGATATCTTTTACCATTACATAAATACCCATAATTTGTTCTTTAAATATGATTGGTACAACTGTTACATGTAAATAATAAATATCTCTATTTTGATGGTATGCGCGTATATCTAAAGCTGTGGAATGTCCCTTTTTTACATAACGAAAAACGTCCACAATCGTTTCTAAATCTTCTTCATACACAAGAGAATAGTAGGGCTTGTTCAAGATTTCATCTGCTTGATAGCCAAGCAATGTGATTCCAGCGTTATTTATATTTAAAAAATTCCCATGTAAATCTAATGTGAAAATTGGATCAGGATGATGCTCGTATAATGATTTAAACATTTGTTGGCTTTGAAATAATGCGTTTGTTTGATTTACTAAGTCCTCTGTTCGCAGTTTAATTTGTTTTTCTAACTCTAGATTAAATTGCTGCTGTTTTTGTAATAGTTTTTTATTTTGATTTCGTACTAACATATGGCGAATGAGTACAAAGAAAAATGTTAAGAAAACTCCTTTTACTAAAATGGGTGAAAAAGTGTTTTCATATAAGGTAAATATAATTAATGCAGCAACTGATAAATAAGGAATGGATAACCGAATCTTCTCGCCCATTTGGATAGTGAAAAGAACTTGTACATATTTGTTTTGTTCGTTTGTATGAAGCAGACAAGCGATTGCAACTATCCCTAATATAACTTGATAAAGAGGTGCTACGGTAAATGTAGAACCATGTGGCAAAAAATATTTTATGTACGCATAGGTAGAGTCAACTAATGCATATAAGATGAGCGAACAACTTAGCAATGAAATAACTAGCTTGGAAGTAATGGAAACGAGTTGAAATAATAAACAAACTCCAATTAATAAAAATAGTAAATTCGCAACTGGATACGCAAGTTGAACAAATTCAGAAATGATAGATATTTCAGTTTGGTTCACAGCGTTTTTAATGAATAGATAGTAGTTTAAAGTAAATATTGTTGTAATGATGATACAGATATCACATAAAATAAATATTCTTTTCCAATTTTCGCAGTCATGCATAAATTTATAGAAAAAAGCTAGCGTATAGAAGAGTAAAAATAATAAATAGAATATATCTGATGGATCTACAAATTTTCTATATTCGTGCAAAACTAAACGTTGATACATAACAATCGTATCTCCAATAAAGTAAAAAAGCGAACCGATTGCTAATAGCATCCAAAACGTGTAGGCGTGTCCTTTTTTTCGGGAAGTAGAATAAAATAAAGAACTACATATCACTAGATCAATGATGAGAGTAGTTATACTAGTTTCCATTTGAAAAAGAAACGAGTGCTCTCCCCATATTTGTAAAGCTATATAATGAAATACAGTGTAAATAAATAAAAGTCCTAGAAGAAAAAACAAATGGGTTTGTTTGTTTTTTGTCATAATCGTTCACCTGTGATGTTAGATGTCATGTTCTTGTTATAAACATACAACATTTCTTCTCTTATTTATAGTATGCCATATTCTTTTAAAAGGAATAGGATTTTCAAGACATATTTTTTATCCCGCTATTCGCGGGCAGTAAGACCCCCACCTCAAGATTCAAAGAGAAACGAGGAAGATAGGTGGGGGATAACTGCCTGTAAAAGCCCAATTGGTGAGAGCTTTCCATCAGTGGGAGATGAAGAACCCCCCACTGATGGAAGTTTCACTTTATCCCGATACTTTGGGGCTCATCTCAAGATTTAGAGAAAGCGAAGGGAGCTGTTCGAAAATCCCGATTGAGCAATAATTCGATTAGAGGCTGTGATGTGAAATGAAAGCTAAGCAACCTTTGAAGCTTTTTTAGTAAATTGCTAACACTTTTCCTTTCTTTTGAATGTGTATTTTTATATATATAAATAGTAAAATGATATTACTAGGATTTGTTTATATTAAAATTCATGAATATTCACGGTTAACAGAAAAAGGGGGAACAATATGTTTCAAAAAATGAGTATTCGAGGTCGCATTATAAGTCTAGCTGTTGTTCTTATGTTATCTCTTGTGATTGGATTTGGAATTTTTACGAATGTGATATTGAGAAGTGGTGTTGAAAGTAGTATTGCCACATTTGGGATAAGCATTGAACAAGCAATTGCCAAGAATTTTGACGTAGATTCTTATAAGGAATGGCTGCAGAATCCAAAGAAAGATGATACTTACTGGAAACTTCGCGAGCGTTTAAATACGATTCGTGAAAACAATGGAGCTCTATACCTTTATACATTACAAATTAAGAATGGCAAGACATATATGATTATTGATGGACAACCAAAGGATTCAAAGATACAAGTTGCCATTGGAGAAACGACAAGCATGAACTATCCCGATATAGACCAAGTATTGTCCGATAAAGCAATTCATACTGAGATTATTAAAGACGAAAAGTATGGAGATTATATGACTGTCATTGTACCTATTAAGGATAAAAGCGGCAAAGTATTTGGTGCTCTTGGGATGGATATAGATGCGTCCAAAGTTAAAGATATTGCAGGGGAGGTTGCCAAGGAACATGTTCCCAAATTACTTTTATTTATCATAGTGATTTTTGTTTTCTCTCTTATTATCTTAACTGTATTTATTCGTCGCATCTTAAAGCCGCTCGGCGCAGTAGAACAAGCAGCCACACGCATAGCACAGGGGGATTTACGGGATACAAACATTGCATATACAAGAGAGGATGAAATAGGTCGTATTGTAGGAGCATTTCAACATATGACGCTCTATTTGCGATCTTTAGTCAATGACGTGCAGACAACGGCGCAGACAGTAAAACAAGCATCCAGTAATCTTGTATCTTCTTCTTGCTATCTTCAAGAGCAGAATAATATGATATTGGCCGCAAGCGATGAAATAGCATCTAGTAATACCCATACGGTTCAGTCTATGGAACGGACGACTGAAAATATTCAAAGTTTTGAACAAGAAGTCAAAGGAGTCGCAGAAGCTGTTGAACAGATGGATTTTATTTCAGGAGTTGTGAAAAAAGCCGGTCATGAGGGGGAGCAATCTCTGCAAGAATCACTGAACCGGAGTGAAGTGACTGGAAAGAGCTTTGAGGCACTCTGGAATACAATGAATACCCTGTTAGAGCGTGTTAAGGGGACCGAAGAAATTGTGCAAACTATTGACGATATTGCAATACAAACAAACTTGCTTGCTTTAAATGCCTCCATTGAAGCGGCACGTGCGGGGGAAAGCGGAAGAGGATTTGCGGTTGTAGCAGAAGAAGTTCGCAAGCTGGCTGAAAAAACAGCAGAGCACACTGACCGTATCCAGAAAATAACGCAAGATATCCGTACTGAAACAGAAGAGGCTAATCTAGAACTGACTGCTGCTTTAAAGAAATATACCGAACAAAATAACCAGGTCAAGGAAGTAAAAAATCAAATGCAGGGATTAAAGAGTGTAACGAATGAATTGAATGAAGCGCTTCAAAATGTAACAAATCGTGTTCATTCCATTCAGCAGCAACAAACATCTATTCAAAATGAAACATTATCTGTAATGTCTGCTAGTGAAGAAACTGCTGTGGCGACAGAACAAGTAAATGAAATTATTCAAACAACAGCTGAAAAAATTAATGAATTTGTAACTGAAGTGAATGTTATTGATCGGGATGTAAAGGAGCTTGTTCAAAAAACAAATCAATTTATTCTTAACAGTTAGGGTACTCGCTACCATATGCATGAATACGGAAAAATTCTGTTCACAAGGTGTTGAAACAGGCTTTCTCCGTATTTTTTTCTACCTTTTTCCAATATATCGACATAGGAATTTGAAATTTGATATAATATCTATAATCGCATTATTTAGAAAAATTAAAAAATAATAAATGGTGCAAATCAATCATAATGTTTACTGAGTGAACTTGTATTTGTAAGGGGGGAGAGGGTTTCACAATGGCAAATGTATATGAAAACAGTTATATGATTGTCGTCATTTTTTTGCTATTAGGTATATTACTGCCGATTGTAGCGCTCACATTAGGGAAGTTGCTGCGTCCACATAAACCGAATGCAGTGAAGGAAACAACATATGAAAGTGGAATTGAGCCGTTTCATGATGCAAACGTGCGCTTCCATGCTCGTTATTATATTTTTGCATTGCTTTTTGTCATTTTTGATGTAGAAACTGTATTTTTATATCCGTGGGCGGTAGCGTATGACAAGCTAGGTCTATTTGCATTAGTGGAAATGCTCATCTTTGTTATTATGCTACTCATTGGTCTTGCATATGCTTGGAAAAAGAGGGTGTTACAATGGCTATAAATTTTGAAGATATTCATCCGCAAGAACGTGCTGAATTAGAACGAAATATATTTTTTACAACGCTTGAACAAGTAAAGGGCTGGGCTCGCAGTAATTCGTTATGGCCGATGACATTTGGACTGGCCTGTTGTGCGATTGAGATGATGGGAGTTGGCTCCTCACATTATGATTTAGATCGATTTGGTTCTTTCTTCCGGACGTCACCGCGTCAATCAGATGTCATGATTGTATCTGGAACAGTAACAAAGAAAATGGCACCAATCGTTCGTCGTTTATATGATCAAATGCCAGAGCCGAAGTGGGTCATTGCGATGGGATCTTGTGCAACGGCAGGAGGACCATATGTGAACTCCTATGCTGTTGTAAAAGGGGTGGATCAAATCGTACCAGTGGATGTATACATTCCTGGATGCCCGCCAAATCCAGCAGCTTTAATTTACGGTATTAATAAATTAAAAGAGAAAATTCGTTACGAAGCAAAGACAGGGAAGCAGGTGACGAATAAATGAGCGACCAAGATAAAAATATAGATGATGCGAAAAAAGAAGCGGCAAGACGTGCAAAGGAAGAAGCGCAGAAGCGAATGGCGGCGCGTCAGGAAAAGGAGATTCCTATTGTAGAAGAAAAAGAGAAAGCGCTGTCAAATGAAAGTGAAATAGATGCAGCAGAAGCAAAGCGCCGTGCAGCAGAAGAAGCGAAAGAAAAGGCGAAGGAACTAGCGGCGCAAAAGGCATCGGAAAGACAAGCATCCGGTGATGATGAAAAAGCGAAAGCAATCGCAGAAGCGAAGGCGGCTGCGCTAGCGAAGCAGAAAGAAAAGGAAGAAGAATCGCCAGAGGGTGACGAGAAAGCGAAAGCAATCGCAGCAGCAAAAGCAAAGGCGGCTGCATTAGCGAAGCAGAAAGAAAAGGAAGAAGAATCGCCAGAGGATGACGAGAAAGCGAAAGCAGCGGCAGCAGCAAAAGCAAAGGCGGCTGCATTAGCGAAGCAGAAAGAAAAGGAAGAAGAATCGCCAGAGGGTGATGAGAAAGCGAAAGCAATTGCAGCTGCGAAGGCGAAAGCAGCTGCAGCAGCAAAAGCGAAGGCGGCTGCGCTAGCGAAGCAGAAAGAAAAGGAAGAAGAATCGCCAGAGGGTGACGAGAAAGCGAAAGCAATCGCAGCTGCGAAGGCGAAAGCAGCTGCAGCAGCAAAAGCAAAGGCGGCTGCATTAGCGAAGCAGAAAGAGAAGGAAGAAGAATCGCCGGAGGGTGATGAGAAAGCGAAAGCAATCGCAGCAGCGAAGGCAAAGGCAGCTGCAGCAGCAAAAGCAAAGGCAGCGGCAAAAGCCCGGGCGGTTGGAGGAAAGCAAGAGGAAGAAGAACAGAAAGTAGAAGAGCCGTCGCGAAATCAGCCATATTTAGATGCGTACGTTCAGGCAATTACAACGAAATTTGGCGAAGATGTACTAGAGGATTTCTATATTAATACATTGTCTAAGGACGTTCCGACGCTCATTGTGAAGCTGAAGCATTACTATGAAGTGATGGAACTTTTAAAAAAGAATCCTGAATTTGTATTCAATTATATGTCGGAATTGCATGCGACAGATTTTGTGACACATATGGAAGTGTACGTGCATTTATTTTCTTACGGTAAGAAGCAATCTGTAGCGGTAAAAGTAAAACTTGACCGGGACGAGCCGAAAGTACCTTCTATTGCACCGTTATGGAGCGGGGCAGATTGGCCGGAGCGCGAGGCATATGATTTACTTGGTGTTGTGTTTGAAGGGCATCCAAATTTAAAGCGTATTTTGATGCCGGACGATTGGGTTGGCTATCCGCTGCGAAAAGATTATGAGCCTTTTGATGTGGAGGTGTAGCAAATATGATTCGTACAGAAGAAATGCTTTTAAATGTAGGGCCGCAGCATCCGAGTACGCACGGTGTATTTCGGCTCGTTATTAAAATTGACGGGGAAATCATTAAAGAAGCTACGCCTGTCATTGGATATTTGCACCGCGGTACAGAGAAAATTGCGGAAAGCTTGCAGTATACGCAAATTATTCCGTATACAGACAGAATGGATTATTTATCAGCTATGACAAATAACTACGTCATTTGTCACGCGGTTGAGACGATGATGGGATTAGAAATACCAGAGCGTGCTGAATATTTACGCGTACTTGCAATGGAGCTCGGGCGCGTGGCCAGTCACCTCGTTTGGTGGGGGACAAATTTACTTGATATCGGAGCGGTGAGTCCGTTCTTATATGCATTTCGTGAACGCGAGATGATTATTAACCTACTGAATGAATTATGCGGCGCCCGTTTAACATTTAACTATATGCGTGTTGGCGGGGTGAAGTGGGATGCTCCGGATGACTGGATTGAAAAAGTGCGCGAGTTTGTTCCATATATGAGAGAGCAGCTAAAGGGGTATCACGACCTTGTGAGCGGCAATGAAATTTTCTTAAACCGCGTAAAGGGAGTCGGTATTTATTCGGCAGAGGATGCATTGCAATATTCATTAAGCGGAGCGAATCTGCGCTGTACTGGAGTCAAATGGGATCTTCGCAAAGGCGAACCGTACTCGATTTATGATCGTTTTGACTTTGATGTTCCGGTCGGTAAAGTAGGCGACGCTTGGGATCGTTACATTTGCCGGATGGAGGAAATTGAAGAGTCGCTGAAAATCATTGAGCAAGCGGTAGAGCAGTTTCCGAAAGAAGGAGCTATTTTAGCGAAGGTACCAAAGATTATTAAAGCACCAAAAGGTGAGGCGTTCGTTCGAATTGAATCACCGCGCGGAGAGATTGGCTGTTACATTGCGAGCGATGGAAAAAAAGAGCCGTACCGCTTAAAGTTCCGCCGTCCATCCTTCTATAATTTGCAAATCTTACCGAAGCTTTTGAAAGGCGAGAATATCGCAAACTTAATTACAATCTTAGGCGGCGTTGATATTGTACTTGGGGAGGTTGATGGATGATGATACAAAACCTCTTAGAGTCACCCGCAAGCTGGACGAATTTTCTTATCTTCTTCGGATTAGCAACGTTGTTATTGTTTGTCGTTCTTGGCTTTGTTACATATGGGATTTTAGCAGAGCGAAAAGTAATGGGATTTATGCAAGGGCGCATAGGGCCAAACCAAGTGGGCGGCCGTTTTGGGCTCCTGCAAACAGTAGCGGATGTGTTAAAGCTTCTGTTAAAAGAAGATACAATCCCGAAAGCCGCCGATAAACCGCTCTTCATATTAGCGCCTGTCATTGCGTTTGCGCCGGCATTTATGGTACTGGCGGTTATTCCGTTTACAGATAAATTGCAGTTTGCCGATATTGGCGTTGGCTTACTATACTACATTGCCATCTCCGGTATTACCACAATTGGCGTTGTAACCGGGGGCTGGGCGTCTAACAATAAATACTCCTTACTAGGAGGAATGCGCGCCGCAGCGCAAATGATCTCCTATGAAATTCCACTTGTTATGAGCGTAATTGGAGTAGTTCTTCTAACAGGCAGTTTAAATTTAAATGAAATTGTCGAGGCACAAAAAGGAGTTTGGTATATTTTCGTGCAGCCAGTTGGTTTTGTCGTATTCTTAATCGCAGCTGTTGCCGAATTGAACCGGACGCCGTTTGATTTACCGGAAGCTGAATCGGAGCTTGTTTCTGGATACCATACGGAATACTCAGGATTCCGCTGGGCGTTCTTCATGCTCTCTGAGTACGTGTATTTCTTTGGAATGGCATCGCTTATGACGGTACTATTCTTAGGAGGATGGCAGCCAATTCCGTTTCTATCGTTTATTCCAGGAGCTGTTTGGTTTGCACTGAAATTTAGCACTGTTGTGTTTCTATTAATTTGGTTCCGCGTGACGTTTCCGCGTATACGAGGCGATCAATTAATGGAGTTTGGCTGGAAAGTACTATTGCCAGTAGCGCTTGCGAATATTTTCTTAGCTGCACTTATAAAAGAATTGTTCTTCTAATCTAAAAAGGGGGGTAGGAGTACAATGAAAGGATTATTTAAAGGTTTAAAGTATACGCTTAGTAACTTAAGTAAGAAGAAAGTAACATACGACTATCCAAATCAGCCACTGCCACTTCCAGATCGCTTTCGCGGTATTCAAAAGTTTTACCCAGAAAAATGTATTGTTTGCAATCAATGCGCAAATATTTGCCCGACAGACTGTATTCAGCTAACAGGGAAAAAGCATCCGGATCCAGAGAAGAAAGGGAAAATCATTGATACGTATGATATTAACTTTGAAATTTGTATTCTTTGCGATCTTTGTACAGAAGTTTGTCCTACAGAAGCAATTGTGATGACAAACAACTTTGAGCTAGCTGAATATTCACGTGATGATTTATTTAAAAATTTACAGTGGCTGGATGAAAATGATCAAAATGTGAGAAGGGAGAATAAAGCATGAATGGCGAGTTAGTAGCATTTTTAGCATTAGGCTTGCTTGCGATGATGGGCGGCGTACTTATGCTGAACTTAACGAAAGTGATGCATATGATGCTCGCTCTAGTGTTTACGTTCCTTAGTATTGCTGGGCTGTATTTTATGCTATCAGCAGAATTTGTCGGGGTTGTTCAAATTTTGATTTACTCCGGTGCAATTACAATCATTATGATTTTTGGCATTATGCTAACGAAGCATAATGATGAGGAAGAAACGCGTTTTGGGTGGCGGAAATTGCTTGTTTTTCTTGCAGTTGCAGTATTTGGTGCGGTGATGTATTTTGCGGTGAATAACGTAGGTTTTGAGAATCAAAACGTTCAAGATGGGGTATTGCTTCATGAGCAAAATACACTTCATATTGGAGAATTGTTGTATTCGAAATATATAATACCGTTCGAGCTAACGTCTATTTTATTACTGGTTGCTCTTGTCGGCGCCATTGTACTTGCGAAGAAGGATGAGAAAGAGGGGGATTCGCATGAGTAGTATTCCAGCTTCTGCGTATCTGACGCTTGCGATTATACTGTTTTGCATTGGTTTATTTGGAGCATTAACGAAGCGTAATACAGTAATTGTATTGGTTTGTATTGAACTGATGATGAACGCGGCAAATTTAAATTTAGTTGCCTTTAGTAAATTAGGGATGTTTCCAAATTTAAAGGGACAAATTTTTTCACTGTTTACGATGTCCGTCGCTGCAGCAGAGGCTGCGGTTGGCTTGGCAATTTTAATCGCTTTATACAGAAACCGCGCAACGGTGAATGCGGACGAAATGGATTCATTAAAGCATTAATGTTGTGACCGAAAAGGGGGGAGAAATTAATGATGGACTATGCATGGCTAATACCGCTTTTCCCGCTTGTATCTTTTGTTTTACTCTTAGTATTTGGCAAGAGGCTGAAAGAAGGAAGCAGCTTACTTAGCACCTTTCTCGTTTTTCTTTCGTTTGCGGGTGCGGTACTTGTATTAATAGAACGGCTATCGGCAGGAACGGTAAAACAGCAATGGACATGGCTGCAAATCGGAGATGTGAATATTTCCTTCGGTTTTGAAGTAAATGCGTTAAACGCATTGATGCTCTTTATTGTCACGCTTGTGAGCTTGCTCGTTCATATGTATTCGAAAGGGTATATGCACGGCGATGAAAGGTTCCATATTTTTTATGCATACTTAGGGTTATTTACATTTGCAATGCTTGGGCTTGTGATTTCAACTAACTTACTACAGCTTTATATATTTTGGGAGTTAGTAGGACTCGGCTCCTTCTTGCTAATTGGTTTCTATTTCTTTAAAGAAGAAGCAAAGGCAGCTGCCAAAAAGGCGTTTATTATGACGCGTATTGGGGATGTCGGCTTGTTTATCGGGATGATTCTATTATTCTGGCAAGTTGGCAGCTTTGACTACGATGCAATCTTCCAGGCGGTACAAGCTGGAGAGATTTCAGGGACGATGATTACACTAACGGCGATTTTAATCTTTGTCGGCGCAATGGGGAAGTCCGGTCAGTTTCCGCTGCATACGTGGCTTCCGGATGCGATGGAGGGTCCAACGCCAGTATCAGCGCTTATCCACGCAGCAACAATGGTTGCGGCTGGGGTATATTTAGTTGCTACCATGTTTCCGCTTTTCTCAGCGAGCGAAGCGGCGATGCAAACTGTTGCCATCGTTGGCGGCGTTACGGCAATCTTTGCAGCATCCATTGGCTTAGTGCAAACAGACATTAAGCGTGTGTTAGCGTACTCCACAGTAAGTCAACTTGGTTATATGATGCTTGCACTTGGTTCAGCAGGGTACGTGGCTGGTGTTTTTCATTTAACGATGCACGCGTTCTTTAAGGCATTATTATTCTTAGCAGCCGGAAGCGTCATTCATGCCGTACATACACAAAACATCGAAGAAATGGGCGGCTTGTTTAAGAAGATGAAAATAACCGGCTCGTTGTTTTTAATTGGTACGCTTGCAATTAGCGGCGTTCCGTTACTTTCTGGTTTCTTTAGTAAGGATGAAATTTTAGCGGCGACGTGGGAGCACGGCAATTACGGTTTATTCGTCCTTGCGGTAATCGCAGCGTTCTTCACTGCCTTTTATATGTTCCGCCTTTACTTCCTTGTCTTTACGGGAGAGGCGCGCGGGGAGCAGAAGAATGTGCATGAATCTCCTAGCGTAATGACAGTGCCGATGATGGTTCTTGGTGTCTTAGCTGTTATAGGCGGTTATGTGAATACACCTTGGTTCGGAACATTTCTTGGGGATTGGCTTACAAAAGACGCAGCGTTTCAGGTGAGGGAAATTCATGGTCCGGCCTGGATCATGATTGTGGCAACGCTCGTTTCATTAGCAGGGATTTTCTTAGCGTATTTGATATATGGAAAACGTACAATTTCCCGTGACTGGATTGGCGGCGAGAATACTGCAATATACAGCTTGCTGAAGGAGAAATATTATATTGATGAATTGTATAGCGTAACAGTGATTCCACTCGTAAAAGGAATTGCATATGTTTTGTACTTCTTTGAAACGTATATTGTCGAAGGAATTGCGAAGCTAATCGCTGGCATTGTAAGAGGTGTGAGCGCGGTCTTCTCGAGATTACAAAACGGGCAAGTGCAAATGTACGGCACAGTTACAGCAATTTGTTTAGCTGTACTAGTAGTGATTTTGCTATTGACAGGGGGGCATGGACAATGAGTTCTTTTCTATTATCTTTCTTCATTTTCTCCCCGCTGTTAGGTATCGTACTGTTGGCATTTGTACCGCAGAAAGAGGAGAAAGCGGCGAGGATTGTTGGTCTGCTTGGAACATTACTTCCGCTTGGGTCTGCGCTCTTTATCGCGAGTACATATGCATCGGGAAAAAGTTTAACGATGTTTGCAGAAAAGGTAAAGTGGATTCAATTTGGGAACTTTCCAGGTATAGAGAAAGAATTGTTTACGATTTATTATGAGCTTGGCATTGATGGTTTCTCGCTCGTTATGATGCTTCTGACAGCATTGTTAGCAACATTAGCGGCCATTACGGCGTTTTCTATTACAAAGCATGTAAAAGGCTTCTATATGCTATTGCTTATGCTTGAAATCGGAATGCTTGGTGTCTTCGCTGCTGAAAACTTGCTGCTGTTCTTCGTTTTCTTTGAAATTACATTGCCAGCTATGTTTTTACTCGTTGGCAAATGGGGCAAATTCAACAGTGAAAAAGCAGCGTACAGCTATTTGATTTATAACGGCATTGGTTCTGCGATTTTACTCATTGCCTTTTCGATTTTATTTGCAAGGGCAGGCACAACAAATATAGCAGAGCTGCAAGCAGTTTTAGTAGGGGGAAAAATGACAACAGTTGGCCCAATATCTGATTCCTTGCAGCTTGGGTTATTTCTAGCCATTATGGTTGCATTTATGATTAAGCTCCCGGTCTTTCCGCTTCACCGCTGGATGGTAAACGTTCACGTGCAAGCGCACCCGGCGACTGTTATGCTGCATGCAGGTGTTCTCTTAAAGATTGGGGCATACGGGATTGTCCGCTTTGGAATGTGGCTTTTCCCAGAGCAGTTTGAAAAGTTCGCAGTTGTCTTAGGGGTTTTAGGAGTTATCAATTTACTGTATGGTGCTATTCTAGCGCTTGTTCAAACAGATTTCCGAAAAGTGCTCGCATATTCAAGTATTTCGCATATGGGAATTGTGCTGATCGGTTTAGCTGCGCTGAACGCGGCAGGGATGAAGGGGGCATTGTTCCAAGTTGTTTCCCACGGTTTAATCGCCGCACTGTTATTCTTCCTTCTTGGCATCATCGAGCAGCGCTTTGGCACTTCTGACATTACAAAACTCGGCGGCTTAGCGAAGCGAGTACCAATCCTTAGTGGTTTCTTATTAGCGGGAAGCATGGCTTCGCTCGGACTTCCTGGAATGTCTGGTTTTGTGAGTGAATTTCTAGCGTTTCTTGGCTTGTTTCAAGCGCATCCAATCTTAGCGGCGGTCTCGGCAATCGGTATTATTTTAACAGCGGTGTACGTACTCCGGGCAGTTATGCAAGTTACATTCGGACAAAGGGAATGCGAAGAAAAAAGCGATATGCGCGGATTGGAATACATCCCCGTTGTGATTTTGCTGGCGTGTATTTTGATTATTGGTATCGTGCCAGATGTACTTGGTGAACCGCTTCGTGACACACTACAATCTTTAGGGGGGAGATAGAAGATGGATATGAAAACATTACTAGGCTTATCATGGTATTTAATGACGCCGGAGTTTATCCTCATTGGCGGCGCTATTCTTCTATCTCTTCTTGATCTGTTCGCGAAACAAACGTTTCATCGCCGGAATTTATCATACGGGGCAATTGCGACTGTTATACTCGCACTCGTTGCACTCGTTACATTATACGGTGCACCGGCTGGAGAGATTTTAGATGGATCATTTATATTAGATGGATTTTCAAAAGCATTTAAAACACTCTTATTGCTTGGCGGTCTTCTCGTCTTATTCATTGCAATGAGCGACGATGCCAAGCAGCCGATTGAAGACCTGGGAGAATATTATTACTTATTTTTAACGGCGCTTCTTGGTGCGATGGTTATGGCGTCTAGCAGCGATCTTATTACATTGTTCATCGGTCTTGAATTATTATCATTGTCTTCGTACATTTTAGTCGGCATTCGTAAGAACAATAAAGCTTCGAATGAGGCGGCAATGAAGTATGTAATTAATGGCGGGATTTCTACAGCAATTACGCTATTTGGAATGAGTTATTTGTACGGACTGACGGGTTCAACGAATATTTTGGATATGCAGCGTTTATTCATGCAAGGAGTGAGCGGTGATATACAACTTTTATTGGCACTTGCGTTTATCCTGCTCTTTGTCGGTTTGTCTTTTAAAATTGCGACTGTCCCATTTCATATGTGGGCACCTGACGTGTATGAAGGAGCGGCAACGCCTGTTACAGCGTTTTTAGGAACAATATCGAAAATTGCTGGATTTGTGATGATTATTCGTATTTTCCTAGTTATTTTTGCAACAATTCCTATTCAAAATGAAACAACATCGTTATTAAGCAATATGAGCATCTATATTGCAGTTCTTGCCGGTGTAACGATGATTGTTGGAAATAGTGTTGCCTTAAAGCAGTACAATATAAAACGAATGCTTGCATATTCTGGAGTGGCACATGCCGGTTATTTACTTGTACCGTTCGTAGCGTTGTCACCATTTCTTATGGATAGTATGTGGTTTTACATGCTTGCTTATGTACTGATGAATATCGGAGCATTTGCGATTATTCACGGGATAATCTTACAAACGGGACAAGAAAATATATCCGCTTTTGCAGGTTTATATAAACGATCACCATTTGCGGCGGTCATGATGACAATTTTTATGTTGTCACTTGCTGGTATTCCGGGAACAGCAGGATTTATCGGAAAGATTAACATCTTTTTAGGAGCCTTTATCGTTCAGCCGGCTCATTACGTGCTAGCATCAATTATGATGGGGACAACGGTAATCTCGTTCGTCTATTATTTCCGTATTTTGCAGCAAATGTTTTTCCGCCGCGCAGAAAGCGAAGACCGCATCGTTCTTCCGATTAACTTGAAAATAGTTGTAGGCCTTTGCGCGATTGCGACAGTTGTGCTCGGTATATTACCAGCAATCGGATACAATTTCTTTTATGATTATTTTCCGCTTATGAAGGATTTCTTCTTTGTTGGGAACGTGGTACAATAGTAAAAATTGAAAGTGTAGAGCATATACTCTACACTTTTTATTTTGGTTATTTTTATTTACTACAAAAGTAGTAAGTGGATTGAACCAATCGGGTTCATACAGGCAATTATGCACCAAGATATACGGAAGTTACTGCCTGTTAGAGCGGGATGAAGGGATCGATTTTTATGGCGCAAATTTTAGGGCAACAAGCACTCATTGCGATTGTTTCGCATTTACTGTTTATTACCATCACGTGGTGGGCGCTGCAGGGCCTTCACGTAGAACGCCTGATGAAATCAGGGAAGGTACTGCAAATGAGAGTGTTGATGATTCTTGTAACGATTGCTATCGGTGCATCTGTAAGTAACTTTTTCCTTGATTATTTAGGGTATTCAAAGAGCTTAACGTACCTTGTAAAGTAAAAAAGTACAACGTATAGAACCATCCTTCTCCGTCAACAATGGGGACTAGGAGGGGATGAACGTGAAAAAGATGCAAGCCATGCTTTTGATTGTTGTAAGTGCTGTTATATTTTTAGTCGGATATAGAGAAATGAAACCTGTGAGCGATCAGGAAAAAATGGAAAGTATGATTGCTGCTTTAGAGAAAAATGGTACTGATGTTCAGCATTGGTCTTGGTTAGCGCGGGAAACAAAGACAATTTCAAATATACATACGTTTGAAGAGTTACTTAGTCAAATTAAGCAACGTGCAAATGTAGAAGAGTGGGAAATTGAACAGTCTAGGGATGGTTATAAAGCAACAGCACAAAAAAGTTATTCTTCTTATGAAGAAAGGCTAGTAGTTACATGGACAATGGAAAATACTAAAGAAAACACTTTCATTATATATGAAGTGAGCGGGGCGAAATGGGACCCTAAATATACGGATAAAACGAATAAAATTTTTAGTACAAAACCAAAAATTTATACTTGTATTCAAGGTACGCTCAGTGATAAGATTGAAGGTGTTTTGCAAGATAAAGCCGATGAAGTTTTGAAAGATCTTTCAGCAAGAGCAATTGAAAAAGTAGAAGAAAGAGCATTTGTGTCAGTCTCCGCATATAATAAAAAATGGAATGACGCTCTTTCAACAAATAAAGAGAAAATCAATGTGCAAATAGCAATACGTTCTACGAACAACAAGAATACAATTGTGGTTGGCACACCGATCATAACTTCTGAGTATTGAATATATGTGAAATAAGGACACGGAGGGGAATAACTTGGAAAAGATCATCGTCCGTGGCGGAAAGCGGTTGAACGGCACAGTGCGCGTAGAGGGCGCAAAAAACGCTGTATTACCTATAATCGCTGCAGCCCTATTAGCGAGTGATGGAAAGAATGTACTATCTGAAGTACCAGAACTTTCAGATGTATACACAATTAATGAAGTACTACGTCATTTGAATGCAGAGGTATCTTTTGCAAACAATGAGGTAACAATTGATGCATCCAAAGAACTACAAATCGAGGCACCATTTGAATATGTACGTAAAATGCGCGCGTCCGTTCTGGTAATGGGACCGCTTTTAGCACGTAATGGTCGTGCACGCATTGCGCTTCCTGGCGGTTGTGCAATCGGTTCACGTCCAATTGACCAACATTTAAAAGGCTTTGAAGCAATGGGAGCAAAAGTAAAAGTTGGTAACGGATTTGTTGAAGCGTATGTAGACGGCAAATTAACAGGTGCGAAAATTTACTTAGATTTCCCGAGCGTAGGGGCAACAGAAAACATTATGTCTGCTGCTGTATTAGCAGAAGGGACAACAATACTTGAAAACGCAGCAAAAGAGCCAGAAATCGTAGACTTAGCGAACTTCTTAAACGCAATGGGCGCAAAAGTACGCGGCGCTGGAACTGGCACAATTCGTATTGAAGGTGTCGATAAATTATATGGTGCAAACCATTCAATTATTCCTGACCGTGTAGAAGCAGGGACATTTATGGTTGCAGCAGCAATTACAGGCGGAAACGTGTTAATTGAAAATGCTGTACCAGAACATTTACGCTCTATTACAGCGAAAATGGAAGAAATGGGCGTTACAATTATTGAGGAGAACGAAGGTGTACGCGTTATTGGCCCAGAGGAGTTAAAAGCGGCTGATATCAAAACGATGCCACACCCAGGATTCCCAACAGATATGCAATCACAAATGATGGCATTATTATTGAAAGCAAACGGCACAAGCATGATTACAGAAACAGTATTCGAAAATCGTTTCATGCATGTGGAAGAATTCCGCCGTATGAATGCAGATATTAAAATCGAAGGCCGTTCTGTAATTATGAATGGACCTGGTAACCTGCAAGGTGCTGAAGTAGCAGCAACAGATTTACGTGCTGCAGCAGCATTAATTTTAGCTGGTTTAGTATCTGAAGGTCATACGCGCGTAACAGAATTAAAACACCTTGACCGCGGATATGTAAACTTCCACGGCAAGTTAGCTGCATTAGGTGCAGATATTGAACGTGTAACTGAACAAGTGGAAGAAGTAACAGAACAACAAGTATCTGATCTTCACGCTTAATAGAGATGGCTTCTATGCTTTGGCATGGAAGCTATTTTTTTATGTATTGTTACTGTTATAGTCAGGAAATGCAATATTTATGCCTGTTTCATTACAAATATTCTAAAAATTTAATTTTGGTTTTCGCTAGAAAGAAGAAAAGAACTTGTTCTAAATGCTTGTCTTACTCCATAAGAATGAAATGAGTCTAATTTCATAGTGGAGGAAAGCAATGAAAACTACGAAGCCAATTATGGTCATAGTAACGCTGTTAGTAGCGTTAGTGATTATCGTACCAAGCATGCTTGTTTTTCCGTTTGCAAAAGCGAAAGAGGAAAAGCATAATACGCCTTCTGCTCCTCCAGCAGCGCAAAGTGCGCAAGCTCCTTCTCCTACAAAGACAAATGTGCAAGTATCTGTGTATCGCAGCAAACAAAAGAAGGTTGAAACTGTTGGAATTGAAGACTATGTTGCCGGAGTTGTCGCTGCAGAAATGCCAGCAAGTTTTGAAGTAGAAGCATTAAAAGCACAGGCATTAGCAGCACGTACATTCGTTGTGAAGCGGATGTTAAGCGGGCAAAAGCTTCAAAATAAAGCAGACGTAACAGATACAGTAGACAATCAAGTGTACAGAAATAAAGAAGAGCTAAAAGAACAATGGGGAAAAGAGTATGAAGGCAAAATGCAGCGTATTGAAGAAGCTGTATCGAAAACAGCCGGACAAGTTTTAACGTATGAAGGGAGTCCCATTACAGCGTCATTTTTCTCGACAAGTAATGGCTACACAGAAAATGCTGCAGATTATTGGGGCAGCGACTATCCATACTTAAAAAGTGTAAGTAGTCCGTGGGATCAACAAGAACCAAAAGAACAAACCTTTACTGTTGCTGACTTTCAAAAGCGCCTTGGCGTGAAAGTATTAGCAAACGGGAATGTTGGTAACATTAAAGAACGAACAGAAGGAAAGCGTGTGAAGGAAGTTGAATTTCAAGGGAAAACGTTAACGGGAAAAGATGTGCGGGAAAAGTTGGGCTTACGTTCCTCTGACTTTACGTGGAAGCAGCAAGGCGATCAAGTTGTTATCACAACGAAAGGTTATGGTCACGGCGTTGGGATGAGCCAATACGGTGCAAACGGAATGGCGAAGGAAGGTAAGACGTATACAGATATCGTGGCGTATTATTATAAAGGCGTGGCAATTTCGGCATTGAATCAGTATGAGGGAAAAATAACGGCGAAGAAGTAAAAGCATAGCGCGGCGGCGCTATGCTTTTTTATGTGGGTGAGAGGATGGCATCTGATTTTGTCGAAGTGCCGATAAGTGATACAGAATCTGTATGAAAAATATCATAAATTTCCATATAACCCCTGATATAATGGAGTAAAAAACCAACATAGGGGTGAGAGGATGGCGTTATTAGAGCTGAACCAATTAGCAAAGACAAATGTGTTGCCATCTATTCAGTTAGAAATTGAAAAGGGGCAGTGTGTTGTATTGCAATGCAATAATCATATCGGCAAAACGCTGCACCGGATTATTATGGGAGTGGAAGAAGCATCGACCGGGACTGTGTTATTTGATGGGAAGCCGCTTGGGAAACATTCTTTTTCTCGGATTGGTTTCTGTTTTTTAGCAGATGAAGCGTACGAACGATTAACGGTAAAAGATTATTTTATTTTCTTGCGAGGGTTATATGGTAATGGATTATCAGTAGATGAAGTTGTTCAGCTGATTGGCCTTTTAGATAAGAAAGAAGTAAAGATAAGGGAGTTAACCTTTTCCGAAAAACGTCGTCTTCATATTGGCAGGAGTATTTTACATAATCCAGAGCTTGTTATTTTGGAAGAGCCGGAACAAAACGTAGATATTGAAAGTACAATTATTATTCGGAATGTCATTACAAAGGTAAAAGAGCAAGGGAAAGCCATTTTTATTACTTCCGCATTTCTTTCAGATGCCTTATCTTTAACGGAAGATGTGTATGTACTGTACCAAGATGGCGTGAAAAAAGTTGAAATTGAGCAAGAAGAAAGGATAGAAGCGGAAGAAGAGAAGGTTATCGAAATGATTCCGCAAATGAAACTAGAGCGCATACCCGCTAAAGTAAACGATAAAATCATTTTATTGGATCCGATGGAAATTCAATTCATTGAAACGCAAAATGGCACAACACATATTCATGTGCGTGATGGTGATTTTATTTGTGCGCTTACATTAAGTGAATTAGAAGAACGCTTAAAAGGATTTGGATTCTTCCGTTGTCATCGCTCTTACCTCGTGAACTTACAACGTGTACGCGAAGTCATTACGTGGACACGAAACAGTTACAGTTTAATCCTTGATGATGAGCGAAAAACCTCTATTCCGCTTTCAAAAGGAAGAATGGATGAATTGAAGGGTGTAATTGGATTGTAAATGGTATGTATCGTCATTGTTCCATTCAACCCTATATTTGCTCCGATCGTCCGTATGCTGTTCCGGCGGACTGAAACTATGCTCCATTCACCGGTAAAAATACTCCTTTTACCGGTATTTTAATGCGTCCCCTTTTTGCTTTTCATATGATGAGATTAATAAGAAAACGAAAAGCGGAAGCGGCTAGGGCATATGGCTCCTGACGCAGAGCAAAGGGGATGATGAAATGACGTTGGCAATTGAAATGAAAGATGTGATGAAAACATTCGATAGTAAAACAGCACTTCGCAATGTAAATATTGAAGTAAAGACAGGGGAAATCTTTGGGTTCCTTGGACCGAGTGGATCGGGGAAAACAACCACTGTGAAAATCTTAACTGCACAGTTGCTTCATAGTGTAGGAAAGGTGAGAGTACTAGGTCAAGATATTACAGGGCCAGGCAGCATTGATTATAAACGAATTGGTATTTTAACAGATAATAGCGGTTTATATGAAAGACTTAGTATTTATGATAACTTACTATTATTTTGTGACTTATACGATTGTGAAAAAGAACGAATCGATGAAGTATTAGCACAAGTGAACTTGCTAGATGATAAAAAGACACAAGTGAAAAAGCTCTCAAAAGGAATGAAGCAGCGCGTGACGCTAGCGCGTGCCATTTTGCATAAACCGGATATTCTGTTCTTAGATGAACCAACATCAGCGCTTGATCCGGTGAATGTACAAAATATTCATAACATATTAAGAGATTTAAATAAAGAAGGGACGACAATCTTCTTAACGACTCACAATATGGATGAAGCAGAAACACTTTGCGATCGTATTGCGTTCTTATGCGGTGGAGAAATTGTAGCGCTGGATACACCGGAAAATTTAAGACTTCAATATGCGAAAGATAAAATTGAAGTTGTGTTAAAAGATAAACGAAAAGAAACGGTGCAAAAAGATGAACTCGGAGCAAAACGAATTTCGGAGTGGATGAAAAATGGTGAATTGTTATCGATTCATTCTTACGAGCCGACGTTAGGGGATATTTTTATTGAAGTAACTGGGAGGGGATTATAATGACGTTTTCAATGAAGAGGTTTTCAGCTATTGTTCGGAAGGAAATGTATGACGGAGGGAAAAATTCACAAGTTGTAATTATGGCGTTGCTGCCAATTGTACTTGCCATATTTTATAGTAACATCGAAGGGAATAAAGAGTTTTTTGCAGGCTTTACGATTGCGATGACCCTCACTATGGTAGGGAGTTTTGTGCAAGCGATTATCATTGCTGAAGAAAAAGAAAAACATACATTACGTGTATTGATGTTATCTCCGGCAAATCCATTGGAAGTTCTTTTAGGGAAAAGTGTATTAACAATTTTCTTTGTAATTGTATCCAGCTTCGTTAGCTTACTCATTTTCGGGACTTTAAAAGGAAACATTGGAATGCTAATTGTTATTCTCCTCGTGGGCACATTGTTATGTATTATATTAGGTACAATTGTTGGGCTATTGTCACAAAATATGGCACAGACGTCTATTGTAGGGATGCCGATTTTCTTATTGTTTACACTGGGGCCAATGCTGCAAGAGATTGTGAAAAATGAAGTTGTAAAAAAAGCAGTGGGTTTTCTTCCAACAAGTCATATTATGGAAGGCATGAAAAAAGTAATACAGGGAAAAGGTTTCTCCACAATTCAAGAACATCTGTTTAATAATGCGATTTGGATAGCGCTTCTGATTGTAGTTTGCTTCTTCGTCTACAAAAAGAAACAACTAGACTAAAAAACTGAGCATTTTGGCTCAGTTTTTTCTTTTTTTTTATCATTTCCTCGGAAATTTTGTAATTCGGATGCATATTTTTACAAATTTTGTCGAAAAGTAATCAGTTATAGATTGTATAGGATGGATGAATCTTGTTCAAAATGATTGCTGAGGTGATGATAGAATGAGAGAGAGGGAAAACAAGAAGTCTTCTCGAAAAGTAGTGCATTTATTTCAAAAGCGTTGGGTATTCCCGACACTATACATTGTTTGCGCAGCGGTAATTTTAACAGTTGCATTATGGTATCAGGCAGCTAATCCGAAAAAGACGCCTGAGAAAAATGAAGCAGCGCAAAACGTAAGTGAGATTCCTACAATGCCAGTTACAAAATCTTCGGAGTCCCTGAAGATGCCAGCTGCAAATGCAGCAGACGTTGTTGTAAAGAAGAAGTTTTACGAAGATAAAGCAGCAGCCGAGGAGCAAGAACAAGCACTTGTCTTTTATAACAACACATACTCTGCGAATACAGGAATTGATATTGCAGCAAAAAATGGAAAAGAGTTTGATGTCACAGCGGCATTAAGCGGTACAGTTACAAAAGCGGAAAAAGATCCACTTCTAGGCTATGTTGTAACGGTTGACAATGGTAATGGCGTTACAACGTTTTATCAAAGCTTAGGCAGTGTAAAAGTGGAAAAAGGTGCGAAAATCAATCAAGGTGAAATGTTAGGAAAAGCAGGACTAAGTGAAATGAATAAAGAGGCAGGCTATCATGTTCATTTTGAAGTTCGTAAAGATAACGTTGCAGTAAACCCGGAGCGTTACTTCGACAAGTCTGCTTCTGATATTAAAGTTGATAAGCAAGAAAAGCAAAAAGAAGAAAAATCAACAAATGGTTCAACTGACGAGAAACAACAAAAAGAAGAGAAATCAACAAATGGTTCAACTGACGAGAAACAACAAAAAGAAGAGAAATCAACAAATGGCTCGGCTGACGAGAAACAACAAAAAGAAGAAAAATCAACAAACGGCTCAGCTGACGACAAGAAAAAAGAAGAGAAATCAACAAACGGCTCAGCTGATGACAAGAAAAAAGACGAGAAGTCTACAGATAGCTCAGCAAATCAAGATGATAACTCTTCCGTTGAATAAGCAAGGTAACATACGAAACCATCAGTCCTCTATACGAGGATTGATGGTTTTATTTTTATATAAAAATAATTAATATATCTAAAAAAACCAGTAACAGCAAGGAAATTGGACAGAATTCTCGAATATATATTACTAAAAGGAGGGGATTACTTTACTATGTCATTACTGTTCGTTTTGTCCATTGCACTTATTTTATTGTTTGTTTTATCTTCATTATATTATTTAATTACAAGCAAAAGGAAAGTCCCCCGTCAAAACCTTTGGGAAGAACAAGTAGATCGAGAAGAATGACGCCTTTATTAGGCGTCATTTTTTTGTTGTCTTTTCATGAAATAAGACGCGAAATTTTCATTTTTCACACATTTCTCATGAAAAAATGTAATTTTTGTCAATGTAGTCCGCAAAAATACAGAACTTGTAGCATATAAATACAATGCGGGCAATAGAATGGTATAAACCAAAGCAAAGAGAGTGTTTGAGGTGAGAAATCGTGGATCATTATATTATAAATCCCAGGAAGTATAACGCTTACAAACAGCATTCGAACGTACAGCTTAGTCATATGCAGCGAGTCTCATTTCACCCTTCTCACATCCAATTTAGGGAGGCGAGTGGTGTGCACGATTACATCAAAGAGAGAACAATCAAGATTGGCAAGTATATCGTGGAGACAAGAAAAACAGTTCGTGTTATTGCGAAGGAATTTGGTGTATCCAAAAGTACTGTGCATAAAGATTTAACAGAACGCTTACCAGAAATTAATCCAGAGCTCGCAAATGAAGTGAAGGAAATTCTTGATTATCATAAGTCAATTCGTCACCTTCGCGGAGGCGAAGCAACGAAGCAAAAGTACCAAAAAGAGGATACAGAAAAAATCGTGCGTCGGTAATCTGACATTCGGCAAACATTCCTAATAAAAGGTGAAAAAATTTGAGTAAAATTCATTTCTTCAATATTACGTTTCTACAAAGAGTATGCTAAAATTAGAAATTAGGTGTAAAGTATTCGGGTTTAGCCTGATTTGTATATTGAGGAGGAAAACACAGGAATGTTTGCGAGAGATATCGGAATTGACCTTGGCACGGCCAACGTATTGATTCATGTAAAGGGTAAAGGGATTGTATTAAATGAACCGTCTGTTGTGGCAATTGACCGCAATACGGGAAAAGTATTAGCGGTAGGTGAAGAAGCACGACGCATGGTAGGGCGTACACCTGGAAACATTGTAGCGATTCGTCCGCTAAAAGATGGTGTAATTGCTGATTTCGAAATTACAGAAGCGATGTTAAAACATTTCATCAACAAACTCGACGTAAAAGGCTTCTTGTCAAAACCTCGCATTTTAATTTGCTGTCCAACAAACATCACATCTGTAGAACAAAAAGCTATTCGTGAAGCTGCTGAGAGATCTGGCGGTAAGAAAGTATACTTAGAAGAAGAACCAAAAGTAGCTGCTGTTGGTGCTGGGATGGAAATCTTCCAACCGAGCGGAAATATGGTTGTAGATATTGGCGGAGGTACAACGGATATTGCAGTACTTTCTATGGGCGATATCGTTACCTCCTCTTCCATTAAAATGGCGGGCGATAAGTTTGATATGGAGATTCTAAACTATATTAAGCGTAAGTATAAGCTATTAATTGGGGAACGTACAGCGGAAGATATTAAAATTAAAGTAGGTACAGTGTTCCCAGGTGCACGCAGTGAAGAACTTGAAATTCGCGGCCGTGACATGGTAACAGGTCTACCTCGCACAATTTCAGTATGCTCTGAAGAAATTACAGAGGCATTGAAAGAAAACGCAGCTGTTATTGTACAAGCTGCAAAAGGTGTATTAGAACGTACACCGCCTGAATTATCTGCTGATATTATCGACCGCGGCGTTATTTTAACGGGCGGCGGAGCATTACTGCACGGCATTGACATGCTTCTTGCAGAAGAATTAAAAGTACCTGTATTGATCGCGGAAAATCCAATGCACTGTGTAGCAGTTGGAACGGGTATCATGCTTGAGAACATCGACAAATTACCACGCCGCGCTTTACTATAAGTAAGAAAAAACGTTAGGTATATTGCCTAACGTTTTTTTATATTTATCTTTAAAAATATATGGTTTTTTTAAAGGTGTAGAAATATGAAGGAAAATAAAGAAAAATAAACCTTTATTAATATATTTTAGCAAATTTGCCGTTTTTCATATTAGAAATGGTTATATTATAATGAAGCCGAATACGACACATAAGGCAATATGCCTTCTGGCATATTGCCTTCCCCTAACTTGGGCATGCACTCTTTTCTACCTCAGTGTCAACTGTATTTATTTCTGTTATACAAAAGTTGGTAGAAAAGAAAGAGTGTATGCATTTTTTTGAAGTGATACGAAGCAGGAAAGGCTGCTTCGTTTTTTTAATAATGACAAATTATAAATAAAATGGGATAATAAAAAAATATATAACCAAGTACTAAGACTAATTTCTAAAAAAGGAGCGAGATAGTATGTTGAACATAGAACAAATTAAAGAAATTATCCCGCATCGTTACCCATTTCTACTTGTTGATCAAGTTCTTGAAGTAGAAGAAGGAAAACGTGCAGTCGGTATTAAAAACGTATCTGCAAATGAAGAATACTTTAACGGTCATTTTCCTGACTATGCGGTAATGCCGGGAGTATTAATCGTTGAGGCACTCGCACAAGTCGGAGCAATTGCTGTTTTAAAGAAAGAAGAAAACCGCGGTCGCCTTGCTTTCTTTGCTGGGATTGACAACTGCCGTTTTAAAAGACAAGTACGCCCAGGCGATCAGCTTCGCTTAGAAGTGGAAATGACGCGCGTACGCGGTCCGATTGGTAAAGGGAAAGCAGTCGCAACCGTAAACGGTGAGGTTGCTTGTGAAGCGGAAATTACGTTTGCGCTTGGAGATAAGAAGGAATAATTTTAAAAAGGACGCTCGGCAGAGTGTTCTTTTTACTCAGAAATTTCACTACATGTATATTTCTGAGTAAGAATAGTTTTTGCAGTAAAATCAGCTGTGTATAACATCTTAATACATTTTCTTAACAATACACAGAATAGACGGAAAATATAGAATAACCATATTGTAAAATAAATGGACTTTATGTATGATTTGTATATCTCATTTATTGTAAAGAATAATATTCTTATATGAGAAAGAAACATAAGTTTATTTTTTATATAAGCGATAAGACAACGCTTCTAGTAAATTGCTAGGAGGTGTTTTGAATGACAAAAAGCAACAAATGGATTAATACGGATACTATTAATAGAGAAAACCAATGAAAGAAAATTATAGGCTTTCTCTATCTATTGGGTGCTTCACAAGTAAAAGCTTTTTATTGGAAAAAAGGTTTTGTAGGAAATTTATGGCGAATGTTGTAAAATTTAATGATTTTATGTAAGATTATATGTGCTGGTCTTATTACAATGCCACAGAAAATTAACATGTCCATATTAAGATGACACAAAAAATTAACATTTTTACATTTAAATCTCACAAAAAATTAACATTTTTGTATTAAAATGGTATATTATCAGTGTGATTTTTTGTGTGTAAAATGAAAGTTGGAGGAAGTTATGGAAGAAACGATTAGTTTAAAAGAGTTATTTCACATTTTACGAAAACGCCTAGCAATGATCCTTTCAATTACATTTGGCGCTGCTATTATTAGTGCAGTAGTAAGTTTTTTCCTTATAACGCCAATCTATCAAACTTCTACACAAATTCTTGTTAACCAAAAGAAACAAGAAGGTGCAGCTATTCAGGCTGGTGAAGTTCAAACAAATATCCAATTAACAAATACATATAAGGTAATTATTAAAAGTCCAATTATTTTGGATCAAGTAAAAGAAAAGCTAAATTTAGACATGACAACACAAGCTTTAACACAGGAGATTGATGTTGCAAATGAGAAAGACTCTCAAGTTATTTCGATAACTGTTAAAGAGAAAGATCCAAAGTTAGCGCGTGATATTGCAAACACAACAGCAGAAGTATTTAAAGGTGAAGTTGCAAAGATTATGAACGCAGATAACGTAACTGTTCTTTCGAAAGCAGAAATAGTCAAACATCAATCACCAATTAAACCACGTCCGACAATAAACATTGCAATTGCGTTTGTTGTTGGATTCATAGCTTCTATCGGTCTTGCGTTCTTACTAGAATACTTAGACAACACAGTGAAAAAAGAAGAAGATATTGAAGCATTACTTGGTTTACCTGTATTAGGGATTGTAGCGCATATGGATGAAGAAGAAGGGTCTAGAAAACATGCAGCATCAGCGCAGAGAGTAGGGGGACATACAATTGGCTCTTAAAGGTTTATTCAAGAAAAATAACAATCATCGTCAACGTCGTCAATTAATCGCATATGACCAGCCGAAGTCTCCGGTAGCAGAACAATTTCGTAACATTCGTACAAATATTGAATTTACGGCGATAGATACGAATATTCATTCTTTAATAGTAACATCTCCAAATCAAGGCGAAGGAAAAACAACAACAATAGGGAACCTCGCTGTTGTCTTTGCTCAGCAAGGAAAGAGAGTGTTACTTGTCGATGCAGACTTACGGAAACCAGCAATGCACCAAATGTTCCAAGTCAATAATATTTTTGGTTTAACAAACATTTTGACACATGGTGAAAAACTTGAAAAATGTGTGCAAACAACAAATGTTGAAAATCTATATTTTCTTCCGTGCGGACCGATTCCGCCAAATCCAGCAGAGCTGCTCGGTTCTAAGGCTATGAGAGAATTTCTCGGACAAGTTTACAACATGTATGATTTAGTCATCTTTGACTTACCGCCTATTTTGCCAGTATCAGATGCACAAATTATGGCAAATCAATGTGACGCATCTCTGCTTGTTGTACGTAGTGCGTACACGGAAAAAGAAGCAGCATTAAAAGCAAAAAAATTACTAGAAGCAGCAAAAGGTAAATTATTAGGTGTTGTTCTGAACGATCGTGAACGTGAGCAAAGCTTATATTACTATTACGGCACAGATTGAAGAGAAGAGGTGTGTGTGGAATACGCACACCTGGCTATTTCCTATTAAACCTATATGTATAGAAAGGATGGAAAATGTGATTGACCTGCATTGTCATATTTTACCCGGTGTTGATGACGGGGCACAAACAATAACAGATAGCATAGCAATGGCTAAAGCAGCAGTAGTAGAAGGAATACATACAATTGTAGCAACTCCTCACCATCAAAATGGAAGATATCTCAATGAGCGTACGCATATTCTTCATCGGGTAAAACAATTAAATGTCTTATTGAAAGAAGAAAATATAAATTTGACGGTTTTACCAGGTCAAGAAGTTCGATTATATGGCCAAATGCTACAAGACTACGAAGATAATAAAATCGTCACATTAAACGAAACAAGCACATATATATTCATAGAATTCTCGTCTAGTCATATACCACGCTATGCAGAAGAAGTGCTGTATGAATTACGAGTAAAGGGATTAATCCCAATCATTGTTCACCCAGAGCGCAACGCAGAGTTAATCGAGCATCCTGATAAGCTATACAATTTTGTCAGCAAAGGAGCACTTACTCAAGTAACAGCAGGAAGCTTACTTGGTAACTTCGGCAAAAAAATTAAAAAATTCTCACTTGAGCTTATCGAACATAATTTAACACATATGATTGCATCTGATGCACATAACACAACAACACGCGGATTTCATTTACAAGCTGGTTATGATGTTATTGAAAAAGAATTTGGTACTAGCATGTTTATGGATTTTAAAGAAAATCCATATCTACTCATAAGCGGAAAAAGTGTTTATAAAGAAGATCCAGAACAAATTCGTCGTAAGAAATTATTCGGTATCTTTTAATACGTATATGGTAATGTCTCCTAACCGTTATCAATGGAGGCACTCGGCCTTGCTGTGGGTAGAACTATATTTTACCTACCTTAGACGCGTGTCGTCAGGAGCATGGTGTGAGGATGGGTTAGATGCCCAAAACTATTCTAAAAACTCTAGTTATAGGTGGTGCTTAAGGACACTATAGCTAGTCGGTTTCATATTTCCTTATATTTATATATATAACTATAATTAAAAAATATTTAGGGGGACTAACAATGAAACAAGTAAAAAAGGCAATTATTCCAGCAGCTGGTCTTGGAACACGATTTTTACCAGCCACAAAGGCAATGCCAAAGGAAATGTTACCGATTGTCGACAAACCGACAATTCAGTACATCGTAGAAGAAGCAATCGAATCAGGAATTGAAGATATTATTATCGTAACGGGAAAAGGAAAACGTGCTATTGAAGATCACTTCGATCATTCCTTTGAACTAGAACAAAACTTATTAGAAAAAGGGAAGTATGACATGCTTGAGAAAGTACAAGCGTCTTCCAAAATTAACATTCACTACATAAGACAAAAAGAACCAAAAGGATTAGGACACGCAGTATGGTGCGCACGCAAATTTATCGGAAACGAACCATTTGCAGTATTACTTGGAGATGACATTGTCCAAGCAGAAACACCGTGCTTACGTCAATTAATGAACGAATATGAAGCAACAAAAGCTTCTGTCATCGGTGTGCAAACAGTACCAGAAAACGAAACACATCGCTACGGCATTATCGATCCAATTCAGCAAAATGGTCGCCGTTACCAAGTGCGTAACTTCGTAGAAAAACCAGCACAAGGAACAGCACCATCAAGCTTAGCGATTATGGGTCGTTACGTTTTAACACCAGAAATCTTCATGTTCCTTGAGGATCAGCAAACAGGTGCGGGTGGAGAAATTCAATTAACAGATGCAATTCAGCGCTTAAATGAAATTCAACGAGTGTTTGCCTATGATTTTGAAGGAACACGTTACGATGTTGGGGAGAAGTTTGGGTTTATTAAGACAACGATTGAAATGGCACTTCAGCATGAGGAATTACGAGATGAATTGATGAAATATATGAATGAATTGGTACAGAAAGAAAGTGTATATGTATAAAAAGTGAGGTGGGAGAACATTGAACTTGGTAAAACTATCAAGTGGAAATGCAGTGAGAGAAAATAATAGAAAGCTAATTTTGAAAGATGTGAATAGTCGCAGAGGGTATTTAGTAGCTAAGCGTTGCATCGATTTTATAGGAGCATTATGTGGCCTTATTTTATTGTCTCCTATCTTTTTAATTATAGCCTTACTTATTAAATATGAAGATTCAAAAGGCCCTGTATTTTTTAAACAAATTCGTGTTGGCAAAGATGGAAAAGAGTTTTATATGTATAAATTTCGCTCTATGGTTACAGATGCGGAAGAGCGATTACAGGATTTATTGAAACATAATGAAGTATCAGGTGCAATGTTTAAAATGAAAGAAGATCCTCGTGTTACGAAGATTGGAAGATTTATTCGTAAAACGAGTATTGATGAACTGCCACAGTTATTAAATGTATTAAAAGGTGATATGAGTCTTGTAGGACCAAGGCCACCACTGCCGAGAGAAGTAAAAGAGTATACAACTTATGATAAACAGAGATTACTTGTTACACCGGGGTGTACGGGTTTATGGCAAGTGACGGAAAGAAATAGCGTTGGTTTTCAAGAAATGGTTGAGTTAGATTTAGAGTATATAAGTAAACGCGGATTAATATATGATTTGAAAATTATATTTAAAACGATTCAAGTTATGATTAAATCTAATGATGCATCTTAATACAATTAAAATAAAGGAGTTCAGAAGGATGAAAATATTAGTAGTTGGTACAGGATATGTAGGACTTGTAACGGGTGTATCACTTTCCGAAATTGGTCATAGTGTTACTTGTCTAGATATAAATGAAGAAAAAGTAAATCGATTACGACAAGGAATCTCTCCGATTTATGAACCCGGAATTGAAGATTTGATAAAGAAAAATTTAAGTAGTGGAACGTTATCCTTTGAAGTTGCCGATGAAAATGTGTATAGAGAAGCTGATATTATATATATTGCAGTTGGTACACCTGAGTTGGAAGATGGTTCAGCTAATTTAACATATATTTATCAAGTTTGTGAGGATATTGCTAATTCTATTACAAAAGATGTTACGGTTGTTGTAAAGAGTACGGTACCAGTGGGAACAAATCATAAGGTTAAGGCGTATATTGAAGAATGTTTACAAGGGAAGGACTTGAATATAGAAATTGTATCTAATCCAGAATTCTTACGAGAAGGTTCAGCTATCTATGATGTGTTTCACGGTGATCGAATTGTAATTGGTGCGGATAATAAAGAAGCAGGGGATTTAATTGAAGAGATTAATAAACCATTTGGATTATCAATTTATCGTACAACTATTTGTAGTGCAGAAATGATTAAATATGCATCAAATGCGTTTCTTGCTACAAAAATTTCGTTTATAAATGAAATTTCCAATATTTGCGAAAAAGTTAATGCGGATGTAGAAGAAGTAGCATTAGGTATGGGACTAGATAGTCGTGTGGGTAATCAGTTTTTACGAGCGGGCATCGGATATGGCGGATCTTGTTTTCCAAAAGATACAAAAGCATTAAAGAAAATTGCTGATAATGTAGAATATGATTTTAGCTTATTAAGTGCAGTTATTAAATTTAATAATAGACAACAACGTAAGCTATTGGAACAGGCTGTAGTTGATTTTGGTTCTTTAAATCAAAAAAATATTGGTGTGTTGGGGTTATCCTTTAAACCAAATACTGATGATATCCGTGAATCAGCTTCACTAGTCATTGTGCCAGAGCTTATAAAGATGGGAGCGAATGTAAAAGTTTATGATCCTGTTGCAATGGAAAATGCTAAACGAGAATTACCCAATGAGGTAATGTATTGTGAAAATGCAATTGAAACAATTGAAGACACAGATTTAGTATTTATTTTAACAGAGTGGGATGAAATTAAAGAATTACCTTTAGCTACATTTATAGAAAAAATGAGCACTGCTAATGTATATGATGGTAGAAATTGTTATAGTTTGGAAGAAGTAGAGGGCATGAAGGTAAATTATTGCTCAATTGGACGTAAAAGAATACTTCATCAAAAGGTATTAGCATAATTTAAAGTATACCTCCTTTATTGTTGTAATAATCGAATAATAAAGGAGGTATTTATTATTTAATTGCTAGAATAACTCAAAAAAGTAATTGCATAGCAATCTCTTAAAAGATTGCTATGCAATTACTTTTTTTAAGTTAAAAAATTTCATATGTGTATGGGGTGTATAAAGATTTGGAGAAATTAAATAAGATTTTTTTTATAGTTGATATGAAGGAAGAGCAAAAAACGGGTCTATTTAATGCTACTTATAATAGAATAAATAGTTTGACGAGACACATCGATAATTATGAGATATATTCTTTAAGAGAATATGATGGGAAGATATTATCTTTATTGAAGAAGATGTTTAATAAAAAAGTAAAAGTAAAACTAAAAGAAGATTACATATATAGGGGGTGTAAAATAAAATATTTTTACATGAAAAATACTATATTAAAAACTATATTTAGAAAAATGGGGATATATTATCCAATATTTACGGCACTAAAGATGAAGAAATTAGTACAAGGACATCAGTTAATAAATGCACATTGGGGGCATCCTCAAGGTTCAGTAGCTCACATTGTGTCTAAATTATTAAAAATCCCCTACACTATAACGTATCATGGTAGTGATGTTCATTCTATACCATTCGAAAATAGAGTTTTTTCAAAAAATATTAAGAGAAACCTTAAGAATTCAGATTTAAATATTTTTGTTAGTGAGAATTTAAAAGAAGTAAGCATCAAACGTCTTAATAATCCGAATAAGAATAATGTAGTTATTCCTAATGGAATTGACCTTAACATTTATTATGAATTACCGCCAAATGAAATACTTCAAATGAAAAATAAATTAGAATTGAAAGAGAGAGTAGTAGGTTTTGTAGGGAATTTATATGAAGTAAAAAGAGCAGATAAACTACCAGAGATTTTTAAACAGATTCAAATGTCATGCCAGTTTAACGTAGAATTCATAGTTATAGGTGATGGGGAATTTAAAAAATATATCGAGAAAAAATGTAAAGAATATGAGCTTAATGTATTATTTATGGGGAAATTGGAGCCAAAAGAAGTTAATAAATTTATGAATATAATGGATATACTAATTATACCAAGTAGAAGAGAAGCTTTTGGGTTAGTTATTTTAGAAGCGCATGCATGTGGCACTATAGTAATAGGAAGTGATGCTGGTGGAATACCAGAAGTAATGGGGAATGATGATTTTATTGTTAAAGACGGTAAAGATTTTGAGAAACACCTAGCTCAAAAAGTAGAGTACTATTTAGAAAATGACTATGATAAGAACCAGTTAATGAAAAGAGTGAAATCAACATATGATTTAAATATAATTGCAGAGAAAGAGTATGTTAGTTTGCAAAAAGTCTTAAATAAATCAAGAAAATATAATAGGTAGGATTTTGTGATGAATAATATAATTTTATATAGTTTATTTTTCTTTTCATTTTTCTTTATTATAGGTAGTAAATTCGAAAATATTAATATATACGCATCTAGTATAATTTGTTTTATTTATATTCTTTATACCTTTTTAAACATAATAAAGACAAAATCTATAAGAATTAATATAACTAAACGGGAACTAATTTTAGTGTTTTTTCTTGTAATATATATAATTTATACTCTAGTACTTGGATTATATGTCGGAGTAGAAAATAGATCCATATACAAAGTGTTATTTAATAGTTTATATATGGTTACTTTTATACTTATACTTATAAATTCTGTATGGGATTATAATTTTTCTTCTAAATTTGCAAAGATGTTTGGATACTCTTTGATAATTATGGGTTTAATGGGGATATTAATGTATATATTAAAAATTTATGCAATAAGAATTTCTTTCACTCCCCCCTTTCTACATTTTTATGATGCAGGTAAAATGCTAGACTATTTTGGAGAAATTAGATTTCAGTCAATATTCTCTCATAAGACTAAATATGCATACTATTGTTTAATTGGTATTTTTATACTAAGGATTAATACTTGTTTAAGTAAGAAAATAAGAGTTTTAGGTATTTTGATACTAACTATTAATATTGTTCTTACTAATTCTATTATGTCACTAATTGCGACTATTATATTGCTAGTGTCTTTTATCAATTTCAAAAAAATTAATAAATACTTTAGGCATATTATCTTTTGTATAGCTGTTGTCGCTATAATTGTATCTGGAATAATGGTTTATAATTATACGTCTGATGTTAGGGATTTGGGTAGCTGGGGTTCAAGAAAAATTATTTGGGAGAGTGCTATAGAGTTCTTTAAGGGGCATCCTATAGGTGTTATAGATAATTGGTATTTTTATAGATTAGATAATCATTTTCAAGGGGCGCATAATGTCTTTTTAGATGAGCTTCTAGATTATGGAATTGTAGGAGGAGGATTATTTCTTATCATTTATTTTGGTATTTTCTATAACCTATTCAAGATTGATAAGAGAACATTAGGTCTATTTTTAGCTACTACAATTTTATTTATGGTTGATAATCTATTGTACTACGATATAGTACCGGTCTTTTGGTTATCCTACTTGGTAATAAAAATAATTTCACAGAATAATAATAGGCTATCAGGTATAGGAAATAGATAGAAGGAGCTTAATTGTGTCTAAAAATAATTTACTTAAGAAATTTATAGAGTATGCTTTAGGGAGTGGAATAGTCCTTTTGTTGGGATTTATTTCTGCACCTTTAAATACTCGGTTATTTACTCCAGAAGAGTATGGGAGATTTTCAATGTTTCTCATGTATGCCAATATAATTAATATAATTATATTGATGGGTCTTGATCAATCCTTTGTTAGATACTTTTATATAGAAAAGGGTAACCAAACACGTTTATTATATCGTTCGCTTAAGATTCCTTTTTTAGTATGTTCACTGGTTACAATTGTGACTATTATTTTTAATAAACAAATTTCAATGAGTTTATTTGGAACCTATAATAGCCAATTGGTGATTTTATTTACAATTAATAATTTTGCTATGCTGTTAAATAGATTTTCCCTTTTAGTTATAAGGATGCAACAAAAGGGAAGACTGTATTCTACAGTGCAGGTTGGCCAAAAGTTGTCAAATATTATTGCCATACTACTGCTATTTATTCCACTTAATAGTAGTTTTCTTACATTAATATATGCGTTTGTTTTTTCAAATATTATAGCAAGTATTGTTGCTATAATACTTGAAAAAGAGTTATGGGAAATTAGTAAACAAAAAGTGAAGAGTAAGAGACTGAATACATCAACAAAAGAATTGTTGCAATTTGGAATACCCTTAGTATTTACCCTTTTAATTACTTGGCTATTTCAGTCAGCAGATAGACTATTTATTCAACATTATCGTGGTTATACAGAGCTTGGTCTATTTTCAGCAGCCTTTTCCATAATAGCGTTATTAAATGCTGTTCAAGGGGCTTTTACTACCTTTTGGGTTCCTGTTGCTTATGAACGTTATGAAAAAGATAATAATAGCCAGGATTTTTTTAAAAAAGTTACATCTATTGTAGCTTTTTTTATGTTCTTCATAGGTATAATGATTATCTTTTTTAAAGATATGATTATTTTTATTTTGGGAGAGAACTTTAGAGCAGCAAGTAATATTATGCCTTTTCTAGTGTTTATGCCGTTAATGTATACTATTTCAGAAACTACAGTTTTAGGAATTAACTTCAAAAAGAAATCCTATTACCATATAACTATCGCTCTTCTTTCTGCTGGTGTAAATGTTATTGGGAATTTTTTGTTAGTACCTAAATTAGGTGCGACAGGTGCAGCGCTTTCTACAGGAGTAGCATATATATTTTTCTTTAGTATAAGAACATTTATATCAACTAGGTTGTATCAAGTAAATTTTGATTTGAAAAGAATCTATTTGATGACAGCGTGTTTACTAGTCTTCACTTTTTATGCAACTTTTAATTCTTTTGATCTATATTACTTTCTTATAGGTGTATTAAATATTGGAATGCTAGTAGTTCTCTATAGAAATGATATTTTGAATTTAATTAGTCTCAAATCAATTAAAACAGAAGAGAAAAATAAAATAGTTTAAATAAATTAATGCTACAAGTAGTAGGAGGGCCACTATGAATATTAAAAATATAATTTAAAAAATTTTTAGAAGGAAAGGCTACGTAGAACTTTTGGTTGAAAGAGGATTAACTGTAGGAAAAAATTTTAATAAGTTAAGTGAGTAATACAGGCTAATTGATATAATGGATAAATTTAATTTATTATATGGCCATTTATTATTTGCGGGAGGTATGTCTCTTGAACAATGATAAATATTTAGTTAGTGTAGTTATACCAACATATAATAGAAGTTCTTTAATTAAACGTACAATAGATAGTGTTTTGAATCAAACATATACAAATTTTGAGTTAATAATAGTAGATGACGCTTCTACAGATAATACAGAGGAGATTATTAAGGAATATAATGATTTAAGGATAAAGTATATTAAGCTTAGTGAAAATTCAAGTGGAACAAAACCGAGAAATGTTGGTATCCAAGAAAGTAAAGGGGAATATATTGCTCTGTTAGATTCAGATGATGAATGGTTACCGACTAAATTAGAAAAACAGTTAAAATTTATACAGCAATTTAATGATGATAGAGTAGTTTGTTTTACGGATTTAGTATTAACAGGTGGAAAAAAGGTTGGTTATTTTGCTAATAGGGATATCGATGAAGGGGAAAATATCCTAGAATACATATTATTGGAAAAGAATTGGGTCCAAACTAGTAGCTATATGTTTTCTAGTAGTATTGGAAAAGAAACTTTATTTGATCCAGGATTGAAAAAACATCAAGATTGGGATTTTTGTTTGAGGTTAAGTAGGAATGGTGCAAAGTTTGTAAGGATTCCAGAGTACTTAACAATATATTACATGGATGAAAGGAGTGGAAGAATAGGAAATAATAATAAATATCTTCAATCGTTAGACTGGATAGAAAGTGTTAAAGATAGTATTTCTGAAAAGGTAAAATATGCATTTTTAGTTCGAGTAGTTACAAAGCCATTAATATTTGATCATCAAAGAAAGAAAGCTTTATCAATTTATATGCAAGCATGGAGACATAATGTAATAAATATTAGTGCTTTTTGTAAAGGGGTTATTAAATGCATAACTCCCTTAGTTGTATATAGAAATATTATAAAATTAAAAAGTTAGGTGATTATGTGAGTTTACAATCAAATGAAAATAACATTCTGTTATCTATTATCGTACCAATTTATAATGTAGAGAGATATCTTGAAGAGTGCATAGTGTCATTGATAAAACAAAAGGTGGAAAATATAGAAATCATTCTTATTGATGACGGGTCTACAGATGATAGTAGATCTATAATGGAAAAATATAGAGTTATGGATAGTCGAATTAAATGCATTTATAAGGAAAATGAGGGATTGGGTCCAACTAGAAATGTTGGTACACAAATAGCAAAAGGTGAATATATTATGTATTTGGATTCAGATGACTATATTCAATCCAATTCACTAGTTCTTTTAATTGAAGAAATACAAAATGATAAAAAAGATATTATTATTTTTAATGGCGAGGGTTTTTATGATGAAAGTCGTAAGGTCTGCCAAAAAAAATACTTTTTAGTTAAGCCTACTGTAAATAAATATAAAAATAGTTTAAAAAAATATTGTTTACTAGATCTCCATCAAGCGTGTTTAAAAGTACAGTCTAAAAAGTTCATAGAGAAATATGATTTATATTTTCCAAATGAAAATACTTATGGAGAAGATGTGTCATTTTGGCTTAATTGCATTGGAAAAACCGAATCTATAAAATATGTAGACTTGAATGTATATAGACGTAGATATCGGGAAGGGTCTATAATGACTAATCCAGGGAGAAATGCACGAGATCGCTTGCTAACTTATAAAGATTTGATTAATATCTCAGATGATGATGTAGTTTTAAATTTTGTCCGGAACTATTTCTTTAAGTGGTGGGGAAGAGGTATAAAAAGTAAACAATATGAAAATGAAATAGAGTCTATTGTGAATGAAATGGAGTTTCAAGAGTTTATTTATGATAAAGGAAAATGGGTTCATAAAATAAAATTTCATATTTGGAAAACCAAAAGTAAACTATTAATAGATTTATTTACATATGCCAATATTGGTTTGAGAAGATTCGTATTATTATTTTTATAGTTAAATTAAAGTGGATATAAATAAAAAATGGAGGGTTATCCATTGCAAAAAATATGTTTTATTAGCTCAACCGGGGGACACTTAACACAGTTGAATAATATAATGAAATCCTTTGACTCATCAAGTATAAATGTGATTACTGAAAAAAATCAAACGACACTTTCGTTACAAGAGAAATATAATGTTTTGTATTTAATCCAACAGGAGAGGAAAAACATTTTCTTTCCATTTATATTTATGGCCAATGTTATCCTTTCTCTGTGGTATGTATGGAAGGTTAAACCTCAGTATATTATCTCTACCGGAGCCGGGGCAGTTATTCCTTTTTGTATTTTTGGGAAAATTTTTGGAAGTAAACTTATTTTTATTGAAAGCTTTGCCAAAGTGCAAACCCCTACCATAACGGGAAGAGTCTTATACCGTTTTGCAGATAAATTTTATGTACAATGGGAAGAACTTCTTTCAGTGTATGAGAAAGCGGAATTTAAGGGGAGATTATATTGATTTTTATAACAGTCGGAACACAAAAATTTCAATTTGATAGACTTTTAAAAGAGGTAGATGGACTGTGTGCAAGTGGGATAATTCAAGAAGAAGTTGTTGCCCAAGTAGGATATTCAACATATATACCTGCAAACTTCCAAGCACATAAGTTACTTAAGCCTGAACAAATGGAAACATACATTAATAAGGCCTCTTTACTTATTACTCATGGGGGAACTAGCAGTATTTTTAATGCTTTAAAGAAACAAAAAAAAGTAATAGCAGTCCCACGTTTAAGTGAATTTCATGAACACGTAGATAATCACCAAATCGAAATTTGTGATGTTTTAGATAAAAAAGGGTATGTTAGTGTAGTTTGGGACATGAAAAAATTAGGTACAGCAATTAGTAGTATTCATCATCAGACTTTCAATACCTATAGTTTTTCAAAAAATGAATTAGTAAAGGATATTAAGGAATTTATTAATAATTAAAATACATAGTGTGTTATATAGAAATAGCAAAAAGGTAGATGATATTTCTAAAATATAACATTGGTTTAAGAAGATCTAATTTAGGTAGTATAAGACACTATTATATAACAGAGAAGCTGTATATATTATAGTTCTTTGATATACTTAAATTATCAAGAAAAAGTAATTTTTTTAAATCCAACTACTCTTACAGTAGTTGGGTTTATTTGTGTATGCTTTTATACTTATTTAATATGATCTATTGTGAAACTATTAATAGGTTAGCTGAGTAGTAATAATGAAAGATATAGAAAAAATTAATAATTATTTTGCGGTATCCTAATTTCATGTTGTTAAAATTTAGTAAAGGGCAATATGGAAGGTAAGATATGAAGTAAACAAGAGGAAGCAAAACGACAAGAAGAGGCTAAAAAGCAACAAGAACAAGCTTCGCAACAAACACAATCTCAACCAGAACAAAACACTCAAACTAATTATAACTTTAAAAGTTGTAAAGAAGCAAAGGCTGCTGGATTCTCAAATATTAAAATAGGTGACCCAGCGTACTTACCTAAACTAGATCGTGATGGCGATGGAATTGCTTGTGATAAATAAACAAAAACCCCGATTCTACGAAGGAGCCAGTTTTTTTGTTTATTTATCAAATCTGACGTATTCACCTGATACCCATTGGTTTCCGCCGACATTGTACCAACCATCTTTATATCCCCATGATCGATACTTTTCACCTTGATACACCTTTTTCACAACATCATAATTTGTTCCTGGGCCAGTGCGTAAGTTAACACGATTACCTTCAATATATGCGATACCTTCACCACCATTTGAAGAAGGAGGGGAATCTGGTACATCTTGAGCTCCACTTCCATTGAATGTATCTGTTCCATACCCTTTATGATTCCATTGTAAATGAGGTGAGTCAACAAATTCTTTCCAGTCTCCTCCCCATTCAAATCCAATATTTTTAGCATAACGGATTACTGAAGCCCATGGCTCTTTCCAGTACTCCTCCCAATCCTCTGTACCATTAGAATTGATAGGCACAAAGTCTAATGCTTGTCCCACTAAATGATAAGAGCGCATCGTTTGTGATGCACCTTTCGCTACGTTCTTGCGTTGCTGCTCAATTGTACGAATCGTTTCATAGATTAACATTTCGATGCCATTATCGATGCAATATTGATACCACTTGAATGCTGCAACCTTCGTATGATCAGCCAATTTATTTAAATTGTTTATATTTCGAGTATGATATTTCATTATTCAGCATCTCCTTTAATTTCTTCATGATCAGTCCAAATACCTAAAGCGATACCAAACATATATACAGCCTGTCGAACCTTTTCTAAGTTACCTTCAGATCCAGTTACACCAAAAACTTGTAAGAGCAATCCAACGTATGAAAAAAGTGCAACCCATGTGCGCCGGTTATGAAATCCTTTTTTGATATTTTCTTTGTTCATAATACTTCCCTACTTTCCTGCGAATTCGAAAAGTGCCATAATAGCGCCTGTAATCACTGCACCAATTACTGTCGTACCAAGCCAAAATCCTATTTTGTCTAATCGATCTAGACGTAGA
The DNA here is from genome assembly GCF_042676365.1 of Bacillus sp. CGMCC 1.60114. Lineage (NCBI taxonomy): Bacteria > Bacillati > Bacillota > Bacilli > Caryophanales > Bacillaceae > Bacillus > Bacillus sp. CGMCC 1.60114. Next base: position 211,149 of record NZ_JBHTHG010000004.1, read on the forward strand.
TGAGCGCTCTTTGCAGACTGCTGTACTTCGATTGCAATTTCTCTTACGTTACCAAGCGCATCGATTTTTGTTTCCACTCTAGTTAACCCCACAAGTCCCTCTTTCATATCATCATGCTTCATCACTGGTTCAGCCATATTGCACCTCCTTTCAAAATAAAAAGAGAGACTAATTGTCCCTCTTTGTTATACAAGCCGTATTTTATAAAATTGTGCAAATATCAAATTTGCTACTATCAAAAATTAATCAACCAATCCTTATGATGATGAATTTGTACTAACAATATCTTTACCCAACCCAAAAATGATATCCATAGAATGATGGAAAATAAGCTACCCCATAATAACCCTACAAAAAAGTTACCATCTTTCTTCATATTGCCTCTCCTATTATTTTCACAAGTAATACAGCGTATAATATCTTGCTGTTGTGTATTAGCGATGTATTACTTGTGAAGTTTTAAAGATATATAAGACATAAATTTGTTCAAAATAAAAAAAGAGTAGTCGGGGGCACTCTTTTTTTATCAATGCCGTATTTTATTAATAAATACTCATTGCACACTATGAATCTATTCTGCTTTAGCTATATTATCAGGTGTATTTTTTTCAACTTCCAGATAATATTCCCCATCTTTATTCTTAATCGATTTTCTACCAGACCCAACATTAGAAACCTTCCTTGCTGGAGCGCCTACTACAGTAATATTTGGTTCGTCAATTGATCTAGATACCACAGAATTCGCACCAATTCTTACTCCATCAGCTATTCGTACATTACTCAGTATCTTTACACCCGGACCTATAAATACATGGTCTCCTATTACAACATCAGCTGCAATATTTGTAGAACATTGTATTTGACAATATTTTCCTATTTTACAAGTCTTATTCACTATTATTGTCCCATGATGAAATAAAGTAAGACCTTCATCAAAAACGTTTGGCGGTATGGAGAATTGGGTCTTTATACTTAATCTGTGTAATTTAAATTGATAATAAGCTTTCATAAGTTTACTAAATAAACCAGTTTTACAGTTTTGAATGTACTCAATCTTTCTCATTGTTCTAGTGTATTTTAATCTCTCATCCATAAAAGGTAAAGGTTTTTTTCTTTTAATATAAGTTGCTAATCTGTCAGCCTCCATGTATCTAATGTAATCTTCCTTACTTTTAATCAAACATTTCTCCTCCAATATAACGAAAATATGATATGGTTCTTTATGGATATAATACCATAAAATATTAATGAAAAATGCTTTAAGATGATCCTTGTTAAATTTCAAACAGTGTTACCTATAGCATCCATCCAGTACCAATATAAGTTATAATTTTGTTTATTGATGTGTCACAATAAGGGCCACCTGTTTTAACTAATGTTCCACTAGGTCTTTGTGTGGTTGTACCTCTTTTACGAGGTCTCATTTCTGCATAAGAACAAGACCCAATTGGATAGCCAAAATCTGTGTAGTTACTTCTTAGGACGTTGATATCAATTCTAGGGTCTATGGTGCAATTGAACAGGTTACAGTTTTGGTACATGCCCTGAGATGTTCCGCCAAACGGTAATACTTCATATACTGTTTTGAATTTCCTATCAAGAATAGGGGAACCATTTGGAAGCACTGGATTTTTCGGAAGACCCTTCACCCTAGATCCAACATTAAACTCATAATCGTAATCATCATCAGCACAAAGTTCCAACGCTGCCCGCAATGCACTCATAAGACCGTTCACACGCGCATTAGACATATTCATTTCTTGGAAGATAATACACAAGTTGCGGATATTTTTCCTCGTTAGATCAACAAGGCCTTTATTTTCAAAATGCTTATAAATGAGATACAAAATAATTCGTAAATCCCATTGGTATTGTTGCAGAGTACTTTTTGCTTTTCCTTGCGCTTTTTTCTCAATCAGAAAGTCATTCACCAAACTTTTATTGGTCGGACTGACATGTTTCTCGTAAATAGCATGGTCTACAATTCGTTTCACAGCAATCACCTCATTTCAAAATAAAAAGAGGAGCAGCTGCCCCTCTTAACTTATAAATCTATTCAAAGCCGTATTTTATTCAAAAGTTAATAATTTCTTGAATCCTTTTTCATTTATAAAGCACCTCTTGAAGTGCTTTATACGCTGGTTTTGGTTTATAAATCTCATCAAAAATAAGTGGTTGTTCATCTTTAGATATAGAATTTCGAACCCATGTAAATTTATCTGTAAATCCCCACATTACAAACCCAGTACAATTTTTATTGGAAAGACAAACATTTAATGAATCTTTATACATATCTGCCTGCTTTTTTAATTTTTTCGTTTCTGCTTCTTCATTGCCTTGGATTTGGACATCCATCTCAGTAATTTGTACTTGTAAACCTATATTAGCTAGACGCTCAATATTTTTAGAAACATCTTCATACCTTATAGGTTTATTAATGTTATTGTGCATTTGGAATCCTATACCGTTAACGGGAACCCCACGTTCCTTAAATTCCTTAAACAATCGATATATAGATTCTGACTTCGCATTTAACCCTTCATTTCTATTATCATTATAGAATAAGAGAGCATTAGGATCAGCTTCATGTGCCCAACGAAAAGCAAGCTCTATATATTCTGGGCCAATCTTTCTTAACCAAAGATTATCACGCAATGTTCCATCATCATTAAAAGCTTCATTTACAACATCCCATGCATATATTTTCCCTCTATATTGACCTACTACAGTTTGAATATGATTTTTAAGAATTTGTATGAATTGATCTCTTGAAAAGTTACTCTTCGTTAACCAATCTGGCAAATCATAGTACCAAACTAATGTATGTCCTCTTACTTTTTGATTATTCTCCATCGCAAAATCTATTAAACGATTAGAGTTTGTAAAATCATACCTGTCGATTTGGGGATGAACACTCGCAAACTTTAGTTCATTTTCTAGAGTTAATACATTAAATTCTTTTTTTAAGGTATCTCTATATTGCTTATCTTTCAGGAACGCGGAAGTATTTACAGCTGTACCAATTTCCATATTTTGTTTTTCAGCCAATTCGCGTAGTGATTTATCACTTGTATTTATACTTGGAATGAGAATAAAGCAAAATACTGATAATAAGATCGCAAATAACAAGGCCTTTTTTCGTTCCCGAATTAAAATTTTTATAAGTTCCATTCTTTCTCCCTCTAACATATGTTTAGTCAAATACCCCATAATTAATAAGTATAGAATAATATGTTGTTAAAAAGAAAGGATTATAGGAACAATTATGCTGTTTAAAATGATATTTAAGTATTATATCATTTAATAAGTTGATGCTAAAAATCCATAAATTTTATCAGTTAAAAGCTGGTTTCCGGTATCGTTCGGATGTAATCTCTCTGCTAAATAATGTGGAAGCGTGGGAGGAACAAATTGACCCAAGTAAGGATTACAAACTAAAACGCTATGATTCAACAGGGGCTAGTTTTGACAATCCTATAAATGTTGTAAACTCAACTGAAGCTGTTAAAATTTTAGGAACTTGGGGTAAACCATTTTATTTAGGTACTTATGCTTTATGGGTTAGTTCAAGTGGTAAATCAATGATTAAGAATGGGGCACCTTCAAGTGATACAGACGGAACCATTGTTGGAACACAATTATAATTGTTGCTTTTTATAACAATTTAATATTGAGAAATAATATGCCTACCAAAATATAGTATAATTAATTTAAAAGTTCCATTGGAGGTATATTTAGTTGATAATGTCAAAAGAAGATTATCAAAGATTCTTAGAAAAAGATAGAAAAGCATTAGAAATCACAAGAAAAAGACCGAAATTAATCGGTGATGACATTTGGAAATTTCAAAGGTTGATGCGTAAGTTAGAGTACATTAATAATTGTAAAGGAATAATGTACAAACCATATTTTTTCTACTTGAAGTACAAGTATAGAAATTTAAGTCATAAGTTAGGTTTTTCTATTCCGATTAATGTATTCGACGAAGGTTTAAGCATTGCGCATACAGGGACTATTGTAATAAATCCCAAAACAAAAATCGGTAAAAATTGCAGAATTCATGTGTGTGTAAACATTGGTGGTACTAAAGAAGATGTTCCGCAATTAGGAGATAATATTTATATTGCTCCGGGGGCAAAGTTATTCGGTGGGATAACGATAGCAGACGGAACAAAGATTGGCGCAAATTCCGTAGTAAACAAATCTTTCTTAGAACCTAACACAACAATAGTTGGCGTTCCTGCTAAAGTAGTAAGAAAAGAAAAATTAATTGCACAATAGTCTCCTATTGTGCGACAAGCAGCTTGAAAAAATACGAATTTGAATTAGTTTTATACATTAAGAGGGACGAATAACGTCTCTCTTTTTATTTTGAAATAGGAGATAATTAAGTGGATCGTATTGATGTATCAGTAAAAACATTTGTAGCAATGAAGTGACCCCTGCCAAGTAGGCAGTATTCCAAAAGCATAACTAAGCAACCTGATTTCTATATTTATATGGACTCAGGTTATTTAATTTCTTTTGGAACCTTTGGTTATTATAAAAGTGTATATATTTGCGCACGGCAAACTTGACCTTATCGGTTGTGCGGAAAGAGTATAAATGAAAACACTCTGACTTAAAGTGACTGAAGAAGCTTTCTATACAAGCATTGCTCCAATAGTTTCCCTCTCTGGACATACTAATCTTCATCTGATATTTTTTAAGTAGTTAATTATATTGAAGAGATGTGTATTGGAGCCCCTGATCACTAGTTTCAGGTCATTTCTATGGCTAATTTATTTACAACATCTTAATACAGAATAAATAAAGCAGATAGATGAAGTAGGACGGAGGTAAATCACCTCCGTCCTACTTCTTTTTTTCCATTATCTGGTTTGTAAAATACTGAGAAACAACTTGCTCCAGTTGTGCTTTGTCCATTATCAATTCATCATTATTATTCTTTAAAATATCATCATACATGGTTTTCCATTCTCCACCAATTTGATGATATTGTAATTGTTTCGCAGGATCAAAGTCTTTTACAGCTAGTCCTAAGCTTAGCATATCTGATGTTGTCATGTTAGACGCGATTAAGAAGTTTGGAATTTGTTTAGCGAATTCCGGAAGCTTTGTTACGTTTGATGGTTGCAGCACTTTCTTTGCAATCCCTACTAATGCTTCTTCTTGTAATCTTTGTCGATCATATTCACCGTTTTTAAGAGAGTAGCGTTCATGCACAAGCTCTGTTACCATTTTGCCATCCACTGAGTGTACACCGGCATTTATTACCTTGTTTTTATTTTCTGGGTACCAAGGATGTGTGAGCTTCACATCAAATGGTACATTCATTTCGATGCCACCAATTGCATCTACCATTCCCTGCAAGCCTTCGTAGTTTGTTTCTACGTAGTAGTTAATATCTACACCTGTTAGCTCGGTAATGGCTTTTATTGCAGCATCCACACCTTGTTGTTGACCTTCTGTCGCTTGTTTGATGTATTGGACGCTTGTTAATTTTGTATAGCCGTAGCCGTCAAGGTGTACGCGTGTATCGCGAGGAATACTCATTGCATGATATTCTTTTTTATTCAAGTCTACATGAATGATCATCATAGAATCGGAGTGACCGATTTTTTCGCCTTTTCGCTCATCTGAACCAATTAATAAAATATTAAAAGCACCGTTTTGTACTTTAGTGTTCTGACTCGCTTTTGCTTTTTTCGTAGAATCAGAGTTTACTACAGGAACGTTTTTGAAATGGTTTTCTGGCTTTAATTTTTGGTATGCATAAGCGCCTGCAGCACCAGCAATAATCAAAATTGCTAGCAAGCTGATCCCAATAGTTTTGCCTATTTTCTTTCCTTTTTTCATAGAAGCCTCCATTATTTTTTCGTTATCTAGATAGTTAAAGACAAATTTATTACATGCATATAAAATAATTCTACTATATATTTAGAGTGTTTTTCTACTTAGTTTTCTTGGTTTTTGAGTTTGTAACAGGTATTTGAATGAATGACACGCCTTGTGTAGAATAATAAAATCTTCAGATATATACCAAGGAGTGTTAATGAAAATACTAGTGTTAAATTTCAGTGATATAAACTGAAATCTAATTTATGTTATAATAGGTTAAAATTACTAATAATCTGTTAATTCGAAGGGAAGAAGGCATAAAATATGAAAAAGAAAATTCTATTCTGGATTTTTGGTATTATAGGCGTTCTCGTAGTTGCGGGAGGAGCTTATGCGTATCATATTTATTCCAACGTATCGAATACATTAGAGGCCGTACATAAACCATTAGATCGTGATAAATCAGATAAACGTGAGCAAAAAGTAGATGTAGTGGATCAAAAACCTATTTCTATTCTACTAATGGGCAGCGATCAACGAAAAGATGAGGTTGGCCGTTCCGATTCTTTAATGTTATTTACTTTAAATCCAAAGACAAAATCGATGAAAATTGTAAGTATTCCACGTGATTCTTATACAGAAATTGTTGGTAAAGGGAAGAAAGATAAGATTAACCATGCGTATGCATTTGGTGGAATTGATATGGCTGTGAAAACGGTGGAAAACTTCCTTGATGTTCCAGTTGATCATTACATTGAAGTAAACATGGCTGGCTTTAAAGATATTGTTGATGCGGTTGGTGGTGTCGATGTTTACAATGATTTAGACTTCACACAAGATGGTCATCACTTTGCAAAAGGCGATATTCATTTAAATGGTGATGATGCACTAAAGTATACTCGCATGCGCTATGAAGATCCGCGCGGTGATTTCGGTCGTCAAATGCGTCAACGTCAAGTTATTCAAGCTGTAATCAAAAAAGGTGCGCATGTATCGTCTCTAGCGAACTATGGCGACGTGTTAACAGCAATTCAAAAGAACGTAAAAACAAGCTTATCTCAAGAGCAAATGTTTGATATTCAAAAGAACTATAAAGATTGTATGAAGAGCACTGAGGAAATCCAAATTCCTGGTGACGGTCACAAGGCTGAAGACGGTATTTGGTACTATTTTGTAACAGATCAAACACGCAAAGATATTTCTAACAAGTTAAGAGAACACCTTGAATTACCTAAGAAGTAATCTTTTAAACCCAACTACTCACATAGTAGTTAGCTTTATTTTCTTATTAATTTATAATAATATTATGTAATATAAGATAAATAATGGGGTGAATTCATGAATAAGAAAGTTTGGTTCGTGCTTGTGATTTTCGTATTGTTTGTTTCTTCTGTTGTGAGTGGTAAGATGTATTGGAATAAGAAGGTTGCGAAGGCAACGCAGCAAGAGACTCAAGTGAAGGAAGCGAGTACGAAAGAGGAAGCTACGAAGAAGGAAGAGAAGAAGTCGGAGACAAAGGTAGCTTTTGATGAAGCGTATGCGAAGAACTTACCGGATGCGGTGAAAGAGAAGCTGAAGAAAGCTGCCAGTGAGAAAAAGGCAGTGAACCTTGTGATTGTTGGTGATGAAGCGTCAGCGGCGACAGGTGCTTGGCCAGAGAAGTTTAAAGCAAACTTAAATGCGGCTTATGGTGAAGGTCCTTGGAATGTAACGGTTCAGGAGTATAAAGGGGAAAGTACAGACGATCTTATTGCGAAGAACCGAGCGAAAGAAATTGCGGATCTAAAGCCGGATGTTATATTATTTGAGCCGCCTTTTATTACAGATAATCAGAAGATTGGTAATGGTAATTCAGTAGCAAATACACAAAAGTTTATAGTATCACTGCAGGAAAGTGTGAAGAACGCAACGATTATGATTCAACCGCCAAATCCAGTATACAATGCGAAGAATTATCCAAAATTTATTACTGCTTTAAAACAATTTGCAGAGCAAAACGGTTATACATATATCAATCATTGGGAAGTATGGCCTGATCCAACGAAAAAGGACATCTTACCATATTTACAAGATGAGTTCGGTTTCCCGAATGCGAAAGGTCAAGAGCTTTGGGCGCAGTATGTGACAAATTATTTTGTTGCAAAATAATAGAAAGTAGAGAAGGTCATTTTAGCATAGCTAAAGTGACTTTTTTTCGTTTCAAATAACCTGCGATTTAAGGGAGAATGCCAATACATTTATATTAAAAATCTTAAAGAGAACCAACAGTGGATAGAGAGTTTTTCTGAAATTCCTTATTTTAATCAAACGTTTGTTTAAAGTGTATACTTCTTATGTATAATTTGATTTTTTTATCCTTACATCAAGTTATACTAATGTATTTACAATCCTAATATTTCCTTTACAAAAGATTTACATAGTAGCCTATCGGTGATAATATGGTTACGTATTCAAAAATTGAACGTATTTTTAATGTTGGAGGCTATTGGTATGCAACATGTTTTAAATATATTAGAGATTATTAATAAAGAGCCGCAGATGAGTCAGAAGAAGATTGCGGAGCGCTGTCATATTTCGGTTGGTAAAGTGAATTATATTATGAATGATTTAACGGAAAAAGAGCTCATTTATAGCAAAAAGTCCGGTAAACGTATGAGCTATTATTTACATGATAAGGGGCTTGCTCTTTTACAGAAGGAGCTTACGGTGTTTCAAGGGAAGAAGATTCGTATGCATCCGCAGCAAGGTTATAAGAAAGTAACGCAAGCGGTTATTTTGGCAGCTGGGAATCGTAAGGAAATTGGTAAACCATCTTGTTTGTTAGAGGTTGGAGAACAGCTCCTTCTTGATCGTCATTTAGATGTACTGCAAAATAACGGAATTGAAAAGGTTGTTATTGTGACAGGGTATCAGCCGGAAGCATTTGAGAAGTGGGCAAATCATAGTGGTGTGCATTTCACAGAGAATCATAAGTATAAGTGGACGGGATCGATGGCGTCGCTTGCTTGTGTGAGTGAATTGATTACAGATGATTTCTTATTAATTGAAGATGATATTGTCATTGAAGAGCGCGCGATTTCACAAGTGCTACAATACCCAGAACGTGATTGTTTATTAATTACAAGCGAGAGCGGCTCTGGTGATGAGGCGTTCGTTGAGATTCAGAACGGACATTTGTATAAGATTTCAAAGGATATTCATCAGTTAAACCGTATTGACGGCGAGATGATTGGTGTTTCGAAAATTTCTTATGACGTATTCTCGAAGATGTTAGAAGCATTTCGTCATAATAAAAACTCGTATGTGAACTATGAGTATTTACTTCTTGATGTTGCGAGAACGTATGATATCGGATATGTGAAGCTGCAAAGTGTTGTGTGGGCAGAAATTGATACGAATGAGCAATATGAACATGTACAAAATAAAGTGTACCATCAGTTGAAGCGAAAGGAAGCGGAGTTTAAGGAGAAGCAAATTAAACGTCACGTCGCAGAAGCGCTTCAAATTTCGCCAGATGAGGTGACGGATATTCAGCCGTTTGGCGGGATGACAAATACAAACTTTAAAGTCCGGGCATTAGAGAAGGAGTATGTACTTCGCATTCCAGGCAGCGGCACGGAAGAGATGATTAGTCGCCATGATGAGATGGTAAACTCGAATGTAGCAAGCGAGCTTGGCATCGATGCGGCGCTTCTATATTTTAATGAAGAAACAGGCGTGAAAGTAGCGGAGTTAATTCCTAATGCGGAAACGTTAAATCCGAAAACAGCGAAGCGCAGTGATAATATGCAGTTAACAGCGGCTGTGCTAAAACAGCTACATACATCTGGTGCTGTGATGCACAATACGTTTAATGTGTTTGAGAAGATGGCGCATTACGAAAGCTTATTACAGAAAGTAAATGGTCGTAATTTCGATGATTATGAAGAAGTAAAGCGCGCTGTAATGAAGCTAAAAGTTATGTATGAAGAGATGAATGTTACATTAACAGCTTGTCATAATGATACGGTTCCTGAGAACTTTGTGAAGAGCGGGGAAGAGAAGATTTATTTAATTGACTGGGAATACGGCGGTATGAACGATCCAATGTGGGATTTAGCAGCGCATAGTTTAGAGTGCGATTTCTCACCAGAAGAGGAAGAGTTATTTTTAGATTACTATTTTAATGGAAATGTAGAAGAAGAGCATAAGACACGTATTTTAATGAATAAAATCTTCCAAGATTTCTTATGGAGCATTTGGACGAATATTAAAGAAGCGAAGGGTAGTGATTTCGGTACGTATGGTATCGACCGCTATAACCGTGCGAAGAAACATATACAAATCTTTTATGGAGCATAATGGAGGGAGAATAACATGGGGATAAAGCGAAGTAAAGGCGCATTTTATGGACTGTTTTCTGGATTCGCTTGGGCTTTAGATACAGTTTTAATTGGAATTGTGTTATCATCACAATTGATGATGGCAACGGAGCAAGTGATTTTTCTTGCACCGCTAGTAAGTACGTTTTTACATGATTTTATGTCCAGTATTTGGATGATGCTGTACATGGCGATGAAAGGACAATTGAAGACAGCCCTTTCGAAATTGAAAACGAGAAGCGGCCGCTTCGTTATACTGGGAGCGCTTATGGGCGGACCGATTGGGATGACGTTTTATGTATTAGCTGTTAAATATATAGGTGCTTCATATACGGCTGCGATTTCGGCTGTATATCCAGCTATTGGTGCATTTTTAGCGTTTATTTTCTTGAAGGATCGCCTTCGTTTGTCGAACTGGTTTGGATTGTTGATTAGTATTGTATTTATTATTATTATTGGGTTTACTGGTGATGGATTTACGTCAGACAATTATATGTTAGGATTTATCTTTGCATTAATTTGTACTGTTGGCTGGGGCCTTGAGTGTGTTATTTGTGCATACGGTATGAAAGATGAAGAAGTATCGCCAGAAGAAGCGCTGCAAATTCGTCAGCTTGTGTCAGCAGCGACGTACGGTCTTGTCATTTTACCGGCATTTGGCGGTCATTTCTTAACAATGGGAGTCATCATGAGTGCAGAGTTTATTTTAATTCTGTTCATTGCATTAGTCGGAACGGCATCATATGTGTTCTATTACAAAGCGATTCATGAAATCGGCCCAACAAGAGCGATGGCGCTGAATATTACGTATTCTGCCTGGGCAGTTGTCATTTCAATGGTAGCGCTTGGGTCACCGTTTTCGTGGAAGCTTATTATTTGCTGCGTGGCGATTTTGATCGGATCCATCTTAACAGTGGCAAATCCAGATGAATTTATTAAATCAAAGAAATATCGAGGTGAAACAGCATGAGAGCGATTCTTTTAGCTGCTGGTATGGGGACGCGCTTGCGCCCATTAACATTAACAACGCCAAAGTCGCTAGTAGAGGTGAACGGAAAACCGATGCTAGAGAGACAAATTGAGTATTTACAAGAAAAAGGCGTAGAAGAAATTATTGTTGTAACAGGCTATTTAGCAGAGAAGTTCGATTATCTTGTGGAGAAATATAACGTCAAGCTTGTGCATAATGATAAGTACGATGTGTACAATAACATTTATACAATGTATTTAGTACGCGACTATTTAGCAGATGCATATGTAATGGATGCAGATGTGTATTTACATCGCAATATCTTTATTGAAAATCCAGAGTCATCCTTATACTTTAGTGCGAAGAAAAATGACTTCCATAATGAATGGATTATTAAGCACGATAAAGATCGTAAAGTATATGACATTGAAATTGGCGATGGTGATAATGACTACATCTTATGCGGTATTTCTTATTGGTCAGAAGAAGACGGCGCATATATTGTGAAGAAATTAGAAGAAGTAGTTGCGCACGGCGATTTCAGCGAGCTGTACTGGGATAATATCGTGAAAGATAATATTCAAAGCTTAAATGTTCATTTATACAAAATTGGCAGCGATGATAGCTTTGAAATTGATTCTGTACAGGATTTAGAGAAGGTAGAAGAAGCGATTGCTTGTTTAGTTTAGTATAAGAAAGAAAATCCGATTTCTCACAAGGAGAAATCGGATTATTTTGTGTTTTCGTCTGTAAATTGTAGGTTTCCCATATGAATGCGGCGCTCGCTTTCTGCTGGCGGTTTCATATAATCACCATACAATAGTGTTAAATAGTGATGCGTATCGCTTGGAACTTGGAAGTATTTTCCTTCAAAGATTCCTTTTTGAAGCGGGAAGATTTTATCCACTTCGAAATAGGCCCAGCCAAAGAATGGTGTTTCTACGCCGTATGTGACGATGTTGGATTTCTTGGTGAATTTCGCATATATTTTTTGAACTTGCATGTTGTTAATCGTGCGGCAAATGAAGTCTTTGACGCCGTTTATTTTCATTGGATATTCAAGACGCGCTAAGCGATGAACAAGCTTTTGAACTTTACTCGTTTCATGTACATAATCAAACGGGAAAATATCAATGGAAAGTCCTTTTCGTTTCACACCGTCCCAGTCAATCCATTCAAATCCATCTAAATAAATAAGTTTTAGCCAGTTATGTTTTCCTTGCGTGTTTTCTTCTACCGTTTCTACTTTGAACGGCTCAGGTAAGTTTGCAGCAACAACGTTTACAAAGCGCTCATAGTCTTCGCGCAGCATAGCAATATCTGCATCATCATCCCACGGAATAAACCCTTTATGTCTTGCTGATCCAAGCAATGTGCCATCTGTTAGCCAGTACGGAATTTGATGTGCTTCGCAAATATCATGAAGCGCGACCATCATCTTAAGCATAAGACCTTGTGCTTGTTTCAGCGGATCTTTTTCAACTGTATACAACACCTATGTCCCTCCATTATTCGAAAGCTCTCTCTATATATGTTTCGACAGAAATCGAGTTTATAACTATTAAAAGTGTACCGCAAATATGAATGATAGTGCAAGAGAATAACGAAATTGTAAATTTTTTGTATTATCTTATTTTAATCCAACATTTATTTAGAAAAATAAAATAAATAATGTAAGGAAATTGATGGAATGTTTGTTTTATGTAAGATTATGTTAAAACAAAAAATTTCAAAAACTTGCAGAATTTGTTACAATCTATAATGGAATGCCAAACTTTGTAATATAAATTTGAGAAATATCAGATGTCTGTTGATGGTTTTTGGAAAAATTTATATAATTTTATTATATAAATAAATCAAATAAAAGGAGAAGAACTATGTTACCAGATACCGTTCATACCCCATGCCCATCAACTTAAGAAAAAGAAATGCCCCCAAAACGAAAAAATGAGCGGCTTCTCAGAATAACTATCTGTAGAGAAAGAAAATTTTAATTTAGGGG
>NZ_JBHTHG010000005.1:0-158501 GCF_042676365.1 Bacillus sp. CGMCC 1.60114
AGAGGTCACACCCGTTCCCATACCGAACACGGAAGTTAAGCTCTCTAGCGCCGATGGTAGTTGGGACTTTGTCCCTGTGAGAGTAGGACGTTGCCAGGCAAAAACCTAAGTCGTTTTGACTTAGGTTTTTTTATTTGTCTTAAAAAATAAGATGTATATTTTAATTCCCCTGTATTAGATGTAAAATAACCGCTCTATGCTATATCTCCAAATGGAACAATTATAAATTGAAGAGATGTAGATGCCTTTTGGAGATAAATTCCTTCTTACATGTCTACTGATATATTGGCCGTTACTTGCAATATGTCGACGCTTCAACGATGTTCAATATGCTGAACGTACGAGAAAAGGCTGACAAAAGTTCACTTTCAGATTAACTCCTTACAGGAAATAATTATGAAATCTTTTTAAGATCAAATTGCATATATTCTCGTCTTTTTCCTTTAAATTCCTCTCTTTACTGTATATTTTTTCGGTTCTTCTTTTTAATATAACTAAAACACGAACGTTATAATGGACTCCATAAAAAACATTCGATTATTTGTTGACATGTTTGAATGACACCTGTTAATATAACGGTAGAAACAATATTATATCGTACCTCATATAATCGCGGGAATATGGCCTGCAAGTCTCTACCTAACGACCGTTAATCGTTGGACTATGAGGGAAAGTCACTCGGTATTTTTCTATTCACGTGGGATACGTGTATGCCTGAGTAGAGCACTTTCTCTCATAGTAAAGGGGAAATGTTCTATATCAGGCTTTTTTTATTTGAATCGGGGGGATTCTAATATGAAACCACTAGTTGGAGTCATTATGGGAAGCACGTCAGACTGGGAAACAATGAAGTATGCTTGTGAAATATTAGAAGAATTAAATATTCCGTATGAGAAGAAAGTCGTATCTGCTCATCGGACTCCAGATTATATGTTTGAATATGCGGAAACAGCTCGTGAACGTGGATTAAAAGTTATTATTGCTGGGGCAGGCGGAGCCGCTCATTTGCCAGGAATGGTTGCTGCAAAAACAAATATTCCTGTTATTGGTGTTCCTGTTCAGTCGAAAGCGTTAAATGGTTTAGATTCCTTACTATCTATTGTCCAAATGCCAGGAGGTGTTCCAGTTGCGACTGTCGCAATTGGAAAAGCTGGAGCTACAAATGCAGGTTTACTTGCTACGCAAATACTAGGATCGTTTCATGATGATATACACGATGCATTAGAACTGAGACGAGAAGCAATTGAAAAAAATGTGCGAGAAGGTAGTGAACTGCAGTGATAAAAACGATCTTACCTGGACAAATGATTGGTATTATTGGCGGAGGACAGCTTGGCAGAATGATGGCGATGGCAGCAAAGGAAATGGGATATAAGATTGCAGTATTAGACCCAGCAAAGTCTTCGCCGTGTGCACAAGTCGCTGACATTGAAATTGTGGCACCGTATAATGATTTAAAAGCAATTCAGCACTTGGCAGAAATAAGTGACGTTGTAACATATGAGTTTGAGAATATTGATTATAACTGCTTACAATGGCTTGAAAAGAATGCTTATTTACCACAGGGCAGTGAGTTATTATATACAACACAAAATCGTTATACAGAAAAAAATGCAATCACGAAAGCGGGTTTACCAGTAGCACCATACAGACTCGTTCAGAAGCAGGAAGAGCTTTTAGAAGCAATTGCTGAATTTTCCTTCCCTTGTGTGTTAAAGACAACAACAGGGGGATATGATGGAAAAGGGCAAGTTGTACTAAGAAGTGAAGCTGATATTGCGAGAGCTGTAGAACTTGTAAATCAGGCTGAATGTATTTTAGAAAAGTGGATTTCATTTGAAAAAGAAATTTCAGTTATTGTTACACGTAGTGTACACGGTGAAACGAAAGTATTTCCGGTAGCCGAAAACATTCACGTGAATAACATTTTACATGAATCAATCGTACCAGCTCGTATTGCAGAAGAACTATCACAAAAAGGAATTCAATATGCAGAGAGATTAGCGGATGAACTAAAGTTAGTGGGAACACTAGCAGTAGAGATGTTTGCTACAGCAAATGGTGACATTTATATCAATGAGTTAGCACCAAGACCGCACAACTCTGGGCACTATACAATTGATGCATGTGAAATCAGTCAATTCGGACAACATATCCGAGCAATCTGTAATTTACCTCTTGGAGAAACAATTTTGTTAAAACCAGTTGTCATGGTAAACATTTTAGGCGAACATATAGAAGGAGTCCTAAAGCAAGTGAATAGATTAACCGGGTGTTACTTGCATTTATATGGTAAAGAAGATGCAAAGCCGCAGCGTAAAATGGGGCATGTAAATATTTTGAATGAAAATATTGATGTGGCATTAAACAAAGCGCGGACGTTGCACATTTGGGACCATCAAGAACAACTGTTGGAGGGAAAAAGATGATTAGTCGTTATACACGCCCTGAGATGGGTGCGATTTGGACGGAAGAAAACAAATTTAAAGCGTGGTTAGAAGTTGAGATCTTAGCTTGTGAAGCTTGGGCTGAACTTGGAGATATTCCGAAAGAAGATGTGAAAAAGCTCCGTGAAAATGCATCTTTCGATATTGACCGTATTTATGAAATCGAGAAAGAAACACGTCATGATGTGGTAGCATTCACTCGTGCAGTATCTGAAACACCAGCATTAGGTGAAGAACGTAAATGGGTACACTACGGTTTAACATCTACAGACGTAGTAGACACAGCGTTATCTTTCATCTTAAAACAAGCTAATGAAATTTTATTAAAAGACTTAGAGAACTTCATTAGTATCTTAGCTAATAAAGCAAAAGAACATAAATACACAATTATGATGGGAAGAACACATGGTGTTCATGCAGAGCCAACAACGTTCGGCTTAAAGCTTGGTCTTTGGTACGAAGAAATGAAACGTAACTTAGAGCGTTTTAAAGAGGCAGCTAATACAGTTCGCGTTGGTAAACTTTCTGGTGCCGTTGGTACGTACGCGAACATTAATCCATTCGTAGAAAAATATGTTTGTGAAAATTTAGGATTAGAAGCAGCACCGATTTCAACACAAACGCTGCAACGTGATCGTCATGCACATTACATGTCAGCACTTGCACTAATTGCAACATCTATCGAAAAAATGGCAGTCGAAATTCGCGGTTTACAAAAAAGTGAAACACGTGAAGTAGAAGAGGCCTTTGCGAAAGGACAAAAAGGTTCGTCTGCAATGCCACATAAACGTAATCCGATTGGGTCTGAAAATATGACTGGTTTGGCTCGTGTTATCCGTGGTTACATGATGACAGCTTACGAGAATGTTCCATTATGGCATGAGCGTGATATTTCACATTCATCTGCGGAACGTATTATTTTACCGGATGCAACGATTGCATTAAATTACATGTTAAATCGTTTTGGTAATATCGTGGAAAACTTAACGGTATTCCCAGAAAACATGAAACGCAATATGACACGAACATATGGTTTAATTTACTCTCAGCGCGTAATGCTTACGCTAATCGATAAAGGTATGGTACGTGAAGAAGCTTATGATATCGTACAGCCTAAAGCGATGGAAGCTTGGGAAACACAGGTACAATTTAAGGAGCTTGTAGAAGCTGATGAGCGCATTACAAGCAAATTAACACAAGAAGAAATCAATGAATGTTTCAACTATGAACATCACTTACAACACGTTGATACAATTTTTGAACGTCTTGGCTTAAACTGATAATTTTATATGGCACAGAATAGGATCATTCTGTGCCGTTACTTTTAATTATACTATTCATATTTTTCAAACTACAGGGGGCTTGCGAAGTGCAAAAGCTAGAATTGCTGTATGAAGGAAAAGCAAAAAGAATTTATCGTACAGAAACAGCAGATATGGTTTGGGTAGAGTACAAAGATAGTGCTACTGCTTTCAATGGGGAAAAGAAAGCGACGATTTCTGGAAAAGGTCGCCTGAACAATGAGATTACAACTCTTTTATTCAGAAAGTTACAAGAAGTGGGAATCAAATCACACTTTGTTGAGAAAATATCGGAAACAGAACAAATCGTAAAAAGAGTGAGCATCATTCCATTAGAAGTTGTCACAAGAAATGTAATTGCAGGCAGTCTTTCAAAACGACTAGGAATGGAAGAAGGAACTGTACTTACAACACCAATTGTGGAATTTTACTACAAAGATGATGATTTAGGAGATCCGCTTGTAACAGAAGATCATATTCGTGTGCTAAACGTTGCAACGCCAGAGCAAGTAAGCATATTACGAGAAAAAGCTCTACAGATCAATCAAGTATTGATTGAGCATTTCGCAAGTTGTCGTGTAAGATTAATAGATTTTAAATTAGAGTTTGGAGTAACAGAAGCGGGAGAAATTTTATTAGCGGATGAAATTTCACCTGATACATGCCGTTTATGGGATGAAACGAGCAATGAAAAATTTGATAAAGATGTATTCCGCCGCGATCTTGGTAATTTAACAGATGCTTATGAAGAACTTTTAAAACGATTAGGGGGAGCTTCACATGTATAAAGTAAAGGTATATGTAACGTTAAGAGAAAGTGTATTAGATCCACAAGGAACAGCGGTAAAAGGGGCGCTTCATAGTCTTTCGTTTACAGAAGTACAAGATGTTCGTATCGGTAAATATATGGAGTTAACAATTGATAAATCAGTTACAGATATTGATGCAATGGTAAAAGAAATGTGTGAGAAATTATTAACAAACGTAGTGATTGAAGATTATCGCTATGAAGTTGAGGAGGTTGTCGCGCAGTGAAATTTGCCGTAATCGTTTTCCCAGGTTCGAACTGTGATGTGGATATGTTTCATGCAATTAAAGATGAGCTTGGCCAAGATGTAGACTACGTTTGGCATGATACAGAAAACTTAGATGAGTACGATGGAATTTTACTACCAGGCGGTTTCTCTTACGGAGATTATCTTCGCTGCGGAGCTATTTCTCGCTTTGCAAACGCAATGAAAGGTGTACAAAAAGCAGCTGAAGCAGGAAAACCAATTTTAGGTGTATGTAACGGTTTTCAAATTTTAGTAGAGTCTGGACTCTTACCAGGGGCATTAATTCGCAATAAGAACTTAAAATTTATGTGCCGTACTGTTCAGCTTCGTGTTGAAAATAATACAACAATGTTCACGTCGCAATATGAGAAAGACGAAGTTATCGATATTCCGATTGCTCATGGTGAAGGAAACTACTACTGTGATGAAGCAACATTGAAACAGTTAGAAGAAAATAATCAAATTGTGTTCCGTTATGTAGAGAATCCAAACGGAAGCGTTTCAGATATTGCAGGAATTGTAAACGAACAAGGAAATGTACTTGGCATGATGCCGCATCCAGAGCGTGCTGTTGATGAATTGCTTGGAGGAGCAGATGGTCTAAAAGTATTTCAATCTATTTTGAAACATTGGAGGGAAACATATGTCGTTACTGCTTGAGCCAAATCCAACTCAAATTAAAGAACAACGCATTTATGCAGAAATGGGATTAACAGACGAAGAGTTTGCCATGGTTGAAAAGATTTTAGGTCGTCTTCCAAACTATACAGAAACAGGACTATTCTCTGTTATGTGGTCAGAACATTGTAGTTATAAAAACTCAAAGCCAGTTCTTCGTAAGTTCCCAACAACTGGTGAACGTGTATTACAAGGTCCTGGTGAAGGCGCTGGTATCGTAGATATCGGTGACAATCAAGCAGTAGTATTTAAAATGGAGAGTCATAATCATCCATCTGCAATTGAGCCATATCAAGGTGCAGCGACAGGGGTTGGCGGTATTATACGTGATGTGTTTTCTATGGGAGCACGTCCAATTGCTATGTTAAATTCACTTCGCTTTGGTGAACTACAATCACCACGCGTGAAATATTTATTTGAAGAAGTTGTAGCAGGTATTGCAGGATACGGTAACTGCATTGGAATTCCAACTGTAGGCGGAGAAGTACAGTTCGATCCATGCTATGAAGGAAATCCACTTGTAAATGCAATGTGTGTTGGTTTAATTAACCATGAAGATATTAAAAAAGGCCAAGCGCACGGTGCTGGTAATACAGTAATGTATGTTGGTGCAGCAACAGGTCGTGACGGTATTCATGGTGCAACGTTTGCGTCAGAAGAACTATCTGAGGATTCCGATGCAAAGCGTCCAGCAGTGCAAGTAGGCGACCCATTTATGGAGAAGCTTTTAATTGAAGCGTGCTTAGAGCTTATCAAATCTGATGCACTTGTCGGTATTCAGGATATGGGAGCAGCAGGCTTAACATCATCTTCTGCAGAGATGGCAAGTAAAGCAGGTATGGGTATTGAAATGTACTTAGATGATGTACCACAACGTGAAACAGGTATGACACCATATGAGATGATGCTTTCTGAATCACAAGAGCGTATGTTAATCGTCGTGAAAAAAGGCAGAGAGCAAGAGATTGTAGAGTTATTTGAAAAATACGGTCTTGCAGCAGTAGTAATGGGAAAAGTAACTGAAGATAAAATGCTTCGTTTATTCCATAAAGGCGAAATGGTTGCAGAAGTGCCAGCTGATGCATTAGCAGAAGAAGCACCTGTTTATCATAAGCCTTCAAAAGAAGCAGCGTATTTTGCAGAGTTCCAACAAATGAAGATGGAAACACCAAAGGTGGAGAATTATAAAGAAACATTATTATCTCTATTACAGCAACCAACGATTGCAAGTAAAGAGTGGGTATATGATCAATACGATTACCAAGTACGCACAAGCACAGTTGTTACACCAGGATCTGATGCAGCGGTTGTTCGTGTACGCGGAACAAATAAAGCATTAGCAATGACAACAGATTGTAACTCTCGCTACATTTATTTAGACCCAGAAATGGGCGGGAAAATCGCTGTAGCAGAAGCAGCTCGTAATATTGTATGTTCTGGCGGTGAGCCGCTTGCAATTACAGATTGCTTAAACTTCGGTAATCCAGAAAAGCCAGAAATTTTCTGGCAAATTGAGAAGTCAGTAGATGGTATGAGCGAAGCGTGCCGCACGTTAAGTACACCTGTTATTGGCGGAAACGTATCGATGTACAACGAACGCAGCGGTGAAGCGGTATACCCAACACCAACTGTTGGTATGGTTGGTCTTGTACATGATATAAAGCATGTAACAACGCAAGAGTTTAAGCAAGCTGGCGATCTTGTTTATGTAATCGGTGAAACGAAAGCTGAGTTTGGCGGTAGTGAGCTACAAAAAATGTTACATGGTAAAATCTTCGGTCAAGCACCAAGCATCGATTTAGAAGTAGAAGAAAAACGCCAAAAGCAATTACTAGCAGCTATTCAAAAAGGTCTTGTACAATCAGCGCATGACGTTGCAGAAGGCGGATTAGCAGTTGCTTTCGCAGAAAGTGCAATGGGTGCAAACGGATTAGGTGCAGATGTGAAATTAGCTGGAGAAGCAACAGCAATGTTATTTGCAGAATCACAATCTCGCTTTGTTGTTACAGTAAAACGTGAGCAAAAAGAAGCGTTTGAAAGTATGATAGATGCACTTTATGTTGGGGAAGTAACAAGTGCAAATCAATTAACAATTCGTAATGAAGAAAACGAAGTATTGCTTACAGCAGATGTTGATGAAATGAGAACGGCTTGGAAAGGGGCTATTCCATGCTTAATGAAATAAAGGGGCTAAATGAAGAGTGCGGCGTTTTCGGAATTTGGGGGCATGAAAATGCTGCTCAAGTTACGTATTACGGACTGCACAGCTTGCAGCACCGTGGCCAAGAAGGCGCCGGCATTGTTGTAAATAATGGGGATAAAATCATTGGTCATAAAGGTCTTGGTTTAATATCAGAAGTATTTTCGCGCGGCGAGTTAGAAGGCTTAAACGGAAAATCGGCGATTGGGCATGTTCGTTATGCGACAGCAGGCGGCGCTGAAGTTGCAAATGTTCAACCACTGTTATTTCGCTTTTCAGACCATAGTATGGCATTAGCTCATAACGGTAATTTAATTAATGCAAAAATGCTTCGTCGTGAATTAGAGGCAGAAGGAAGCATCTTTCAAACAAGTTCGGATACAGAAGTATTGCTTCATTTAATTAAGCGCAATACAAAAGGTACATTAATTGAAAGTGTAAAAGATGCACTAAACAAAGTAAAAGGTGCTTTTGCCTATTTATTATTAACAGGAAACGAAATGATTGTTGCATTAGATCCAAATGGATTTAGACCCCTTTCAATTGGAAAGATGGGAGATGCGTACGTTGTAGCATCTGAAACATGTGCATTTGATGTTGTGGGTGCAACACATATTCGTGATGTAGAGCCTGGAGAAATTATTGTTATTAATGATGAGGGAATACACGCAGATCGCTATACAAATGATATAGAGCATGCGATTTGCAGCATGGAATACATTTACTTTGCGCGTCCTGATTCAAACATTGCTGGTGTTAACGTTCATGCAGCACGTAAAAATATGGGGAAATTGTTAGCTAAAGAAGCTCCAATTGAAGCGGATGTTGTAACAGGTGTACCGGACTCTAGTATTTCAGCTGCAATCGGCTACGCGGAAGCGACAGGAATTCCTTATGAATTAGGGTTAATTAAGAATCGTTACGTCGGACGTACCTTTATTCAACCTTCACAAGAATTACGTGAGCAAGGTGTAAAAATGAAGCTTTCAGCAGTACGCGGTGTTGTTGAAGGGAAACGTGTTGTTATGATTGATGATTCTATTGTGCGTGGTACAACAAGCAAGCGAATTGTTCGCATGCTTCGCGAGGCTGGGGCAACGGAAGTGCATGTAAGAATTGCTTCACCGCCGCTTAAGTATCCATGCTTCTATGGAATTGATATTCAAACAAGAAAAGAATTAATCGCAGCAAATCATTCAATAGAAGAAATTCGTCAAATCATTGGAGCAGACTCTTTAACGTTTTTAAGTGAAGAAGGTTTAATTGATGCAATTGGACGCCCATATGAAGGGAAATATGGCGGTTTATGTATGGCTTACTTTAATGGAGATTATCCAACCGCTCTTTATGATTACGAACAAGAGCTTTTAGAAAGCATGAAATAAAGTATTACACATTAGAGTAATAAGAAAGTATAGCAGCTTCTACTATATGCTGTGTAGAAGCTTGCCTTTCTTGAAGTTTCATCATTTTAGTTTTACTGTTCGGTAGACGTGAGAAATTCTTTCAGTATAAAAAGACGAGGTGTAGAGAAACGATGGCGAATGCATATAAGCAAGCAGGAGTAGATATTGAGGCTGGATATGAAGCGGTATCTCGCATGAAAAAGCATGTGCAAACAACGATGAGAAAAGAAGTGCTAGGCGGTTTAGGCGGTTTTGGAGGAATGTTTGATCTTTCAAAATTTGCATTAGAAGAGCCAGTATTAGTGTCTGGAACAGATGGTGTAGGAACAAAATTAATGCTCGCTTTCATGGTGGATAAGCATGACACAATCGGCATCGATGCAGTTGCAATGTGTGTGAATGATATTGTTGTTCAAGGAGCAGAGCCGCTCTTTTTCCTAGATTATATTGCTTGTGGTAAAGCAGAACCTAGTAAAATTGAAAACATCGTCAAAGGAATTGCAGAAGGATGCCGTCAGGCTGGTTGTTCACTAATCGGCGGGGAAACAGCTGAAATGCCAGGTATGTATTCTGAAGAAGAGTACGATTTAGCTGGTTTTACAGTTGGTATTGTGGATAAAAAGAAAATTGTTACGGGGCAATCCATTGAAGCAAATCAAGTATTAATCGGACTTGCTTCCAGCGGAATTCATAGTAATGGTTACTCTCTTGTACGTAAGGTGCTATTAGAGGATGGACAGCTTTCACTTGATCGTATGTATGATGGTTTAGAACTACCACTTGGTGAGGAACTATTAAAACCAACTAAAATTTATGTCAAACCTATTTTAGAGCTATTGAAGAAATATAATGTAAGCGGTATGGCTCACATTACTGGTGGTGGATTTATTGAAAATATTCCACGTATGTTGCCAGACGGTATTGGAGCAGAAATCGAACTTGGTTCTTGGACAGTTCATCCGATCTTTGATTTAATGCAAGAAGTTGGTCAATTAAATAGAGAAGAAATGTTCAATATTTTTAACATGGGTATTGGCATGGTAGTAGCAGTTAAAGAAGAAGATGCAGAAGGTGCTATCAAACTTTTAGAAGAACAAGGGGAAACAGCTCATATTATCGGACGTACTGTACAAGGTTCTGGGGTTACATTTAATGGGGGAGTAGTATCATGAGCCGAATAGCAATTTTTGCTTCAGGAAGTGGTTCTAACTTTCAAGCACTTGTAGATGCAGTAGAAGACGGAAGATTAGATGTACAGCTTAGTTTACTTGTATGTGATCAACCTAGTGCGCGTGTTGTCCAGCGTGCAAATGATCATCATGTTCCTTGCTTTTCCTTTTCAGCGAAAGATTATGAATCAAAGGATGCATTTGAACAGGAAATATTAAAGAAATTACAAGAATCCGAGGTTGACTGGATTATTTTAGCAGGGTATATGCGTCTAATTGGTCCAACGTTACTAGCTGCTTATGGAGGAAGAATTGTTAACATTCATCCGTCGTTATTGCCAAGTTTTCCAGGAAAAGACGCGGTTGGGCAGGCGATTGAAGCTGGTGTGAAAGTAACGGGAGTAACAATCCATTACGTGGATGCAGGAATGGATACAGGACCAATTATCGCACAGGAAGCGGTAGCAGTTTCTGAAGATGATACACGAGAAAGTTTACAAAAGAAAATTCAACTTGTCGAACATAGATTGTACGTGGATACGGTGAAATCTTTATTACATTCTAAAGTGAAGTCATAAGAGCAGCATTTTAATACAACTAGGGGTGAAGAATAAATGAAAAAGCGTGCATTAGTAAGTGTTTCAAATAAAGCTGGAGTTGTAGAGTTCGTAAAAGGATTACTTGAGCAAGGTATTGAAGTTATTTCAACAGGCGGAACAAAAAAATTACTAGAAGAAAATGGCTTACAAGTCATTGGAATTTCTGAAGTAACAGGTTTTCCAGAAATTATGGACGGACGTGTGAAAACATTACACCCAAACATTCATGGCGGATTGCTTGCAGTACGTGATAACGAAACGCATATGTCCCAAATGAATGAACTCGGCATTCAACCAATCGACTTTGTTGTTGTAAACTTATATCCATTTAAAGAAACGATTGCAAAGCCAGATGTGACATTTATTGATGCAATTGAAAATATCGATATCGGCGGACCGACAATGATTCGATCTGCTGCGAAAAACCATGAGTTTGTATCAGTTATCGTAGATCCAACAGACTACGATGTTGTATTAGGGGAATTAAAGGAAAGCGGAGAAGTTTCAAAAGAAACAAAACGTAAATTAGCAGCAAAAGTATTCCGTCATACAGCGGCATATGATGCATTAATTTCAAACTATTTAACAGAACAAACAGGAGAAGAAAGCCCTGAAACGTTAACTGTTACGTTTGAGAAAAAACAAGATTTACGTTACGGTGAAAATCCACATCAAAAAGCAACATTCTATAAAGCACCGTTTGCAGCAGCTTCTTCGATTGCTTATGCAGAGCAGTTACATGGCAAAGAGCTGTCTTACAATAATATAAATGATGCAGATGCAGCGATGAGCATCGTTAAAGAGTTTACAGAGCCAGCAGTTGTAGCGGTAAAACATATGAATCCATGCGGCGTTGGTGTTGGTACAGATATTAATGAAGCATATACACGTGCTTACGAAGCTGACCCAGTATCAATTTTTGGCGGCATTATTGCAGCAAACCGTGAAATTGATAAAGCAACAGCAGAAAAATTACATGAGATTTTCTTAGAAATCATCATTGCACCTTCTTTCTCAGAAGAAGCGTTAGAAGTACTGCAAAGTAAGAAAAATTTACGCTTGTTAACTATCGATATCGCAAAAGCAGAAACAGCAAGTAAAAAGCTAACTTCCGTACAAGGTGGTTTACTTGTACAAGAAGAAGATACATTAGCATTAGAAGATGCGACGATTACAATTCCAACAAAACGTGAACCAACTGAGCAAGAGTGGAATGATTTGAAATTAGCATGGAAAGTTGTGAAACATGTAAAATCTAATGCGATTGTTCTAGCAAAAGATAATATGACAATTGGTGTTGGTGCAGGGCAAATGAACCGCGTCGGCTCAGCAAAAATTGCAATTACACAAGCGGGTGAAAAATCGCAAGGAAGTGCACTTGCATCTGATGCATACTTCCCAATGCCAGATACAGTAGAAGAAGCGGCTAAAGCCGGCGTTACAGCAATCATTCAACCAGGCGGTTCTATTCGTGACGAAGATTCAATTAAAAAAGCGGACGAGTATGGCATCGCGATGGTATTCACTGGAGTACGTCATTTCAAACATTAATCTAGAAACGAAATAGGAGCAGAGAAGCTCCTATTTTGTACTTATTCGAATAATGGAGGATGAAATATGAATGTTTTAGTAATTGGCCGTGGTGGACGTGAGCATGCATTAGCATGGAAATTTGCACAATCAGAGCAAGTAGAGACTGTATATGTAGCACCGGGAAATGAAGGCATGAAAGATGTAGCAACGCCTGTAGCTATCGACGAAAATGATTTTGATGCGCTTATTAAGTTTGCGAAAGAAAATCATATTGGTTTAACGTTTGTTGGTCCAGAAATTCCGCTTATGAACGGAATCGCGGATCGTTTTGAAGCAGAGGGTCTTCGCGTCTTTGGACCAAATAGCAAGGCAGCTGTTATTGAAGGTAGTAAAGCTTTTACGAAAGAGCTTATGAAAAAGTATGATATTCCAACAGCGGCATATGAAACATTTACAGAGTATGAAGCAGCTGTGCAATACATTGAAAAAGTTGGCGCACCAATTGTTATTAAAGCAGATGGCCTAGCAGCTGGTAAAGGCGTAACGGTTGCCATGACATTAGAAGAAGCACTGCAAGCTGTAAAAGAAATGCTGCAAGATGTAAAGTTTGGAGAAGCAAGCAAAAAGGTTGTCATTGAAGAGTTTTTAGACGGCCAAGAATTTTCACTTATGGCATTTGTAAACGGAACAACTGTATATCCAATGGTAATTGCACAAGATCATAAACGTGCTTTTGATGGTGATAAAGGACCAAATACAGGCGGAATGGGTGCCTATTCTCCGGTACCACAAATTCCGCAATCAGCAGTAGAACAAGCGATTGAAACTGTTCTACATCCAACAGCTCAAGCAATGATACAAGAAGGACGTTCTTTCACAGGTATTTTATATGCAGGGCTTATTTTAACAAGCGAAGGGCCGAAAGTAATTGAATTTAATGCTCGATTTGGTGATCCAGAAACAGAAGTAATCTTACCTCGGTTAGAAAGCGATTTAGTTGATGTATGTAATCATGTACTAGATGGAACAGAACTTACTTTAGAGTGGTCTGAAGAAGCAGTAATTGGTGTTGTATTAGCTTCTAAAGGATATCCAGAAGCTTACGAAAAAGGTGCTGTAATTCGAGGACTAGAAACATTGGAAGATGTTATTGTGTTTCATGCCGGAACGGATGTTAAAGATGGAGAATTTGTAACTAACGGTGGCCGTGTATTATTTGTTGCTTGTAAAGGAAAAGGTTTACAAGAGGCAAAGGATAAAGTATACGCAGAAATTGCAAAGATTGAAAGTGATGGTTTATTTTATCGAAGTGATATAGGGTACCGCGCAATTGCGAAAGTAGATTGCTAGAAGGGGGGCTTCCCCTTTTTAAATACTGGCTCTGTTAAACAATAATGTTGATAATCGAGCGAGTTTCTTGCTAAGCACTCTTTAAAACTACGAAACAATAAGGATCCAAAGTGAAAGTACATTTTGCTTTGGATCCTTTTATTTTCTTCTACTATTTCCGGACAGTAAGACCCTCATTTCAAGATTGAGAGAGAAGTAAAGAATATAGGTTATGGATAACCGATGGAAGTTTTACTTTATATAATTCAGTAAATTTAGCAAGCGATTGCAGTCATGCATTCAATTTATCAAAATATTACTTTTCCTTGTTTGATATTTCTTTATAATGTAATATATTAATGTTATTAAATATTTCTAATAAATAGCAAGGGAGATAATTATGAAAAAGATGTTTAAATCATTGACATTTGTCATGATGATAGGGTTATTAATGAGTGTATTGGCAGGATGCTCGAATCCTAATGATACTGTGCAAGAATTTTTGACGGCGATACAAAAGGGAGATTATGAAAAAGCAAGTACTTATGTCTATGCAAATGATAAGGGATATGATTTTAGCAAACTAAATAAAAAGGAAGATGGCATTGAGGGGAAGGCTGTATTCAATGCAATCGTAAAGAACTATAAATTTGAAAAACCAGAACAAGTATCCAAGGAAGATGATAAAGCAAAGGTTAAAGTAAAGATCACTTCTGTTGACATGGCTGTTGCAACTACAAAGACAATTGGGGAAATCATGCCTATGGCTTTTGCAAGTGCGTTTAGTGAAGACAAAGAACAATCTGATAAGGCAATGGAGCAAATGATGACGACAACTCTTGTTAAGAACTTGTCTGATAAAGATGCGACAATGGCGACTCGTGAAGTTACGTTGAACTTAAAGAAAGACAAAGATGGTAAATATAAGATTGTTTCTGATGAAAATTTACAGGAAGCATTGCTTGCAAATTCAAAATCAATAGATAAAATGTTTGGCAATAAATAATTGCGATACATAAAATAAAAAACAATAAAACAGCCTCCTAATTACTAGGAGGCTGTTTTATTGGTGTTGGAATTTTCCTCATGCCCATCAACTTAAGAATATCAATTACCTCCAGGTGTAAAAAATGCCATCCTTTCTGCATATTTCTACAAAAAGAATAGCTTTTTTTCGTTACATGGATACAAATTCATCTTAACTTGATGGATATGTATGGTAACCCCTATATTATAATTATGTATGTGATGAAACCGATATCTAAAAAGGGGGATCCCTAATATGTACAAACTCAAAACAACAGAAACCGACAATAGCGTAATTGAGTGTATTGAAAATGTTGAAAGTCTTAAAAAACGAGAAAGCGCATATCAATTATTAGATATATTTACTGAAACAACGGGCTATACAGCAAAGATGTGGGGACCGAGCATTATTGGATTTGGAACATACCATTATAAATATGCATCCGGTCATGAAGGCGATGCCCCATTAGTGAGCTTTTCCCCTAGAAAAGCCAAAATTAGTTTATATTTTGCACCTGGTGACCCTAGGCGAGAAGAACTATTAAAAAACTTTGGAAAATACACGTCTGGAAAATCATGTGTATATATTAATAAAGTAGCAGACATTGATATCCATGTTCTAAAAGCACTAATCAAACAATCTGTAGGTTTTTTGAAAGAGATGTATCCAAATCATTAATGAAATTTTATGTAGATTTTTAAATAGTTCCTATTAATTCTTACTTAAGCTTAGCTTGATAGCGATGTGGCGATACCCCTAAAAAGAAAACGAGTCCTACTTATTAAAAAGTTAGGACTCGTTTTCTTTTTTTAATTTTCCCTTTTGCTTTGCCATTTCGCGAAGTAAATATTCAATATGACCATTTACACTCCGAAATTCGTCGTTTGCCCATTTTTCAATAACTGCGTACAACTCGGGATCAATTCGTAATGGAAAGCTTTTCTTTTTAGCCATAATTACTGACAACCTTTAATATAGACTTCCTGCATTAATGACTGGCTGTGCTCCTTTATCTGAAACAATGGCAACTAATAAGTTATTGACCATATTTGCTTTTCGCTCGTCATCTAAATCAAGTATACCTTCTTCATCTAGCTTTTGAATAGAATCTTTCGCCATTTGTACGGCACCTTCTACAATTTCTTTTCGTGCAGCTAATACTGCTTTTGCTTGCTGACGCTGAAGCATTGCATGTGCAATTTCTGTTGCATAAGCTAAGTGTGTTAAACGAGTTTCGATTACTTCTACTCCTGCAATCTCTAAACGTGCTTCTAATTCTCGCTTTAACTCTTCAGAAATCTCTTCTGAGTTTCCACGCAGTGTAATGATGTTTTCATCTTGGAAATTATCATACGGATATTTCGTTGCCACATGGCGAATTGCTGTTTCGCTTTGAATTTCTACGAAGGCATCATAATGTTCGACACCAAAGATTGCTTTTGCGGAATCAATGACTTTGTATACAACAACAGCTGCGATTTCAATGGGATTTCCATCTACATCGTTTACTTTTAATTTCTGACTATTAAAGTTTTCTACGCGTAGTGAAACGGTTTGGCGAAATGCAAATGGAATTGTTAAAAACAGACCATTTTCACGAATTGTTCCTAAGTAGTTACCAAAAAATGTGATTACCTTTGCTTGGTTTGGCTGGACAATACCAATGCCACTTGCAATAATTACTGCTAATAAAAACGAGATAACACCAATAGAAAATATTTCATTAATAAGGCTGAATACACCAATACCAACTAAAACTAAAACTGCAAACATTCCTAAAAATCCATTGACATGAAATACTTGTTTTTCTTTCATGACCTCGCCTCCTTTTGATATAAAAATGATATCACTTTTATATCAAAGATGACAATAGATTTATAACCTAATTTTGTTAAAAATACGATAATATGTATTTTTTGATTGGATTTTCTAGTATAGGAACAAATGTTCTTTTTGTGGTAAAATAAAAGAAACTTAGCCGCCCACTGCAGCAGCTAAGTTTCTTTTAGAGCATCTTGCATAGTGACAAATGATTCAAAGCGGTTTGGACATAAGAGCCTTTTCAAGTGCAGACTCAATTTCCTTATCAGAAGCATCATAACTTCCAGAGCTTGTTTTTTCTTCGTCATGAGAAGTATGATGTGCTTCTTGTTTATTAGATTGTCCATTCTTCATAAAATCCATGCCAGGCATTTTTAAATCCGGGATATTCATATATTTACCGAGTTTACATGCTGCTACAATAGGACAGAAACGAACGATTCCTTCTGCAATTTTCATTGCTCCAACCCAAAGCATAATTTTGGACCAAATACACCATGGTCTTCTTGTAAGCTTTGCTGTATTGCAGCTAAGCAAAACAAGACCAATGGTAATACGAATAAAGGCATTCATTGTGCCGATGTTTTGTTTGAACAAGAAATTCACTCCCTCTTCACCAGCTTTAAAATAGATATATCTATTTCAAGAGTTATTGTTCCTTTCATACTTTCTCTATATACAATCCAACATTTGACGTAGAAAAAGATGTTGTATGGAACGTGTGTCAGCACAGTATTTTTTGTTATAATGAAAGAATGTGTAAAGACGATTAGATAAAAAGAAAGGGTGTTTTCATGTACGATATTTCACAGTGGAAACATGTATTTAAGCTTGACCCGAATAAGGAGTTAAGCGACGAACATTTAGAGCTTATTTGTGAGTCAGGGACGGACGCTGTTATTGTAGGCGGAAGTGACGGAATTACAATTGATAATGTATTACACATGCTAGTAAGCATTCGTAGATATGCGGTTCCTTGTGTATTAGAAGTTTCAACGATGGATTCTGTTACACCAGGATTCGATTTTTATTACATCCCGAGCGTATTAAATAGCCGGAAGGTCGAATGGGTAACGGGCCTTCACCATGCGGCATTGAAAGAGTTTGGCGATATTATGAACTGGGATGAAATTTTTATGCAGGGATACTGTGTATTAAATCCAGAAGCGAAAGTGGCAAAGTTAACAGAAGCAAACTGTGAGTTATCAGAAGACGATGTGATTGCATATGCGCGTTTGGCGGATAAACTTCTTCATTTGCCAATTTTCTATTTAGAATACAGCGGCACATATGGAAATGTGGAACTCGTAAGAAAAGTGAAAGCTGAGCTGCAAAATGCAACATTATATTACGGCGGCGGAATTGCAAGCGCAGATCAAGCGAAGGAAATGGAACAGTATGCGGATACAGTTGTCGTTGGAAATTTAATTTATGAAGATATAAAGCAAGCTTTAGCAACAGTAAAAGCTGTAAAAGGAGAGTAGGTGACCGAATACATGAGTATAACAGAAAAATTATTAACAGGATTAAATCCGCAGCAGCAAAAAGCTGTACAAACAACGGCTGGACCGCTGTTACTTATGGCAGGTGCAGGTAGTGGTAAGACGCGTGTGTTAACGCACCGAATTGCTTATTTACTTGGTGAAAAAGGTGTTGCACCGTGGAATGTATTAGCGATTACGTTTACAAATAAAGCAGCACGTGAAATGCGTGAGCGTATTGACAAACTTGTTGGTCCAGAAGCAGAGGATATTTGGATTTCAACATTCCACTCCATGTGTGTTCGCATTTTACGACGCGATATTGATCGCATTGGTGTTAATCGTAACTTTACGATTTTAGATGCAAGTGACCAATTAACAGTTGTGAAAAAAATTATGAAAGAGCGCAATATTGATCCAAAGAAGTTTGAACCACGTTCTGTTCTTGCGACAATTAGTAATGCGAAAAATGAATTGTTATCTGCAGAAAAATATGCGAAGGAAATTTCAATTGCAGATCCATACGAAAAGATGACAAGCGATGTGTATACAGAGTATCAAAAGCGTCTTCTCAAAAATAATGCGCTTGATTTTGATGATTTAATCATGACGACGATTCAATTATTTGAGCGTATACCAGAAGTACTGGAGTTTTATCAACGTAAATTTCAATATATTCACGTGGATGAGTATCAAGATACGAACCGTGCTCAGTACATTCTCGTTAATAAATTGGCCGCTCGTTTTAAAAACCTTTGCGTAGTCGGTGACTCGGATCAATCGATTTATCGCTGGCGCGGGGCAGATATTTCTAATATCTTGTCGTTTGAAAAAGATTATGAAAATGCACAGGTTATTTTACTGGAGCAAAACTATCGTTCGACGCAAAGTATTTTAAACGCAGCGAATGCTGTTATTGAAAATAATATGAACCGTAAACCGAAGAAGTTATGGACGGATAATCAAGTAGGGAGTAAAATTTCGTATTACCGTGCTGCAACTGAAAAGGATGAAGCTTACTTTGTCGCGAAAAAGATTCGTGATGAAGTGCAAATAGGCAATCGAAAGTACACAGACTTTGCGGTACTATATCGTACAAATGCTCAGTCTCGTATGGTCGAGGAGATTTTCCTGAAGTCCAATATTCCATATAAAATTGTCGGTGGAATTAAGTTCTACGATCGTAAAGAAATTAAAGATATATTGGCATATTTACGTTTAATTGCGAATCCTGATGATGAAATTAGTTTCGCTCGTATTATTAATGTACCAAAACGCGGTGTTGGAGCAACATCTATTGATAAAATTATTAATTATGGCGTACAAAATGGTCTTTCGCTGACGGCTGTATTAGACGAAATTGAACACGTTGGACTAAGTGCAAAAATTACGAAGACAGTAGCAGAATTTGCAAAGCAACTTCATAATTGGGTAAACATGCAAGAGTATTTATCAGTAACAGAGCTTGTTGAGGAAGTATTAGAGAAAACAGGTTACCGTGATGCACTGAAGAATGAACGTACATTAGAATCAGAAGGACGCTTAGAAAACTTAGAAGAATTCTTATCTGTTACACAAACGTTTGAATCACAAAGTGAAGATAAGAGCCTTGTTGCGTTCTTAACCGATTTAGCGCTTGTTGCTGATATTGATCGTGTAGATGAAGATCCAACTGCTGGTGAAGAAGTCATTTTAATGACAATGCACTCTGCAAAAGGATTGGAATTCCCTGTTGTCTTTATTTTAGGATTAGAAGAAGGGATTTTCCCGCATACGCGCTCTTTAATGGAAGAAGATGAAATGCAAGAAGAACGCCGCTTAGCATACGTTGGTATTACACGTGCAGAAGAAGAATTGTACGTAACGAATGCTCAAATGCGAACGATATTTGGTAGAACAAGCATGAATAAAGAATCACGTTTCATTTCCGAAATTCCTGAGGATCTCATTGAAACGCTTCATGAAGTGAAACCAAAGCGTGAAAGCTTTAGTGCAAAGTCAAAACCTATGACTACAACGACAACTCGTTCACGCTCAGCCTTTGTTCGTCCTGCTGCGAAAACAACAGGCGGTGAACAAATTGGCTGGTCAGTTGGTGATAAAGCATCACATCAAAAATGGGGCATTGGTACTGTTGTGAGTGTGAAAGGCGAAGGAGATGCGAAAGAATTAGATATCGCGTTCCCAAGTCCAATTGGTATTAAACGATTATTGGCTAAATTTGCGCCAGTTACGAAAGTGTAAGAAAGGAATGAGGTTATGTCGAAAGAAGCAGCACAAAAGCGCATTGAAGAGCTTCGTGACATTTTAAATAAGTTTAATTATGAGTATCATGTGCTAGATAATCCATCTGTATCCGATGCAGAGTATGATCGTCATATGCAAAAACTTATAAAATTAGAAACAGAACATCCAGAATTATTTACAGAAGATTCTCCGTCCGTTCGCGTTGGCGGAGAGGTTCTTGATATTTTTGAGAAAGTAACGCATAAATCACCGATGTTAAGTTTAGGGAATGCTTTTAATGAAGGAGATTTACGCGATTTTGATCGCAAGGTACGTCAAGGAATTGACGAGCAAAATGTAAGATATGTGTGCGAATTAAAAATTGACGGACTTGCCGTTTCCCTTCATTATGAAAAAGGGCGCTTCATTCAAGGGGCAACTCGTGGTGATGGTATAACGGGTGAGGATATCACACAAAATTTAAAAACAATTAAAGCAATTCCTCTCCGTTTAACAGAAGAAGTGACGCTTGAAGCGCGCGGTGAAGCGTACATGCCGAAACGTTCATTTGTGAAATTAAACGAAGAAAAAGAACAGAACGGTGAAGCTGTATTTGCGAACCCTCGTAATGCAGCAGCAGGTTCATTGCGTCAGCTTGATCCAAAAATTGCGGCAAAGCGTAATTTATCTTTATTTGTATATGGACTTGCCGATTTAGAAGGAAAGACGATTACATCGCATAGTGAATCGTTAAACTTTTTAGGGGAGCTAGGTTTTAAAACAAATCCTAATCGCCAAGTTTGTGAAACAATTGATGATGTCATTCATTATGTACAAGATTGGCAAGAAAAACGCCCGCATCTTGACTATGAAATTGATGGTATCGTTATTAAAGTAGACGATGTGTCTCTTCAAGAAGAATTAGGAACAACAGCAAAAAGTCCGAGATGGGCAATTGCGTATAAATTCCCAGCTGAGGAAGTTGTTACGAAGCTGACGGGTATTGAACTAAGTGTCGGACGCACAGGTGTTGTAACACCAACCGCTGAATTAGAACCAGTACGTGTTGCAGGAACAATTGTCCGCCGTGCTTCTTTGCACAATGAAGATTTAATTCGTGAAAAAGACATTCGCATTGGCGACTATGTTGTTGTAAAGAAAGCGGGAGACATTATTCCTGAAGTTGTAAATGTGATTGTAGACCGCCGCACAGGGGAAGAAGAAGAGTTTCATATGCCAACGCATTGTCCGGCATGTGAGAGTGAACTTGTTCGTTTAGAAGAAGAGGTTGCACTTCGTTGTATTAATCCAGCATGCCCAGCGCAAATTCGGGAAGGATTAATTCACTTCGTATCACGTAATGCAATGAATATTGACGGATTAGGTGAACGTGTAATTACGCAGTTATTCGATGCGAACTATATTCGTACGTTTGCAGATCTTTATACATTAACGAAAGAACAGTTATTACAACTAGAACGTTTTGGAGAAAAGTCTGCTTCAAATCTAGTACAAGCAATTGAAGCTTCAAAAGACAATTCATTAGAGCGATTACTGTTCGGCCTTGGTATTCGCCACGTTGGTGCAAAGGCTGCTCGTACATTAGCGGAACATTATGAAACGATGGATAACATAGTGAAAGCTACAGAAGAAGAGCTGAAAAACATTAATGAGATCGGCGAAAAAATGGCGCAATCTATCGTTACGTATTTTGACAATGAAGATGTACAAGGGCTATTACAGCAATTTAAATCATATGGCGTAAATATGATTTATAAAGGAATAAAACGAGCAGATTTAGAAAATGTTGAGTCTTACTTTACAGGAAAAACAGTCGTTTTAACTGGTAAACTTGAAGTGATGGGGCGCAGTGAAGCGAAGAAGAAAATTGAAGCGCTTGGCGGAAAAGTCACAGGTAGTGTGAGCAAAAGTACAGATTTAGTCGTTGCAGGAGAAGCTGCGGGCTCTAAGTTAGCGCAAGCACAAAAACATAACGTTGAGATTTGGGATGAAGAGAGGTTCTTACAAGAGCTCAATAATTAAGAGGTGCAAAGTTACCATGAAAAAAGTGATATTAGCAGTGTTAAGTCTTGGGTTACTTCTCAGTGGATGTAGCACTAGTTTGAAAAAAGAAGATAAAGTTGTGGAGAAAACAGGTAATTCCAAAAATCAAGCGGTTGTTCCGAAATACTCTATTTCAGATGATTTTTACAAAACAGCAGTTACTTCATCTGACGCAGGTTCAGCACGCGGGTTAGTTGCCCAAGGATTAAATAGTCGTTTAGATGTTGATGAATTTGAAACAGGATTAATGCGCATTGCAAAAGAATCATTTAGTACGAAAGATTATGTATTGCAGGGCGGAAAGTATTTAGATAAAGATACAATACAAGCGTTATTGGGCAGGAAACGTACGTCTGAGGCACAAGCTAATTTAGAAAAAGTAGCGAAGAAGAAGCTGCCAAATGGTTTAAATCCAGAGTTACCAGCCGGAGAATCAGAAACATTAACAGCAAGAAATGAAAAGAGTCCACTTTATTTAGCACAAATTTTAGAGCAAGATTATTTAAAAGTAAAAGATAATCAAGCAGAGTTAGGCGGAGTTGTTATTGGCCTTGCGATGAATTCTGTTAATTATTATACAGAAGAACACGGTTATCCGCGTGAACAAAAAATTGATGATAAAACATTGCTAGATCAAGGTCAAAAAATGGCTCAAGAAATTTTACCGATTTTGCAACAGAAAGATGAATTGAAAAATGTGCCAATTACATTTGCGATTTACAGGCAAGAATCTAAATCTTCACTTGTACCAGGTTCATATTTATCATATGCAACAGTTGATAAAGGCAGTGACAAAGTTGACAATTGGAAAGCGATAGATGAAAAGTATTATTTGTTCCCTTCGAATGCAGCAGACACCGATTATCGTGACGATGCAACAATCGTAAAGAATTTTAACGCTGACGTAGCGAAGTATTTTAAAGACGATTATACTGCAGTTGTTGGCAGGGGATTCTATAAAGACGGTCAATTAAAAGAAATGAAGCTTGAGATTCCAGTTCAGTTTAGTGGAAAAGCGGAAGTTATTGGATTTACACAATATGTATCTGGAGTTGTTATGGATAAATTCCCTAATTATATTAAAGTACAAGTAACGATTAAGTCGGTGGAACGTCCAGAAGCGATTATTATTCGTGATGTGAAGCAAGATAAACCGTTTGTCCAAATTTTAGATTAAGAAAAAGTCAGTCCTTTTCCTAAGAGCGGCTGAAAAAGAATTTACTTTAAGCAACTGAATTTAAGTATCGACAAAGTGAAGAAGATAATGATCCATATATGATGGATCATTATCTTCTTTTTGTGTTGAAGCAGCTTTTTTCAGTGTTCACTTTTATCCCGCTATTCGCGGACAGTAAAGCCCCCCGCTTCAAGATTTAGGGGAAATAGAGAAGAGAGATGAGGGATAAAAACACTTACGGAAATTTCACTTTATAGTAGAAATTTTGTTATAATTTTTAATGTTGTTAATAAAAAAGGGGATTGAGGGAAAGTACAGATGGAAGATTTAAATTTACAAGTCATTATACTACTCATTGCTTTTGGATTTTTAGCGTCATTTATCGACTCTGTGGTTGGAGGAGGCGGTTTAATTTCCCTTCCAGCACTTATGTTTCTTGGGCTGCCGCCGGCTTCGGCTATTGCTACAAATAAATTGGCAGCAACAATGGGATCATTTACGAGTACGGTTTATTTTATTCGTTCTAAAAAAGTAGATTTTCGCATTGTAGGAAAGCTCATTCCGTTCACAATTGTTGGGGCAATTGCAGGGGCATTTGTTGTCAAGTACATCCCGCCGGCTGTTTTACGACCGCTTGTGCTAGTTTTACTTGTATTAATTGCCATTTATATTATTCTAAAAAAAGATTGGGGTAGTGTAGCTACCTATAAGAAAATGACGAAGGGAAAAACATTTTTATTTTATTTCGTCATTTTAATGCTTGGATTTTATGACGGTTTTTTTGGACCGGGCACAGGTTCATTTTTAATTTTTGCATTTTTATTAATTGGGTTGGATTTTATCGGTGCAGCAGCATCTGGTCGAGTTTTAAATTTTGTTAGTAATATTGTATCATTGATTACATTTTTATTTTTAGGCGCAATTCAGTTTAAATATGGTTTGATCATGGGTTTATCAATGATTGCAGGGGCATATTTCGGTTCAAGATTTGCTGTTCAAAAGGGTGTAGGATATATACGAATTTTATTTTTGGCCGTAACCATTTTGTTAATTGGGAAAAACTTTTGGGAATACGTTCATATTTTCTAACAGGATGCATATGCATCCTGTTGTTTTTTTATTTATTATATTTAAAAAATTATTTAATTTTAAAAATATAAGTCTAAGAATATTTGAACAAATCTAAATTATCGTGTAGAATAATGTTGTATTATGTAAACGTTTTTTTCTAAGGGGAGGCTAAAATAATGGTAGTAGCATACAAACATGAGCCATTTACAGATTTTACAGTAGAGGCAAACAAAGTAGCGTTTGAAGAAGGTTTAAAGAAAGTAGAATCTTATCTTGGACAAGACTATCCATTAATTATTGGGGGAGAAAAGGTCACTACAGACGATAAAATCGTTTCTGTAAATCCTGCAAATAAAGAAGAAGTCGTTGGCCGCGTTTCAAAAGCAAGTCGTGAATTAGCAGAAAAAGCAATGCAAGTAGCGGATGAAACATTCCAAACTTGGAGAAAAACGAAGCCAGAAATGCGCGCAGACATTTTATTCCGCGCAGCTGCAATCGTTCGCCGCAGAAAACATGAGTTTTCCGCAATTCTTGTGAAAGAAGCAGGTAAACCATGGAATGAGGCAGATGCTGATACAGCGGAAGCAATCGACTTCATGGAGTATTATGGTCGTCAAATGTTGAAATTAAAAGATGGCATTCCAGTAGAAAGCCGTGCAATTGAATATAATCGTTTCTCTTACATTCCATTAGGAGTAGGTGTTATCATTTCTCCTTGGAACTTCCCATTTGCAATCATGGCAGGTATGACAACAGCTGCATTAGTATCTGGTAACACTGTGTTATTAAAACCAGCTAGTACGACACCTGTAGTAGCAGCGAAGTTTATGGAAGTATTAGAAGAAGCTGGCTTACCAGCAGGCGTAGTAAACTTCATTCCTGGTAGCGGATCTGAAGTTGGAGATTACTTAGTTGATCATCCTCGTACACGCTTCATCAGCTTCACTGGATCACGCGATGTTGGTATTCGTATTTACGAACGCGCAGCAAAAGTAAATCCAGGACAAATTTGGTTAAAACGTGTTATCGCTGAAATGGGCGGTAAAGATACAATCGTTGTTGATAAAGAAGCAGATCTTGAATTAGCAGCAAAATCTATCGTTGCATCTGCATTTGGTTTCTCAGGACAAAAATGTTCTGCATGTTCTCGTGCTGTAATCCATGAAGATGTATACGATCAAGTATTAAATCGTGCGATTGAATTAACAAATGAATTAACAGTAGGAAACCCAACTGTACAAGGTACAAACATGGGACCAGTTAACGACCAAGCTGCATTCGATAAAGTAATGAGCTACGTTGTTATTGGTAAAGAAGAAGGTAAACTTGTAGCAGGTGGCGAAGGTGATGATTCTAAAGGTTGGTTCATTAAACCAACAATCATCGCTGACGTTGCAGAAGATGCTCGTCTAATGAAAGAAGAAATCTTCGGACCAGTTGTAGCATTCTGCAAAGCAAAAGACTTTGATCATGCACTTGCAATTGCGAACAATACAGAATACGGTTTAACAGGAGCTGTTGTTTCTAATAACCGTGAACACATTGAAAAAGCACGTGAAGACTTCCACGTTGGTAACTTATACTTCAACCGTGGATGTACTGGTGCAATCGTAGGTTACCAACCATTCGGTGGCTTTAATATGTCTGGTACAGACTCTAAAGCTGGTGGCCCTGACTACTTAGCACTTCATATGCAAGCAAAAACTACTTCTGAAACTCTATAAGAAGTATAGGAAAGACCTTCTCCTTAGTGGGAAGGTCTTTTTTGTTCGTGTTATTTTGAAAGTTGCAATGTACATAAAATAGTAAGTACCACTGTTTTCATGAACAGATATGTTAGCTTAGTAGAATATGAGTTAAATAATAGTGTTGTTAATAGGGATAAAAATAGAGTGATTCTCAAAATCACTCCAAAAGTTTATTGATTTAACCGGATTTCCACCTCAATTTGTGGATTCATGCTTTCCAACAAAGATGCAAATTTTTGTTTATCCTTTGGAGATACAAGTGCCATTCCAAAATTAGAGTCATAAATGATTTCAAGCCTATGAATTGAAAGCGCGGAAGATGCTAACGGATTTTTTGTTTGTGTAATTTTTTTTATATCTTTTATTGGAATTCTCTTTTTTATCGGCCCATTTTGGATGATTAGTAGTTCGTTATTTATTTTATATCCTGTTGTAAACCAACTCCAAATTAACAAAATTGCAAAAGGTATTGT
The DNA here is from genome assembly GCF_042676365.1 of Bacillus sp. CGMCC 1.60114. NCBI lineage: Bacteria > Bacillati > Bacillota > Bacilli > Caryophanales > Bacillaceae > Bacillus > Bacillus sp. CGMCC 1.60114. Next base: position 26,806 of record NZ_JBHTHG010000005.1, read on the forward strand.
AAAAAAAAGAGCCTCGTAGTCTCTTCTTATAAATAATGGAACAAAACAAGCAATTATGCAGCCAAAATAAATGGGATATAACCATAAATCTTTTTTGGATGGAAAATACAATTACACCCTCTCCTGTCTCTAATAGCTATATACTCTTACTAACCTATAAGTTTCATGAATTGGAAATATTTAAATTTCTACACCCCTTTTGGTTATAGATGCTTTGTTGTTGCTACGCTCCGTAATATCGGAAAATTCAAACTTGTTCAAGATGTATGAGTGAAATGCCTTTGAATCATTACATCCAACCTTTAAAAGGTACAAATAATTTTATGAATTTACAATTTCTTAACGATTAAAAAACTAAACATTTACAAGTTTTTTATTTTTGCTTCATATTTGTTTATTATTATTTGAAGTGTAAACAAAAGCAAACAAACAATAAAACAAAAAGGGAGACTGACTTTTATATGAATAAAAAATCGATTTGGAAGATCGTAACAGCAGGTGCGTTAGCAGTTTCTATGTTTGCAGGATGTTCAAGTAAAGAAGAAAAAGAGGCAAAAGCAATTGATTATAATAAGCTTTCGCTTCAAGAAATTGTAGAGAAGGCGAAAAAAGAGGGAGAGGTCAATTCAGTAGGGATGCCTGATGCATGGGCAAACTGGAAAGGAACTTGGGATGACCTGAATAAAGAGTACGGCCTTAAACATACAGATACAGATATGTCGAGCGCTGAAGAGTTAGCGAAGTTCGAATCGGAAAAGAATGATGCAACAGGGGATATTGGTGATGTTGGTATTGCTTTTGGTCCATTAGCAAAAGAAAAAGGATTAACATTACCGTATAAAACATCCTATTGGAATGATATACCTGAATGGGCAAAAGATAAGGATGGCCATTGGGTAGTAGGGTATACAGGAACGCTTGCCTTTATTACAGATAAGAATAAAGTGAAAAATCCACCAAAATCATGGAAAGATCTTGAAAAAGGAGATTACAAGGTAACAATCGGTGATGTGCAAAAAGCAAATCAAGCACAATTTGGGGTATTAGCCGCAGCTTATGCAAATGGTGGGGATGAAAAGAATATCGAGCCAGGTATTGATTTCTTCCAAAAACTAGCTAAACAAGGACGCTTAGGTACAGCCGAGCCTAACTTAGCTGCTTTAGAAAAAGGAGAAGTTGATGTTGCAATCGTTTGGGATTTTAATGCACTAGGATATCGCGATAAAATTGATCCAAATCGTTTTGACGTAGTGATTCCAGAAGAAACGTCTGTTATGTCTGGTTATGCTACGATTATCAATAAGTATACAAAACATCCATACTCAGCTATGTTAGCGCGTGAGCAAATTTTATCAGATAAAGGGCAGATCAATTTAGCTAGTGGATATGCTCGTCCAATTCGTGAAAATGTGAAGCTTCCTGCAGATGTAAAGGCAAAGCTTCTCCCAGATACAATGTACAAAAATGTACGACACGTAGCAGATGAAAAAGCTTGGGAAGATGTAACAAAACAATTACCGCAATTATGGCAAGAGAAGGTGTTAACGTATGTCAAATAAACTTGCATTTATTATGATTGATGGTTTGCGTTACGACACTGCGGTGATGCAAATGGGTTACCTGCATCACCTTGTTGAAAAGGGAAAAGCAGCAAGATATAAAGTGAAATCAGAATTACCATCGATGTCTCGTCCTTTATATGAGGTGTTGTTGACAGGTACTCCAGCTTATGAAAATGGTATTACAACAAATCATGTAGTTCGTTTATCAAATCAAGAAAGTTTGTTTCATTTAACGAAAAAACATGGTTTAACAAATGCAACGGCTTCGTATTATTGGGTAAGTGAGCTATATAATAAAGCGCCGTTTCATCCTGAAACGGATCGTATTCAATTGGACGATTCCCGCCCGATTGAAAAAGGCATTTTCTATTGGGAAGATCATTATCCAGATACACATTTGTTTGCGGATGCGAATTACTTACTGCGAACATATCAACCAGATTTTTTATATGTTCACTCTATGAATGTAGATGATGACGGACATAAATTTACAGCGGATTCAGATAAGTATCGTAATCGGGTTATTGCTGTAGATGTTATTTTAGCAAATATCTTACCGGCTTGGATAGAAGCTGGGTATCAAGTAATTATCACTGCAGATCATGGAATGAATGATGACGGTAATCATGGGGGAACAACGGCAGCTGATCGTGATGTTCCGTTGTTTATCATTAGTGATAAAGTGACAACAGGAATATATGAGGAGGAAATTCCTCAATTACAAATTGCTCCTTTAGTTTGTAATCTACTTGGAATTCAGTCGTCACACCGTATGCAAAATTTAGCTATTCCTGGTGTAAAGAAGGCGTCTTTCGTTTAAGAAGACGCCTCTTCTTTTAAGAGAGGAGTTTTAAATTTGAAACGTATTAATGGAATGCTTATAGCAAGTCTTATTCCGTTCTTTTTATTGATTGTATTATTTTTATTTGTTCCCCTCATTTCTATGATTTATGGAAGCTTTCAACAAACAGGAGGAAATGGTTTCACCGTTTCTAATTATATAGAAGTATTTAAGAATTCTTATTATCATCAAGCATTTAAAAACAGTATTTTGATTTCGATTGTTTCAAGTTTTATTGCGATTGTAATTTCTGTGTTTGCTACGTACTCAATTACTCTTTTTCCTAAAAAAATACAAGATCGAATTTTAATTTTTGCGAACTTGACATCTAACTTTGCAGGTGTGCCTTTAGCCTTCGCTTTCATTGTTTTATTAGGGAATAGTGGATTGTTTATGTTATTGTTTCAACATTTGGGGTGGGATACGTTAAGCTCCTTCCACTTATATTCTTGGTCAGGACTTGTATTCATTTATATTTATTTTCAATTACCGTTAGGAATCATGCTTCTTTATCCAATTTATGCAGGAATTCAAAAACAATGGAAAGAAGCAGCTGCATTGCTTGGGGCATCTTCTTATCAATTCTGGTTACGAATTGGCTTGCCGGTTATATTGCCAAGTATTGCGGGGACATTTAGCATTTTGTTCGCCAATGCAATGGGAGCATATGCTTCGGCTTATGCGTTAACTGGAAGTACGTATAACCTTGTGACAATTCGAGTAGGAGCTTTAGTTTCAGGAGATATATTCGCCCGTCCTGAACTAGGCAGTGCATTAGCGGTTCTTTTAGGTTTAGTACTGGTAGTAGCGATGTTAATTAATGAATGGTTAACTCGTAAAATTCGGAGGGATTTATCTTGAAACGACCGTTTAATCATTACGTTACAATAGGAATCGTTTTTTTGTATTTATTTATTCCGTTGCTTGCAACAATTCTATATTCTTTTGCGACAAATTGGAATAGAACAATATTGCCAGAAGGGCTGACGTTGCAGTGGTATAGTAATTTATTTAGCGATATGCGTTTTATAGAAGCTTTTGGACGATCTTTATTATTATCATTAGGGTCCACTGTATTAGCAATTATCATTATGGTGCCTGCAATATTTTCAATTGTTGTATATGCACCTAGATTAGAAAAGTTTGTACAAGCGCTTATTATCATGACGTATGCAATGCCCGGTGTCATTATTGGCGTAGGTTTAATCCGTTCTTATTCAAGCAGCGGAATTTCGATGGTATTAGTAGTTGTTGGAGCTTACTTTGTTACAATTCTTCCTTATATGTATCAAGGAACACGAAATAGTTTACGGACAATACATGCAAAATCATTGATGGAAGCAGCAGAAATGTTGGGAGCCAGTCGCTTTACGGCATTTATGAAAATCATTGTACCTAACATTTTATCGGGGCTTTTAGTATCGTCTCTCTTGTCATTCTCTATGTTGTTTGGCGAATTTGTATTAATTAACTTGCTTGTCGGGGGGCGTTTCGAAACGATTCAAACGTATTTGTATCAAAATTTAAGTAAAAGTGGGCACATTGCGAGTGCTATTGTAGTTTGCTATTTCTTTTTAATGTGTATCCTTTCAACAATTATTGTAAAAATGACACGTATCAAAAAGGAGACAGTGTAATATGAGTTATGTCACAATAGAAAACCTTACGAAGTCCTTTCATAATCAAACAGTTCTGCATGATGTCTCTCTTTCTTTTAAAGAAGGCGAATTTGTAACGTTATTAGGGCCAAGCGGTTGCGGGAAAAGTACATTGCTTCGCACTTTAGCAGGGTTAACAGAAATGGACAGCGGTACAATTCAAATTGACGGAAAAGATGTGACAAATGCAAAACCGAAAGACCGCCAAGTAGGGATGGTATTTCAAGCATATGCATTATTTCCAAATATGACTGTAGAAGAAAATGTAGCGTTCGGGTTAAAGATGAAAAAAATGGACAAAGAGACGATTCGCCAAAAAGTATCCCGTATGATTACTCTTGTCGGCTTACAAGGAAAAGAACGATCTTATCCGAGGGAATTATCTGGGGGACAACAACAAAGGGTTGCATTAGCTCGCTCTCTTGTAACAGAACCGAAAGTGTTGCTTTTAGACGAACCGTTGAGCGCGTTAGATGCACAAATTCGTAAAAGCTTACAGAAGCTGTTGAAATCTATTCAACAAGAATTAAATATGACGACTGTACTAGTTACACATGATCAAGAAGAGGCAATGGCTGTTAGTGATAAAATTTACATTTTAAATGCAGGATATATTGCCCAAAGTGGTACACCGCATGAAATTTATACTCATCCTACCAATGAATTTGTGGCTAGATTTATCGGGAATTATAATGTATTAACGAGAAATGAAATGAAGTTGTTAATAGGGGATACAGAAGAGTTTACACATGACTTATATGCTATACGTCCGGAAGTGTTTAGCCCTGAATGCCAATCAAATACCTATACGATTTCTGGGAAAATTCATAAGGTTATGATGCTTGGAAATGTTACACGCTACGAATTGTGCTCTAACAATGTAACGATAACAGCTGAGCATCTTCATAGCACTAGAGAGATCTTACAAGAAAATGAACTGAAAAAATTATACATTAGTAAAGAGGATGTGATTCCACTGATATGAATTTATCATTACTCGAGCGTCACCAATATATTTTAGATCAGTTAGAACGAGAAAAAAAGATTATTGTCGCTTCTCTTGCTAAAAGTTTAGGAGTAACACCGGAAACAATTAGAAGAGACTTAGATATTTTAGAAAAAGAGAAAAAACTGAAAAGAGTACATGGCGGTGCGGTTAACTATCATCAAACGAATAATGAACCTCATTTTAGTCAGAAAATGAATGTATTTTACGATTTGAAACAGGAGATTGGAAAAAGGGCTGCACAGTTTATTCAAGATGGAGATACTGTAATGATTGATATAGGAACAACAACCATCCATTTAGCTCATTCTATACAAGATGTACAGCGAGTTACTATCGTTACAAACTCATTAGCGGTAGCCGATATTTTAAATCAACGATTAGAAGAGAAACATTTCGATGGGAAGGTTATTATTCTTGGGGGAGTATTAAATCCTGAGCAAAAATCAATTACCGGTTCTTTAACATGTAAAATTCTACAGGAGTTTCAATTTGATAAAGTATTTCTTTCATGCGGAGGAATTACACAGACAGATGTGAGTGACTATGATTTGGAAGAGGCTATTGTTTCTGCTGCAACGGTAAAGCAAGCGAGCCAAATATTTGTATTGGCTGATTCTTCTAAAGTGGATACAAAATCATTTTATCGTATTTGCCCATTGGCGGCGGTTGATTATATCATTTGTGATCAAGATATGCCGTATGCATGGAGAAAAAACCAGCTAGATACGATGTTGCAATGGATTATTGTCAAAGGTGGAGAGCACTATGAAAGTTGATTATCATTTACATTTAGAAGAAGGGCCCTATTCATTACGCTGGCTTAATCGTACAAATATTGCTTTAAATCATTTTAGTCCAATTGAGGAGAAGTATCATACGCTAGAATGGTTGAATAAAAGCATGGAACGATTGGGACATCGCCTTCAAAAAGGTGCATATGATGCATCTTGGCTTGATTTATATTTACAAGAGGCAAAGAGAAAAGGGTTAAGCGAAGTTGGAATTGTAGATCATTTATATCGTTTTAAAGAAACTCGTTCGTATTTTGAGCGGTATTTGGACTTGAGTGATACGGAAATTGGAAGAAAGCAACGATTATGGCTAGATCAAGTTATGACACAATCTATGGACGAATTTGTACAAGCTATTACAGATGCAAAAGTAACCTGGGAAAAAGAAGGAGTAAAGCTGCGCCTTGGAATGGAGGCAGATTATTTTCCTGGCGGAGAGAAAGAACTGAAAGAGTTGCTTGGAGCATACGATTGGGATTATGTAATTGGTTCTGTTCATTATATATATGGATGGGGCTTTGATAATCCTGATACTCAAGAGCATTTTTATAATTATAATTTAGTAGAATTATATAAGGACTTCTTCCATGTAGTAGAAAAGGCAATTCGAAGTGAACTATTTGATTTTGTTGCTCATCTTGATAATTTAAAAGTTTTTAAATTCCGGCCGGACGAGAATCTTCTCCTTTCGCATTATAAAGAAGTTGCGAGAGCGTTAATCGAAACAAATACAGCAACTGAGATTAATGCGGGATTATATTATCGTTATCCTGTGAAAGAAATGTGTCCAAGTCCAACCTTTTTAGATATTTTAGTTCAAGAAGGAGTAGCATTTACGACATCTTCGGATTCTCATTTCCCTGATGATTTAGGGGCATATGTAGAGAAAAATACGGAAATGCTTTTGGGAAAAGGAATAAGGGAAATTGCTACATTTGAACAACGGGAAAGAATTATGAGACCTTTAGGATAAGAAACATGAAAAAGGTTTTATCTTCGTATTGACGGACCATGGGACTTTACTTAGTACCTGTAGTCTAAAACTATTTCTATTAGGAATTACAATAAAAAGAGTGAATATATATTGAATCTGCTTAGTTTTTAACATTTTTATTAAAAATACGTTATATTTGTAGAAAATATATTATATTTTGTAGTATTTCTCTGTATAAATTTCACATATTTCCTGTATAATACAACTTGAAGGAAAATCTATGATTAGACAAGAAGACACCGCTTTCAGTTTGCTCGCTGAAGGCGGTGTTTCTTTTTGTGCATCTTGATAAGAATATAGAGTTATAGGAATTAAAAATGTGCTAGAATACGAATTTATATTGTAATTTGAAAGGGTGTTTGTCCCAATTAACCATGTATGATGGGTAATTATTTTCTTTTTGTGTCGAAGTAGGTTTTTTTAATATCCTCATTAAGTCTAAAGGGATTTTTCGCGCTTTATAAACTCTTCTGTGCTAATTAACTCAGCATACACTTCATTTAAGGAAGCTAGAATTGTATTGTGAATATATACAGCTGGAATAGACACATTTTTAAAGATTAAGTCTTTCGTTGCACACGCATCGTGTATTACTGTACATGTAAAGCCAAAATCAAAGGCGGCTCGTACTGTAGCATCAATGCACATATGTGTCATCATACCGCATATAACGACTTGCTCGATTTGTAAATCTTGTAATTCCTGTAATAATGAAGTTTCTCGAAAGCTATTTGGATAATGCTTCAGTATGACTGTTTCGTGCTGCAAAGGACGAACATTCTCATGAATGTGTACGCCTTCTGTATTTGGAAGAAAAAATGTTGCATTTTCGCGAGTGGAAACATGTTGGATATGAAAAATAGGCTGATTTGTTTCACGGAAATGTTGAAGTATGCGTTTTGCATATTCGCACGCTTCGCTAGCATTGCGCAGTTCCATTTTTCCGTTTGGAAAATAATCATTTTGGATATCAACGAGTAAAAGAGCAGTTTTCATTTCAGTTACAGCCCCCAGTTTCGATTTTGTATTCGTTTAATTATTCCATTATTTTGGGGAGTTTTCCTTTTAGAAAAATGTGAGATAAAGAAATTTACATTAAATTAAAACTGAAAAGTTTAATTTTTTTGTTGACTCTTACTTTTCAGAGTTTTATAATGAAAACTAATTAAATGACAACTAAATCGATATGAATTCTTATCCAGAGAGGTGGAGGGACTGGCCCTATGATACCTCAGCAACGGATTCTTTTGAATACCGTGCTAATTCCAGCAAGCTTTTTGAAGCTTGAAAGATAAGAAGATGTGAGTGCGCATATTCAAATGCCCTTCTTCTTATGAAATTGGATAAGAAGAAGGGCATTTTTTATTTGCCTTAAGAATGACTTCAGGTTGTTACAGAGAATAGGAGGGAATAGGATGATTTCATTCGACAGAGTGAGTAAAGTGTATGAGTCGAGCGGTCAATCTGTACATGCGGTAGAAGATGTATCCTTAACGATTGAGCAAGGTGAAATTTTCGGTATTATCGGTTTTAGTGGCGCTGGGAAAAGTACACTATTACGTTTAGTCAATATGTTAGAGCATCCAACATCAGGTATTGTGTCCATTGATGGGAAAGACATTACATTGTTATCGACAAAAGAGTTACGACAGTTGCGTCAAAGGATTGGGATGATCTTTCAAAGCTTTAATTTGTTCAGTTCACGAACTGTGTATGGAAATATTGCTTATCCGCTCAAATTAGCGAAGTTACCAAAGAATGAAATTAAAAGGCGAGTAACAGAATTATTACAATTTGTCGGGTTAGAAGATAAGGCGAATTATTATCCAGAGCAATTATCTGGAGGACAGAAACAGCGCGTTGGCATCGCAAGAGCACTTGCTACATACCCAGATGTACTAATTTGTGATGAAGCTACATCAGCATTGGATCCAGAGACAACGTCAGAAATTTTAAATCTTTTAAAAAAGGTAAATAAAGAATATAAAGTTACGATTCTTCTCATTACACATGAGATGCAAGTTGTAAAAGAAATTTGCCACCGGGTTGCTGTTATGGAAAAGGGAAAGGTGATTGAAGAAGGCACGATTTTCGATGTGTTTACAAGCCCAAAAACAAAAACGACGCAAAACTTTGTAAGGTCTGTTATTAATGATCACTTACCAGAGAGCGTGATTGCTAAAATTCAAAGTGGAGGCCTCATTTATCGTATAACATTTACTGGTGAAGCAACAGGACAGCCGCTATTATCTTATATTGCCAAACATTATAACGTTGATGTAAATGTACTCTATGGAAATATTATTGAACTACAAGGCATTTTATTTGGAAATCTTCTCGTTGAATTACAAGGGGAGTCAAAAGAAATTCAGAAGGCAATTCATCATCTGCGCTTGCAAGTTCAGTTGAGGGAGGTTGAAAGTCATGCGAGTTGATTGGAGTACATTTTGGCCACGGATTGTAGATGCGACTGGAGATACGGTATTAATGGTTATTGCTACCCTTATATTCGCTACAATTCTTGGTATACCTCTAGGTTTACTTTTATATGTGACAAGAAAAGGTAATTTTTTAGAAAATAAACTGGTCTTTTCTATCCTTAATATTGTTATTAATACGATTCGTCCTATTCCGTTCATTATCTTTTTAGTAGCTCTTAGTCCTGTGACGCGTGCTGTTATTGGAACAACGATTGGAACGGCTGCTGCGATTTTTCCAATGACGCTCGTTGCTTCTATTGGAATTGCAAGGATGGTAGAAACAAATCTTGTTTCTGTTCCGAAAGGAGTTATTGAGGCAGCTCAAGCGATGGGGGCTTCTCCGCTAAGAATTGTTTTTGAGATTCTCGTTCCAGAAGCGTTAGCCCCATTAATTTTAGGGATTACGTTTATGACAGTTGCGTTAATCGAATTTTCAGCAGTTGCCGGTCTTGTTGGCGGTGGTGGTCTTGGCGACTTGTCGATGACATATGGTTATCAGCGTTTTGATACATCCGTGATGTTTGTAACAGTTGTATTATTAATTCTTCTTGTGCAAGTTGCACAAAACTTAGGAAACTATTTTGCGAAGAGATTTTTACGTAGATCATAAAACAGAATAAGAAAAGAGGGAAATGAAATGAAAAAATTATTAGCATTTGCATTGTCGGCGGTTGTGAGTGTATCGGTATTAAGTGGTTGTGGTAAGGATTCAAAAGAAGCAGCAGCGAAGGAAAAAGTCGTTCGCATTGGTGTAACAGGAACGGATGGAGAATCATGGAATATTCTCAAAAAGAAAGCTGAAAAAGAAGGAATTCAAATTAAGTTAGTTGAGTTTTCTGACTATACAACACCTAATAAAGCACTAGCAGATGGAGACATTGAACTAAATGCATTTCAACATATTGCTTTTTTAGAGCAATTTAAAAAAGAGCATAAATTAGATATTACAGCCATTGGTACAACACAAATTGCACCAATGGGTTTATTCTCAGAAAAGTATAAGAAACCAAGCGAAATTCCAAACGGTGCAGAAATTGCAATTCCGAATGATCCAACAAACCAAGCTCGCGCGTTAAAACTTCTCGATGCAGCTGGATTATTAAAACTGAAAAAAGACTTTGGGTTATTTGGTGATCCAAGTGGTATTGTTGAAAATCCAAAAAAATTAAAAATCACACCGGTTGTAGCGCAGCAAACACCGCGCGTACTAAAAGACGTAGCAGCATCTGTTATTAACAATGGTGTAGCAGGGCAAGCGAATCTTGACCCAGTTAAAGATTCCATTTTCTTAGAAGATCCAAAGAATGATAGTGCAAAACCATACTTGAACATTTTTGCTGCTCGTACGAAAGATAAAGATAACGCAACATACAAAAAAATCATTGAATTATATCATTCAAAAGAAGTAGAGGAAGCACTTAAGAAAGAAACAAATGGCGGATCTATTTCTGTGAATCTTCCATTAAAAGAGATTGAGAAGATTGTGAAATAATATTGGGTTTAACTAATTATCAGATGGGCCCCCTCTTCTGATAATTAGTTCAACATATAGCGCCTAACAGACAATACCCTAATTTTGTACCCCAAATTCTGTGAAATATAGAATTCCATGTTTGTTAGGTATAATAGGTAGAAGAGACTAGGATTTTTCCTAGTCTCTTCTTATATATTTATCCCGCATTAACGCGCAGTAAACCCCCACTGATGAAAGTTTCACTTTATTCAATTGTCACACGTTTTAAAGAGGTTTCCGCAGGTTGTTTCTGCTCTTGTATATAGGAAGTTAACTCTTCATGAAACATGTTCAGCACCTCGTTTGCTCGCTGATGGAGCGGGGCAGGTAATCTGTTTATAACGTATCCTCCAATTTCTAGCTTCGTCCGAATCATTTTCCGCAATAAATCCTCATGCATGAACGACACCTCCAAATCGAATGTTGAGTACATCACCTTCAAATTTTGCTCCTTGAATGGACAAATGTGTTAATGTTTTTGGCAATGTAATGTTTCGTTTTACGGAACCGGCACGAATAATAAGTTCATCGCCTTTTTGATTTAAAGAGAGTTCACTTTTATTCGAGAATGGGATGGAAAGAACAAAGGTATATTCATCACCATTTTTTGTGACATATTGCGTCCGTCCGTTGAATTTCACGGCAGTTGGATCAGAATCACTTTTAAATAAAGCATCGCCAACACGCTCTAGCATAGATAAGCCAACTACTTCTTGTTCAAACATAGGTGCTTCGTAAATAGGAAGCGGCTGAAAACTATCTTGAATTAATGCTTTATATTTCTTTTGCGCATCTTTCCAGGCTTGAAAATAAGAGTCTGTGACGGTGTTAGGGATGACTCGATTTATCATGATGGCATCAACGTTATAGTCGTACAGATTTAAATACGTAAAGCTGCGCTGAGCCTCTTTAATAACCATTTTTTCTGGATTTACAACAACACGAATGCTTGTTACTTCTCGGTTGGATAAAATATCACGCATTTCTCCTAGTTGTTCAAGTGTATTTGTTAATTCATCCATAATATCATCAGTAGGAAGCGGGACACCGAGCAATGGCTGTGCAACAGGACGTACAACCTTTAATACTTTGCGTTTAATTGGAAAGAGTTTTTCCATCCACCAGCCGAGCATATCAGGGAAGCTTAACATTGCTAACGTTTCACCGGTTGGTGCACAATCAATAATGATGACATCATATGTTTTTTGTTTATAGTAATCTAATACACGTAGTAAGCTAATTAAATCTTCCATACCTGGGAACATAGTAAGTTCTTCTGTTGTAATATCGTCAGCTGCTTTTGATGTGAATAGCAATGTAATATATTTTTGCAGTTTGCCCCAGCCTTTTTCCATTTCATAGATTGTATTAATTTCTTGTGCCCATAAATTTTCTCGAATTTCTTGTGGCTCAGAAGATAATTTTATGCCGAACGAATCTCCTAAACTATGAGCTGGATCGGTGCTCATCACTAATGTTTTTAATCCTTGTTTAGCACTTTGAAGTGCCGTTGCTGCTGAAATACTAGTTTTTCCTACGCCGCCTTTACCTGTGTACAAAATAATTCTCATCATCATATCCCCTTTATTTCGGTAGTCGAATATTACGAGAGTCGAAATATGTGTTTGAATAAAAACCCGCAATGGGGCCTATTCAATCGGAATGTTTTTCATTTTAGGTGAAGTAAGTTTTTCTTCTGGTTTTTGTTGTGACGTAGCGATGTGATTCATTATTTTTTGGAAGATTTGCAGTAAAAATGCTTTTTCTTCTTCTGATAGTGCTTCAGTTACAAGATTAAAATAATGAGCAGCATTTTGCTTTACTTCTTCTACAAGCCTTATACCAGTTTCTGTTAAACGAATTAATACAATACGACGATCACTTTCACTTCGGTAGCGTTCAATATATCCTTTTTTTACGAGACGATTGACGACACCTGTCGTTGTACTCATTGGAATATCAAGAAGTTCTGTAATTTTGCTCATCGTAATGTCTGTATTTCGCTCCATCCATAGCAGACAGAATACTTCTGTTTTTGAAAGTGATAAATCAAGGCTTACCCATTCTTCTGGATAGAAAAGCTTCTTGGCGTTATCGAGCAGTAAGTCTAAAAAGTGTTCATATTGCAGCAATTATTTCCACTCCCGTATATTTCGAGGTTCGTAATATTTATTATCATTCTATGTTGGATAGGAATAAATGTCAAATGTTTATTTAGATTTTTTAGTCTACTTATAAGGAGATTTTTTATGTGCTAAAGCAATAAGAGAGAAAGAGATACTTTGTATGACATTTCATCGCAGGTTGGTTCAATTCAATGGAAAAGTATGAGTACTATGAATGGGTTATTCTTCATAAGAGTTAAGATACGTTTTAGAAAAAGGAGAGAGCCGTGGTTCTCTCCTTTTTTCATAACAGATTATAACTTTAAAAAGAATAGCGATGGCTTATGTTAACGGAAGATAAACAAAAAATGTAGTTCCTTCTCCAACTTTACTCTTTACAACTACTGTTCCGCCATGTGCATGAACAATAGTTTGTGTAATAGCGAGACCTAGACCAGCTCCGCCGTACTGTCTTGTTCGAGAGCTATCTATTCGATAAAAACGGTCAAATATATAGGAAAGGTTTTCGGCCTTTATACCGGAACCATTATCCTGGACTGAAAGTTCCGCTTGATTGTCCAGGACCATTAAAGAGATTGTTATTTTTCCCGTAATGGGGTCGGTGTGTTGAACTGCATTGTGAAATAAGTTTAAGATCACTTGTTTGATTTTATCGGTATCATAATCTCCTTTTATACCTTCTGTTAGATCATATGTTATCTTTCGGTCGCCTCCCAAAACGCTTAATTGTGGCTCCATCTGCTGAATAAGTTTAGTAAGATTGGTTTCTGATACATGTAGCCCGGGTTCGCGGTCCATCTTTGCAAGAAATAATAAGTCTTCTACTAGCTTGATGATGCGCTTTGATTCGCCATGCATACTATTTAAAGCATTATAGAGCTGCTCAGGACGATCTGCTGCACCTCGCAATAACACTTCTAAGAAACCATGAATTGACGTAAGCGGTGTCCTTAGTTCGTGAGAAGCGTCAGCGATAAAGCGCCTCATTTGCTCTTTTGTTTCTCTTTCATGTTCAAAGGATGCTTCCAATCGCTCTAGCATGCCGTTATACGTTTCTGATAAACGGTCAATTTCCTCTTGCCCTTGGTGTGTAGGTAGGCGCTCAGCTAAATTGCCTGCATTTGTATTCTTCACTGCATTTACAATGTTAGAAAGAGGGACAAGTGTTTTTTTTAAAACTGGTAAATATAGTGCTAAGCCAGCAATTAGAGCTAGTCCAGATAGAACAATGAACGTGAGCAGTTGTTGAAATAGAACAGCACGTAAGGGACCGGTATCCGTTCCAATTTGAATCATATAATCAGGAGCTTGATTTAAATTGTGATCCGGACCAGCAGGAGTACCTCCAATTGGTCTGAACACTACTAACTGTTCGGTTCCTTCCTTATTATGTACCACTCTATAGTCGATTCGTTTGTGGTTTGAGAATTGCTCAAATATTTTTGTATAATCCTCGTTTGAAAGCTTTGGAGAGGACATTCCAGTGTTCCTTGCTAAATCTTTATAACTACCATCTTTCCTGATAGCTGCAAGTGAAATATCTTGTGAAAACAGGAATTTTGGTTTGTTAGGTTCAGGATGGTTTTCTACTTTATTTTGTGAATCAAAGGGAAGTAAATCTATTTCTGGCGGTAAAGACATTAGCTTTGCCTTTAACGTTTCAGCTTCATTGTTATATAGAAAGTTTTTCATCACCCAATATTGCAAAAGACCAATACTCAAAAGAATAAGAGATAAAATAAATAATGTTCGCGTTAGGAGTTGAAGGCGCAGAGAGCGAGGCAAAAGCACCTTTTTTATAAAAGAAGTAATACGTCTAATCATGGTAAATCCACACGGTAACCCGCTCCTCTAATCGTGCGAATAAGTCGGTGTTCCTTATCTTTTAATTTTTCTCGGAGCGAGCGAATATACACCTCTACAATATTTTCATCTCCTTGAAAATCATAGCCCCATACCTTATCGAGTATCATTCCCTTGCTCAATACAATTCCATGGTTGATTACAATGTATTTAAGAAGCTCATATTCCGTTGGGGAAAGTTCTAATATTTTGCTGTTAAATAGTAACTCTTTCCTACGATCATCCACTTTAAATGGGCCATAAATGACCTCTCCGAATAGATTTGGAAATTGATTGCGAAGACGAGCATGTATACGAGCGAGTAATTCCTCGAAGCTGAATGGCTTTATGACATAATCATCTGCTCCTAACGTTAGTCCCTTTACCCGATCATCCACTTCGTCTTTTGCAGTAAGCATGATAACGGAAGTGTGAGAACCGCTCTTTTTAATCATACGACACACTTCAAACCCGTCGATGCCGGGCATCATTACATCTAAGATTGCTACATGCGGCTGAAATTCTTGTGCCAAGTTAATAGCGCTTATCCCATCAGTAGCTTTCTTTACTTCATATCCTTCATTCATTAATCCTATTTCTAAAAATTGTAAAATGTGTGGTTCGTCATCTACTAACAGTATTTTAATTCCCTTAAGAGAGTGCATCTTTTTCACGCCTCCTGTCTGTAATTATTACTATTATCTACGATTATGCTGAAAATTTGCTGAAAGTAGTCTGAATTAGTAGTGAAAATTTTTTATTTCTCCTTACTTAATCCTTAATATTAAAAGGATTTTACGTGTTCAGGAAACTTTCAGCTTATATTCAAGTCCACTTCAGGTGAAAGGATGATAATGCAGCCATGGCCTAGTTCAAAATATAAAATGATGAAGGAGTTGTAATATCATGTTTTCACGATTAAAAGAACGATTAGATATGCCTTTAATATTAATAGTTTTATTGGCAGTCTTTTTAAATGGATATAACATTTGGACCGATCAATACGCAAATACTTACTATACAACTGCGGTAGCAAGTATGTTGCAAAACTTTCATAATTTCTTTTTCGGTTCTCTCGATTCAGCAGGATCTGTAACAGTAGATAAACCACCCGTTACATTTTGGATTCAAACGATAAGTGCTTATATTTTTGGTTTGCACGGTTGGAGTGTGATTCTTCCTCAGGCATTGGCTGGGGTGGGTTCAGTACTGCTCATTTATTTTTTAGTAAAACCATCTTTCGGTTTAGCTGCTGCACGACTTGGTGCTTTAGCTTTTGCATGTACGCCAATTGCAGCGGCAGTGAGCCGCACAAATAATATTGATAGTATGCTCGTATTTACCCTCTTGATAGCTACTTGGCTTTTATTTAAAAGCGTGAAGCGTAGTAGCATTTGGAGTCTCTTTGGTGCCTTTGCGGTAATAGGTTTGGCCTTCAATATGAAGATGCTACAGGCTTATATGGTACTTCCGGCTTTTTATGTCTTCTATGTTTGGGCTGCCAAAGTAAACTGGAAGAAAAAGATTGGTTTACTCTCTGCGGCAACAGTTATCATGCTTGTTATTTCTCTTTCATGGGCAGTTATTGTGGATGCTATTCCTAAAGATAAGCGTCCTTATGTTGGTAGCAGTCAGACAAACTCAGTTCTAGAATTAGCGTTTGGTTACAATGGAATTTCGCGTCTTACAGGAAATCAAGGAGGCGGCGGGGGAGCACCCGGTGTGGACAATCAACAGCAACCACCTCAAGATAACAATGAGGCGAAGCAGAACGATAACACTGAAAATGGAGTTGCTCCAATAAACGGAGATGATAATATTCAAGGCGTTCAAAGAGGTGGCCCACCCGGAGGTAATAATGGCGGTCCAGGCGGCAAGATAGGCGGTAATTTTGGAACTGGTGAGAAAGGGTTATTCCGTCTGTTCCAGTCTGAATTGTCTGGTCAGGCTAGTTGGCTTCTTCCGTTTGTTGCTATCGCTAGTATCAGCTTACTAGCTGGTTTACGAAGAAACAATATAACGTTGAAGCATAAAGAAACAGTCTTTTGGCTTGTATGGTTAATCCCGGCGATGGGATTCTTCAGTATTGCAGGTTTCTTCCATCATTATTATCTGATTATGCTTGCAGCTCCTATTGCAGCTCTGTTTGGATCCGGTTGGACACAGCTTTTTGAGGATTACAAAAACAATGCCGGCTGGAAATCCTGGTTATTGCCGGCAGCAGTTGTAGGAACAGCGGGATTCCAATGGTACATTATCCACCCTTATGATGATGTAATTGGGGCTGGGTGGTCTATTGGTATAGCGTCTGCAGGAATAATCTTTGCTCTAGTGCTTGTTTTGTTTAAGTATAGAAAGGTAAAGTTACCTCTTGCGGCAAGCATTGCAGGATTGCCTATACTGCTGATTGGACCATTGTATTGGGCTGCTACGCCAATTACGTATGGTGGAAACAGTATGTTACCACAGGCGGGACCGAGCTCGGCAGATGGTAAAGGTAATATGGGTGGTTTCCCGGGGGGAGTGATGCCTAGATTGAATGGACAAGGAGGACCTGGCAGTGGTGAACTTCTAGCCGAACAAGATTATGCTGATGGATCTAATACTTCATCAGAAAATCGTATGAAAGTTTCAATGGCTAGCGGGCAACCTTCAGGAATGCTAAGAAACAAGCAAGCAGGAATGGGTAGCGAGAGTTTAGATAGTAAAACTTTGTCATACTTAAAGAAAAACAATACTGGTGAACAATATTTGTTTGCTACAACAAGCTATCAAACTGCAGCCCCTTACATGATAGACAAAGGGGAGTCCGTCATAATAATGGGTGGATTTTCCGGTTCTGATCCGGTTTATACCGTTGAAGAATTAAAGAAATTAGTATCAAGTGGAAAAGTGAAATACTTCCTCATTTCAGATGAAGGGATGCGACGCGGAAGTTCTGAAGCGACAAAGTGGATTCAGGAATATGGTGAGAAAATTCCATCTGAAGAGTGGCAGACAATGCAAAATAGCGACAAGGAAAGAGGGAATATGGGTGGTCCTGGGCGCTCAAACACTTTATATAAAGTAACATTGTAAAGGAGTAGAACAAGAATGAGAAACAATGTATGCTATTCGATTATAATCCCCATGTATAACGAAGAAGCAGTTATTGAAGAAACTTATCGAAGACTGAAAAAGGTCATGAAGGATACGAATGATACGTATGAGTTATTGTTCATTAACGATGGGAGTCAAGACAAATGTGCTGATATTATAAAGGACTTTGCTAGAGGGGATAAAACAGTAAAGCTCATTGATTTTTCCCGGAATTTTGGTCATCAGATTGCAATTACAGCTGGCGTGGATTATGCAAAAGGGGATGCGGTTATTATCATTGACGCTGATTTACAGGATCCACCTGAATTAATTTTGCAAATGATTGAAAAATGGAAGGAAGGTTATGAAGTAGTCTACGCAAAACGAATCAAGCGTAAGGGTGAAACATGGTTTAAAAAGTGGTCGGCAAGCACGTTTTATCGCGTGCTTCGCGCTTCCACCGATATCGATATACCAGTGGATACTGGAGATTTTCGTCTTATGGACCAAAAGGTATGTAAAGAAATGAAACGGATAAATGAGAATAATAGGTTTGTACGAGGATTAGTCAGTTGGGTCGGATTTCGTCAAACTGCAGTTGAATATGTTCGAGATGAAAGGATGGCAGGTGAAACCAAATATCCTCTTAAGCGAATGATAAAGCTATGCTTGGATGGAATTCTTTCCTTCTCTTATAAGCCGTTGAAGTTGGCGATTTATTCCGGATTGCTTCTATCTGGGTCGGGTTTCCTATATCTTATGTATGTTCTATATCTTACTATATTTACTGAGGCAACCATGAAAGGCTGGCCTTCTATAATTAGTATTATGCTAATTTTTAACGGTTTTATGTTATTTATGCTAGGGATTATCGGTGAATATATTGGGCGGATTTACGATGAAACAAAAGGAAGACCTTTATATATTGTCCGAGAATTTTATGGGGAACAGATAAAGGAAAAGTCAATCACGAACCATGAGGTAGTGTATGAATAAGAGTTTGATACAAGTTTTGAAATTCTTGGCAGTGGGTGTGCTTAATACTGGTATCGATATAATGATTTTTACACTGCTGGTCAAGGAGGAGGTACCGTTTTTATTGGCACAGTGGATATCTTATAGTTGTGGCGTAGCGAGTAGTTACTTACTTAACAGACGATGGACGTTCCAACAAAAGGGAAGAAAACAAGTTGTAAAAGAACCATTGAAATTTATATGCGTGAATCTTTTAAGTCTTGTTGTAGTATCTCTAATACTAAGTGGTATGCATGACACTTTAGAGCAGTCTTTGGCTGTTTCTAAAGTGACTGCAACATTGATTGGTAGTTTAATAAATTTCATAGGAAGCCGATATTGGGTGTTCCGTGTTTCTTGCAATAAAGAAGTGGGACCCAATGAAAATTAAAAAACAGCTATTTTGACAGCCGATCCAGGCACCTGTTTTTTGCATTCTTCAAATTGCTTTTCATTCTATGTTTAGTTGAAAATGTATAAAGTAATTATCTTTTTATTTCTTCAGATTATACAAAAAATACGCTTTATAATGGGAAATGTGTGTGATAGAGTAATAAAAAGAGGAGATTATTTTACATAAAAATCCATAATAGGAATAGTAATGTATGTACCTATTATAAATGTCAGCTAACAAGGGGGAGAACAATGAGGAAAAGAAATACGCAAGCGTTCACGTTTTTAGCATGGACATCTTTCGTTTGTGCGCTTTCTGGAATGTTAATTGGTATTTATACGCTAGATGAACCACTTAGTGTAAAAGGATACTATTTAATAGGAACATTATTTTTAACAATGTCTTGTTTTGTACTGCAAAAAACAATTCGTGATAATGAGGAAGATAATGCAAACAACATCCATGCTGAACCAGTTTCCAAAAAAGAAACAATTGAGAAGTAAGAACAGATTCTGTTTAATGTTAATGGAATTTTATATAGCAAGTTGATAAGAGAGGCGAAAGCCTTTCTTTTTTTGTTCAAAAATGAGTGAAGTGTGCTGTGTTCACTTGCTTGAACTACTGAAAATTTGGTATCATCAATAGTATTGTAGATTGTACGATATATTATGGAGGTGGCCTAGCCGTGTCAAGAATTTCCGTTGAGAATGTAAAGCATGTTGCGCATTTAGCACGTCTTGCAATTACAGATCAAGAAGCAGAAAAATTTCAAAAACAACTCGATGCAATTGTTACATTTGCTGAGCAGTTAAATGAATTAGATACAACAAACGTAAAACCAACAACTCATGTACTAGATATGAAGAATATTATGCGTGAAGATGTACCTGAAAAAGGTTTACCAGTTGAAGAAGTATTAAAAAATGCACCGGATCACAAAGATAATCAAATCCGTGTTCCAGCAGTTTTAGAATAGAGGAGGGGAATTTCGATGTCATTATTTGATCATTCTGTATCAGAGTTACATAAGAAATTACAAAGCAAAGAAATTTCCGTTACGGATTTAGTAGACGAATCTTACAAACGTATTGCGGATGTTGAAGATAACGTAAAAGCTTTTCTTACATTAGATGAAGAAAATGCACGTGCAAAAGCGAAAGAATTAGATGCGAAATTAGGCGCTGAAGATAACGGTTTACTATTTGGTATGCCAATTGGTGTAAAAGATAACATTGTAACAAAAGGTCTTCGTACAACGTGTGCGAGTAAAATATTAGCAAACTTTGATCCAATTTACGATGCAACAGTTGTGCAAAAGCTAAACGCTGCTGACACAATTACAATCGGTAAATTAAACATGGACGAGTTTGCAATGGGTTCTTCTAATGAAAACTCTGGTTTTTATGCAACAAAGAACCCATGGAACTTAGATTATGTTCCAGGTGGATCTAGCGGTGGTTCTGCAGCAGCAGTAGCGGCAGGAGAAGTATTATTCTCTTTAGGTTCTGATACAGGTGGTTCGATCCGTCAACCAGCTGCATATTGCGGCGTTGTTGGTTTAAAACCAACATATGGTCGTGTATCTCGCTTTGGTTTAGTTGCATTTGCATCTTCACTTGACCAAATTGGACCGATTACACGTACAGTAGAAGACAATGCATACTTACTGCAAGCTATTTCAGGTGTTGACCGCATGGATACAACTTCTGCAAACATTGAAGTTGGTAACTACTTAGCTGGTTTAACAGGTGATGTAAAAGGCTTACGTATTGCTGTACCAAAAGAATATTTAGGTGAAGGTGTTGGCGAAGAGGCTCGTGAGTCCGTACTAGCTGCTTTAAAAGTGTTAGAAGGCATGGGTGCGACTTGGGAAGAAGTTTCACTTCCACACTCTAAATATGCATTAGCAACATACTATTTAATTTCTTCTTCTGAAGCGTCTGCTAACCTTTCACGTTTTGATGGCGTACGTTACGGCGTTCGTTCTGATAATGTGAATAACTTAATGGATCTTTATAAGAATACACGCAGCGAAGGCTTCGGTGATGAAGTAAAACGTCGTATTATGCTTGGTACATTTGCTCTTAGCTCTGGTTACTATGATGCATATTACAAAAAAGCACAACAAGTACGTACATTAATTAAAAATGACTTTGAAAATGTATTTGCAAACTATGATGTTATTATCGGACCAACAACGCCAACTCCAGCGTTTAAAGTGGGCGAAAAAATCGATGATCCAATGACAATGTATGCAAACGACATTTTAACAATCCCAGTAAACTTAGCAGGTGTTCCAGCAATTTCTGTTCCATGTGGATTCGGCGCAAACAACATGCCACTTGGACTACAAATTATCGGTAAACACTTCGATGAAGCAACAATTTATCGCGTTGCACATGCGTTCGAGAAAGTAACAGATTATCATACAAAAAAAGCAAGTCTGTAAGGAGGCGAGCATAGATGAATTTTGAAACAATTATCGGTTTAGAGGTTCACGTTGAGTTAAAAACAAATTCGAAAATTTTCTCTGCGAGTCCAACAGAATTCGGAGCGGATCCAAATACACAAACAAGTGTAATTGACTTAGGATATCCTGGGGTGCTTCCAACTCTAAATAAAGAAGCAGTTAACTTTGCAATGAAAGCTGCGATGGCATTAAACTGTGAGATCGCAACAGAAACAAAATTTGACCGTAAAAACTATTTCTATCCAGATAACCCGAAAGCGTACCAAATTTCTCAATATGATAAACCAATTGGAGAAAATGGTTGGATTGAAATTGAAGTAGATGGTAAAAAGAAACGCATCGGTATTACACGTCTTCATTTAGAAGAAGACGCAGGGAAATCAACGCATACAAGCGAAGGATACTCCCTAGTAGACTACAACCGCCAAGGTATGCCATTAATTGAAATCGTATCTGAGCCAGATATGCGTACACCAGAAGAAGCATATGCTTACTTAGAAAAACTAAAATCAATCATTCAATATACAGGCGTATCTGATTGTAAGATGGAAGAGGGTTCTCTTCGCTGTGATGCGAACATTTCGCTTCGTCCAGTTGGACAAGAAAAGTTCG
Source organism: Bacillus sp. CGMCC 1.60114 (assembly GCF_042676365.1). NCBI lineage: Bacteria > Bacillati > Bacillota > Bacilli > Caryophanales > Bacillaceae > Bacillus > Bacillus sp. CGMCC 1.60114. The sequence continues at coordinate 49,190 of NZ_JBHTHG010000005.1, forward strand.
GTACAAAAGCAGAACTGAAAAACTTAAACTCTTTCACTTACGTACAAAAAGGTCTTGAGTTTGAACAGGCACGTCAAGAAAAAGAACTATTATCTGGTGGTATCATCCAACAAGAAACACGTCGTTATGATGAAGCAACGAAGAAAACAATCTTAATGCGTGTAAAAGAAGGATCTGACGATTACCGTTACTTCCCAGAGCCGGATTTAGTTGAACTTTACATCGATGATGAGTGGAAAGAACGTGTTCGTGCTTCTATTCCTGAACTTCCAGATGCTCGTAAAGTACGTTATGTTGAAGAGCTTGGCTTACCAGCTTACGATGCACACGTATTAACATTAACGAAAGAGATGTCTGATTTCTTTGAAGCAACAGTTGTAGATGGTGCAGACGCGAAATTAACATCAAACTGGTTAATGGGTGAAGTATTAGCATACTTAAACAAACAACAAAAAGAATTAAAAGACGTAGCATTAACACCAGCTGGTTTATCTAAAATGATTCAATTAATTGAAAAAGGTACAATTTCGTCTAAAATTGCGAAAAAAGTATTTAACGAGTTAATTGAAAATGGTGGAGACCCAGAAGAAATCGTAAAAGCAAAAGGTCTTGTTCAAATTTCGGACGAAGGAGCGCTTCGTAAAATCGTAACCGAAATTCTTGATAATAACGAACAGTCTATTGAAGATTTCAAAAACGGTAAAGATCGTGCAATTGGTTTCTTAGTTGGTCAAATTATGAAAGCAACAAAAGGACAGGCAAATCCACCGCTTGTTAATAAAATCTTACTTGAAGAGATTAATAAACGATAAGCTGGAAAACACCAAAGATTAAACAGAAAAACACCCAAATATGGGTGTTTTTCTGAGTTAATCAAACGTTTGTTTAAATAATATTTCGTTTAAACAAACGTTTGATTAACTGACAAATATAAGAAAAAAGCCGTCAGTTAAGTATGGTATGATAGTTGCAAAAAGGTTGTAATAATGATAAATCTAAATCTAGAGGTAATTTTTTCATGATATGATATGAAATAAATGTTGATTTAGTGTTAACAATGAAACTATATGCTTTGTTAGGTTTAAGGAAGTATATGTAGAATTGAGAGGAGGGTATGCATAGGAATGCTAAGCAAATGCTTGGCGGCTATTCCTTTCCCTTTTTGATGAATGAGGGTTTTCCTGTGCTAATGTTATATGAAACGTGCAAGAATTATTTATAATCCAACTTCTGGTCGCGAGTTATTTAAGAAAAACTTACCAGAAGTACTACAAAAGTTAGAGAAAGCAGGGTATGAAGCATCATGTCATGCGACGACAGGCCCTGGAGATGCGACTGTGGCAGCGAGGCAAGCGGCAGAGCGTAAGTTTGATGTTGTGATTGCAGCCGGTGGTGACGGTACGCTAAATGAAGTGGTGAATGGGTTAGTGGGTAATGACCATCGCCCGAAGTTTGGAATTATTCCAGTTGGAACGACAAATGACTTTGCCCGGGCGATTGGTGTACCTCGTTCAATCGAAGAAGCTGTTGATATCATTTGTGCGGGTCAAACGGTACCTCTTGATCTTGGAAGAGCAAATGATACATATTTTATTAATATTGCTGGTGGTGGCCGTATTACAGAATTAACATACGAAGTGCCAAGTAAATTAAAAACAGTACTCGGACAACTTGCATATTATTTAAAAGGTATTGAAATGCTACCATCTTTACATCCGACATATGTAGAAATTGAGTATGATGGCAAAATGCTGCAAGAAGAAATTACAATGTTTTTAATTACAAATACACGATCTGTTGGCGGTTTTGAAAAAGTAGCACCGTATGCATCAATTAATGATGGTTTATTTGATTTGTTAATATTAAAAAAAGGATCGATTGCGGATTTAATAAAAGCAGCGTCACAAGCGCAGCGCGGTGAGCATATAAATAATCCGAAAGTATTATATACACAAGCAAATCGAATTAAAGTACATTCAACAGAAAAATTAATGATTAATTTAGATGGTGAATACGGCGGGGATGCACCGATGGAGTTTGAAAATGTGTATCACTGTTTGGAATTATTCATTCCAGAACAAAAAGAAACTACCTTGTAAAAGGTAGTTTTTTGTAAAGAGTGTAAATTGGTGTTTTGTTGTTTCTTTATTGTATCTTTACAATTCCTTCATAGTTCATATATATTCCATTGTTACAATAAAGGTGAGTAACAAAGGGAAGGTAGGAGGTTATGGGGGAAATGAAAGCAATTTTATTTGATAAAGATGGTACATTAATGGATTTTCATTCCATTTGGGTAAAAGTTGCAGAGGAAGTTGTTGCAGAGCTAATTCGAACATATAAACTACCTACAACGTTACAAACAACGTTGCTGAAAGAGATTGGCGTAGAAGAAATGTTTGTGAATCCGCATAGTGTATTGGCTGCGGGAACAAGTATGGACTTAGCATATATCTTTTGTCAGTATGTGCCATCCATTTCTGCACCTGAAATGCGAGAATGGATAAGTGAAAAGTTATTCTCCTTTATGTATGTACAGCGTGCGCATATGAAAATGACAGCGGATTTACCAAAACTACTAACAAAATTAAGAGAACAAGGGTATATTCTCGGTGTTGTCACAGCAGACGATTATGAACCTACGCAGTTATTTTTACAGCAATATCAACTACAATCGTTTTTTGAATTTATCGTAACGTCAGATACATTTCCAGCGCAAAAGCCAAATAAGCAAATTGTAGACGCGTTTTGTGACCGGTTTCAACTGCATCCTTCTGAAGTTGTGATTGTAGGAGATACACCAACAGATATGCATTTAGCTCAAAATAGCGGAGCGGGTTATGCGATTGGTGTTCTTTCAGGAACAGGTGATCAAGAAACGTTAGCGCCACTAGCTGACATATTGTTGCCATCTGTAGGAGAGTTGATTTCTGATTCTGGTAAGTTAGTATGGAATGAAACGGAAAAATTCATTGAAAATAGATAGAAATCTTTCAGGTAAGTCTATAAAGACTCGTTTTGAGTCTTTATAGACTTATTTTTTGTGCCAAAATCTATAGAAATATAGGAGTACAGTGTGCTTTAAAGTTGGCATGCATTTTGCATTATAAAAAGCAAATCACTAAAAGAGGTGGAATATACAATGAAAACAAATTTTGCTAAAGTTAATCAAACTATTCCGGGTTCAAAAGCAGCTCCATTATTTGAACGCCGCCAAAATATCGTACCAAGAGGAGTAAGTAATGGAATTCAAACATTTGTACAATCGGCTCACGGGGCGCTTGTTACAGATGTGGATGGAAATCAATTTATCGATTTTGCTGGGGCGATCGGTACAATCAACGTCGGACATTGTCACCCGACTGTTACAGAAGCTCTTCATAAGCAAATCGATCAATATATCCATACTGGTTTTAACGTAATGATGTATGAATCGTATATTGAATTGGCAGAAAAACTAGCTGCGTTAGCGCCAGGTGCTTTTGATAAAAAAGTATTGTTTTTAAACAGCGGAGCTGAAGCTGTTGAAAATGCAGTGAAAATTGCTCGTAAGTATACGAAGCGAACAGGAATTATTGCATTTTCAAAAGGGTTTCATGGCCGTACATTAATGACGATGACAATGACAAGTAAAGTAAAGCCATATAAGGATGGATTTGGTCCGTTTGCACCAGAGGTTTATAAAGCTCCATTCCCTTACGAATATCGCCGTCCAGCTGGACTAACAGAAGAACAATATGAAGATTTTATCATTGAAGAGTTCAAAAACTTCTTAATCACAGAGGTTGCGCCAGAAAGTATTGCAGCTGTTGTGATGGAGCCTGTACAAGGGGAAGGCGGCTTTATCGTTCCTGGTAAAAAGTTTGTGAAAGAAGTACATCGTTTATGTGCTGAACACGGCATTTTGTTTGTTGCTGATGAAATTCAAACAGGATTTGGCCGTACGGGTAAATATTTTGCTATTGATCATTATGATGTAGTACCAGATTTAATTACTGTGTCTAAATCACTAGGAGCAGGTGTACCAATTAGTGGTGTAATTGGCCGAAAAGAAGTAATGGATGAGGCTGCACCTGGTGAATTAGGCGGAACGTATGCTGGAAGTCCATTAGGATGCAGTGCTGCATTAGCTGTTCTTGAAGTAATGGAGAAGGAAAATTTAAATGAACGTGCTGTGCATATTGGGAAAGTAGTAATGGATCGTTTCCATCAAATGGCTGAAAAATATGAATGCATTGGTGATGTTCGCGGATTAGGAGCAATGTGTGCCTTTGAATTAGTAAAAGATAAAGTAACGAAAGAGCCGGATAAAGCGTTAGCTGCAAGTCTTACTGCAGAAGCAAATAAGAGAGGTTTATTGCTATTAACGGCAGGGGCATATGGAAATGTCGTTCGCGTTTTAATGCCGCTTGTTATTACAGATGAGCAACTTGAAGAAGGTCTTAACATTCTTGAAGAATCACTTCAAGCTTGTTATGGAAAAGTAGATAAAGCACACGTATAAGCTATAAGCGTATTGAGCTTCCTGTAAAATATTCATTTTAAAAACTTGTTTGCAACTGTTCCAGTTCTCCCTGTTATATAATAATGACAAAGTATTATATAAATTGGACGTATTTGGATATCATTTATCTTCTAAGGTAAACCCATCAATCTAGGATATTTCAAATGCTCTTTATCATAGCAGGGTTATAAAACTTTGAAAATATTTAAACTTCAGGGAGTGACTGGGATGGTGGCGGAAAAGGAACGAGTATTTATGGATTTAAAAGATGTATTTGAACATGCATTTGATGAGATTTTTGTAACAGATGAGAAAGGGATTGTTGTTCGTGTCAACAGCATGTGCGAAAGACATTACCAGCTACCAGCAGAAAAATTGATTGGCAAGAGTGTAAAAGAGTTACAAAAGGAAGGGATTTTTTATCCGTCCGCAACGCTTGAGGTTATCGAAAAAGGGAAGCCGATTGAATTAGTGCAGACGACAAAGTCAGGGGAATATTTACATGTTCGAACACGTCCGGTTTTCGATGACCACGGTAATTTAAGAAGGGTTATTAGCTACTCGCGAGATTTAACAGAGCTCTATCAATTGCGAAAAAAGGTAGAGACTATGGCGGATCAATTAAAAACGTATAAAAAAGAATTGCGAGAAACATATGAGCATGAAGGGCTTATTTTTAAAAGTGCAGTTATGCAGAGGATAGTTGACACGATAAGAAAAGTATCCGTAGTAGATAGTACGGTTCTTGTTTTAGGAGAAACAGGAGTTGGAAAAAGTAGATTAGTACGTCATCTACATGAACTTAGCCATCGTAAAAATGAAATGTTTTATGAGATCAATTGTGCGGCTTTGCCAACAAATTTAATTGAATCTGAACTGTTTGGATATGCAAGTGGCTCCTTTACAGGTGCGCACCGTGAAGGGAAAAAAGGGATTTTAGAACTAGCTCATAAGGGAACACTCTTTTTAGATGAAATTGGAGAAATGCCTCTTGAAATTCAAGCGAAGCTTTTACAAGTATTACAGGAAAAAACATTCCGCCCAGTAGGAGGAAGGGAATTAAAAAAAGTAGATGTACGCATTGTGGCTGCAACAAATAGAAATTTGAAAGAAATGGTGAAACAGGGAACGTTTCGAAAGGATTTATATTACCGCCTTAATGTGATTCCGATTTATATTCCTCCTTTACGTGATAGACAAGAAGATATTTTACCACTAGTCTATTATTACTTGCAGCATTTTAATGAGAAGTATGGGCGTAATGTGAAGCTATCTCCGTATGTATTACAAGCATTTTTAGAGTATCCTTGGGAAGGGAATAACCGAGAAATAGAAAATGTGATGGAACGTGTTGTTATTACTACGGATGAGCTTGTTACCATGGAAGACTTACCATTATCTATGCAAAATTCTACAATTGAACAATCTGGAAAAGGTTTGTATGAAATGTTAGAGGAAGTAGAACGCAATATTATTGTGAAAGCGTATAAAGCACATCAATCAAGCTACAAAGTAGCAGAGAATTTAAAAATTAGTCAGTCCGCAGCAACTAGAAAAATTAAAAAGTTTGTTGGAGAAGAACTTCTCATTGGCGGAGAAGAAGGAATTTAAAAAAGTACCATTGCCTTTGAATGTTTCTTTCGTGATTGGTACGGTAAATATAAAGGAGGATGAAAAGGTTGGATAAAAAAACAATGGCTATCAATTTAGATAAGAAAGCGATGTATATTAATGGGGAATTTGTTCATTTACATGAACAAATTGAAATTAACAATCCGGCCACACAAGAAGTATTTGCTACTGTTCCAAAAGGTGGAGTAACTGAAGCAAAGCAAGCGGTAGATGCTGCACATGAAGCGTTTAAGACTTGGTCAAAGCTAACGGCAGCTGAGCGTGCGAACAAATTGAAAAAGTGGTTCACATTAATTGATGATCATAAAGAAGAAATTGCAGCTATTATGACAAAGGAACAAGGAAAACCATTCGCGGAAGCGCTTGGTGAAGTAAACTATGCGAATAGCTTTGTAGAATGGTATGCAGAAGAAGGGAAACGTGTATATGGAGACATGATTCCTGCTTCTCATCCGAATAAACGTATTCTTGTATCGAAACAGCCTGTTGGTGTAATTGCAGCAATTACGCCATGGAACTTTCCAGCAGCGATGATTACAAGAAAAGTGGCGCCTGCATTAGCAGCGGGATGTACGGCGGTTGTAAAACCAGCAAGCCAAACACCATTAACAGCATTAAAATTAGCTGAACTTGCACATGAAGCAGAAATTCCAAAAGGTGTCATAAATATTGTAACAGGAAGTGCGAAAGCAATTGCTGATACATGGATGAATGACGGGCGCGTAAGAAAAGTATCTTTTACTGGATCAACAGAAATTGGAAAAGAATTGATGCGCGGTGCAGCTGAAACAGTGAAAAAAGTTTCATTAGAATTAGGTGGTCATGCACCGTTTATTGTAATGAATGATGCAGATTTAGATAAAGCTGTAGAAGCAGTAATCGGCTCGAAATTCCGTAATGCAGGTCAAACGTGCATTTGTACGAATCGAGTTTTTGTTCAAGAAGATGTGTATGAAAGCTTCGTAGAGAAATTCCAAACAGCTGTAGGAGAACTAAAAGTAGGTGACGGTTTTGCAGCAGGCACGACTGTTGGACCACTTATTGATGAGTCAGCTGTTGAAAAAGTACAAGAACATATAGAAGATGCGATTCAAAAGGGTGGAAAGGTACTTAATGGCGGACAAAAGATCACAGAATTAAATGGTCATTTTGTTCAACCGACTGTAATTGGCGAAGCACATGATGATATGCTATGTATGACAGAAGAAACATTTGGACCGGTTGCACCTGTTGCGAAATTTAAAACAGCTGAAGAGGTAATTGAGCGTGCAAATAATACGCCATATGGCTTAGCAGCATATATCTTTACAACAAATATTAGCCAAGCATTCCAAATTAGCGAAGCATTGGAATACGGGATTATTGGTTTAAATGACGGTCTTCCATCTGTCGCACAAGCCCCATTTGGCGGATTTAAAGAAAGTGGTATTGGTCGTGAAGGCGGTTACTTTGGAATTGAAGAGTACTTAGAAATTAAATATATTTCGTTAGGGCTATAAAGTAGTGGGTGCTTAATGCCCAAAATAGAGGAATAAAAAAGAGTCACATCAACGAAAACGTTGATGTGACTCTTTTTATTTTATTTATTAAAACGCCCAGTTTCCTTTACGGAAGATTGGTTCATGTGTACCATCTGCTGTAATACCATCAATATCTAGTTCAGCAGAACCGATCATAAAGTCTACGTGTGTAATACTAGAGTTTGCACCATTTTCTGCTAGTTCTTCTTTAGACATCGTTTTACCGCCGTCTAAGTTAAAAGCATAAGCATTACCGATTGCTAAATGGCAAGATGCATTTTCATCAAATAGTGTATTGTAGAATAAAATATTTGTATTCGAAATAGGTGAGTCATGCGGTACTAATGCAACTTCTCCTAAGAAATGAGAGCCTTCATCTGATTCGACTAAATGTTTTAATGTTTCTTCGCCAACTTCAGCTTTGAAGTCTACAATGCGGCCGTTTTCAAATGTAAGCGTAAAATTATCGATAACATTTCCAGCATAAACTAATGGTTTTTTACTTGTTACATAGCCGTTTACACCTGTTTTTAAAGGCATTGTAAATACTTCTTCTGTTGGAATGTTTGCCATGAATGGTACATCCTTTTCGTTAACGCTGCCAGCACCAACCCATAAATGCTTTTCAGGAAGTTCGATTGTTAAATCTGTGCCTGGTCCTTTATAGTATAGTGCTTTATAGTGTTTGTCGTTTAAATTGTTTACTTTCGTATGTAAGTTACTATTATGTTCGTTCCAAGCTTGAACAGGATTTTCTAAATTAGCACGAGTTGCTTGGAAAATTGCATCCCATAATTTTGCTACTTGTTCTTCTTCCGGTACATCAGGGAACACTTTTGCTGCCCATTCTGTTGTTGGAACAGAAATAACGCACCAGCTTACTTTATCAGCCATCATATATTCGCGAACTGCTTTCATTGCTTCTCCAGCTGCTCTATTTGCGCTAGCAATGCGCTTTGGATCTACACCTTTTAATAAATCAGGGTTTTCTGCGTAAATGGATAAAAATGCTGCACCTTCTTTTGCTAGTTCTTCGCGTGCATGCGCTTTCCAAGCAGGAAATTCAGAAAATGCTTCTTCTGGTGCTAAGTCGAATTTTAAGCGTGTTAAATTTTCATCAACCCAATCGACATAGACATGCTTTGCACCTGACTCATAAGCTTTCTTTGTAACAAGACGAACAAATGGAGCAGCTTCAATTGGCGCGCCAATACTTAATGTTTGTCCCGGTTGAATATTTACTCCGACATTTACTGCTAGAGCAGCGTACTTTTCTAACGTTTGTTCAAATGACATATATATTCTCCTTTGCATAAATAGTTCTTATAAATATAATACAGGAAAATTCTGAAAATATAAATAGAACCCGATTGGAATCGGGTTCTATGTTCTTATTTAATTGCCAGTGCAAACTGTTCTACTGTTGTTGAGTTATGAATACGGACGCGTTTTATACGTAACAATTCATCTGGTTCACCTTTTTCAATAAATTGACCGGATTTTGTTGTTGTCGCGAATTGGTAATATTTTTTTGTTTCAGCAACAACATGGTCATTTACATGGCCAAATGGATAAGCAATAGCGATAACGGGTTTTCCAGTAATCTTTTCGAGTTTTTCCTTCGATCCTTTTAGCTCTTCTTCGTAGTTTGTAATTTTCGGCAAATCTGCATGTGTTGCTGTATGAGATTGAACAGAAAAAATGCCAGAATCGATCATTTCTTTTATATCTGCTGTAGACATTGAGCCTTCTGTATCGATGGAATTGACAATTACATACTCTGTCGCGGTTGGTTTGAACTTATCATCTTTAAGCTTTTGTAAAATATGAAAGGCATTCATATTATTTTTCATACCATCATCAAATGTAACAAAAATCGGTTTGTTGACTTTGTTAATGTCTCCCCAGCGTTCAAAGGTTAACAATGTGTAGCCATTGTCTTTCAAATATTGCATTTGCGCTTCAAAGTTGGCAGGAGATACAAACAAATCTTTCAGGCCGTAGCCCTCTTTATAATCATCAATCGCATGATACATTAGAACCGGTGCGTATTGCTGGAATACAATTGCCGATGTTGTAAGTGGAATAGTTTTCCCATCTTCCTTTACACCGTTTGCTTCTATTTGATATTCTCCGCGCTTTTCTTCAAATTCTTTTAGATCAAACGGTAAAGAAAAATCATTCTCTTTTCCTTTAGAAGAAAATGTTTTTGCGCTCTCTTTTCCGTCAGCAGTGCGCCAAATTTTATATTGTACTTCTGTAATTGGCACTTTTACATCTTTCGTATATAAAACTGTATTTTTTGATTCGTATGTAATCGGATTCCACGAAATAGCTCCTTGTGGCTGCACTTTCTCTTCCGTTTTCTTTTTTGTTTGCTGCTCAGCAGCGTGTACTTCCTTTTTTGGATCTAGTTGAGTTGCATGACTACAACCAGAGATGAACAGCGTAGACAGTAATATAGTTGAAATATATTTTTTCATCGTGTAAGCATCCTTTAATAAAAATGTATGAAAAGAAGTGGTTTTTTCAATGCAACAGTTTTAAATAGTTAGTTGCGTTCCCTTACCAATGATGCAAATTCTGCCATTGATGTTTTAGGGCCGACAAAATGCCGTTTAATTAAATATTGTTCGTTCGGCTCACCTTTTGTCATGTGATTTCCATGATTCGTTGTCACTGCGAACTCATAATATTTTTTCGTTTCTGCAATTGTTTGATCATTATAAGAGCCTACAGGGTAAGCAAGAGCAATTACTTTTTTACCAGTAATACTTTCGATTTTTTCTTTTGATCCATGTAATTCTTCATCGTAATTATTTGCATAAACCATCATAGTATGATTAGCTGTGTGCGATTGTATGGAGAAGATACCGGAGTTTAGCATTTGTTTAATATCATCTGTTGATAGACGATTTGGCGTATCGATTGTATTTGAAACAACAAATTCTGTTGCTGCTGGCTGAAATTTGTCATCTCTTAAATTTTGTAAAATATGAAGGGCATTCATATTATTTTTTCTCCCGTCATCAAATGTTACAAAGACAGGCTTATTGACGCGATTAATATCACCCCAACGTTCAAACGTCAGCATTGTATACCCGTTATCTTTTAAATACTTCATATGTGTTTCGAATTGCTCTGGGGGCACATATAAGCTTGACGTACCATCACCTGGTCCTGAATATTTTTCAATTGCATGATACATTAGAAATGGTACAGATTGTTGAAAGGTAATTGTGGATTTAGCAAGAGGTACTTGTGTGCCGTCTTCTTTTACTCCTGTTGTTTCAATTTGATATTCCCCGCGTTTCAAATTGAAGGTTTTTAAGTGGAATGGCAAAGCAAAGTTACGTTCTTTTTCTTGAGATGAAAATGTTTGTTTGCTTTCAGGGCCATCAGCAGTGCGCCAAACATGGTATTGTACTTGTTTAAACGCATCTTGTAAATTACTCATATAGAGCACAGTATTTTTTGCATCAGGTGCAAATGGCTCCCACGTTATGTTCCCTTGCGTTAAAGGAACAGTTACTGTTTTTGCTTCCACTTTTTTCGGTTCCATTTTTTTCTCAGCAGTTGCATCTTTTTTCTGTTTATCACCAGTTACACTAGTGTTGCAACCTGTGAGAATGGTGGAAGAAAGTAAAGCAATTAGTGCATATTTCTTCATCATATCCATCCTTCTATTGTGTATTATACCCTTGTTAATCATATCACTCTCATATATAGAGGGAAATATCCTTTTTTGGTTAAATACAACAAAAATGCTGTATTTTCTTAGTTTATGATGAAAATGTAAAATTTTTGTGAAGAAAACAAAAAGCAGCTTCCTATTCTAAATAGGAAGCTGCTTGCATGATTAGATAAACAACCCTGCAATTGTTGCAGATAAAATAGAAGCCATCGTCGAAGCACAAAGAAGTTTCCATCCAAAGCGTGATACAATGCGCCCTTGTTTTTCAGATAGAGCACGAATTGTACCGACAATGGCACCGATTTGACTAATGCTTGCAAAGCTGATTAAGAATACTGTAACAATTCCAACTGTACGCGGGGATAATGTAGTTATGATTTTCTTTAAATCTAGAATCGCAACGAATTCGTTTAATGCAATTTTTGTCCCCATAATACCGCCGGCAGAAATCACATCGTGTGCTGGAATTCCCATTAAGAATGCAAACGGTGAAAGAATGTAACCGAAAATTTGTTGTAGTGTAATTTTATGGCCAAGTGCGCCTGATGCGTAAGAAATCACGAAGTTTACAACTTCCATTACACCGATAAAAGCAATCATTAATGCCGCAACAATTCCGGCTACTTTTAAACCGTCTAATGCACCGTTAATCAACGCGTCGATTAAGCTGCTGCCAAAAAGATTTTTATCGAACTTTTGCAGTTTTTCATCTTCTTGCGCCGTATCAACTGGTGTTAATAGTGAACAAACGATTAGACTAGAGAATAAGTTCAGTGGCAGGGCTACTAATACGTATTTTGTATCTAACATCATCACATAAGATGCTGTGACAGAAGCAGATACAGAGCTCATTGCCGAGCAGCAGATGATAAACAAACGATTTGTATTAAAATGCTGGAGATCATTTTTAATAACAAGTAACGCTTCACTTGATCCAAAGAAGACGGAGTTTACAGCGTGGAACGATTCCACACGCGGCAAACCTGTAATTTTCGAAATCGCACCGCCAACAACGCGAACGATGAAAGGTAAAACACCAAGATAACTAAAAATAGAAAGTAGTGCTGAGAAAAAGACAATAATTAATAATACATTGAAGAAAAAGACAAAATCTTTATGAATGCCGTTAAATAAAAAGTCTACACCTGTAGTACCAAGTTTAATCAATTTATTGAAGACTTTACCGATCCAAAAAATAATTTGCTGACCAGTTTTTGTACCAAATACAAACCAACCAATTAAAATTTGGAAAACAAGCATAATAATAATAGCGCGGAAATTAACTTTTGCTCTGTTGTTGGAAAAAGCAAAACAAATTCCTAATACGGCAAGAATGCCGATAATACTCATTACATAGTGCACAAAATTTTCTCCTTTCAGATGCTGTTAAGTAAATAGAAGAGTTAACCTCAAAGATTCTAAGTTATACGTATGATGTCTGACCTTTAAAATAAAAATAAAAAAAGACCCATACAGATCGACTTCCTTCTATGCGAGAAAGCTAATCAATATGAGTCTTTGTATATAAAAAAAAGCTAATATTCATTAGTTTTCCCCATAGTCCAGCAATTTCCGGTTGCCGGGTAGAGACTCTCGATCCATATCATCAAGTATATATGAGGTAACACCATCCGTATGCAATTAGTAGTAAGCGTAACATTAATCGACAAAAATCGTCAATAGCTTTTTTTCTTCCAATGGCTAAAGGACAGGGGAGTATGGTAAAATGTAACGCAGTGTGATGAAAAAAGAGAGGTCGGAAAATGAGTAATAAAATGACGCCACCAGTTGAAAAAAATGAGTTTATAGATGTAGTGTTTGAAGATTTAACACATGACGGTGCCGGTGTTGCGAAAGTAGATGGCTATCCTATTTTCGTGAAAAATGGATTACCAGGTGAAGAAGCACAAATTAAAATTATTAAAGTGAAAAAGAACTTTGCTTTCGGTCGTTTAATGAAGCTTCATAAAGAAAGTCCATATCGCAAAGAGGCAGAATGTCCAGTATATAACCAGTGCGGCGGTTGTCAGCTTCAGCACTTAACATATGAAGGACAGCTGCAAGCAAAAGAAAAACAAGTGCGTGACGTTATGCAACGCATCGGTGGACTGCATGATGTGCCTGTTCATCCTGTTCTTGGCATGGAAAATCCATGGGTATATCGAAATAAAGCACAAGTGCCAATTGGAGAACGTGAAGGCGGACTTGTAGCTGGTTTCTACCGCCAAGGAACGCATGACATCATTAATATGGAAACATGCTTAATTCAAGCAGAGGAAAACGATACATTAATTCAAGAAATAAAACGCATTTGTGAGAAACACGGCATCACGGCATACAACGAAGAGCGTCATAAAGGAACGCTTCGTCACGTAATGGCTCGCTACGGACAAGTAACAGGCGAAATCATGCTTGTCTTTATTACACGTACGGCAGAGCTTCCAAACAAAAATGCAATCATCGAAGAAATTACAGAGAAGTTCCCAAATGTAAAGTCGATCGTCCAAAACGTAAACAACAAACGTACGAACGTAATTTTTGGTGACACAACGACAGTCCTATACGGATCAGAATATATTTATGATTTCATCGGTGATATTAAATTTGCTATTTCAGCACGTTCATTCTATCAAGTAAACCCAACGCAAACGAAAGTACTGTACGACAAAGCGCTTGAGTACGCAAAACTAGATGGAAACGAAACAGTTATCGACGCGTATTGCGGCATCGGAACAATCTCCTTATTCCTAGCGCAAAAAGCGAAAAAAGTATACGGTGTTGAAATCGTACCAGAAGCAATCGAAGACGCAAACCGAAACGCAGAACTAAACAACATGACAAACGTTGAATTTGGCGTAGGCGAAGCAGAAGTAGTCATTCCAAATTGGTACAAACAAGGTATCATCGCTGACACAATCGTAGTCGATCCACCGCGTAAAGGCTGTGATGAAGCACTACTAAACACAATTATTGATATGAAACCAAAGCGCGTTGTATACGTATCCTGTAATCCAGCAACACTTGCCCGTGATTTGAAAGTTCTTGAAGAAGGCGGATATAAAACGCAGGAAGTTCAGCCTGTGGATATGTTCCCGCATACTACGCACGTGGAGTGTGTTGCTTGGCTTAAGTTGGTATAATAGAAAAGCAGTTGATATAGAAAAAATCTATACCATCTGCTTTTTTGTTTATAAAAATACCATTCAGGACCGATTTTAGTTAAAATAAATATTGCCGATTTACACAGATTATAAATGCACAAATGTACTTGTGTTTCATAATAAGTTATGAAGCATGATATAAATGTAATATTTGGCTTTATATTTTTTGATCGAGAGTTTGAAGTTGTATTCATAGTGAGAGGATTTGAATTTGAAATGATAGATAATTTTTGGCGTGATTTACCACGACCATTTTTTGTACTTGCACCAATGGAAGATGTGACAGATGTTGTTTTTCGTCACGTAGTAAGTGAAGCCGGTCGACCGGATGTATTTTTCACGGAGTTTACAAACTCGGATAGCTATTGCCATCCAGAGGGTATGAAAAGTGTGCGTGGCCGTTTGATTTTTACAGAAGATGAACAGCCAATGGTGGCGCATATTTGGGGGGATAATCCCGAATATTTCCGTCAAATGAGTATTGGCATGGCAGAGCTAGGATTTAAAGGTATCGATATTAATATGGGCTGTCCTGTACCGAATGTGGCATCGAGAGGGAAAGGTAGTGGCCTTATTCTGCGTCCAGACGTTGCGGCAGAACTTATTCAAGCAGCAAAAGCTGGCGGACTGCCTGTCAGCGTGAAAACACGACTTGGCTTTAAGGAGTTAAATGAGTGGGAGGAGTGGTTAACGCATATTTTCAAACAGGATATTGCGAACCTTTCTATTCATTTACGTACAAGAGAAGAAATGAGCCAAGTAGATGCGCACTGGGAGCTAATTCCGGAAATCAAAAAATTACGTGACCGCATCGCACCAAATACGCTACTAACAATCAATGGAGACATTCCTGACCGTCAAACTGGGCTGCAGCTTGCTGAACAATATGGTATTGATGGCGTTATGATCGGGCGAGGTATTTTTAAAAATCCTTTTGCTTTTGAAAAAGAGCCAAAAGAGCACACCAGTAAAGAACACCTTGATCTTTTAAGACTACAGCTTGATCTTCAAGATCAATATGCGGAAGTACTACCACGTTCAATCACAGGGCTTCATCGCTTTTTCAAAATTTATGTAAAAGGATTCCATGGAGCTGCTGAATTAAGAAATCAATTGATGAGCACGAAATCAACAGATGAAGTGCGTGCATTGCTTGATAAATTTGAAAAGAGTGTTGATGAGGCAGGGGACAGTGAAAATGATGTAACTCTCAAAAGTTAGAGAGAGATGAATTACATCAACTTATGTGTATTTATTTTGTTCAGTTTCGGGTTCCTTTGCAGACGGCAACTAAAAGAAAAAGGTTTTAAGAGTGTAATAAAACAACCAGCACCCTTGTGTTGCCACGAACACTCTGAGTATGTGGAGTGTGTGGTTTGGTTGAGTTTAAGATGAGGCAACTTTCCTTTGGGAGAGTTGTCTTTTTATGTTTCTTGAAATATATGAGGTAGTATTTCTTGGTGTTTTTAGCATAACCTTCCCAGGTATTAATCCGGATAAGACTACAAAACACACCTTTAAAATGTTAAAGTATTAATTTAGCGGACATTAACTAAAAGGTTATATTAAACATGATAGTTTAAAGCATGTTAGAGGATAAACTTTAACAGCCGTATAAATAATCAACATTTTAGGAGGACTAACAATGGCAATGAGCAATAATGATATATTAAAAAGAGTAAGATATGCTATGGATATAAAAGATATAGATATGGTAGAGATATTTAAACTTGGTGGCATTGAAGTAACGAAAGAAGAAGTAGTTGATATGCTTACAAAAGTAAAGAAAAGTCCCCAGCATGAAGCTGAAAATGCTGATGTAGTCGAAGATGATTACGTATTAACATGCGATATGATGATGTTAGAGTCATTTTTAAATGGATTTATTACTTTAAAAAGAGGAAAGCAAGATACGAAACCAGGGCAACCAGCTGGACAAGCGATGCCTTTACAGAGTAATGAAAGTGCCAATAACCTTCTTCTAAAGAAAATGAAAATAGCACTTTCATTAACGAGTGAAGATGTGCTTGATATATTAGAAGGAGTAGGAGTTAAGGTAACAAAAGGAGAGTTAGGCGCTCTATTAAGGAAAAAAGGTCATAAGAATTACAAAGAATGCGGTGACAGATACGCAAGGAATTTCTTAAAGGGACTAGCTGTAAAGTATAGAGGATAAGGAATAAGCATTGTAACTTCTTAACATTGCATGTGTATTCATGTTAAGAAAGTAGATGATACAATGGATGGAGTAGGAAGTTTGTATCCTACTCTTATTTTTTTAATACATCATGCAAAAATAACATGAACGAATATTCTAGGTGATGAAATGATACATACATATTTAGGTGAGACAATTAATTTTCATATAACTTACAAGAAGAAAAAATCTGTACGTATTTATGTAGATTCTTATGGAAATGTTGAAGTGCAGACTCCTAAAGGGACGCCTGTTGAATACGTAGTCCAATTGCTAGAGGAGAAGTGGGATTGGATTCAGAAAACACGCAAGGAAATGAATGAGAGAATGCTTGGACCACAGGAGAAGGCCTATGATCAAGGTGAGAGCTTTCTATATTTAGGGAACACATATCCCATACAGATCTCTCAAGATGCAAGTATTCAACAAGACCATGCAGTGTTTGAAGGGGATAAGCTACATATATATGTGAAACAGCTTGAGGATGAGAAAATAAAACAAGCATTAAAACGATTTTATTATCAGCAGTGTAAAGCGTTAGTAGAGAAGAGTATCCAATCCTATCAAAGCAACTTTAAAACAAGGCCGCGTTCAATTCGTATTTCAGATAGTAACCGTACGTGGGGAACTTGTGATTCAAATCTACAGTTAACATTCAATTGGAAGCTAGCAATGGCACCACAGCGGGTGCTTGACTATGTAGTTGTTCATGAAATGTGTCATATGGTTCATTTAAATCATGATCGATCTTTTTGGCGTCTTGTCGGAAAGATAATGCCTGATTATAAGGAAATGGAAAACTGGTTAGCATTATCAAGCTGGAAAATGACTGTTTAGCAGTGACATCGGTGGAGCGATTACTATTGCACTACAGTTTTAGTTTATAATTGCTTTTTCTCTTATAATTGAACTCGCAAATATCCCATTATATTGCTGCATACACTCTGGACATGTGGAGTGTGTGGCAGCTGTAGATGTGAAAGAAAGTTGCGAAGCTTTTCCCCCTTTAGATATCTTTGTCTAAAGGGGTGTTTTTATGTCTAAAAGAAAAAGAACATCTAAAAAAATGTTAAAAGAACTGAAAGCCCTCTAAGAAATATAAAAACAAAATGACTTTATTATTATTTTTATGAACATTGGGATTTTAACAATGCATGAAATTAAGCATGTCTTGTCGATGTAGTAAAACTTCAGTAATGTTACTCCACTAAAGATCCAGATTGTGGAATAAAGACATTGAATTAAATAACAATGTATCTGAAGAAGGAGTCATATTTCCATTAGTTGAATTATTTAGTGAAAACTTTTTAATGGTTACAATACGCGCTAAGGAGGATTTGGAATGAACAGAACGGAATCGTTACTTCAAAACTGGGACTTTTGCTACGATAAAGAAGATTGGTATCCGCCGCTCGCTGACGCACTCAAAGCGCTTACGGCGGAGCAAGCAGATTGGCGCCCGGCTGGCGAGCATGCGAACACGATTTGGGAGACAGTTGAGCATTTGATTTTTTACAAGGAACGGTTGCTCAAAAGAATTGCCGGTGAGGAATCACAGTATCCGGAAGGGTTGACGAATGACGATACGTTCGCAGTCGCTTCGAAAACGGAGAGCGATTGGGAAGCCACGCAAAATAGGCTAAAAAGCGTCCATCTTGGCATCCGTGAGCGTATTACGAATTTAAACGTTGACCAATTGCAAGCTCTTGTTACTAATCGTCCATTAGACGAGTGGCTGAACAGCCTCATTCTCCATGACGCTTATCATACGGGCCAAATTATCCTGATCCGCAAGTTGCAAGGCTCTTGGCCATCGCACCGCTCTTTTGAATAGGAAAAAAGTTGCACTGCAGTTCGAGAACGTGGGGCCCTATATATCACGAATTACATCAAATATTTGTCGAGCTATTTGACGAAATGTCAGCAACGGAGAAAACGCCTCCTAACAGCAGCTTTAGCACAGATATGCTACTGACGGCATTAAGCAGCAATTCCTATTTATTCAAAGGGATGAGCGCGGTTATTTACCTGAGGAAATTGCGGAACCGCTCTGTTAACGTTTATTTCTGGTCTACGGGTTTGAAACAAATAAAGCAGGTCTGCCTTAAAAAAGTTAAAATAGGATGATTGAGCTAACGAAAACGATACTTGAATGACAGAAAAAAGGCAGGCCAAGACTGAATTGTTCCAGTTATGGCCTGCTTTTTGTGATGCTCCCACAAGAATACATTGAATACATGTAAACAATGTGCAGAGCCTTATATTTCAAAAGTATTCCAACATCACTTTAAAAGGTAAAATCCATTTTGATTAAACTTATTTATAAAAACTAAGTCTAGATTGATAAATGAAGAATCCACTTTGATTAATCTTTTTTCAAAATGCAAGTTTTTCTTCTATTATAAAATCAACGTTTGTAGATATTTTTTGTTCAAACATTTTTTTAAAGCTACAGCAGCATTAGTACTTCAATAAGAGAAGCCCACTCCCTTTTCGGGAAGTGGGCTTCTCTTTATATCTACAGAAATATAGACTCCATACATTTAAAATACCTTTAGCAACAATTAATCCACATAGTTTAAATTTCAAAGCGTAATTATAGTCAGTAGCTGTTTTTGGCTACAAATGAAGTAGATTTTTGTCAGAAAATCACTCTCGAATTTTATTGTTATTTAATGGAAAAATGTTATTCTATTTGAGTGGGTAGGATTGAAGAAACGGGGAGAGAGCGCAATGGAAAAGAATAAAAGAATGCCCTTTGTAATCGTAGCTATGGCATTGGGACTGTTTATGTCATCTTTGGATAACACCATTGTTTCTGCGAGTATTAGTCAAGTCATTAAGGATATTGGTGGATTTGATAAAATGAGCTGGGTTTTTACGGCTTATATGCTTGCGGCAACAAGTACGATGCTTGTGTTTGGGAAAATGAGCGATTTATTTGGAAGAAAACTGTTTTATTTACTCGGGATCAGTTTATTTCTAATTGGCTCGGCATTATGCGGAACTGCTCAAAATATAGATCAGTTGATTGCGTATCGTGTTATTCAAGGGATAGGTTCAGGGGCTATTTTTCCGATCTCATTCACAATCATTTATTCAATTTCTACAGATCCTAAACAAGCAGCGAAAATGTCTGGTGTGTTTGCCGGGATATTTGGTATATCCTCAGTCCTTGGACCACAAATCGGTACTTGGATTTCTGAAGCATCTTGGTTAGGGTGGAGATGGTGCTTTTATGTAAATGTACCTTTTGGAATATTATCTATTATTACTCTATTGTTTTCTTTAAAAGAATCTAAGTCGGAACATAAACCAAAAGTTGATTATTTTGGAACGGTTTTATTAATTGCTTCAACTGTTCTTCTTCTTCTCGGTTTAGAATGGGGCGGGAAGGATTATGCTTGGGATTCCGCTCAAATTATTGGGATGTTCAGTGCAGCTGCGATATCAATTGTGTTGTTCGTATTAGTGGAAAGGAAGGCTAGTGAGCCGATTTTACCTCTTTCCATATTTAAAAATAAAATGGTGTTAGGTACAAGTATTGTTGTATTTTGTCAGGGAGCAATCATGTTCTCTGCGATTACGTATCTTCCCATTCTTTCAGTAGCTATTATTGGGAATGAAAATTCAAATGGTGTATTAACACCGATGATGTTTCCGATTATGATTGGTGCGATTTTAGGAGGTTTCCTTTGTACGAAAATTCCTTTCCGTACTATCATGATCATTTCGATGGCAGTTGGAATATTTGAAGCTTATATGCTTAGTAACATTACACATGATACTGCGAAATTGACAGTAACTCTTGTGATGATCACAATGGGATTAATTGTTCTTGGTCCGCTTATGAGTGTCGCACAAAATGCTGTCGCTCAATCCGTCGATATGAAATATATGGGGATTGCTTCATCAGTTGTTGG
Source organism: Bacillus sp. CGMCC 1.60114 (assembly GCF_042676365.1). Lineage (NCBI taxonomy): Bacteria > Bacillati > Bacillota > Bacilli > Caryophanales > Bacillaceae > Bacillus > Bacillus sp. CGMCC 1.60114. Next base: position 69,821 of record NZ_JBHTHG010000005.1, read on the forward strand.
GTTTTGGAGAAGTATTGGTGGTGTGATGGGGGCTGCAATTACAGCAACCATTGTGAACAATGATTTAAAAGAAAAGATGATAGATTTTGCGGCATCCTCTCAAATGCCGGCTAATCAAATTGAAAAATTAGCAAAACCAGAAATCTTGATGCAAAATCATACACAGCTTCCTCCTCAGCTAGTAGAGTTCATGAGAGGAGCATTAGAAGCAGCATTGCACCATGGCTTTATATTGGCAATGATAGCTGGTATTATTGGATTGCTTGTTTCCTTATTTGTAGGTGGAGATCGTTATAAGGTTGAGCAAAAGGACAGTAAGGAAAAATCTGAAACAGAGGGATTTGTTAGAGCTTAATAAATAATGAGAAAGTTTCCTCTTCGATCCTTTACGAAAGGGGATTTTCTCATTTTTAAGAACACTTCATCTTATAATAAAGTGAAACTTCCATCAGTGGGGGGCTTTATCTCCCACTGATTGAAAGCTCTCATCAATCGGGCGCATGCCAGCAGTTATCTCCACACTATCTTCTTCGATTCTCTCAAACTTGAGGTGTGGGGTCTTACTGCCCACGAATAGCGGGATAATTGAGGCGTGACTGATTCAGCTATTTTCCTTCCCAAATCGCACCCAATACTCTCCATCACGATGTTCCATTGTATATCCACGATAGCCTTCAGTTAATAGCGCTTGCTGCCCAGCAATATCGCTCATTGAAAGTTCTTCTACGTTCGTCCATTCTTTTTGTCTATTACCCTGTAATTCTTTCACAAATACATATCGCAGTCGGTCGCTATATTTTTCTTTCAGCGCAGCAACTTCCATTCCTTGTGCGAACTTGTCTTTTAAACTAGGAATATTAAACGGTGCAACGGTGCAGCAAACGTAATTGTATTTGTTATTTACCTGTTTTAATTGCTCCATAATCACTTTAGCTAATATTTTTTGAAGCCCGTTTCCCTGGTAAAGTGGATGAACGTTTGAGACTTCTTGGTAGATGACACGTTCTAATTCTTCACCTTTTAGGCCAATATCCAATCCTAAATGCTCTTCATCGATAGGTGGAGCTAAGAGCGCACGAAATGCAATGAGTTGTTCGTCTGCGAATGCACCGATCATTAAGCCACTTCCTGTTAATATATTTTGAAATTCTTCTAATGTAAGAGGCTGTAAGTTTTCTTTGTTTTCTAGTGCTTCAATTACATCATCTTGTACGGATAAAATTTGCTCGATGTGATGCAAAGACAATGGTGCGACTTTGAATGGTTGTTCGTTTTGTTTTAATGTTCCTTCGTAAAGAATGTTCATACATTTGCCTCCTTTAGCGAACGATATCTTGAAAAACAGTTAATTCGTTGAGTATATCTTCATCGACATCAACACCTAATCCGGGCTTTTCTGTTAGGCGAATAAAAGGGACATCATAGGAGAGGTTCCCAATATCTTTTGTGAATTTTAATGGCCCTGTTAGTTCAACACTTGTAATGATTTTTTTAGAAAAAGCGACATGGAATCCTGCGGAAGAGGCGACAGATGATTCGACCATTGAACCAATTTGACATTCGATGCCAGCTATTTCTGCTTGATGGGCTAGTTTGACAGCTGGATAGATTCCACCGCATTTCATTAATTTAATATTTACTTTATCAGTTGCTTGTTTTTGAATAATTTGGCGCATTTCACGCGGGCCTTTTAATCCTTCGTCAATCATAAGAGAAAGATCTGTTTTTGAGCGAATGTAGGCCATTGCGTCGATATCGTCGGCTATAACAGGCTGTTCAATCCAATCAATGTCCAAATGCTTAAGTGAACGTAATGCGGTTAACGTCGTCGCACTGTTTTTCCAGCCTTGGTTCACATCAACGCGAATTGCGACATCATTTCCAACCTGTTCACGTACAGCTTCAATTCTCTCAACATCTTTTTTGACATCTGTTCCGACTTTCATTTTAAAGGATTGGTATCCTTTATTTATCATGGAAGCAGCTTCTTCCGCCATGTTTTCTGGGGAATCGATACTTAAAACATGAGTAATTGGGAATTCTTCATGATAGCGCCCGCCAATCAATTGATACACAGGCTGTCCGAGTTTTTTCCCCATTACATCAAAGCAGGCTATATCAATTGCAGCTTTGGCAGTAGGTACCCCGTAAATGGTTTGATTCATAATGTCATGTATTTTCTCGATATTCATTGGATTTTTACCTAGCAAGGCAGGAGCTAATGTGTGCTGTAACACATGAAAAGTGCTTTCCCATGTTTCCCCTGTAACATGCTCGTCAGCTACGCCTTCTCCGTAACCAATAATACCTTCATCAGTTTCGAGTTTTACAATAATGGAAGGCATATCAGGATAAGTGCCGTAGCTTACGATAAATGGATTGCGAAGCGGTAAACGAATGGCATAAAGATGAATTGCTGTGATTTTCATTGAAAATACCCCTTTCTGTTTACAATGCTCTTGTGCATTTGATATAGTTGTCGTTAAATAGTCGTTAAATAGGTATAAGGAGTTTGAACAAATGATGATAAAAATTGCGGTTATTGGTACACAAGATTCGATTCAGAACCTTGTGGCTGTTGCCCACCAAGTCGAAGATATAGAGATTGAACCTTATGTTTATTCTCATCCGAAAGAATCTTCAGAAATTGTTCGGCATTTAAAGCCGTGTGATGTTATCTTCTTCTCTGGTGCTTTACCCTATTATATTTCAAAAGAAATGCGAGAACAATTACGAATTCCAAGTATTTATTTACAGCAAAATGAAATGGCGCTTGCATCTTCTTTACTTTTCATTTTACATCATAAGAACATTCAACCGGAGCGGATTTCAATTGATTTAGTGAATGCCTCTTTCGTTACAAATGTTTTCACTGATATTGGTATTACAGGGGTTCCTCATGTTATGGATTATCAAGATATGTTACCGAATATGTTTGAAATAAAGGAGATTGTTGATTTTCATTATTCTCGGCACCAGTTGGGATTGGTTGATTTAGCACTAACGAGTGTTCATGCTGTCTATGACAAACTTATCGAACTTGGTGTGCCTTCACAGCGAATGCTTGATCCGAAAAAAGCTCTTATACAAGGATTAAAAGATGCAAAAGCAAAAGCGCAGTTAGCTAAAAGTTATTCAGCGACTGTTGCAGCTTGTGTGGTAGCATTCCCGGCATCACACCATATGTCAACGGAGCATCTCGATACGTTTGCTCGTGAAATTCACGGTTCATTTCGCCAAGTAGATGAAACCTCATACGTTTTATATACGACACGTGGTGATATTGAGACGCTTATAAAAACAAGTTCCCTTCAAAACTTTTTGAGCAATTTGCAAGATCCTATAGCGCTTGGCTTTGGCTACGGAAGAACAGTAAAAGAAGCGGAACAAAATGCTAAGATTGCTCAAAGTTTCGCAACGAACAACCAAATGGAAAGTTGTTGTTATATATTAACGGATGAAAAAGAACTGTTTGGTCCTTTTCCAAAAGAAAAGAAAGTACAGAGTCTTAAAAATGATGACCAGGAACTACTAAAGATAGCGAAAGAAACAAAGCTTAGTCCGGCAAATTTATCGAAAATTATTCAATTTAGTCAATCTCGTTCATCACTTCAATTTACAGCAGCCGATCTTTCGGAATATTTACAAGTAACAAGACGTACAACAGAGCGTATTTTAAAGAAATTGGTTGATCAAGGGTATGCAAATATTTGCGGTGAGGAGATGCCTTATCAACAAGGACGTCCTCGCGCCCTTTATGAGTTAAAGCTTCCCACTTATTCTTTTTATACTACGTCTCTGATGTAGCTTCTTAGTGTCATTCTTTCTGACTTGGAAAGTTCATTCATCATACTAAGAGAGAAATCGCTTGACATCTGAATGAATATTCAATATGTTTTTGAAAAACATGAATGTTATAAATAAAAAAGTTGTTTTGTATTGAATGAATGTTATTTCAAAACAGCCTTAAGAGAATTGTTTTGCGTATAGAAGGGAGAGCATCAAGTTGAAAAGAGAAGATTTGCAGAATCGTTTAAATAAAATTTTTCAATATTTACATGAGCATGCTGAAGTGAGTTGGAATGAATATAATACGACTACTTATATTACAAAATTTTTAGAGGCAGAAGGAATTTCTTATAAAACATTTGATGATTGTCCTGGAGTAATTGCAGAAATAGGAAGTGGAAAACCGGTTGTTGCCATTCGCGCTGACATGGATGCATTATGGCAAGAGGTAGATGGTGAGTTCAAAGCAAATCATTCATGTGGCCATGATGGTCATATGACGATTGTGATGGGACTTATTTTACAGTTAAAAAATGAGGAGTGGCAAACAGGAACGGTTCGCTTTATTTTTCAGCCCGCAGAAGAAAAGGGAGGCGGAGCTCTGAAGATGGTGGAGAAAGGTGTTGTGGATGATGTTGATTTCCTATTTGGTGTTCACTTACGACCAATAGAGGAATTATCATTGAAACAAGCAGCGCCATCTATTCGACATGGATCTGCTGACTTTTTGGAAGCACATATATATGGAACTGACGCTCATGGTGCACGGCCACACCAAGGTGTGAACGCAATCGATGTGATTTCGATGATTAATATTGGATTGAAGAATATATGGCTGTCACCACAGCATTCATACTCCGTTAAAATGACGAGATGCCAAGCGGGTGGTGAAAGTTTAAATATCATTCCAGGGAACGGACATTTTGCGTTAGATGTAAGAGCAGAAAGCAATCCATTGTTGGAAGAGTTAAAGGAAAAGATAGAAAAAGTTATTCAAGCAGCAGAATCGATGGGTGTGAAGATTTCTTATGAATGGGTGGATTTCGCACCAGGAGCACAGGTATCAGGTGAGGCAGAGCAGTTCCTTCGTAAGGGAATTCTCCAAACATATGGCGAAGGTGGCTGCACTCCACCGCTTCCTACAGCAGGAAGTGATGATTTTCATTATTATACGGTTAAGAAGCCACACTTAAAAGCTGCCATGCTAGGATTAGGTGCGAATTTAAAGCCAGGACTACATCATCCTCACATGACGTTTGATCACACTTGTATAGTAGATGGCGTGCAAATATTGAAGCAAACGGTATTGGAAGTTTTGAAATAAAGTGAAACTTCCATCGGTGGGGTCTTACTGCCCGCTAATGCGGGATAATATAGTTTCTATTTGAAGATACGAAAGCTACCCTGAAAAGGTCAAAAATGTTTGGCCTTTTAGGGTAGCTTTTTATATGGTGTAGGTTCGAAATTTTTGTATATGATAAAATTGGCTTATATGTCATTGGAAAAATTTCTGAAGAAAAAAAATGCCAACACATTATGGAGATTCTTTAATTATTACCAACATCTTTGTAGCGTGTGTGGATAAGATGAAGAAGCATGATCAGTAGACCGTTAACTTTATCAGGGGTCTTTTTATAGTAAAGTTTATAATTTCTTAATTAGGAGTAAATCCATGAACGAAAAATATTATGATGCAGTATTAAGCATAAAAACAGTAGGAGAGCAAAAGGGATTCTACGAGTCTTTGCATTATCATCGTTATGAACCGACACCATATTTTGCACTAGAACAGTTGTTTAATAAGTATGAACTGAAAAATAGTGATCGAATTGTTGACTTTGGATGCGGAAAAGGACGATTAAATTTTTATATCCATCATTTTTATCATGCATCTGTAGTAGGTATAGAAATGAACGAAACTTTTTACCAAGAGGCAATAGAAAATCGAGATCGTTATTTGAAGAAGTCTAAAACAAGCAAAGATAAAATTCATTTTCATTGTTGCTTGGCACAAGAATACGAGATTGATCCGCTCGATAATCGATTTTATTTCTTTAATCCGTTTTCAGTGCAAGTGTTTATGAATGTGATAAACAATATATTGCTTTCAGTGGAAAAAGCAGAAAGGGAAGTAGAGCTAGTCCTATATTATCCATCGGAAGATTATATTTATTTTTTAGATAATCAAACGTCTTTTGAATTAAAAGAGGAAGTTATACTGCCAGGATTGTATGAACGGAATTCGAATGAGCGTTTTTTAATATATCGATTAGCATATTAGTAAGTGAGGCTAAATCGATAAGGTACAACTTCCATCAGCGGGAGCTTTATTCGTTCATGCAGGATAAACTAACTCTAAAATACGTGACATAAAGAATAGTAAAATATCACCTTTTTTCAGCAAAATTTGACAGAATTTTTTTATAGAATATGATATTGTTAATTTTAAAATATACATATATTCGGGGGGACATATGAAAAAATTCACAGTTATGCTTGTTTTATTGTTTAGTATCTTTTTCTATACAGACCACACAAAAGCAGATAGTGGTTCCCAGTTAATTATCATTAATAAAAAAATAAATCAACTGGCCTATTATAATGGAGGTACTTTAGTCAAAACATTTAAAGTAGCTACGGGAAGAGACAACTCTTTAACGCCAGAAGGGAATTTTAAAATTGTAAATAAGATTGTAAACCGGCCATATTATACAGGCAATATCCCAGGTGGTGATCCTCGCAATCCTCTAGGTAACCGTTGGATGGGATTAAATGCAAGAGGTACATATGGTACAACTTATGCTATACATGGAAATAATAATGAAAATTCAATTGGAAATTATGTAAGTTCAGGCTGTGTACGAATGCACAATGATGAAGTTCGTTGGCTTTTCGATCAAGTGCAGCTGTACACAACAGTAATCATAACAAATACCAATGATACATTCGATACGATTGCCGCTTCCAATGGCTATTATGTTGTTTCTGGTTGGAAACAAGCAAATGGTAAATGGTATTTCTATGATGGCAACGGAACGATGAAAACCGGTTGGCTATTAGATAGAGGAAAATGGTATTACCTAGATGGTAATGGAGCGATGAAAACTGGCTGGTTATTAGACGGAGGAAAATGGTATTACTTAGATGACAATGGGGCGATGAAAACTGGCTGGTTATTAGACGGAGGAAAATGGTATTACCTAGATGGCAATGGAGCGATGAAAAGCGGCTGGTTATTAGACAAAGGAAAATGGTATTACCTAGATGGTAATGGAGCGATGAAAACTGGCTGGTTACTAGATAAAGAGAAATGGTATTACCTAGATGATAATGGAGCGATGAAAAGCGGCTGGTTATTAGACAGAGGGAAATGGTATTACTTAGATGGCAATGGAGCGATGAAAAGCGGCTGGTTATCAGATGGCGAAAAGTGGTATTATCTAGATGAAACTGGTGTCATGAAAACTGGTTGGATGAAAGCCGGTGAGGATTGGTATTATTTCTATGATAATGGATCAATGGCAGCTAATACTACAATCGATGGTTATAAATTAGATAAGAATGGTACTTGGATTAAGATTGAGTATCTTGCTTTAGGTGATTCTTTAGCAGCTGGGCAAACGCCATATGGAAAAGTGGATGCAGGTTATCCTAATTTTATTAAAGAACGCTTTCAAAAATCTTATCATGTAGTTGATTTTAATAATTTCGGTACTGCGGGATATACATCCGTTCAATTGAAAAACGATGTTTTATCCAATGAAAAAGTTCAAAAAGAAATAAAAGAAGCAAGTCATATTACTATCGATATTGGTTTGAATGATCTGCTTCCTGTAATTCAAACAAATTCAAATCAAGCCCAACAAGCAATTCAAAATGTAAGTGCGAATTTAGAAACGATTTTGAGTACTATAGATAATCTTAATAATCATGTTAATGTTTATGTAATGGGATACTATAATCCTTTCCCATATCAATCACAAGAACAACAAACGGTGTTATTACCACTATTACACGATTTAAATACTCAAATGGAACTACAGGCTAATTCACATGGTGATACATTTGTACCTACTGAAAAGGCAATTGAAGCGAATTATGCAGAGTATATTCCAAATCAATCTGATGCTCATTTAAGTTTAGCAGGCTATAATGTGGTAGCGGATGAGTTTTGGAAAGCAGTATCTAAGAATTAAGCAGGAAATAGTGGATTTAAGTACATTTGTTAGTGATGTTAATTTAAAAATGAAAAGTTTCATTTCATAATAAGAAGCGCAACTTAAGTTGCCCTACACAATTCCCTTTTTGGTGAGGTGTAGGGCAATTTTATTTTTATCCCGCTATTTGCGGACAGTAAGCCCCCACTGATAGAAGTTTCACTTTATAAGAGCAGCAAGTACATATAACTAATCATTTTTTTAAGCTTCTTTTTTAACGAGAGTATTCATTATAAAATCAGCCCCGTAATAAATTACTTAATATGACCCATTGTTTACAAACCTTGTCAGTATGAAAGGAAAGATGATAATGGGATTAAGGACAGGACTTGGAAGTTCCGATAAAAAACCTGCGCTCAATGTAATATATATTGTTCTAGATGATGTGGGTTATTCCGCTTTAGGTTGTTTTGGTTCAGAGATTGAAACACCTAATATTGATTCATTAGCTGAAAATGGCCTGCGTTACAATAACTTTAATGTAACTCCTTTATGTTCTCCTACTCGCGCTTGTCTTTTAACAGGTCGTAACTGCCATTCTGTGGGGGTGGGATTTATAACTGAACTAGATTGGGGACCTCAATACCCTAATAAACGAGGGAGAATTTCAGATACTGCTGCCACTTTAGCTGAAATTTTAAAATTGAATGGGATGGCTACATATATGGTTGGAAAGTGGCATTTGGTTCCTGGGCATGAAGCAGCATCAAGCGGGTCTTTTGAGAATTGGCCACTCTCAAAAGGGTTTCAACGATATTATGGTTTTTTATTAGCTCAGACAGATCAGTATGCACCGGATTTAGTATACGATAATCATCGTGTGCAGAAGCCGGACACATCTAATTATCATTTATCAGAGGATCTAGTTGATAAAACCTTGGAATTTTTAACGGATCATATTTCTGTTACTCCGGACCGGCCATTCTTTCTATACTTAGCCTTCGGGGCACAGCATGAGCCTCATCAAGTACCAAGAGAATTTATAGGAAAATATGAGGGGATGTATGATAAGGGATGGGATGAGATAAGGGAAGAACGATTCAAGAGGCAAAAGGAATTGGGAGTTATTCCGCCTTATACAGAACTCGTTGAACGCAATCCAGGAATTAAGCCATGGAGTGAGCTGACAACGAAAGAAAAAGAATTGTTTATTAAATTTCAGCAGACATATGCTGGATTTCTAACACACACAGATCAACAAATTGGCAGGTTACTCTATTTCTTAAAATCAAAAAACAAGTTAGATCATACTATCATTGTTTTGCTTTCTGATAACGGAGGCAGTCAGGAAGGAAATTGGAATGGTTCGATTCATGATTCGGCATAATTTAATGGAATCCAGGAAAGTGTGGATACTATGTTTGATCATATAGATGAAATAGGGGGACCTTCCACAAGTCCTAATTATCCTAAAGGATGGGCACAAGTTTGTAATACACCTTTTAAATATTATAAACAAAATACTTTTTTTGGAGGGACGCATGTCCCGCTCATTATCCAATGCCCTCAAAGTATTTCAGATCCTGGATCCATTCGTTCCCAATTCTATCATGCTATTGATATTACTCCTACTATACTAGACCTTCTAGGCATTGAAGCTCCCAAAGTATATGAAGGTGCTCCGCAGATGCCGCTTCATGGTCTGAGCATGCTGGATACATTTACAGAACCGCAGGCACCATCAAAGCGAAAAACACAGTATTTCGAAATGCTCGGGCACCGGGCTATTTGGCAAGATGGATGGGTTGCCGTTACCTATCATGAAACAGGTATACCTTATAATGAAGATCATTGGGAATTATACAATGTAAATAAAGACTTTTCGCAAAAGTACAATCTAGCGAAAAAGTATCCGCTAAAATTGAGAGAGCTTCAAGAAATATGGTGGAAGGAAGCTAAGAAGTACGGCGTTTTACCCTTAAGTGATAATCCATATAGAAAAGGGTATGAAGGTTTACAGGAGGGAAGAACAACGTTCATTTTCTATCCTGGTATGGCTCATTTGCCGACAAGTGTTGCCCCGAAAATAACATTTTCCTCTTACTCAATTACAGTTCCAATCTTTCGTTCAAGTCGTACAGCAGAAGGTGTAATGATTGCTCATGGCAATCATTCAAGTGGTTATACATTATATATAAAAGATAACTATTTATTTTATGAATATAACTATGTTGGAACTGTTTATAAAATGCAATCTTCTGTTGAAGTACCTGTTGGGCATTCGACCATACGATTTGAATTTAAAAAAGGGATATTAAATAAGGGAACGGGCATTCTTTATATCAATGATCAACAGGTTGGAACACTTTATATGCCTCGAACACTACCATTTCTTATTTCTACTGAGGGATTAGATATAGGCCGAGATCGATTAACAGCCGTGAGCACTAACTATCCAGTGGCGGAATTTCCGTTTAGTGGGCAAATAGAGAAAGCGGTTATTCAACTTCAGGATGAGCAAAAATATAATCAGTTTTTGAAAAAAAGAGATTCCATTTACATTAATCTAAACGGAACGATTATTTATCCCGAATTAACGGGCAGTAAGACCCCCACCTCAAGATTCAGAGAAAAGTGAAGAAGATAGGTGGGGGATGAAGCCCCCACTGATGGAAATCACTTTATATAGGAAAATGTTGACTCCCTTCCTTAACAAGCTATAATAAAAACTAGATGTTCGTTTCGAACAAAATATGATACAAAAAGAACATATCGTAGGTTGGGAAAATACTATCAATCTATTATTTTTACGGCTTTTAGAAAACGCTTACATTTGGTATGGAGGGAGAAACCATGTCTAAGTTCACGAAGTATTTTTTAATGGAAGCTAGTGATGTAATACCGTATGTGATGGAAAAGTTATCGATGTTTGAGGACGCACAGCGTTTGCAGTGCAAGGAAATCGGGGATGGCAATTTAAATTATGTGTTCCGTGTTTGGGATGAAGAGAAGGGAACTTCTGTTATTGTGAAGCAAGCGGGAGATACGGCGCGTATTTCTGATGAGTTTAAATTATCTACGAATCGTATTCGCATTGAGTCAGATGTGCTCCAGCTAGAGGGGAAGCTGGCACCGAGGCTCGTGCCGGATGTGTATTTGTATGATGATGTAATGAATTGCTGTGTAATGGAAGATTTATCAGATCATACGATTCTTCGAACTGCACTTATGAACCATCAAATCTTTCCTAAACTTGCAGATGATTTAACAACCTTTATGGTGAACACATTGCTATTAACATCGGATGTGGTTATGAACCATAAAGAGAAGAAAGAGCTCGTGAAAAATTATATAAATCCAGAATTATGTGAGATTACAGAAGATCTTGTGTACTCTGAGCCGTTTACAGATCATAACAAAAGAAATGAGTTGTTTTCTTTAAATGAAGGCTGGATTCGAGAGCATATATATAGTGATGAAGAACTTCGCATGGAAGTGGCAAAACTGAAATTTGCATTTATGACAAATGCACAGGCGTTATTGCATGGAGATTTGCATACTGGGTCTGTATTTGTAAGAACAGATTCTACAAAGGTAATTGATCCAGAATTTGCGTTTTATGGACCGATGGGATATGACATTGGGAACGTTGTGGCAAACTTAATATTTGCATGGGCAAATGCAGATGCAACAATAGGTTCTGGTGTGGAAAAGGATACATATATGAACTGGTTGGAATGTACGATTACAGATATAATTGATCTATTCTCGGCGAAGTTCTTAGAAGCTTGGAAGGTGCATGCTACAGACATTATGGCGAAAGAAGAGGGATTTGATCGTTGGTATTTACAGTCTGTGTTAGAAGATACAGCAGCTGTTACTGGTCTTGAATTAATTCGCCGTATTGTTGGCTTAGCAAAGGTGAAGGATATCACATCTATTGCAGATGAAGAAGCGCGTGCTAGAGCGGAACGTATTTGTTTACAAGCTGCGAAATTGTTTATTTTACAAGCAAGTACGCACAAAACAGGCAATGATTTTTTACAAACGTTAAAAACACAAGCATTATCACTTAGCACAAAGTAAGGAGAGAAAATCATGTCAGAGCAATTAATACCGATTCAATGGAAAAATGAAGCTTTAGTTTTATTAGACCAGACTTTATTACCAAATGAGGTTGTCTATGAATCTTTTACAACAGCAGAGAGCGTATGGGATGCGATTCAAGTGATGAAGGTACGCGGTGCACCGGCGATTGGAGTTTCAGCAGCTTACGGTGTGTATTTAGGAGTAAAAGATGTGCCGGAAGATTCCATAGAAGTGTTTATAAATGAAGTTGAAAAGGTATGTGCTTATTTAGCAACTTCAAGACCGACAGCCGTAAATCTATTTTGGGCGCTTGAGAGAATAGAGAGCGTGGCAAAAGAAAATGTTCATTTATCTATCATAGATTTGAAAAATAGATTGTTAGAAGAAGCAAAAATGATTCATAAAGAAGACGAGGAGATTAACCGTCAAATTGGTGAACATGCGCTTACGTTATTTCAAGATGGTATGGGTGTGTTAACGCATTGTAATGCAGGTGCTTTGGCAACGACGAAATACGGAACTGCGACAGCGCCGATGTATTTAGCAAAGGAAAAAGGCTGGGATTTAAAAATTTATTCTGATGAAACGCGTCCAAGATTACAAGGGTCTACGCTGACTGCGTTAGAGCTGCAGCGAGCAGGTATCGATGTAACAGTCATTACTGATAATATGGCAGCGATGGTAATGTCACAAGGGAAAATTGATGCAGTAATTGTAGGGTGTGACCGTGTGGCAGCAAACGGTGATGTAGCGAATAAGATTGGAACATTGGGTGTCTCCATTTTAGCAAAGTATTATAACATTCCATTTTATGTAGCAGCACCGACGCCAACAATTGATTTGAAAACACCGACAGGAAAAGAAATTCCAATCGAAGAGCGCGATGCTTCTGAAGTTATTAACCGCTTTGGGCAATATTCAGCACCGCAAAATAGTAAGGTATATAACCCTGCATTTGATGTAACGCCGCACGAGAATGTTACAGCAATCATTACAGAGAAGGGTATTGTACGTCCACCGTTTGCGGAGAATTTAAAAAAGTTATTTCAGTCATAATGAATTTTGCATATTAGACATATAAGAAAATACAAAAAAGAGGATCGATTATCATGTCTAATTCACCGGTAGATAGAAGAAATAAAATTATTGAGATGCTCGAGAAGACGGAGTATGCAGATGTTTCGTATTTAAGTGATGCATTTCAAGTGTCATTAATGACGATACGCCGAGATTTAGAGCGGCTTGAAAAAGACGGTAAGGTCATTCGGGTCTACGGTGGTGTAAAGCTGAAAACGAAACGTGTATACGAAGCTTCCATGGAAGAGCGGTTAAAGAGTAATAAGCGAGAAAAGATGGCAATTGCGAAAGAAGCAGCAAAGCTCATTGAAGATGGCGATGTAATAGCCTTTGATGCAAGTACAACGGCGCTTGAAGTAAGTAAGTTCATTAAAAATCGAAAAAACCTTACAGTTGTAACAAATAATTTGAGCATTGCAATCGAACTGGCAGATGCACCTCATATTGTAGTGGTTTTGCTTGGTGGTTTTTTAAGAGGAAAATCATTGTCTATCATGGGATCATCCTTACAGCAATACATGCAATCAATTTATATTGATAAAGCTTTTATTTCAAGTAAAGGGTTAAGCTTCCATGAAGGTTTAACAGATACCGCAATAGATGAAGGGGAAGCGAAGCAGGCGATGCTGAATAAGGCAAGTAAAATCATTGTTCTAGTGGATCATACGAAGCTTGGAAAGGTCGCTTTCTTTGAAGTGTGTGATAAACAGCGTATTACAAAAATTATTACAGATGAACTCATACCACTTACACCGATGCAGCAAGAATGCATTACAAGCTATAAAGAATATGGAATACCGGTCATTATAGCAAACTAGCTGTAACAAGGTTCCTACTAGGGAGGATGTATATGTTACTACAAAAAGAGAGAGAAGAAATTGTAGAGTATGGAAAGAAATTAATTACAAGCGGGCTAACAAAGGGGACAGGCGGTAATATTAGTATTTTTGACCGTGAACAAGGTCTAGTTGCGATGAGTCCAAGCGGATTAGATTATTTTGAGACAACACCTGAAGATGTGGTTGTACTGAATTTGGATGGGGAGGTTGTTGATGGAACAAGAAGACCATCTAGTGAACTCGATATGCATCTCATTTATTATCAAAAAAGAGAAGACTTGAATGCACTTGTGCATACACATTCTCCTTATGCAAAGACAATCGCATCATTAGGTTGGGAGCTTCCAGCTGTTTCTTATTTAGTAGCTTTTGCGGGTCCAAATGTGCGCTGTGCACCGTATGCAACATTTGGTACGAAAGAATTAGCAGAAGCAGCTTATGAAGGAATGATAGATCGCCGCGCTGTTTTACTTGCGAATCACGGACTTATTGCAGGGGGACATAATATTAAAATGGCGTTTACAGTCGCAGAAGAGATAGAATTTTGCGCGCAAATTTACTATCAAACGAAATGCATTGGAGAACCGAAGCTATTACCAGAAGAAGAATTAGCTGTATTAGCGAAGAAGTTTGAGACGTACGGTCAAAAGTAAATACAATTCGGTCATAATAAAAGATTAGAGATTGGTTTCTCTAATCTTTTGTTTATATAGAATACAATTGCGTTGTCAGCTCCAAAATCTATGTTGTATGTGATAAAGTTTATATAGTTGAAATTTTGTATTTCATACAGAGAGGAATGAATATATTGTATTTAACAATAAAAGAAGCAGCTGAATTTTTAAGTATGCCAGAATCATATATTGAAAGCTTAATCCAACAAAAACGCATTCGTGCTGTCCATGATGGAGAACAGTACTTGCTGAATAAAGAGCAATTTAATACGCACTTAGAACAAATGGAGAAATATAAAAAGCTAGTAGAAGAAATATTAAATGAGCCAATTCCTGAAGATATAGATGTGAAAGACGAGGACTAGGATATGATTCTTAGTCTTTTTCTATTTTATTTTTAAAATAAGATTGTATATCATACGCATACCACTATAATAAAATATCGGGGCTTTTTATTTGAAACTATACAGACCTATAAAGGAGCTTAATGTGAATCCAAGTACAATGTTATTTCAAGAAGAGAGGAAAAGTGCAAAGTTATTTTTATGGGTGTTTAATTTTTCTTATATAATTTTGCAGGGTCCACACATAAAAACAATAAATTGTAATATAAATACAATTAAATTTATTGTTAACTTTGGTTTATCTACGCTCATGCTACTTTTATTATTACTTGGAATATATTGTGTGAAAAAAGAAATTCCGCATGCTGTGAAATATGTATATTTAATAGGATATTTATTTGGAGATACTTTCCTTAATGTGTGGATATATTGGAGAGACGCTGCTGAATTGGGAAGTGGAAACTTTGTAGAAGTTGTGTTAACTTTCTTTGTTCCTATTTTTATGAGTAAAAGGTATTTTTGGACTTTAATTATTAGTTTGATTATAAAGTACAGTGTAATTATTGTTGTATCTCAACAGCCAAAGGCTTTGATGACAATGATTGTTTCTGCTGTAGTATTGGGTGTTTCTTATATTTTATTAATGCGCTTTTACTCTTATATTGAGGGAATCAATAAGGTATTTAAGAAAACAAAACAAAATCAGCAGTCGGCAGTTATAGGAGAAATGGCCGCAACTATTGGACATGAAATAAGGAATCCGTTAACATCTTTAAAAGGTTTTACACAATTGCAGAAAGAGAAGTACCCTAATGATCCAATCTATCATAATATGATTCAAGAAATTGAACGAATAAATGGTATAATCAGTGAGCTTATGATTTTAGCGAGACCGAAGTCGAAACAATATGGTACATATAACGTAAGGCAGCTATTATCAGATGTAATCAATGTGGAAGAAAGGAATATTCGAGAGAGCGAAATAAAGGTGAACTATATTTTTGATGCGAATGTGCCAAATATAGAATGTGATGCAAAACAAATAAAATATGTTTTTGTTCATATTATGAAATATGTAATGGAGACAATGGAACAAGGAAATACAATAAATATTTGCATTCAAACTATAAAAGAAAAATTTGTTGTTATATATATTGCTGATAAGGAATATGTAATAAATGAGAAAAAGGCAATCACTGTTGGAGAAGTATCTTTTACCTCAAAAGAAGATGAAATTGATCTAGGATTAATGGCTGTTTATAAAATTATGGATGAACATCAAGGCCACATTCATTTTGATTATGTAGCGAATGTTGGTATAAGGATAGAGGCTATCTTGCCAATCAAGCAATGAAGGATAGATTTGTTTGATGAATAACAATATATTCTAGGAAGAATAGTTTCGTAAATTTGTTTTTTCTTATAAAATAATAAGCGGTACATAAAATTGATGTTATGTATAAAGGAGTTTTAGCGTGGACAAAGCTCATATGCTCATAAAAGAGGAAATTAAAGCATTAAAGCTTTTTTTAAGTTTATTTTATATTATTTTTTTCTCTTATGATATCATATATTATTTTGTTTATCCGGCAATGAAAATAGATAATCGGTCAATCGGTTTTCCAAAAGGTGGATTAGGATTTGGAATGCATATTTTCATGTTTCTGTTATTGCCGATTGGAATTTACTTAATAAAAAAGAAAAATCCATATGTTGTAAAGTATATCATTTTTTTTGGATATACCTTCATTGATTTACTTAATAATATAATGATTTATCTAGATTCCAATCAAAAATTTGCAAGCGGGAATGCGGTAGAACAGTTTCTCGTTTTATTTTCGCCTCTTTTTGTGAATAAACGATATTTTTGGTTAGTTTCACTTGGTATGATTGGGAAATATGCCCTTTTGGGAATTGTCTTACATATACCAACGGTTATTATCCCAATCGTATTATGTGCGATTCTTGCAATCATATCCTTCATTTTGTTAACACGTTTCAAATCGTATGTAGGTACTATTACAAAAATATTTGAAGAGGCGCAGCAAGCTGAGAAGCTAGCAGTCGTTGGGAAAATGGCGACTACGATTGCACATGAAATTCGTAATCCATTAACAGCATTAAAAGGATTTACACAACTGCAGCGAGAAAAACATCCTGAAGATGCTGAGTATTATAACATTATGGTTCAAGAAATTGAACGCATGAATACGATTGTTAGTGAATTAATGGTTCTTGGGAAGCCCAAAAAGAGAGAATATAAATTACATAATATAAAAGATATTTTATCTTATGTGATTTATATTGTAGAACAGCCAGCTTCACAATATGGTATTACAATTTCGACAATATTTAATAAGGCATTACCTCCTATACAATGTGACGAGAAACAAATGAAACAAGTATTCCTTAACCTTATTAAAAATGCGATAGAGTCTATGCCAAATGGCGGCAATATTATTGTAGAAGCGAATTTAGTTCAGGATAATCAAATTGTAGTGAGTGTTATTGATGAAGGGTGCGGAATGGATCAAGAGAAAATAGATAAAATAGGTGAAGCTTTTTATACGACAAAAGAAAATGGAACGGGATTAGGACTAATGGTTACATATAAAATTATTGAAGAGCATCAAGGTAAAATAGTATTTGAAAGCAAGATTGGCGTTGGGACAAAGGTAAATGTTATGTTGCCGGTGGCAGAGGTAAAATAAATATATGTATAAAAAGACTCTTCTTTCAAACGATGAAAGAAGAGTTTTTTTATACATGATTATGAGTAAATAAAATGTGAAAGTATCGTTAAAGAGGGGACGCTCTGTTTTATTTAGAAAATATTTCATTTATAATAGAGGAAAATGTCGATAATTAGCGAAATGTTATGTTGGTTATAATAACTTTGTAGTTGTATATTTGAATAAGTAATATACACTTCCAAGAGTACATACAGCTTACGGGGGCAAATATGAAAAAAATGTTAATTAATCCCACTTTAGAAAGTGAAGAAAAGCAGGCTACGAAATGGTTTGTATCATTATTTTATTCGATTTTTATATTATATGATTTTTTATCTCGTTACATATTCCCAAATTATATTTTTAAAAATGGTACAGACCATACAGGTTTTATGGGAATTTGGTTTTATATTATTATGATGCTTTTATTACCATCAATGTATTATATTTTAAAAAAAAATAATGGGAAATTAATAAAATATATTTGTTTTGGTGTTTATATTCTACTAACAATTATAGAGGATTTAGGAAGTTATCTGATGTATCCCAGACCATATGCAAGTGGAAATGTAGTAGAAGTATTTGCTGTTTTATTTACACCCATTTTCGTAAATACTCATTTTTTCTGGTTTGTTTTTTTAGCAGTAATAGGTAAATATGTTTTACTTGGATTAGTATTAAAATCAGTTACCGTTATATTAGCCGTTATATCTGTGTTATTTTTAGCTATTATTGCTTATATATTATTGAAACAGTTTGAGCGTTATGTAAGAGTGTTGAAAATTTCATATGATAGACAATTAGAGTCGTTAGTAAAAGGAGTTATTGCAACGTTAGAGCTAAAGGATCCGTATACGAGGGGGCATAGTGAACGAGTAGCTGCTTATGCGCTTATACTTGCAAAGGATACTGAGAAATTCACATCTGATGAGCTGAAAGAATTTTATTATGCTTGCTTGCTTCACGATATCGGGAAAATACATATTCCAGATCATATTTTAACAAAACCTTCTCGTCTTACAAATGAGGAGTTTGAAATCATTAAAACACATCCAACTGTTGGAGCGGATGCCGTGAAAGAAGTTGAAGGCTTACAACGAGGAATTAGTGTGATTCGTTCTCATCATGAGCGTTGGGATGGAAAAGGTTATCCAGATCAATTGAAAGAAACTGAAATTTCATTATTAGCACGTATTACGGCAGTTGCAGATGCATTTGATGCAATGACATCTTCGAGATCTTACCGAGCGGCACTCCCGTTAGAGGAAGCGTATAAACGAATTGTTGAGGGAAAAGGAACCCAGTTTGATCCGGATTTAATAGACTTGTTTAAAAAAGTGTATCCAGCATGGAAAGAAACACATCAAAAGCTATCTTGTAAGAAAGATATGAAAATTTTTCATGAAAAGGAGGTGAAAGTATGAAAATTCGCAAGTTAAAAAAAGTGAAGTTGACAGGATGCTGGTGGTGTAGTTGGCCATGGTGGGAATAAAAAGGATGCTTCGCATCCTTTTTTATTTATTTCAGCTGTTGTAGAAAAAGGTGAATACTATGAAACTAACATATGAATCGACATTAATATTACATAATATAGAAGTCCGTCAAGATCAAAAAAACTACATTGTTGAAGATACAACAACCAGTGAATTTTATGAAATGCCTTCTATTTGTATTGATGCAATTACTATGATTCAAAAGGGATTCAGTTTAAGAGAAGCAGAAGGGAAATTACAAGAACAGTATCCTGAAGAAGATGTGGATATGCTAGATTTTGCACAGCAATTGCTAGAATTAGAACTCGTTCAAGCGGTAGATGGCGAGGAAATGGTTTGTAAGAAAGAGAAGGAGAAATTAGGATTTTCATGGATTTCTCCCAAAATTGGCCGCTTCTTTTTTAATCAAAAGACAATGCTCCTCTATATGATTCTTTTTTTAGTGAATATCGCCCTTTTTATTGTGAATCCATCTTTATTGCCAAACTATAAAGATTTGTTCGTGTTTGATGTGATGACGTTTAATATTTTAGTTTGGGCTTTTGTTACATTTTTTTTTGTGTTTATTCATGAAATGGGGCATGTGCTTGCGATTCGGGCACACGATTTTCCAACAAAGGTTGAATTTGGACATCGTTTGTTTTTCGTTGTACTTGAGACAGATATGTCACCTGTTTGGAAGTTGCCTGCTAAAGAGAGAAACATTCTGTATTTAGCGGGAATGAGTTTTGATACAGTTATTTTATTTATTGCTTTAATCATTCAACTTCTTTTTCCAATCCATTCACAAGTATTGTCAGGGATTCTTGCGATTATTGTGTTTGATACTACTTTACGTATGGTATATCAATGCTGTATATATATGAAAACAGATTTGTATTATGTGTTTGAAAATATGACGGCTTGTTATAATGTAATGGAGAATGGAAAGCGTTATATAAAAGGTTTGTTTGTTCAAAAATTCCGTGTAAACAATAGAGAATTGTTTCATGGTGAAGAGAAGGTTGTTCGTTTTTATGGCCTTTTTTATGTGATTGGCGTTACTGTAACAATTACATTAGCAATTATGTTTTATATTCCGCAATCGGTGTATATGATGAGGCAAACGATTCCTAACTTGCAAAAACCAATATCGAATTTATATTTTTGGGATGCGGCGCTCATTATGCTGCAAACTGTAGTTATGTTTAGCCTTCTTCTGTATTCTTGGAGAAAAAAATATAGAAAAGAATAATGAGAGATGAAGAGGAACTGTTATGAGTTTCTCTTTTTTGGCTTGTAGATGGGTATTCACCTATTCTTTCCTGTTTGCATATTGTAGCTTATGTAGTGAAACTGCTTACAAAGGAGTGAAAGGCAGTGACAGGAAATATAAAAAATTATTATGCTGGCGGTAATACAGCGAGGGGATTTTACAGTTTATATGAAGAGAACTTAACCGGGTTAGACCGGTTGTTTATCTTAAAAGGTGGACCTGGAACGGGAAAATCTTCACTTATGAAAGCGATTGGTCGTGAGTGGGTGAAGAAAGGATATGATATTGAACTTTTACATTGTTCGTCTGACAATAACTCGATTGATGGTGTGATTATTCCGTCATTAAAAGTTGGAATTGTTGATGGAACAGCACCGCATGTTATCGAGCCGAAAGCACCAGGTGTTGTAGAAGAGTATATAAACTTAGGAATAGCTTGGGATTCTATTCAGCTTAGGGCACATAAAGATGAAATTATGCGTTATACATCAGAAGCGAGTAAGGCGTTTCAGTCCGCTTATGCGTGTTTTAAGATGGCGTTAGAGATTCATGATGAGTGGGAGAAGTTTTATATTGATCATATTGATTTTGAAAAAGCAAATGAGCTGACAGAACAACTCATACAGCGATTTTTTACTGATAAAGCGTGTACGAAACATGCAAATGTAAAGCATCGTTTTTTAGGAGCTGCAACGCCAAAAGGAGCAGTTGATTTTGTTCCAAATTTAACGGAAGATGTACCAAAACGCTATTTTATAAAGGGACGTCCTGGTTCTGGAAAATCGACGATGTTAAAGAAATTAGCAGCTGCAGCTGAGGAGAAGGGCTTCGATGTTGAAATATATCATTGCGGCTTTGATCCGAATAGCCTTGATATGGTCATTGTAAGAGAACTTGGCTTTGCAATTTTTGATAGTACGGCGCCTCATGAATATTTTCCAACACGTGAGAGTGATGAAATTATTGATATGTATGAGCTTATTATTGCACCGGGAACAGATGAAAAATATGCAGTAGAAATTCAAGATGTATCAAGGCGCTATAGAGAAAAAATGAATGAAGCGATGTCTTATTTAGCGAAGGCAAAATTTGTACGTGACAAGCTAGAGAAGATTTATATTGAAACGATGGACTTTGAAAAGGTGGATGCCTTTAAAGATGAAATTCAAGCTGAGTTTGAGCGGATTGCAGAGAAAATATCACAAGAGCAAAAATAACACCTTGGTTTCCAAGGTGTTATTTTTTGATATTGAAGAAGCCCAAAACGTTAATTTATCTACAATGTATAAAACTGTATAAACGATAAAACATGAATAAACACCAATCCCTTGAACCGTAAGGGATTAGTGTTTTTGCTCACTTCATATAGATTAGCTAGTATACAACAGGTATAAAATTTAATAAGGCATCTTTTAATATCAAAAGTGAAATCACTAATTTTTTATCGCGAACTAAGATTTACAACTGAGTCTATAATTTGGTCCCAGTCTTCACTATGAATCTCATGACCTGATCCATCAAGAGTCACTAATTCAGCATGGGGAATAGCTTTCGCAAGAGCAAGTCCATGCTCGTAGGGGAGAGCTGGATCTTCTGTGCCATGAATAATGAGGACAGGTACGCTAATCTCACCCATTCTATCGTAATACTCGCCTCCGCCTTGCAGCATGGCATGATTGAATCTGCTCGGCAGCTGTTTAGCGCGGGCAGCCTCTCTTTCCGCCAGTTTATATATTCTTACCTCCTCGTAAGGTTTGGAACCACATAAAGTTTTCCATCCACCCGCCAGATAGGAAATGACCGCCTCCCGATTTGACCAATCTATGGAAGTACTCTTCGCATGGTAATCCAGTATGCTTTGGTCCATTGGAGGCAGTTTTTCCATCTCAGTCCCGAATATACTTGATGCAATTAGGGTAAGCGTAACTATGCGTTCTGGATATCTCAGGGCAAGAATCTGACCGATCAAACCGCCCAGGGACATTCCAACGATATGGGCCCGCTCTATGGAATAAGCATCCAGGACTCCAACCGCATCGTCAGCCATGTCCGTTATTGTATAGTTAGAAGTACCAGGTTCATAAGTGACGGATCGCCCCAAATCACGATGATCGTACCGAATGACAAATCTCCCCTGATCAGCAAGGCGGAGGCAGAAGTCCTCATCCCACCAGTCTAATGAAGACATCGCTCCCATGATTAAAAGCACAGTAGGATCCTTAGGATCTCCAAAACTTTCTGTACATATATCTACTTTATTTACTTTCAGTATCTGTTCACTCATGTTTTTACCTCCTTTTAAATGTTAAATGGTTTGGAAATTATAACCATACTTATTTCTGTTAATATAGGAATATTTCCTCCATACTAAAGTTTTCTTTCCCTCTTTTATTTCTTATGCTGCTATGTACACTATTCCTTTTGATTCTGGGTATTTGAAAATGAATGTTTAATGGTTAGTACGTATAAAACTATTACATCGTGGAAACAATCTTCATCTACTAATATGATTGATAAAACAATCTCTAAAAACGTAAGTTATGTTATTCCATTAAAGGACGCAATTCTGTAGCAAGAATTGTACTCAATCTTTATGTATTGGGACTATGTTGAATAAGAGCTGAAAAGCTGGATTAGGTTCGCATTTATGGAATGGAAGTATGAAAAATTGTAAAAACTTTTGTTAAGGATCATAGTACATAAAACGAATAGCTTCCGAACATACTAATAAAATGTTTTGGAGGTGGATTTTATGGATAAAAAAGACTTTCAAAAAATTTATAATGAATACTTACAACAAGGGGAAGACCAAGCTCGATTGGAAGTAGTTGAGGAAGTCGATTCAGGAGTAGAACAAATTGTTGCAGTTCGTAAAAATGATGAGGATGGCATTATTGCTTTTAAAACAAGTAGTGGAAGAGAATTAGATTATATTACTGCTCTTGCTGAAGCAAAATCAGGGAAGTTAGCTCATGTGGACGTATTTCATAAGTATGGCAGGGATATTATACGTAGTGAACCTGATGGTATTAAAGAAAATAACTTAAATAACTTACCTTCTTTTTAAACGGGTAAATCTCAAGAAGAGAATGTTAATTTGGATATTCTCTTCTTTACTTTACTAATTTACTGTGATCTTCGTAAATTTGGTGTAAGAAAAACATCAGTTATTCCATTATAGGGTGCGATTGTGGAACAACATAGGTAGAAATGATCAAATTTTTTTATAAAAACTAAACTTAAATTTGCTGGAGAAGAATCCATTTTGATCAATCTTTTTTCAAAATGGATTCTTTTTATTTATCGTAAAACTTGGAATTGTGAGGTATTTTTGATCAAACTTTATTTCAAAGCTACAGTAGTTGATAAATAGAGAATCTTCTTCATTAATATTTCATTTTAAAAGAAAACATCACATATATAGAAAACTTGTATATGTATGTTATCGCAGATGCCATACTAAAGGCAGGTGTTTTGGATTCGGTGTCGAATTTCCGAGGAAATGATAGAAAAATGAGAGTGATAAATATGAGAGAAAAAATCCAATTAGAGCTACAGCGAATTGAAAGAGAAAACGATGTAAAGATTCTCTTCGCTGTTGAATCCGGAAGCAGGGCGTGGGGTTTCCCGTCGAAGGATAGTGATTATGATGTCCGTTTTGTATATGTACATCGAATAGACTGGTACTTATCAATTGAACAAAAGCGGGATGTTATTGAGTACCCGATTAGCGATGCCCTTGATATAAGTGGCTGGGAACTCCGTAAAGCATTACAGCTATTTTCTAAATCGAATCCAGCTTTGTTAGAGTGGATTCTTTCGCCAATTGTATACGCTAAGACATCAAATCTTCCGGAGCGTTTGCAGGAAATGAGTAGTCATTTTGATCTAAAAGCAACGATATATCATTATTTACATATGGCATCTAAAAACTATCGCACGTTTTTGCAAGGTGAAGAAGTAAAGCTAAAGAAATACTTTTATGTATTACGTCCGATATTAGCTTGCAGATGGTTAGAAGAGAAAGGAACATTGCCGCCTGTTGAGTTTGAAAGGCTAGTGAATGGATTAGCCTTGGATGCAGACCTTTTGAAAGAAATTGAGGAACTGCTTGAGAAGAAAAAGGCAGGTATCGAGCTGGATGTAGGACCAAGAATTGCGACATTGAATGAATTTTTAGAAGGACAGATTACGTATTACGAGGAGTACGTGAAGAGTTTAGAAAAGAAGATGGCTATAGATATTGAGCAGTTGAATGTACTGTTTCGGGATATGCTACATCAAAGATGGAAAGAGCACCGATAATATTGGTGCTCTTCCTTAGTAAGGGTTGTACATGAACAGTACTACATATCTTCAATTTTCTTTAACGCTTTATCAGCCGGCCCCTCAATCACATCTCCCTGAATCGAAAACCGCGAACCATGACAAGGGCAATCCCATGTGCAATCACCACTATTCCATTCCACTTCGCAGCCTAAATGTGTGCAAGTTGTATCGACAATATGAAGCTTGCCGTCATCGTCTTTATAAGCACCAGCGCGTTTCCCATTTACGTTTACGACAGCACCTTCTCCATTTACGAGGTCTTCTGCTTTACGAAGAGCAAATTCCAGTTTTCCTTCAATTAAATGTTTTGCTACGTCGAGGTTTTGAGTGACGAACGTTTTGATATCTGGATTCGTATGGAATCGTGATGGTGCGTAAAGTTCCTTATATGGACTATCGATTTTCATGATGGACGCTTTTAGTAATAAAGCTGCCGCAGTTCCATTTGTCATCCCCCATTTACGGTAGCCTGTTGCGACGAAAATGTTAGGGTTATTTTCATTAATGTGTCCGATATAAGGAACTTTATCGAGTGTAATTAAGTCTTGCGTTGCCCATCTGTATGGAATTTCTTCTATGCCAAAGGTTTCTTCGCCAAATGCTTGCAGTGCTTCGTAATGTTTCATCATGTTAATGCCTTGTCCTGTTTTGTGGCTTTCACCACCAATTAACACCAATTTTTCATCACCCATTGTAGTGTAGCGAAGGGAGCGCTTCGGATTATCAATGTTTATATACATTCCTCCTGGATATTCCTGTTTTGTTTTTACACCGAGGACATAGGAGCGCTCTGCGTACATTCTTGCAAAGAAAAAGCTGTTTGCATCATAAAACGGAAAGTGTGAACAAGAAACGATATAACCACAAGTAATGCGGTGCCCATCTTTTGTGATAACTTGCGAATAATTTCCTTTTTCCACATCAACTGCAGTTGTGTTTTCATATATAACGCCGCCGGCTTCAATGAATTGTTCGACAAGCACCGCTAAATAGCGAAGCGGATGGAACTGCGCTTGATTCTTTATAGCAAGTGCCGCTTTTATAGGAATTGGAATCGGGATACTTTCTATGTATTCGCCAGGGATACCAAGCTTTTTGTATGCTTCTAATTCTTTCGTTAACTTGTGTAGATTGTCGGTTGAATTCGTATATAGATAAGCATCTTCTTCTGTGAAATCACATTGGATATTGTGCTGTTGTACGGTATCTTTTATAAATTGCAGCGCTTTATCGTTTGCTTCGTAATATAATCTCGCTTTCTCTTCCCCAAAATTGTTAATTAGTTCATCGTAAATAAGATCGTGCTGGGTTGTAATTTTTGCAGTTGTATGTCCAGTTGTTCCATTTAAAATATTTCCGGCATCAATTAATGCAACTTTGATTCCTTCTTTTGCAAGTAAGTACGCTGTTGTAATACCAGTGATACCTGCTCCGACAATGGCAATTTCTGTTTTTATGTTCTCAGTTAGCTTTGGAAAAGTGGGGAAGTTAGTAGAATCTCGCCAATATGGTTCTGGAAATTGTGGCATTTGTTTATGTTCCATATGAATGCACCTCTTATTCTAATGAATTTCTTTTACTTAATTTTTCCAATAACAAAAATTTCATGTGTTGAAAATAAATTATTTCAAAATAATAAATTAACAAGGATTCTATATATGATTCTTTGGTTTAAATTACTTGACAAACACAAGATAAATAGGATTAAGTATAGTTCATTCACAAAATTAAGTGTTTAGCAACGAAGTGATAAAGAATTGGTAGGGAGTGTAAGTATTGGTAAATAAGCAGTTTTTCTTTATCAACATAGAAAGTGATTATGAAAATATAACCAACTTTTATTACTAGGTCATAAAAGTTATTGACAATATAGAAAGTCTACTGATATGATTCATCTAGTGGAAAGGTTGATAAAGAGTAAAAAGAGAAATGTTTTTCAATGAATAATAATTGTAAAAGTCAGTGAGCATAATTTTCTTTGAGAAAGAAAATTTTATAATATTTATAATAATAGTATTATCAATCTGGAAACGATAATCGATGTATGTAAGGTGTGTAAGCGCGGCATGAAAAGGGGGTAAAAGAATGAAGGATCTTCATACGTTTGGATGGTATGCAGCACGTGTATCACCGCATTTGCCAAAGAAGGCATTTAAACCAGTCCCAACTCGTTTGTTTGGTGGACTGGCCTATTTACTTATTACGATAGCTGGATTTTTGACAATTGGTTTATTAGATTTGAACGTGTGGGCTAATCTTGGAATTGCAATCGTTTTAGGATTATGTTTTGCATCTATGGGATTTCTTGGACATGAAATTTTACATGGTACAGTAGTAAGAAAAGCGTGGCTGCGAGATTTTCTTGGGGCAATTGCGTTCTTACCGCTGTCAACTGGACCAAAGTTGTGGAGAAAGTGGCACAATTTGACTCACCATGTGCATACACAGCATGAGGAGCATGATCCGGATGCGTGGCCAACGATGGATAAGTTTAAGAAAAGCAAATTTTTACGCTGGGTATATCGCCTTCCGTTGCACGTTCGTTCTTTCTTTAGCTTTCTATCGTTAACATTTCAATTTACGATGCATTCGTCTCGTATGTTTTTCCTTTTTATCAAGGAATTTAAGCCGTCAACTCAAAAATCTGTATGGCTTCAGCTTCTTTTACCATGGACAGTGTGGATTAGTTTATTTTTTATTATGGGACCTTTAAAGTGGTTTTTTGCTTATGTTATTCCATTATTAATTGCAAACGCTATTGTAATGGGATATATCGCAACAAATCACCGTTTGAACCCGATTGTTCCTGTAAATGATCCACTTGCTAACTGTTTATCAGTAACGGTGCCGCGCTGGGTAGACGTATTACATTTTAATTTCTCATATCATACAGAACATCACTTGTTCCCAGGTATGAGCTCAAAATACTATCCATTAGTAAAAGAGAAAATTAAAGAAATGTGGCCAGAGCGCTATCATGAAATGCCGATGGGGAAAGCATTAGCTACGCTTTGGAATACACCGCGTGTGTACCACGAAGGTAGCGAGTTAATTGATCCGCATAAAGCGCATCTATACGGTTCCTTAGGGAATGGATTAGATCCTGCGAATATTGAATATCGCGAGGAAAGTATAGAAGAAGTAAAAAATGTAAAAAACGGCTAAAATATATTTCGGTATTAGAATCAATGATTTTTATATAATAAAGATAAAAGCACGAACTCATGAAGAGTTCGTGCTTTTTACATAGATATTTCTTCTTGTTTAGCGGGTTGTGTGTGATTCATATTTTTTCGTGCTAATCGTTTTTCAAGAAGATGAACGAAGTACGTAAATAGAAGAACGAGCGCAAGGTAATAGATGCTGACGACAATATATGTTTCAAGTTGTTGAAAGTTTGCAGCAGCTTCAGAAAGTCCAGATCCCCATAGCTCGGACATTCCTACATAGGCAACGAGAGAAGAGTCTTTTAAGCCGATAATGAACTGATTGCCTAGAGGAGGAATAGATAACCGGAATGCTTGAGGCAAAATAATACGTCGCATTGCTAATGGATATGTCATTCCTAGAGAGCGAGCTGCTTCGAGTTGGCCGCGGTCCACAGACTGAATAGAACCTCTGAAAATTTCAGTAATATAGGCACCGTTATGAATAGCAAGGGCAATAGCGCCAGCCCAAAAAGGTGATAATACAATAACAGAAGTAATTCCAAAATAGAGAATCATAATTTGTACAACTAATGGTATACCACGAATAATAGCAATGTATACATGCGCAATTCCATTTAAGAATTTGCTATTGGAAATACGAAAAAATGCAAATAACAATCCAATTAGGCATCCAAGTAATAAGGAGGTTATTGTTAATTGTAATGTCAGAACAATTGCTTTTAGGAACGTTGGATATGTAGAGATAAAAATATCAATCATTCGTCTCACCTCTATAGGGTTGATTTCAATTTTACGAATATGATAGCAATGCCCCAATGAAAGGTGCGGGGCACTACTCACATATAAAAAATCTATTTTGCTTTCTCACCTAGAATGTTACGACCAAACCACTTTTTACTGATCTTCTCATACGTACCATCTTGAATGATTTCATCTAATGCTTTATTTAATTTTTTCATTAATTCTTTATCATCTTTGCGAACAGCAATGGCCATTTCATCAAGAGATAATGGTTTACCAGCATCTTTTATATTTGATTTTCCTTCTTTCATCATGCGAAGGCCTACCATTTGATCTGTGACAACAGCATCAACTCGTCCTGGCTCTAAATCCATAAGAGCGGTAATGTCGCTATCGTATTCTGTAATTTGATCTGTCTGCTTGGCAACAAGCGTTTTGAATGTACTTGCTTTTACGACACCTACTTTTTTCCCTTTTAAATCTTCAGCGGAGGAGATGGATGTGTTATTTTTTGCAACGAAAATTTGTGCCCCAGAGCGATAATATGGATTTGTAAAATTAACTGCTTTGAGACGATCCTCTGTGATGGCCATACTTCCTAGAATTACATCATATTTTTTTGCTTGCAGACCTTGTATGAGTGTTTCCCAAGGATTTGTTACAGGAACAGCTTTCATATTCATTTTTTTAGCAAGTGCCTCACCAATTTCGACGTCAAAGCCGACAAGCTTGCCATTTTCTTTATAGTTAAATGGTTTATATAAACCGCTCATTGCATAGCGAAATTCTTTCTTTCCGTCTGCTGATGTAGTGCTACTTTCTTTACTACAGGCGCTTAATATTAAAGAAGCACATAATGTAATCATTGCTATTACTTTAAGCATCTTTCGTTTCATAAAAACCCCTCCAATGTTTATATAATGTTTCGTAAAAATTGTTTTGCGCGTTCATTTGACGGAGCGGTGAAAAACTGTTCTGGAGGTGCATCCTCTATGATTCGTCCGTTGTCCATAAAAATAATGCGATCAGCTACATCGCGAGCAAATCCCATTTCATGCGTGACGATAATCATCGTCATACCTTCTTTTGCGAGATCTTTCATAACTTGCAGTACTTCTCCGACGAGTTCAGGATCGAGAGCTGAGGTAGGTTCGTCAAATAGCATAATTTTCGGATTCATTGCGAGTGCTCTTGCGATAGCGACTCGTTGTTTTTGGCCGCCTGATAAAAGATCGGGTGTTACGTTAGCCTTATCTTGCAATCCGACTTTTCCTAACAATTCGTAAGCAATGGTTGTTGCTGTTGTTTTGTCTAACTTCTTGACGTGAATAGGAGCTTCAATGATGTTTTCTAGTGAGGTCATATGAGGGAATAAATTAAAATGTTGAAAAACCATGCCGACATCTTCGCGGACTTTGTTTAGATTTGTATGTTTTGGATGGATTTGTTCACCCTGTATCGAAATTTCTCCATCATCATACAGCTCTAAGAAATTTAAGCAGCGCAATAATGTACTTTTCCCTGAACCGCTTGCGCCAATTAAGACAACAACTTCTTTTTCTTGCACGTGTAAATTGACGTTTTTGAGCACATTTAAGGAACCGAAAGATTTTGTTAGATTTTGAACTTGTATCATGCATCCCCCTCCAATGAAATTCAGACGTATAAAAATACCTTGTTTTTGATAATTAGTCACAAATTGTCATATTCCTTCATTTTTTGTTAAAAATTTAAAGGGATTATAAAGTGAAACTTCCATCAGTGGGGGGCTTATTGCCCGTGAATAGCGGGATAAATTGTCGTATATAAAATCTGTAAACAGCTATATTTAGGTCTGTTATATAGGATCATTGATGGAAAGGAATAGAGGTGTAATTATTTACTTTAAAATTTAATTATTTATTTTAAAAATCTATATATCTTTTTATATAAAAAATATAGATAATAACATATAGAAGGTACTTATATCATTTAGATAGGGGGAAGCTTGGCATGGAAAAAGAAAAGAAGCCTTTTTCCTTTGGATTGCGTATACAGCTAGTGTTGTTTACGACGATTTTAGCACTCATTACGTATTCAACAAGTTTGGTGTTTATTTATGTTGTATATGATTATGTTCATGAATACGTAAATCAAACTATGTACAATATTATTGTGATGGTATTAGGGGTTATTTGGTCAGGGATTTTGGCATATTTTGCAGCAGATTTTCTTATTAAACCACTTCGAAAGCTAGAAGAAGCTGCCCATAAAGCGGCGAATGGGGATATTCGTGAAGATGTTTCACTTCCGAAAGCGGATGATGAGATTCGTTCTTTAAGTGTTGCTTTTAATGTGATGCTTGGAAATTTACGGACAATGGTGAAAGATATTGATACAACGTTTACATATACACACAATCAAGTACAGCAAATTCGAGAGCAAACAGGAGAGGCGACGAAACAAGCGCAAGGAGTATCAGAAACCCTCACGGAAATTTCTGTGGGAGCGGAGCATTCAGCAGCTTCTATTCAAACGATTGTTTCTACTGTGGATGCGACAATTTCCATTGCAAGTGAAGTGGAAGGAAAAGCAAAACAATCAGATCAATTATCTTCGCAAATGGTGCAGGCGCTTGGACAAAGTACACGTGTTTTTGTGTCGCTTATTGAAGGAATTCAAATGTTAGCAAAAGAAAATGAAGAGTCGATGAAAAGTGTACAAAAGTTAGAAGATTATACAAAGCAA
This sequence comes from Bacillus sp. CGMCC 1.60114, assembly GCF_042676365.1. Classification (NCBI taxonomy): domain Bacteria; kingdom Bacillati; phylum Bacillota; class Bacilli; order Caryophanales; family Bacillaceae; genus Bacillus; species Bacillus sp. CGMCC 1.60114. The sequence continues at coordinate 101,237 of NZ_JBHTHG010000005.1, forward strand.
GTAGGGCATATTGTCTCATTAGTGAGTGAGATTGCCAGCCAAACGAATTTGTTAGCCTTAAATGCATCAATTGAGGCTGCTCGTGCCGGAGAACATGGAAGAGGGTTTGCAGTCGTTGCTGAAGAAGTACGAAAATTAGCAGATGAAAGTGCAAGTTCAGCACAAAATATTTCAAAGTTATTGCATGATATGCAAAACGAAGTGAATCATGTTTCTTTGCAAATGAAAGAGCAAGTGAAAGCAGCAAAAGAAGAGGCAAAACGCGGCGAAGCAACAGAGGTTATTTTAAAAGAAATGACAGCAAGTATTATGGAAGTAGTGGATGCGATTCAAAAAATTAGTGGTTATATGAATGAACAGATGAATTATATTCATGAAACGGGTATACAAACGAAGGAAGTAGCAGCAATTGCTGAAGAAACTTCAGCAGGGGCGCAGGAAGTTGCTCGCGTAACGATGAAGCAATCTGAAAATATGATATTCATTGATCAGCTATCAAAAGATTTAGAGAAACGCGCAGTGGAATTAAAAAAGACAATTGCACAGTTTATGGTATAAGGAAGAACGATGAATCGTTCTTCCTTTTTATTTTTTTGTAAGCGGTGGAATACTTTGTGGAAAACGAAAAACATTATGAGGATTATATGCAGTCTTCATTTCTTGTGATCTTGTGGAATTTGTTCCGTAATAAGTGGTTGGCCAGTTTTTAATGTCTAAATCTGGCCAGTTTACATAGTCACCAGCTGTATAAGGGGTACTGACGGAAAAACGCGAACTTACAACGTTAAGAATTCTTCAGAATAAACCCCCAATTTATTTATGAAATTGGGGGTTTATTCACTAAGCATCTGTTAGTTCATTTCTTTTGAGAGAGAAAATAAGCTAATGTAGCAGTTAGCAAAGTTAACAATAAGGGTATTTTTACATATCCCCTCGAAAAGGTTTATTAAGAAAAAAACAACGTATGTCAAAACGTATACAATACTATTGATATGTTTAAAATTGATTTAAGTTGTATTTATGAAACACAAAAGACAAGTTTAACAGCATGTTTCAAATAGTGTACTTCTCGAGAGGCTTTCCCTAAACTTAAGTGGTTCAAGTGATACAGCTTATTAAACTTTTTCGGAACGTTGTGCAAAAACACCCAAAAGTCGAAATAATTTATTAGGAAGCTTTTTTCTCGTAAGCTGCCGGAATCGCTTTGCGGCTAAATTTATCCCAAATAAATCCCATCAAAGTCCCAATCAAAGCAGGTACAACCCAGCCAAGTCCAAACGATGAAAACGGCAGCATATCCATCAAGCTCTGCATTTGCTTCAATTGGAGACCGAATGCTTTCAAACCATCATACAAAGCAACCAATCCTGTTAACAGCATGGCACTTCCGTATACCTTTTGTGCCTTTGTGAAGAAGGAAAGTGTTATTAAGACAATGGTTAATGGATAGGCCATTACAAGGAATGGCACGGATACAGTGATAATTTCATTCAATCCTAGGTTTGCAAGAGCGAAACTTACAATAGTTACCGCAGTTACGAAAAATTTATAGCTGAATTTGGAAGAAAGCTGTGCAAAGAACTGTCCGCATGCTGTTGTTAAACCTACGCAAGTCGTAAAGCAAGCAAGTGTAAAAATAACGCCCAACAACAGTTTTCCGCCGTAACCTAAAAAAGAACTCGCAGTTGCTGACAAAATTGCAGTACCATTTTCAAATGTACCTTGCGAAGCCATTTTTGCGCCAACTAAACCGATTGCCACATATACGAAGGCCAATGCAAATCCAGCTACAAATCCAGCTTTCAGTGTGGACTGCATTAATTGCCGATTATCCTTCACGCCTCTTTGACGGAAAGTATTCAGAATGACAACGCCAAATGCGAGGGCAGCAAGAGCATCCATTGTGGAATATCCTTCAATGAACCCTTTAAAAAATGCGCCGGATTGATAGTTTTCCGCCGGTGCATGCAAAGGAGCGTCCAAATGAATAAAAGCTGTTACGCATAAAACAACAATTGCCAGAAGTAAAGCCGGTGTAATCCAGCGTCCCATGTAATCAACCAGCTTAGATGGGTTTAGGCTCACCGCATAAACAAGACCGAAAAACACAAAACTAAACAATAATAAGAGTACAGAATTATTTAAGGAACTGCCGCCTACAAAAGGCTTCAATCCCATTTCATACGCGACGTTCGCATTACGAGGGATCGCAAGGAACGGTCCGATTGATAAATATACAATTACAGTAAACACAGAACCGAAAAGGGGATGTACACGACTTCCTAACGCTTGCGCCCCGCCCTTTACAAGAGACATCGCTGCTAAAACGACAAACGGTAAACCTACACCTGTCACGATAAAACCGCTGATTGCCAGCCAAAATGAGGTTCCAGCTTTCATGCCGAGAAACGGCGGGAAAATCAAGTTGCCGGCTCCAAAAAACATTGAAAATAACATAAGTCCGATAAATACAGTCTCTTTCTTCTTCATAAAAACGACTCCTTCCAAATTTGAAAAATAAAAAAAGCCCGTCCCTATGGTTAGGGACGAGCTGACTCGCGATACCACCCTACTTCCGCAGCAAAAAGTGCACTGCGGCTCTCGATCAACGTACAATCATACGTGTTCCATGGTAACGGCGGACAATCCGGCAAAGCTTACTAGTCATTCAGCTTTGCATCTCAGAGATGATTTTCGCACAAGTCTCGCACATCAACTCTCACCAAACGTTGATTCTCTGTAGAACTAGGTTCTTGGGCTACTCTTCTCGTCATAGATTTTCTTCACTTAAGAATTAAAATAAGGTTAGCAGAGAAAATATTATCAGTCAATATTTTTTGTTAATATTCTGAATTATATTTCGGATGAATCTTTAAGAAGAAAAATACAAATAGGATTAAATAAAGGAGAAGCCATGAATGGACAGCTATTTTCTTTGGAAAACAAGGAGAGCTTAGGGAACGAACCATACAGTATCAATTGCAAAGAGCCAATGCTATCAATAATAAGTCCTTTATTAGTAATAGAGAAATTTTCGTAACTATGATGGTCGCTCATATGCTGATATGTTTGCTGTTGTAGATGATGCAATGTATACAAAAATTAAGGGTGAAGAAAAATCTGTAGGTGTGCTGAAGTTTGATAAAGATCCAGCGAAAGATTTACCAAAACAAGGTGAGGATATAGAAACTGCACAACTTGTAAAAATTAAAAAGTAATCGATTAGGTGAAAGTTTGTAAATAATAAAAACAAGGTAGCACATGAGCGCTACCTTGTTTTTATGTGATATGGGAGTTTTACTATATTTTTTACTGAAAAATACAGATATTTGCGTATCAGGAAGAGAAAAATAAACATATTGAATAAGTAAAAGTAACAATATCAGATAAAAAAAACGTTACAAACTTCACATATTTTGTTATGATAGCTTTACGAAAACGTTTGCATTAACCTATGCAAAAGGAGAGAAGGAATTATGAATAAAACGTGGTGGAAAGAAGCGGTAGCTTATCAAATTTATCCGCGCAGCTTTATGGATTCAAATGGCGATGGTATTGGAGATCTGCAAGGCATTATTTCAAAACTAGATTATTTAAAAGAACTCGGTATAGATGTAATTTGGATTTGTCCAATGTACAAATCGCCAAATGACGATAATGGTTACGACATTAGTGATTATCAAGCTATTATGGATGAATTCGGCACAATGGCTGACTTTGATCAGTTATTAGAAGAAGTTCATAAGCGTGGAATGAGGCTCATTATAGATTTAGTTATTAATCATACAAGTGATGAACATCCATGGTTTATTGAGTCGCGTTCTTCTAAAGATAATCCGAAACGTGATTGGTATATTTGGCATGACGGAAAAAATGGGAAAGAACCGAATAACTGGGAAAGTATTTTTAATGGCTCTGCTTGGGAATATGATGAAGCAACAAATCAATATTATTTACACCTGTTCTCACGTAAGCAACCAGATTTAAACTGGGAAAATGAAGAGGTGCGTGCGGCGTTATATGATACTGTCAATTGGTGGCTTGATAAAGGAATTGATGGCTTCCGTGTTGATGCAATTAGTCATATTAAAAAAGAAGAAGGGTTTAAAGACATGCCGAATCCAAAAGGGCTAAAGTATGTACCTTCTTTTGATAAACATATGAATGTTGATGGCATTCAGCCACTTTTAGAAGAGCTAAAAATAAAAACGTTTTCAAATTATGATATTATGACTGTTGGCGAAGCAAATGGTGTGAAAATTGAAGATGCTGAGCTTTGGGTTGGAGAAGAACAAGGAAAGTTTAATATGGTATTCCAATTTGAGCATTTAAGCTTATGGGATGCAGAAAAGAAAAAAGAACTCGATGTTGCAGGGCTTAAAAAAGTTTTAACGAAGTGGCAAAAAGGTTTGGAAAATAAAGGATGGAATGCGCTGTATATTGAAAATCATGATAAGCCTCGTATTGTTTCTACTTGGGGAGATGATAAACAATATTGGCGCGAAAGTGCAACGGCTTTAGGTGCAATGTATTTCTTTATGCATGGTACACCGTTTATTTACCAAGGCCAAGAAATTGGAATGACAAATGTCCAGTTCCCACATATCGAAGATTATGATGATGTGGCAATTAAGAACTTATATCGTCAAAAGATTGAAGAGGGTATACCTCACCAAGAAATTATGGAGATTATTTGGGCATCTTGTCGTGATAACTCACGTACACCGATGCAGTGGAGTAACGAAGAGAATGCTGGTTTTACAACAGGTATGCCTTGGTTTGGAATGAATCCGAATTATAAAGAAATTAATGTAGAGGTGCAGCAAACAGATTCAAATTCCATTTTAAATTTCTATAAAAAGATGATTGCATTGAAAAAAGAGCACGAAGTGTTTACTTATGGAACGTACGATTTACTTTTAGAAGATGACCCACAAATTTATGCGTATACACGTACGTTAAATAATAAAAAAGTTATTGTAATTAGCAATTTATCAAAGAGTGAAGCTGTATATGATGAGACTTCATATAAGCTAGAACGCAATCGTTTGCTTTTAAATAACTATGAAGTAGAAGATCATGATGCAGTGACAACAATAACTTTAAAACCATATGAAACAAGAGTTTATCGTATTTATTAATAGGGAAAAGATGCTTATATAGCATCTTTTTTTTATAAAAATTTGTATTTTTTATAAAATTATTATTGCAATATGAAAACGCTTTTATTAAAATTGATTTATGAAAACGATTGCGTAAAAAATGTTTTCGTAAGGGGATAAGCAATTATTATTTATACATGAGGGATTGTAATTTAGAAAAAGGAGGAACAAAGAAATGAAGAAGCTTGCATCTTTTGATTTTTGGCAAAAGTTTGGAAAAGCTTTATTGGTAGTTGTCGCGGTTATGCCAGCTGCTGGTTTAATGATTTCCATTGGTAAACTAATCGGTATGTCTGCTGGTGATGTATCTGCAGTACAAACGATTGCTAGAGTTATGGAAGATATCGGTTGGGCAATTATTGTAAACTTACATATTTTATTCGCTGTAGCAATTGGGGGATCTTGGGCAAAGGACCGTGCAGGCGGTGCATTTGCAGCTTTACTAGCATTTATATTAACAAACCGAATTACAGGAGCAATTTTTGGTGTAAACGCTGTAATGTTAGCGGATTCAAAAGCGAAAGTTTCTTCCTTATTAGCAGGGAACTTACTTGTTAAAGATTACTTTACTTCTGTTCTTGGTGCACCAGCACTTAACATGGGAGTATTCGTAGGGATTATTTCAGGTTTCTTAGGAGCTACGTTATACAATAAATATTATAACTATGATAAATTACCACAAGCATTAGCATTCTTTAACGGAAAACGTTTCGTACCATTCGTAGTAATCGTTGGTTCTACAATCACTGCTATTATTTTATCGTTCGTATGGCCATTCATTCAAAGTGGATTAAACGAATTTGGACGTTGGATTGCAGCTTCAAAAGATAGTGCGCCAATTGTTGCACCATTTGTATATGGAACACTTGAACGTTTATTATTACCATTTGGCTTGCATCATATGTTAACGATTCCAATGAACTATACAGAGCTTGGCGGCTCGTACACAATATTAACAGGTGCCAAGGCAGGGCAAGTTGTAGCAGGACAAGATCCATTATGGCTTGCATGGATTACAGACTTAAATAACTTAATAAATAAGGGTGATATGAAAGCATATCATGATTTATTAAATAATGTTGTTCCAGCACGTTTCAAAGTAGGACAAGTTATCGGTTCCACAGCATCATTAATTGGTATCGCATTTGCGATGTATCGTAACGTAGACATAGAAAAACGTCATAAATATAAACCAATGTTCTTCTCAGCAGCATTAGCAGTATTTTTAACTGGGGTTACAGAACCGATTGAATTTATGTTTATGTTTGTTGCTCCAGTACTATATGTTGTTTATGCAGTTATAACTGGTGTAGCGTTCGCATTAGCAGATGTTATTCATTTACGCATCCATGCGTTCGGTTTTATTGAATTATTAACTCGCACACCAATGATCATTAAGGCAGGATTAACAAGAGATTTTATCAACTTTGTTGTTGTATCAGCTATATTCTTTGGATTAAACTTTACAATTTTCAACTTCTTAATTAAAAAGTTCAATTTACCAACACCAGGACGTGCTGGTAACTACATTGATAATGAAGATGGGACTGAAGAAGTAGCAGCAAATGTAAAAGAAGGTTCATTAGCAACAGCGGTTATTGAGTTATTAGGAGGAAAAGGTAACATTGCGGATGTAGATGCTTGTATGACACGTTTACGTGTAACAGTAAAAGACTTAGATATGGTTGCACCAGAAGCAAAGTGGAAGAAAAACGGAGCACTTGGATTAATTGTAAAAGATAAAGGGGTACAAGCTGTTTACGGTCCAAAAGCTGACGTATTAAAGTCAGACATTCAAGATATTTTAGGTGCATAACAAATGAAATTATTAACTTTAAATTGTCATTCATGGCAAGAAGAAGAGCAACTTGCAAAGATTCATTATTTAGCAAAAACGATTCAAGAAAATGATTATGACGTTATTGCATTACAAGAGGTAAGTCAGTCGATTACAGCGGAAAATGTATGCGGTCACATGAAGCGTGACAACTACGGACTCGTATTGCTTGCTGAATTGGAGAAGTTAGGAGTAACGGGTTACGATATTGTGTGGGATTTTTCCCATATCGGATATGATATATATGAAGAAGGATTAGCGGTTTTAACAAGGCATCCTATTATAAAACAAGACTCATTTTTCATATCAACCAATACAGATACAACGTACTGGAAAACACGAAAAATTGTAAGCGCAACAATTTCCTATAACAATCAACCGGTGACAATTTATTCTTGTCATCTTGGCTGGTGGATTGATGAAGAAGAGCCGTTTAAGAAGCAAGTAGATCATTTGTTGAATCATGTAGATCATAATAAGTTGTCGTTTTTAATGGGTGACTTCAACAACAATGCACGTACGCAGAGTGAGGGATATGACTATCTCATAAAAAATGGTCTATACGACACGTATGAATTAGCTGAAAGAAAAGATGAAGGAACAACTGTACGAGGAAATATTGCTGGTTGGGATGAAAATAAGAATAATTTACGCATCGATCTTATTTTAAGTAATCATCCTGTGAAGGTTGTTTCCTCACAAGTGATTTTTAATGGTATGAACCGAAATGTAGTATCAGATCATTTTGGTGTTGAAGTCCAAATTAATATGTAATGAGAAAGGCAACCGCCGTGTAAAATACGGATTGGTTGCTTTTTTATTACATTTTATATATGATTTTAAATATTGAACGTAAAACCAAAATGGTCATTTAGTGTTATAATTTACATGTGTTCATTATATAATGACGTATAAAGTTTACTGGGAAAGTGTCAATTATTTTAATTTAAAAATCTTGATAAACAGTGATATAATGGCAAAATGTATGTATGAATTTGGGAAAAAGAAAAAATATATGATTAGGTGATAAAAAATATGAAACAAATATGGCGTATTTATACGACAGACATACGGAATGTAGCGAAACATTGGGCTGCAATTGTTATCATACTGGGGCTTACGATTTTACCATCGCTATATGCGTGGTTTAATATTAAAGCCTCTTGGGACCCTTATGGCAATACGAAAGATGTTCCGATTGCAGTTTCCAATGAAGACAAAGGTGCAAATTTAAGAGGGAAAGACATTAATATAGGGAAAGAAGTCGTTAATTCCCTAAAAGAGAATAAAAACCTCGGTTGGAAGTTCGTTGATGAGAAGCAAGCAATAGATGGTGTAAAGCATGGTGATTATTATGCAAGTATTACCATTCCAAAAGATTTCTCCGAAAAAATTGCAACGGTATTAAGTGATAATCCGCAAAAACCAGAGCTTCAATATTATGTGAATGAAAAGGTCAATGCGATTGCACCAAAGATTACATCATCAGGTGCATCAGGTGTTTTACAGGAAATAGATAAAAACTTCGTAAAAACAGCAAACGGTGAGATTTTTAAAGTTTTTAATGAACTTGGGATTGATTTAGAAACGAATTTGCCAAGTATTGAAAAAGTAACAGAACTTGTTTTTAAATTAGAAGCGCAGTTTCCAGAGATTAACAAGTTGGTTGATACGGCATTAACGGATGCCGATACAGCGCAAAAACTTGTAAAAACAGCGCAAGACACATTGCCGACCGTTGAGAATGTCATTCGAGATGGACAACAAATGACGAAGGATTTAGATACATTTTTTGTACAGAATAATAAAACGTTAGAAGCTGCACCAGGAGCAATTAAAAACAATCTAACATTTCTAAAACAGTCTGCAGATGGTGCGGTGCAAATTACAGAGTTCTTGAAAAATCCAGCAGGGAATTTAGATTTAGCAAATATTAATGAACAAACATTAACCGAATCATCAAAAACTGTAAAAAGCTTTTTAGCATCTACTCGACAAGTGTTAGTATCTACACAACAAATGGCAGATGCTATAAAACAAAATAATGTTGTTGATCCTGAAAAGACAAAACAAGATCTTCAAATCATTAAAAATCAAATTGATTTTAGAAGTAAACAAGTGGATACAATCATTTCATTATTACAAACCCTTAATGATACATTTAACACAACAATTTTCAATGATAATATTGATCGACTGAAAGGTTTAAAAACGGTATTAGATAATACAAGTAAGAAGATTGATAATATGATTAAGGCTATAGATCAAGGGCAACAGCCATCACAAGATGCAATCAATGCACTAGATCAAGGGGCTAAAGATGGGATTGCTATTATCGACAATATTTTAGGAACATGGCCTAAATTGGATCAATTAAAACAAGAGGGCGTAAATTTAGATCCAGCGAAAAACGGACTGAATTCTTTGAAAGCAAGTTTGACAGCTGGGATACAAGTAATAGATGGAATTATTCCGGTATTAAATGATGCAGATAAAATTGCTGGAGATTTAAATAAAACAACAAATATACCAGATACAATTAATCAATTGAACAAAGTAAAAGGTGAATTCCAAAAAGGAATCAATGGAGCAAATTTAGCATTAGATGCAATGAATAAAGGGCAGAAACCTGCCAAGGATGTAGTTGATGGTATAAATGCTGCATCTAAAAATGCTTCAGCGGCATTAGGTGACATTTTAGGAAGGTATGATTCCGAAATTGTTCCAAGCTTCAACGATGCAATTGCGCGTACGAAACAAATGTCAAAAGATACATCGAAAATCTTAAGTGAAGCAAATAAAAGTCTTCCTGATGTGAAGAAAGTACTTGAAGATGCATCGAAAGGTTTGTCTCTTGGCAAAGACGAAGTTGAAAAAGTAAAAGCTGAACTTCCTGATGCACAGAAGAAAATAACAGACATTGCCAATAAAATTCGCGAATTTAAATCACAAGAAGATATAAATGACATCATTCGTTTGTTAAAGCATGACGTAGAAAAACAAAGTGATTTCTTCGCAAACCCAGTAAACTTAAAACAGAATAAATTATACCCAATACCGAACTATGGTTCAGCGATGTCGCCGTTCTATACAGTGTTAGCATTATGGGTAGGAGCATTACTCATGGTTTCATTATTAACAGTAGAAGTACATGAGGAAGATGCGGAGTATAAAAGCTATCACATTTACTTCGGACGTTTCTTAACGTTTTTAACAGTTGGTCTTGCTCAGGCGTTTATCGTAGCAATGGGTGATATGTTCTTACTAGGTACTTATGTGGCAGATAAATTCTGGTTTGTTCTATTTAGCATGTTGATTAGTGCGGTATTCGTCTGCATTGTTTACTCGCTCGTTTCTGTATTTGGAAACATCGGAAAATCAATGGCAGTCATTTTACTCGTACTACAAGTTGCCGGTTCAGGTGGAACATTCCCAATTCAGATGACGCCGAAATTCTTCCAAGCTCTTTATCCATTTTTACCGTTCACGTATGCGATTAGTATGATTCGCGAGACAGTTGGCGGTATGCTGTGGGATATTGTATGGAAGGATCTTCTCGCATTGTGTATATGGGTCGTTATTATGCTTATTGTTGCACTGGTCTTGAAAAAGCCAATTAATAAGTCGAGCTCAAAGTTTGTAGAAAACGCAAAAGGAAGTAAGTTAATTCATTAATAGAAAAAGGTTCCTGCCAGTTATGGCAGGAACCTTCTGTTTATCCCGCTATTTTGCTTCACCTCAAGGTTCGGAGAAAACAAAGAAGATAGGTGGGGGATGAAGAAAACCCCACTGACGAAAGTTTCACTTTAGTATTTACTTTTGTTTTAAATTCAGTGATACAAGTCTATATATTAAAAATAGAAAAGATACAAAACTTAGTAATCCAATTATCATCCATATTGAATTATTACTTTGAACTACACCTATTGCAAATAATATAAAAGAAAATAAAGATAGTAAGATTAACAGAATGTTATTTTTCATATGATTAACTCCCGATGTTAATTTTTGGGTTTTTAATTATTTATTATAAACGATATAAAAAAAAGCTGACACGAATTCTTTTCGTATCAGCTCATTCAAAACGGTACATCTTTTTTATAAATAGTACGACCTTATTTTTAATCTACACCCAGTAGATTAAAGAAGAAGTAAATAGCCCCTTAAGTATGGCTTTAATCAAACTTCAACCCTTTTAATGCTTCTGCGAACGCATTATTTAGAGGTTCTTCTTGTTTTTGTTGTTGTTTTAAGTATTTTTGTACAGAGCGTTTATCGGCTTTGTTGCCTGATTCTTTTTTACGTCTTTCTTGGAATGTAGCAAGTTTCTCGCGATAGCCACATTTACATGCGAAAATTTGGCCCGCTCCTTCACCGCGAAGTTCTAGTTTTTTCTTACACTGAGGACAGCGTGCGTTTGTAGTGCGGGATACGTTTTTACGATGACCGCATTCACGATCTTGGCACACAAGCATTTTTCCTTTTTTGCCGTTTACTTCTAGCATCGGTTTACCGCAGTCAGGGCAAGTTTTTGTGGAAATGTTGTCGTGTTTGTATTTTTTATCGCTCGATTTAATTTCAGAAACAATTTCTTTTGTGTAGTTTTTCATTTCGGAAATGAATACGTCTTTTTTCAATTTTCCCTTCGCAATTGCCTCAAGCTTTTGCTCCCACTCAGCAGTTAGTGTAGGTGATTTTAATTCTTCCGGTACTAAATCAAGTAACTGACGGCCTTTTGATGTAATATGAATATCTTTGCCGCGCTTTTCGATTAAGAACGAATTGAATAATTTATCAATAATATCAGCACGTGTAGCAACCGTACCTAGTCCACCGGTTGATTTTAACGTGTCTGCAAGTTGTTTATTTTGCGTGCCCATGTACTTTGTAGGATTTTCCATTGCTGAAAGTAATGTTGCCTCATTAAAGCGTGCAGGTGGCTTTGTTTGACCTGATGTTTGGGCAATTAGTTTCACGTTTAATGTATCGCCTTGTTCGATGCGAGGTAAAATCTGTTCTTTTAAATCGTCTACTGCATCGTCATCTTCAAAGCGATTTTCGTATACTTCTTTCCAGCCAGAATTAACAATTGTTTTACCGCGCGCGACGAAGTTTTCATCGCCAATTTTTGCGCGTAGCGTTAGTTGCTCGTATTCGAAGGCTGGGAATAAAACTGCTAAGAAACGTTTTACAACTAGATCATAAATTTTGCGTTCTTTATCTGTGAAAGCTGAGAAGTTTACATAACTTTCTGTTGGGATGATTGCATGGTGATCACTTACTTTACTATCATCAACAAACGCTTTAGAAGTTTTTATTGGTTTATTTAAGACTTTATTAGCTAAAGAACGATACTCACCTACTCCGCAAGCTTTCAGACGTTCTGGAAGTGTCCCGACGATGTCAGATGAGATATAACGCGAATCTGTACGAGGGTATGTTAGTACTTTGTGCTGCTCATACAGTTTTTGCATAATATTTAACGTTTCTTTTGCAGAATAACCAAAGATTTTATTCGCATCACGTTGTAGTTCTGTTAAATCATAAAGACCAGGAGCAAACGACTTCTTAGGCTTTTTCTCAATTTCCACTACAGTAGCATTTTGTTTTCCTAGTTTTTTTACAATCGCATCGATTTTTTCTTTATCGAAACTACGACTATTGCCTTTCGCATCTTGCCAAGTTAATTTTAACTTGTCTGTTGTTTGAGCCTCGATACCATAGTATGTTTGCGCTTTGAAGTTTTTAATTTCGTCTTCACGACCCGCAATGATCGCCACAGTAGGCGTTTGTACACGACCGCAATTTAGTTGTGCATTGAACCTTGTAGTTAATGCACGTGTTGCGTTAAGACCGATATACCAGTCGGCTTCCGAACGTGCGACAGCTGAAGCATATAAATTGTCATATGCTTTACCAGGCTTCAAGTTTGCAAAGCCATCTTTAATTGCTTTATCAGTAACAGATGAAATCCATAGACGTTTAATAGGTTTATTAATTTTAACTTTATCAATAATCCAACGAGCGACTAATTCTCCTTCTCTTCCTGCATCTGTAGCCACGATGATTTCATTTACATCATTTCTAGTCAGTTGACTTTTAACAGCATTGAACTGTTTGCCAGTCTGCTTGATTACTGTTAATTTTAAGCGTTCAGGTAGCATTGGAAGATCTTCTAGATTCCATTTTTTATATTTCATATCATAACTTTCTGGATCTGCTAATGTAACGAGATGCCCTAAAGCCCAAGTAACGATATACTTACTGCCTTCAATATAACCATTTCCTTTTTTATCACACTTCAATACACGTGCAATATCACGTGCAACAGAAGGTTTTTCAGCAATTACAACACTTTTTGCCATATTTCAAACATCCTTTCGAATTTCCGTAAGTTAACTATAGCATACATCCCTTTTGGATTCAGTTATTCCGAAGATTCGCATCCATTGTTATGAATGAAATACTCTATATCTTTGGTTAGTTAAGAGGAGAAGAATTTTCATAACAAAATGTAACTTGTGATTTTGAGAGAATAAGAGTAGACTCTGAATTAGATGAATAATAAAACACATGGGAGTTTGCGGATGCAAACTGAGAGTACGGCTAATCTGTCGTTGACCATTTGAACCTGTTGGATAATGCCAGCGTAGGGAGAGTGTGAAAGCATATATTAAGACACTTTGCATGCGCAAAGTGTCTTTTTGGCTATATCTCCCATTATTAGAAAAGGAGATGGACAAATATGAAAATCGAAGAAATTGCACAAGTAATTGAAACAGTACGAGAAAGAAATCCACTCGTTCATAATATTACAAATGTTGTTGTGACAAATTTTACAGCTAATGGTTTACTCGCATTAGGTGCATCGCCTGTGATGGCATATGCGAAAGAAGAAGTAGCTGAAATGGCAAGCATTGCTGGAGCGCTTGTTTTAAATATGGGAACACTTCGCCCGGAAGAAGTAGAAGCGATGCTCATTGCTGGGAAATCAGCAAATACACACAATGTACCAGTTTTGTTTGATCCTGTTGGTGCTGGTGCAACTTTGTATCGAACAGAAGTTGCGAGACATATTCCAAGTGAAGTGAAACTAGCAATCATCCGTGGCAATGCAGCGGAAATTGCAAATGTTATTGATGAGAAATGGGAGATTAAAGGTGTTGATGCAGGGGAAGGAAACGGTGATGTTGTTTCAATTGCGAAACAAGCAGCAGAGCAGCTAGATACCGCTATTGTTATTACTGGAAAAGAAGACGTTATAACAGATGGAGAAAGAACATTCATTCTTCGTAACGGTCATCCCATTTTAACAAAAGTAACAGGAACGGGCTGTTTATTAACATCTGTGATTGGAGCATTTGCAGCAGTCGAAAGAGACTATGTAAAAGCAGCAGTCGCAGCAGTAACGTTTTACGGTGTAGCGGCAGAAATTGCGGCAAACAAAACAGCTGAACAGGGACCAGGAAGTTTCCAAATTGAATTTCTTAATCAGTTAGCAAGTGTTACTGCAAAAGACGTTGAACAATATGGGAATGTCGAAGAAGTTCGGTAAGAAAGGATGAGAGAAATGGCGCGCATCGATAAACAGTATATGTCCGAGCTATTACAAGTATATTTTATTATGGGGAGCAATAATTGCCGCAAAGATCCATTGCAAGTCATGAAAGAAGCACTTGATGGTGGGATTACAATCTTTCAATATCGCGAAAAAGGTGACGGAGCGTTAACTGGAGAAGAACGATATGCATTTGCAAAACAGCTTCAGTCTTTATGTAAAGAATATAATGTTCCGTTTATCGTAAATGATGATGTGGAATTAGCGCTAGAATTAGATGCAGATGGCGTTCATGTTGGACAAGATGATGAGGGCATTAAGACAGTACGTGAAAAAATGGGAGATAAAATTATCGGTGTATCCGCTCATACAATAGAAGAAGCACGGTTTGCGATTGAAAATGGCGCGGATTATTTAGGGGTAGGACCGATTTTTCCAACAAATACGAAAAAAGATGCAAAAGCAGTACAAGGAACGGAAGGATTACGTTTCTTCCGCGAAAGTGGCATTGAAATTCCGATTGTCGGTATTGGTGGAATTACAATTGAAAATGCTGCTTCTGTCGTTGAAGCAGGTGCGGACGGGGTGTCTATTATTTCTGCAATTAGCTTAGCAGATTCTCCTTATAATAGTACGAAGAAATTAGCCGAGTTAGTAAGAAAATAATAAGCTAATATATGAAAAGAACCATTTCTAACGTGAGAAATGGTTCTTTTTGTCGTATAAAACAAACTGTGTAGCTTAAACTAACGTGTATGAATATATATCGTTTCGGAGGCGAAAACATGATTTCGTTACAAAATATTATAGCTGCTCATGAAAAAATGAAGGGGATTGTACATACAACACCGTTAGACTACTCCAGTACATTTAGTGAATTATCTCATAATGAAATATACTTAAAACTAGAAAATTTGCAAAAGACGGGTTCTTTTAAGGTGCGTGGTTCTTATAATAAAATGACTTCACTTAGCAAAGAAGAATTGCAAAAAGGAGTTGTGGCAGCATCAGCTGGTAACCATGCACAAGGTGTAGCTTATTCTAGTAATATGCTCGGTATTCCTTGTACGATTGTTATGCCAAAAGGAGCCCCGCTTAGTAAGATACTTGCGACAAAGCGTTACGGAGCTAATGTTGAATTGCAAGGGAATGTATTTGATGAAGCATTAGCATATGCACTTGATTTAAAGGAACGAACAGGAGCGACGTTTGTACATCCATTTGATGATGAGCTTGTTATTGCTGGACAAGGAACAGTTGGGTTAGAAATATTGCAGCAGCTTGATGATGTTGATGCGGTCATTTGTCCTATTGGTGGTGGTGGTTTAATTGCGGGCGTTGCGATGGCAATTAAAGAACAAAAGCCATCTGTGAAAATCTATGGTGTACAGGCGTTGGCGTGTCCTAGTATGAAACGATCTCTTACTGAAAAACAAAGGATAACGGTAGAGTCAACACCAACAATGGCAGACGGAATTGCAGTAAAAAGACCAGGGGATCTCACTTTTCAGCTTGTGCAGCGCTATGTAGATGATATTTTCTGCGTCGATGAAATGGAGATTGCTCGGACAATGCTTATGTTATTAGAGCGTAATAAATTACTTGTAGAAGGATCTGGTGCTACTTCATTAGCTGCGATGCTATATGGAAAGGTGCCTGAGCAAGGGAAAAAGATTGTCTCTGTATTAAGTGGCGGTAATGTTGATGTTAATTTTATTTCGCGCATTATTGAACATGGTATGGTTGAAGCAGGCCGATTTGTACATATTTCAACAACGATTAAAGATAAGCCAGGGCAATTACAGCAAGTATTACAGATTGTAACCGATTTTGAAGCGAATGTTCTTCATATTCACTTAGAGAGGATTGGAACGAAAGTATTTCCAGGTTATGCGCAGCTGCACCTTTCTCTTGAGACGAAAGATAATGAACATATTGAGCAAGTGCTAACGGGGATGAAGAAGAAAGGGTATAGCATCGAAGTCATTGACTGAACTGCCCCCATCTACCGCCTCGTTAATGCGGGATAAATATTTAAACAAACGTTTGATTAAAAAGAGCCAGCCCTTATAAAGGCTAGCTCTTTCTTCATTAAAACATCAGTGAAACGAGAAGTATTCCAATTCCAATTGCTGTAATTGTTGCAACAAGACCCGGAATCATAAAGCTATGATTTAACACATATTTACCGATACGCGTTGTACCTGTGCGGTCAAAGTTAATTGCCGCAACGATTGTTCCGTAGTTTGGAATAAAGAAATACCCGTTTACAGCTGGGAACATTGCAATTAAGAGTGCTGGTGAAATGCCAAGTGTTAATCCAAGTGGTATTAATGCACGTACCGTTGCAGCTTGGCTATATAACAAGATTGATAGCACGAATAATGCAATTGCGAATAACCACGGTGCACTCGTTACGAGACCTTGAATAGAACCTTGAATCATTTGTAAGTTACCGTTAAAGAACGTATCTCCCATCCATGCGATGCCGAAAATCGCAACAACTGCTGTGGCTCCTGCTTTAAAGACATTACCAGACACGATGCTTTCTACATTTGGTTTACAAAAAATAATAATAAGCGCTGCGATTGTTAGCATAACCATTTCAATGGTGTTTGGCATAGAAAGACGTACAAGTTTTCCGTCTATCATCCAGCTAGGACGTAATGCTTCAAAAGATCCAAGAAGAACAACTAGAATTGTTGCAAGCAAAAAGAGTATAACAGACAGTTTTGCACCCTTCGGGATAATAAACTCTTTCTTTTCTTCTAGTTTTGGAATCACGCCTTCTTGTAATCGTTTTAAGTATTCTTCATCTTCGTTTAGCTCTTTCCCCATTTTGCTTGCGACGAAAGCAGCTAACATGCAAGCGATAAAGGTAGATGGAATACTAATTTTTAAAATATCTAATAGTGTAATCTTATAGTCAGCAAGCATAGCGAGAAGTGCAACGGTTGCTGCCGAAATTGGACTTGCCGTAATCGCTTGCTGCGATGCAATAACAGCAATTGACAGTGGACGCTCTGGTCGAATTCCCGATTCACGTGATACTTCAGCAATGACAGGAAGAACCGAATAGGCAACGTGGCCTGTTCCTGCGCAAAACGTAAATAAATAAGTGACGATTGGGGCAAAGAACGTAATATGTTTCGGGTTTTTGCGGAGCGCTTTTTCTGCAATATGAACAAGATAGTCCATTCCCCCAGCAGCCTGCAAGGCTCCAGCGGCTGTAATAACTGCTAAAATCATAAGCATAACATCGATTGGCGGGGAGGTTGGTTGTAAGTGGAAGAAGAAGACAAAGATTGTCATCCCAACGCCTCCCATTACGCCAAGGCCAATACCTCCGAGGCGTGCACCGATGAAAATACAGAGTAACAAGATGATGAACTGTAGCCAGAACATAGTGTAGTACCTCCGAGAGAATAGTCAATTATTATTATCGAATAACTTAGTTTGTTTAATGGTTCAACAATTAAATAATGAATAATAAATAAATTTCCTTAAATATCCTATTTTTATTATATAGTATATTAAAAATAGGATTCGTTCTATTTGTGAAAAATATTTTACAAAAGTGTTATTTTGAATTTTATATTTATATGTGCAAATAAGTGGACAATTGGATTTATATGGTGTAATCTGTGGACAGAGAATTGTGTAATTCTCATAAAACTCCCATATCGTTCAACTCGTTCATCGAGAAAGGCAAACTTGTGGAAACGCAGGGTCGCAAAACTATAGGGGCTAAGGTCGAATTAGACTAAGCCAGCCAGTTACCGGACTGATAGGGTTGGTTTAGACCAATGCTTTTTTAAACATTGGTCTCTTTTTTTAACTATTTTTCTGTACGTAATAATATATTTAGTCTGGTTTTAAAATTCTTAATATTCTTATATTATATTCATCTGTTCTTGGGAGGGGTAAAATGATTACAAAAAAATATTGGTCTAAGTTATCGTTTTTACAAAAAAACGTATTGTTAACAATCCTTGTTATTTTAATGCTTATTGGTAGTATGAGCGTGTTAAACTTTAATATTTTCCAGAATAGTATGTTGTCTATATATGAAAAGCATTCTGTAGATACGGGGGACATGGTAGTCCACAAACTAGACACGGGATTGATTGAGGATCTTGCAAAAGATCCAACCACGCAAAGAGTGAAAAAAGAAACGTTAGTTCAGCAATTAGGTGATGTATCAAAAGAATTAAAAACCATAGGTCATCTATATGTTACAGATGTAAAAACAAATAATAAGGGAGAATTACAAGTAGTAGGGATAACCACGGAGTTATCAAAGGCCACAAAAGTACAGGTAGGAGATTATGCTAAGCAACCTTCATACTGGATGGAGGCCTATGACAAAGTAATGTCGTCCAAAAAACCACAGGTATCTGCGGTATATAAAGATGATATCGGGACCTGGGTTACAATATTAGAGCCAATTATGGGGGACGATCAAAAGATCGTTGCAATTGTTGCAATAGATGTAGATGCTTCTATTATTACAAGTACGAAACAAAAATTTATCATTCAAAGCTTGATCTTTATTTCTATTTTTCTTATTATTGCGACTTTAGTTCAATTCTTTATTGTTCGTAGTTCTTTAGCACCGTTAAAAGAGTTGCGTGAAGGATTGCGAAAAGTAGGAGACGGTGACCTAAGTATAAAATTAAGAGAACGTTCAGATGATATAGGGGTTATTAATACGTATTTTAATAATACGATTGAAAAGTTTCGAAAAATCATTGAGAAAGTAAAAGAAACCTCAGAACAAGTTTCTTCCTCTTCCCAAGAGCTTTCAGCAAGTACAGAGGAGAATAGTAGAGCTGTACAAGAAATTGCAGGCTCTATTGAAGGATTAAATGAGGGCGCTCATTCTCAGCAAACTTCTGTACAGCAATGTCTAGAAATTGTTAATGAGATGGGGAATAAGATGCAAGCGATTACAGGAGCGGCAGGGCACGTAGCGGAGGCAGCTGAAGGAATGGAGGAACATTCTGTTAAAGGTAACAAGGCTATTGAACAAATTATTCAGCAGATGAGTTTAATACAAAAAGCAGTTCAAGATTTATCTTCTATTATTTATTCGCTGGAAAATCGTTCAAAGCAAATTAGTGATATTGTCACAGTGATTACAGGAATTTCGAATCAAACAAATTTACTTGCTTTAAATGCTTCTATTGAGGCAGCGCGTGCTGGGGAGGCTGGCAAAGGTTTTGCAGTTGTAGCAGAAGAAGTGCGAAAATTAGCAGAACAAACGGAAACATCTGCTAAAGATATTTCTAAACTTATTAGTGAAACACAAACAGAAACTGAACAAGCCGTTGTTTCGATGCAAAAAGGCTCACAAGAAGTGGAATCTGGTATTTCTCTTGTGCAAAGTAGCGGGGTATTTTTTGCGGAAATTTTACAATCAGCACAGTCTGTGACAAAACAAGTAAAAGAAGTATCAGGAACATCAAGTCATGTTTCACAAAACAGTAAAGATATTGTTCATTTAGTAAATGATCTTTCAAATATTGCAAAGACATATGTCGAGAGTACAAACTATGTAGAAGAAAGTATGAAAGAGCAGGAAATGTCTGTTCAAGAAGTAGCAGAATTAGCAAGTTGTTTAAATGTGCTTGCCTATGAGTTACGAGAGCTTATTGCGGAATTTAAAAGTTGAAATATCATGAAAAAGCAGAGGTGCGAATCGCTTCTGCTTTTTCATGTATTTTGTATAAAGAGCAGTAAAACTTACAATAATGGAAGTTTTACTTTGCAAAGAATTTCATTATGAATTTTCTTTTATATGGGTAAAAATATTAATAGAAAAGATAATAATAGCGAGAACAACAAGAATACTACCACCGGCAACAAACGGAATAGCAGCATGATGTCCATAGATTTCAAGGGCTAGTGCAATCATCATAATTGGCAGTCCAATATTAAGCAGCCAAAAGTGAATTTTTCCTAGTTTAGAATGACCAGCTTCTTGAAAGATATGATATAAAATGCCAGCTGCCATCATTGAAGCCCAGCCAAGAAGCAGCAAGTGAACATGTACACTTCTTAATGCAAAATTAAGAGACATTGACATATACATCCCCATACAGATACCGATAACAAAATAAATAGAAGAAATCTTGATAAAGCGAATGCCCATACAAACTCCACCTTTCTGTATCAATTTGTGAGTACAATAGAATATATGAAGATGAACTTGAGGACAGTATCATTAGATGGAAAAATTTAATTTTGTTTGTTCACAAAAATAATACGTGCTACAATGAAAACGAATTGGAACAGGGGAGCCCATACGGCTGAGAGGATGTAACAATGCATCGACCCTTAACCTGATCTGGATAATGCCAGCGTAGGGAGTTGTATCAAGAATCGTAGCATATGTTATTCTATGGTAACTTGAATATAAGGCTTTCCTGGCTTCATGACAGGAAAGCCTTTTCTTTTTTCGTGAAACTTATTTAATATAAGGAGGAATTTAGTATGTCACAGCAAGTTACGATTTCATTTTCAGTTGTACCACAAGCAAAGATGAAAGATGTATATTCAGTTGTAGATAAAGCGATTGAGGTTGTTCAGCAATCTGGTGTACGCTATGAAGTTGGTGCGATGGAAACAACGATGGAAGGGGAATTAGACGAACTTCTTGATATTATCAAACGTGCGCAGCAAGCTTGTATAGATGATGGAGCTGAAGAAGTCATTACTTCTATTAAAATTCATTATCGTCCAAGCACAGGTGTAACGATTGATGAAAAAGTGTGGAAGTATCGTGAAGAACATGAAAAAACAGAAACGATCTAACATAACGATTACAATGGTTTGGCTTCTTTTTCTCGTTGCAATATGGGAAGGGGCTGTGTCAGTATTTCATATTGAACCGTGGATTTTACCGAAGCCTTCTGCGATTGTAAGTGAACTTATACAAATGAAAGATTTACTACTTCCGAATACAATGCAGACGCTGCAAGAAGTTTTAATCGGATTATTTTTTGCGATTGTACTTGGAACGAGCATTGCAATTATTATGGACGTTATTCCGTTGTTCCGTGTTTTAATTAATCCATTATTGGTGATTTCACAAACGATCCCGATTGTCGTACTAGCACCTTTATTTATTATTTGGTTTGGCTATGGAATGCTGCCAAAAGTAATAGTTGTTATTCTTGTATGCTTCTTCCCAATTGCGCTTAGCATTTTAGAGGGTTTTCAAACGGTAGATAAAACGATGCTGAAATTACTTCAAACGATGCGAGCAAGCAAATGGCAAGTATATCAAAAGGTGAAATTTCCGGCAGTATTGCCATACTTTTTTTCAGGATTAAAAATTGCCGTTACATATAGCGTAATGGGGGCCATTATTGGGGAATGGCTTGGTGCAAGTGAAGGGCTAGGTGTTATGCTGACAAGGGCAACGAAATCTTTTTTAACAGCTCGTGTGTTTGGAATAGCTGCCGTTATTGTTGGTGTAACGTTACTGTTGTATTTTATTGTTGAATTGGTGGCAAGACTAACAGCACCATGGATTTACAGGAAGGATGAGGAAAAATGAAAAAAGGGTTAAAAATGTTATTAGCAGCTTCTTTACTATTTTCATTCGCAGGTTGCTCAGCAGAAAAGAAAGCGGAGAGTAAAGAGAAGAAAGTAAAAGTGGTATTGGACTGGTTCCCAAATACAAATCATACTGGTTTATATGTAGCAAAGACGAAAGATTACTATAAAAAACAAGGATTAGATGTAGAAATTATTCAGCCAGGTGATAATACTTCTGCTGAACAAATGGTTGCATCCGGAAAAGCTGATTTTGGTGTGAGCTATCAAGAAAACGTAACAATAGCACGTGAACAAGACGTTCCAGTTGTATCAATTGGTGCAATTATTCAACATAATACATCTGCGTTTGCATCTCTAAAAAAAGATAATATAACATCACCAAAGGCGTTTGAAGGAAAAAGGTATGGCGGCTGGGGTGGACCAGCGGAAGAAGCTACGTTAAAAACAATTATGGCTAAGCAACAAGCAGACTATAGTAAAGTGCAGAATGTTGTACTTGGACAAACTGATTTCTTTAAATCTATTGGCCGTGATGCTGATTTTGAGTGGATCTATTATGGCTGGGACGGTATTGAGGCAAAGAGAAAAGGTATTGAATTAAATACAATTATGTTAAAGGATTTAGATCCAGCATTAGATTATTATAGTCCTGTTATTATTACAAGTGAAAAACATGCAAAACAAGATAAAGACTTTGTGAAGAAATTTATGAAAGCAACAACAGATGGTTATAACTTTGCAATTAAGGAACCGAAAGAAGCAGCGGATATTTTAATTAAAGATGTACCTGATATTAATAAAGAGTTAGTACAAGAAAGTCAAAAATGGTTAAGTACGAAATATCAAGATGATGCGAAAGCGTGGGGAGTACAGAAGGAAGAGGTATGGAGCAATTATATGAATTTCTTATATGACAATAAAGTTATTAAAAAGAAAATCGATGTGAAAGCTGCCTTTACAAACGAATTCCTTCCAAGCGAAAAATGAGCGGATTACAAGTAAAAGACGTTACGAAAACATTTGACGGGAAAACAGTACTAGAGCACATGAACGTCTCAATTCGGGATGGAGAATTTGTTTCCTTTGTTGGGCCAAGTGGTTGCGGAAAAAGTACATTATTAAACATTATTGCTGGAATTGAACGAGCGAATGAAGGAGATGTACTTTACGAAAATCAATCCGTTATGAACCGGGAGATTGTCAGCTATATGCCGCAGCAAGATCTTCTGCTTCCGTGGCGTTCTGCGCTTCATAATATTGTGTTACCTTTAGAAATTGAAGGACAATCAAAAAGAAAAAGGTTAGAAGCTGGTATGGATGCGCTAAGGCAATTTGGACTTGATGAATATGCAAATCATTATCCTGATGCTTTATCTGGTGGAATGCGGCAACGTGTTAGTTTTTTACGTACGTATTTATGTGATAAACCAATTATGCTGCTTGATGAGCCCTTTGGGAAATTAGATGCATTTACAAAAATGGAAGTGCATAGCTGGTTATTAGAATCATGGCAAAAAGGGAAGCAAACCATCATTATGGTTACGCATGATTTAGATGAAGCTATTTTGTTATCAGATCGTGTCTTCATTATGTCGCAGCAACCATCAACAATTGTTGGAGAAGTCAAAGTGAACTTGCCACGACCTAGAACAATGGACATGTTAACGTCAGTAGAATTAAAGGAAGATAAAACAGAGATATTGAAAATATTAGCTCCTTATATAAGGAAATAGATGAAAAAACTCTTAACAAATCTAATTTGTTAAGAGTTTTTTCTTTTGCGTGCGGGAACAAAAAGAAAAATGAAGAATATGATATAAGAGATTTGTTTATACTATTATTATGAGAAAATAATGATTCCAAAAGGAGTGAAAGGATAAGATGACTTTATCAACTGTTCTTCAAATGGTTTTGGCTTGATAAGGGAGAAGTATGCCCAATTTTTGATTAAAAGCCGACCGGAAGACAGTAGATAAAGAACCTTATTCCTTTTTTACGATAATAAATTGTAATGGGTAAGGTGTGTTCGCCTTACCTATTTTTATGTTCAGCTAATTGAATATTGTTTTTATCATGCTGTTCTCTCGTTTGGCTTTGTACATGAAGCGAAAAGGAGAGAGTAAAATGAGTATGTTATCAGTTGAAAATGTTACCCATATGTACGGGGATAAAATAATCTTTCAAAATATTTGTTTTCGCTTACTTCGAGGTGAGCGCGTTGGCCTTGTAGGGAGCAACGGAGCAGGAAAATCCACATTACTGCGTATATTAGCAGGAGAGTTACTTCCTGATGCAGGAACGATTGAATGGTTTCCTCATATAAATATCGGTTTTTTACAGCAACATATTGATTTACAAGCTGGAACAACCATTATGAAATATTTACAAACAGCCTTTGCCCACTTGTATGATATCGAGGATAATATGCGACAAGTAGCCGAGAAAATGGCAACAGCAGAAGATAACCTTGAGCAATTGTTAGTACAATACGGAGAGTTACAAAGTATACTAGAGCATTCTAATTTTTATCATATTGATGCAAAAATAGAAGAAGTTGCTGCGGGGTTAGGGATTTTAGCACTTGGTATGGATCGTGAAGTGGAAAAATTAAGCGGCGGCCAACGAACAAAATTATTATTAGGAAAATTATTATTAGAAGAGCCGCATGTTTTACTGCTTGATGAACCAACAAACTATCTCGATAATGTGCACATTGAGTGGCTTACAGGGTATTTAAAAAATTACAAACATGCTTACATTGTGGTTTCGCATGATGAAAGATTTTTAAATGAAATTACTAATGTAATTTATCATTTAGAACATAAAGGAATAAAACGTTATACAGGTAATTATCAAACGTTTGTAAAAAACTATGAACAAAATAAACAGCAATTACAGGTGGCGTATGATAGGCAGCAAAAAGAAATTGGAAAGTTAAAGGATTTTATTCAAAAGAATAAAATTCGTAAAGCGAAACAAGCAAAAAGCCGTGAAAAAGTATTGGAAAAGATAAACCAAATTGGAAAACCACCTTCTGCATTGCAGCCGCGTTTTATGTTTCATGTTCACTGTGATCCTGTGAGCCGGATTTTAGAGACAAAGGATATGCAAATTGGCTACACAGAGCCTTTATTCCCGCCAATTGATTTACAGGTAAAACGCGGTGAAAAAATTGCCATTGTTGGCTATAACGGTATTGGGAAAACAACAATGTTAAAAACATTACTGGGACATTTGCAGCCTTTAAGCGGTATTGTGAAAATAGGAGAGCGAGTAAATCCAGCTTATTTTGCACAAGAAGAATTTGCTTCAGAACAAACACCGCTTGAGGAAATATGGTCCCTAAGGCCTGATATGACTCAAAAGGAAATTCGGCAAGCCCTAGCAAGGTGTGGTTTAACAGAAGAACAGATTAGGCAGCGGCTTTGCACATTAAGTGGTGGAGAACAAACGAAAGTACGTCTATGTGAATTGATGTTAACAGAAAGCAATATACTCGTTTTAGATGAACCGACTAATCATTTAGATGTTCGAGCAAAGGCAGCACTTAAGGAAGCTCTCATGCAATATGAAGGAACCGTACTACTGGTTTCTCATGAACCAGATTTTTATGAAGAATGGGTGACACAAGTTTGGAAAGTACAAGAATGGTGTGAAAGCTTAAAATAAAGTAAGGTTTTCATAAGTGTGGGGAATTCTCTATCCCACACTTATTTTCTTTGTTTCTCTCTGAATATTGAGGTGGGGGTCTTCTGCCCGTTTATGTAGGATAAAAGTTTTTTTGTAAACGCTTTAACTGTTTTTCCAATATTTGTTGTATGATATAGACAAACATTATTTTAATTAACAGGTATTGACTGGGGATGTTTCTGTTTTTTGAGCTACTATTAAATCTAGAGAAAAGTAGTAGTTTTGATTAGTATATTAATAGCCAATGCTTTAATATATTGTATGAAAATTTAGGATGAGGAGAATTTAGAAACATGAATCGAAAAATTGCAGCTCTATGTGTAGCTACTAGTTTATTAGTATCTCCAATAAATAGTTTCGTACAGGCAGAAGGAGTGAAAGTAGATCAAACACCTACTGTACAGCAAGAAGGTAGCTCCACAATAAAAACAAACGATACGAGTAAACAAGAAAATACTACTGGAACAGTAGTAGAGAAGGCACAAAATGAAAAAGTTGTTGAGAACAAGAATGATGTGCAGCAAGAGCAAAGCGTATCAGAAGAAGATAAATCTTTAAAACAGCAGACTACATCGACTCAATCTGAACAAGCAACAAATGAAGCAACTGAAGAAATTCAAAAAAACCAAGTAGAAGCTTCTAACTCTCAAGAGCAAGTTAAGAATGGGTGGATTCAAGAGAATAACAATTGGTATTATTATACAAATAACGAAATGGCAACAGGCTGGAAGGATATTGACAATAAACGATATTATTTTCATCCAGAAACAGGAGTGCGCCAAGTAGGATGGATTAAGGATCAAAATACATGGTATTACTTAAATAAAAATGATGGAGCAATGGCAACAGGCTGGATAAAAGATGGAGATACACGGTATTACTTAAATAGCAACGGAGCAATGGCAACAGGCTGGATAAAAGACGGAAGTACATGGTATTACTTAAATAGCAACGGGGAAACGGCAACGGGTTGGATAAAAGACGGAAGTACATGGTATTACTTAAATAGCGAAGGAGCAATGGCAACAGGGTGGGTAAAAGACGGAAATACGTGGTATTACTTGCAGAACAACGGAACAATGGAAACAGGCTGGATAAAAGATGGAAGTACGTGGTATTACTTGCAGAACAGCGGTGCAATGGCAACAGGCTGGATAAAAGATGGAAGTACATGGTATTACTTGCAGAACAGCGGTGCAATGGCAACAGGTTGGGCAAAAGATGGAGATACATGGTATTACCTACATAATAGCGGAGCGATGGCAGTTGGTTGGTTAAAGTACGGAGATAATTGGTTTTATTTAGCGAGTAATGGCGCTATGCAAACAGGCTGGTTATGGAATGGCGGGAAATGGTATTACTTACAGAACACCGGTGCAATGGCTACCGGCTGGATATGGGATAACGGAAAATGGTATTACTTATATGCAGATGGGGTTATGAAAACAGGTTATGCATATTTAGATGCACCGCAAATCTTTCAAAATCCTGAATTGAAGAATGGCTGTGAAGTAGTTTCTATGACAATGATGTTGCAGTATCACGGTTATAATGTGAATAAAATGACACTTGCGATGCAATTGCCAGTAGATCGGACACCAATTCAAACAGGAATGAACGGCCAAATCTATATATGGGGAGATCCTGCAGTTGGTTTTGTTGGTGATGTAACAGGTGCTTCTAGAGGATATTCCATTGATCCGGCACCATTAAAAACTGTATTAGATCGTTATACAAACACTGGTATTGATTTAACTGGTTCTGACTTCTCTAGAATTGAGCGTTTATTAGAAGAAGGAAAACCGGTTGTGACATGGATTACAGCATCTTTTTCATATCCTGTAGCACCAAAAACATGGACAACTTTATCAGGGAAAGTTATAAAAGCAGATTTTGATATGCATGCAGTGTTAGTGGTTGGATACGATGATAACTATGTGTACTTCAATGATCCCCTTCGAAGAGGTAAGGGAGCGAAGGTAAGTAAATCAAGTTTTATTAATAGTTATAATTACATGGGGAAAAAAGCTTTAAGTATGAATTAATTTTTGACATAAAATGTAGAAAAGAACTTTAATACATCCGAGGATGTGATGGTATGGATATCTTTTCAATTATTGCTGAAGAACGCATTCGTCAAGCAATGGAAAAAGGTGATTTTGAAGATCTTCCAGGGAAAGGAAAGCCTCTTGAATTAGAAGATTTGTCAATGATACCAGAAGAACTTCGTATAAGCTATAAAGTCTTAAAAAATGCTGGTATGATTCCTGAAGAAATGCAGTTACAAAAAGATATGTTAAAAATTGAGGATCTAATTGCTTGCTGTCACGATGGTATGAAACGAGAACGATTGCAAGAAGAATTAACAGCAAAGTCACTTCGTTTTCAGCAAGTTATGGAAAGACGCAAGTTAAAAGAAACAGCAGCATTTGGTATATATCGTAAAAAGATATTTCAAAAATTTATGTAAGAGGGATTCGTATGAAACAATTTTCAAATGTAGAAGAATTAGCAGCATATATTGAGCAACAACCATTATGTCTATTATTTATTAAAACTGCGGATTGTGGTGTATGTGACGTTATGCTTGAAAAAATAATGCGATTACTCGAAGTGTATCCTAATGTGGAAAAAATTGTTATTTCATTAGAGGACATGAGGGAAATCTCAGCGAAATATTTAGTGTTGACTGCACCAACCGTTTTACTATTTTATGGTGGAAAAGAAATAGTTCGAGAATCTCGTTTCATTTCTTTGGAGAATATAGATCGTATTCTACAAATGGTTGAATAGTGAAAGGGGGATTTAGAATGGAAATATTAGTAGGCACTGTGCTTTTTATTGTATTGTTTTGGATTATTGTAAAAGTAGTTGCATCTAGTGAAAGAAAGCGGGCACAAAAACAATATAGGTCTGATGCAACGGATAGTACATATACTGCTACACCATTTTTTTTCGCAGGACCTAGTGAGAGTTCAGGAGATTGCGATAGTTCTTTTGGTGGAGATGGCGGAGATGGTGGAAGTTGTGGTGGCGATTGAAGTGAATATGGAAATGCGTCTGAAAGGGCGCATTTCTTATTTTGAGATTTAAACAAACGTTTGATTAGTTGGGGTAAAGTCTTGTGAAATGTATTAAACAAACGTTTGATTAATAAGGGAATTAGTATTACCTAATAAAGATAAAAAGATATAAAGAGGGAATATAGAATGGAAAAAAAGCCGAAAGTAAAAAATAAAGGGAAGATGATTGCATTTGCTTTAGTAGGGGTAGGCATTATTTTATTTAAGGTCGCGTTAAAAATAGGGAAACTGTATGCGATTCATAATTGGATTGACAAGATGTTTTCTTAAATAGGGGTCACCTTACATACCCATCAACTTAAGAAATTGGTTGTTCCCCAAAACGCAAAAAATTCACTAAATTCTCATAAATAACTGTTGTAGTGATATAAAATTTTTGTTTTGGGGATACTTCAAAATATTAGCTTGATGGACATGGGGCGGCACCCCAATATGCTTGGATTAAAATCATTGCAAACAGCTAAAAAAGTGATTGCTGGAATAGAAGTTATGCATATAATCAAAAAAGGACAAACTCCCCAAGGTGAGAAGTTTGTCCAAAAATAGATATATCTTATCCATGATTTCTTTGGTTGAACAACATAAAATTCAATTCCGCTAGGAAACTTTGCACCAGAACCAACAATGGTGAATTAGAATAATGATCTAATACTTGCTAGGACAGTAAGTATACCTATAATAATAACAAATACATTGCTCGCTTTCCCTTTGTATTTAGCTAGTACTGGTACTTTATGGATCGCATACATTGGTAATAGACATAAGATAGCAGCAACTAACGGACCGCTAAGGGCATCAATGATTCCAAGAATACTTGGATTTGCATAAGCAACATACCAGCATGTTAATACGACAAAAGTAAGGATCATTGTCTTAACTGTTTTTTCTCCCATATTTTTCCCGCGTTTTTTACCGACCTTGATAATCATGTCACGCATTACCTCATATGCTCCTATATAATGGCCAAGGAAGGACTTTGTTATAGCCGTAAAAGCAATAAGAGGAGCTGCAATAGTGATCACAGGCGAATTAAGCTCATTAGCAAGATATGATAGAATTGATAAGTTCTCTTCTTTTGCCTTTATAAGATCAGCTGGAGTTAAACTCAATGTGCTGCTCCAAACAAAGAACATAACAACAGCGAATGTCATGATATAACAAGCTTTTTGTATTTGAGCACATTTGGCATCAGTAGCTTCTATTCCATAGGTAGCTCTCTGTTTCATAACAAATGATGAAATCATAGGCGAATGATTGAACGAGAATACTATGATTGGTAGTATCATCAATATCGTTCCAAAATATCCTGTGCCTGTTGAAGCATTAGAAACACTTGAAAAACTAAGCATTGACGTATTCCATTTTGGAATTAAAGATATTGCGATAAAAAGTAGAGAAGCTATGAAAGGATATACTAGCATGCTCATTATCTTTACAGTGATATCTTGACCAAAATTTAGTATAGCTATAAGACCGAGTACTAATACAAGCGATAAAATGGCCCTTGGAGGCTCCGCCATGTGCAATTGATTCACGATAAAACTACTTGCAGTATTTGTAAGTGCAACCGAGTACATCAGCACGATCGTATAAATTGAGACGAAATATACGATGTTAAAAGTTATACCTGCCTTATTTCCGAAATACTCTCTTATTGTACCTGTAATCCCCTCATCAGCAGAATTGGAAGCGTATATCATTTTAGCAAGCGCCCTATGTGAGTAATACATAACAGGAAATGCAAGTATGGTAATTAGCAGTAATGATAATAAACCACCTGAACCTGCATTAATAGGTAAAAAGAGTACTCCTGCTCCAATTGCTGTTCCAAAAAGGCTCAATGCCCAGGTAGTATCCTGTTTATGCCACTTTTTAGGGTCTGGATATTTCTCATTTTTTACTGCAGTATTTTCAGCTTGAAATTCCATTTTTTTTGCAGTATTCCCATTCATATAATAATTCCTCCTTGTATCTTATTCTTACGTCTCTTTTTAAGGCTTAGGAATATTGGCTCAATCACATCAAAACAATTTTTGTATTTAACAACTAAGCCCCCATAATTTATTGTTTTTAACTGCAGTTGAATCTAAGTTATTAGAATGTCCAATTCAAAATATGTTCCGGCTTTTATTTTTTACAATTACATTTGTTCCAAAAATCAGAACATAAGATTCGGATGGTAACGCTTCCACTTTATGTTAAATAAAATTCTCTTTCTGACTACAAAAGGAAGGGTATCAGTATGTCCAATTTTAGAAGTTTTGCACCAGAACTTGGTTTGATATTTTCTCTGCAGGTAATAGATTATCTCCTGACGCCCTCATTATAGCTTGCATATTTATGAGTTGTAATATTTTTTTATTTTTAGAAAGATTGAATAAACAGAATTTTGAATGGATAATAAATTACACTTGGCATGTAGCGATTGTGTTCATTGTTTGAATCTGTATTAGTTAGTAGAAAGAAAATAATAATACAGTTTTCCTTTGATTAACACATCGATTATATTGGAAGACCATTACAAAGATATTTATACTTTCCTTTGTTGAAACATCTTATTTTAGACGGGAAAACTGTTATAATAAATGATTCATGCAGATTTAAAGAAATAAATGAAAAAAATATAAAATCCCTTCAGTATATTTATTATCAATCTTGAATTTATATTCATTTTTCAGAAAAAAGGAACTTCTTTTTGTATAAATCTTGGACATACTGATATGTATATCAGTATACCTTAATTTTATAGTAGTATATTTTAGTGATAATGGCTCTTAATATACAGACATCCTTAGGAGAACAATAGAGAGTAGAATTGTTAACCATTTCATAATATTTCCAATAACCGTTTATTTATTTAATTGTTTCTCTCCAAAGATTTTACTTTTAATGGCAATCCCTGTAAGTGTGGCTGCAATTCCGCCTAAACCGGTCTCTCTTAATTCGCGAGGCATCTGTCTTCCAACTCTATACATCGCTTCAATAACTTCGTCAGCATTGATGATATTGTTTACGCCTGCTAATGCGATGTCCGCTGCTGCTAAAGCATTTGCCGTTCCAATGGCGTTTCTCTTTACACAAGGAATTTCTACCAAACCAGCGACCGGATCACAAACTAAACCGAGTAAATTTTGTAATGCGGTTGAGAAAGCTTCAGAAGATTGCTGTGGCGTTCCTCCGGCAGCTTCTACCGCTGCTGCAGCCGCCATTGCTGAGGCACTGCCTACTTCAGCTTGACATCCTCCGTACGCTCCGGAAATACAAGCATTATTTGCGACTATCATTCCAAATAAAGATGAAGTGAATAGAAAATGGACCATATCTTCATGACTTAACTGCAACGTATCTTTAATACTAAATAGGACTCCCGGGATTGTCCCACTCGCACCTGCTGTTGGAGTTGCACAAATAGCCCCTAATGAAGCGTTTACTTCATTAACACCGATAGCACTTTGAATCCCTAGCACCATCAAATCTCCAGAAAGAGTTTTTCCATTTTCTCGATATTTTTTTATTTTAACAGCATCACCCCCGGTTAAACCGGTCGGAGAAAATACCCCGTTGCCCTCAATACTTTTATTTATGGCATTTTCCATAGTTGTTAAATTTTTTTCCATTTTACTCCAAACTTCTTCGTAAGAAGTTTTAGTTTGTTCGATTTCCTGTTCGATTGCTAATTCATAAATTGGCTTTTGCCTTTTATTAGCTGCATCTACAATTTCCTTTATGGTCATATACATATTTTTTCACCCCTTAATGTAACTAAAGAATAATGATATTAGCTATACTGCTTAAACTTCCCAATTCCTTCTGAACATCACTAGGCAATAGCGAATCCAAGGCGAATGCATATAAATATTTTCCGTTTTCTTCTAAACTATGAAAGTTGTTAATTTCCACATCATATTGTTTAAAGATCTTGCGTAAGACAAATTCAAAGTCAGCTCTTTCGGAAATCGCAATAATAACTGGCAATGGCCCCTGCAGATCTAAGCTAAATCCGTCAATTTCAACATGTTTGACTTCAATTAATCCGCCGCCGACCGAAATACCCATCGTTCTAATACTTCGACTTTCATCCTCTAAATATACATCTGCCGTATTTGGATGACCAGCAGGACTATCACCTGCTTTTTCAATAAAGGTAATGTCAATCCCTTTAGATTCTGCCATTTTAATAGCATCTGGCACTTTGCTGTCATCGGCAGCGAATCCTAATATCCCAGCAATAATTGCAAAATCAGTTCCGTGTCCTTTATGGGTTTCAGCAAATGATTCATAATACCTTACCACGACTTTTTTTGGAAGGCCTTGAAATAATTTATTGGCAACTGTTCCAATAGCTAAAGCACCTGCAGTATGTGAGCTTGAAGGACCTATCATTACCGGTCCAACCACATCAAAACAACTTTTGTATTTAACAACCTTTTTTTCTTTAATAGATGCTACATTCATGTTCATATAAGCACCCCCATAATTTATTATTTTTAATTGCAGTTGAATCTAAGTTATTAGAATGACCAATGTTAATAAAATAAGATTTGTATGATAGCGCTTCCATTTTTGTGTTGAATAAATTCCCCTTCTGATCACACACCTTTCTTAGAGTAATCGTATCAGTATGTCCAATTTTAGAAGATTACTTGCAAGGTCTTTAGAACTTTTGCACCAGAACTAGGTTTGATATTTTCTCCGGAGGTAATAGATTATCTCTCGACGCCCTCATTATAACTTGTATATTTATGAGTTTAATATTTTTTTATTTTCAGAAAGATTGAATAAACAGAATTTTGAATGGATAATAAATTACACTTGGCATATAGCAATTGTGTCCATTGTCTGAAGCTGTATTAGTTAGTAGAAAAGCAAAAATAACACAGAGTTATTTTTTATTAACACATTGATTATATTGGAAAACTGTTATAAAGGTACCTATATTTTCCTTTGTTGAAACATCTTATTTTAGACGGGAAAACTGTTATAATAAATAATTCATGCAGATGTAAAGGAATAAATGAAAGAAATATAAAATCCCATTAGGATATTTATTATTAATTTTGAATTTATATTCATTTTTCAGAAAAAAGGAACTTCTTTTTTGTAAATCCTGTGTACATACTGATATTATTACTTTACAAAAGGTGTGTGATTAGTATGGAAAAAGAACAGTTATTTAGGTTCTGGTGTAAAAAAGAGAATAAAATGCATATATCCCTAACAGAATTGTATCTTATGCTATAAGGCCCAGTACCAGCGTTCTTGCAACCAGGGGCAAAGTAGCAATTAAGTGCGGAAAGTTAGTCCTATATGTTGACCCCAAGTACGGTGGAGGATATTGAAGGAAGCGACTTCCCTTATTACAGTGTTTAGTGTAGCAGGTGTACTTGTCGTAATTGCTGTCTTGCCGATACTCAAAATGAAGATGACAGAAAAACAAGAAATGCAGAAAGTAAATCAATTATAAAAAAACTCTCCCACTAGCATAAGTTGGGAGAGATTTTTTTTTTACAATATTTCTGATTTTGGAGAAGGTGGTGTTACAGAAGCAGAAGAGCTCTCTGGTACACGTGTTAAAATAAATCCACCAATAATAAATAATATGATAATACTTAACACACCAACATTTGTTTTGCCTGTCATCTGCGTTGTGACACCGACGAGAACAGGACCCATAATGGCAGCGAATTTACCAAATATGTTATAGAATCCAAAGAATTCGTTTGCGGATTCTTTCGGAATGAGCTTCGCAAAATAAGAGCGGCTTAACGCTTGTATACCACCTTGTGAAGTGGCAACGAGCATCGCTAAAATCCAGAAATCTAGTGTTGTTTTTAGGAAATATGCGTACGTGCAAATAATAATATAAATAATAATACCAACATATAGCATTTTCTTTCCGGTAAATGTTTCAGATAACTTGCCATATAACAATGCAAACGGACAGGCAACGATTTGCGTAACGAATAAAATAATTAATAAATTTGTTGCACTAATCCCAAGGTCTGTTCCATATGCTGTTGACATTGTAATAATTGTGTCGACTCCATCAATATAGAAGAAATAGGCAAGAAGGAAGAAAAAAACTGTTCGATATTGACGGATATTTTTAAATGTATAAGCAAGGCGTTTAAAGCTTGTCACAACAGGATGTGGATCACGTTCAATAAAATAACGTTGCTCAACATTTTTTAACATAGGGATTGTAAAGAGTCCCCACCAAAGTGCTGTAATTGCGAATGAAATTTGGCTTGCCACGCCGACTGATAATGGGATGATACTTTTTTGTGAAAGAATAATAAGAGCCATGCAGCCGATGAATGGAATCGTGCTCCCGATATAGCCAAGGGCAAAGCCGCGTGTTGAAATACGGTTCATTCGGTCCTCTGTCGTCACATCTATTAAAAACGCATCGTAAAAAATATTTGCTCCTGCAAATCCAATTAAAGCGAGCATATAACAGCCAAGTAAGAGAATCCACTGCGAAGTTGGTACTACTGCCAACATACCTGTAAAAATAATGCCTAATAGGAAAAAGAATGTGAAGAAACGTTTCTTAAATCCTTTATAATCAGCAATTGTACCAAGAATTGGAGCAAGTATAGACACCATAAGTGTCGCAAAGGAATTTGCATATCCCCAATATGCAGTTGATGTTGTACCTGCAAGTCCAGCTTCTTTAGCGGCTGCTTTAAAGTAGATTGGAAATACAGCAGTTGTAATAACAAGTGAATACACTGAGTTTGCCCAGTCATATAATATCCAGCTTTTTTCCTGCCTGGACATTTTTTTCATATATGTTCCTCCCTCAATTAATTTAATGTTATTGTACAAAAAGGCGTTTGTAAAAAAGAGAAATGAACTGAATATTTACATGTTTTTTACACAACTTTACAATTGCAATAACTCTTCTATAACAGTGCCATCTGTTTCACCAAGATGTAATCCAAGCAATCTTGCAATTGTAGGACCTTCATCAATAAGTCGCATGTGCGGAATGATGGCGCCTTGACGAATTCCTTTACCGGCTGCCATGAAAATAGTTTCGTAATTTGGTTTTGATGGAGAATAACCATGTGTACCAAACGTATATTTTTTACTAGAGGTAACATCTTCTCTTGTAATCTCTCTTATCAAGTCACCGGTATGATTTTCTAAAAAGTAATACCCTTCTCGCGCTTCAAGCATAAAGAGGCAATTTCCGTCAGCACCCAAATCTTTTGCTTCCTCATCAGTTAATAGAAATTCAATTCCGTTTTGTTCATCTTGTATGATTTCTTGCAGTAAACGGTGTAAACTTCCAATTGTTTCTGTATCATTTTTATCTTTTACGTATACATATGCTGAACCGTCACAGCTTTGACAATAAGCTTTCCAATTCGTTACTTCCCCTTTTTTATTCACAGTAAGGAACCCTTTTTCACGCAATAGGGCATTTAATTGAATGGCCTTATGCTCATCTAATGCGCTATGATCCCCTAGTGCAATGATGGTTGTTTCTTCGTACATACCGCTTTCTTTTAACGCCTCAACAATTGCACCTAGACGTTTGTCGTGGCGATGAATAGCTGCTACTATTTCTTCAGAAGAAAATCCATGATAATGGCGCTGTGTATCTAAGTCAGTGAAATGAACAAACATAAGATTTGGCTTTTTCGTTTGAATCGTGTGCACCGCAGAAGCAAGTACAAAATCATCTAGCTCCGGTTGTGACAGACCATTCCGAATGTGACCAAAACGCTGATTTAATTCTAGTTGATACAATGGACTCCCACTGAATAAGGAGACGAGCACTTGATTTTGCCATGGACGATTTGGAAAAATTTCTGGCATGTTGTAGTCAATTTTTGCTTTTCCTGTTACGGGCCATAGAAGTGCAGCTGTTTTTAAGTTTGCTTTTCGCGCTTCATCATAAAGGGTTGTTCCTTTAATAGAACGGCGGTACCAGTGCCAGTCTGGTGATTCTTTCCCGGGTTGTAGCAGTGTATTGTTCACAACCCCATGCTTCACGGGATAATTTCCCGTCACAATTGTTGCATGACTTGGATATGTAACAGATGGATAAATACTTTCAACTTTTTCAGCGTATGCACCACGTTTTAGTAAAGAACGGAAGTGGGGAAGGTTTTGTAATATAGGAAAATCTAAAGCTGATAAACAGTCAAATGATAAAACAATAACATGTTTTGTTGCAGGTTTGTTCATAGAAAATACCTCCATAAATTTCTAAAACATATTTTTATATATTACTATAGTACTTAGTAATATAAACTTATCCTTAGAAAAAAGTATTTTAAGAATTTTCAGACCCCTTAACGTATAATATATTTAGGGAGGGAGGGGGATGGAAATTTTTCTTATAAGTAGTATTGTTACGACGGTTGTTGTTTTTCTAATTTCATTCATGTTACAAAAAAATTTTCCGAAGCGTTCGTTTGACATTATCTTTGGACTTATTGTGATTATAATTTGTTTCGTTTGTTTTTTACTTACATTGTTTTTTATTGGTGGTTGGGAAGGCATGGGATATGGTTTCTTATGCTTCTTTATATTAATTGGAACAATTATTGGAATGTTAATTCATCAAATAGTAAAATTTTTTTCGAGATAGATATATATAATACAAGTATAAAACAAAATAAAATGAAAAGAATATATAAGAATCAGAAAATTAGCTATTGCTTTACGACAAAGTGTGTATTATGATAATCAACAAATTTATATCGTTATGACGATGAAAAAGGATTAGTACATGTTCAATCTTTTTGCAGAGAGAGAATCCAGTGGCTGAGAGATTCTTAAAAGACAATATGGAACCTACCTTTGAGTTCTGCATATGCAGCGGGATATTCCCGTTATCAAACAAGAGAGCATATACATGTTGTATATGAATCAGGGTGGTAACGCCGGCAAAAGCTCGGTCCCTATTATAGGGATGCGGGCTTTTTTTATTTTTTTGAAGGAGGAAAAGTAGATGGTAAAAGAACAAGTACAGGCCATTACAAAAATGGAAGAAGATTTCGCACAGTGGTATACCGATATCGTAAAAAAAGCTGAGCTTGTTGATTATTCAAGTGTAAAAGGATGTATGATTTTACGTCCGTATGGATATGGTATTTGGGAAAATATTCAAAAAGTGATGGATGAAAAGCTAAAAGAAACAGGGCATGAAAATGTGTATATGCCAATGTTTATTCCTGAAAGTTTACTTCAAAAAGAGAAAGATCATGTAGAAGGTTTTGCACCAGAAGTAGCGTGGGTCACACATGGAGGAAGTGAAGAACTAGCAGAGCGTCTTTGTGTTCGTCCAACATCAGAAACGTTATTCTGTGAGCATTTCTCAAAAATTGTTCAGTCGTATAATGATTTACCAAAGTTATATAACCAATGGTGTTCCGTTGTACGTTGGGAAAAAACAACGCGTCCGTTCTTACGCACAACTGAATTTTTATGGCAAGAAGGTCATACAATTCATGAAACAGCGGAAGAATCACAGCAAGAAACGCTTAATATTTTAAATATATATGCGTCGTTTTGTGAAGAGTATTTAGCTATTCCAGTTATAAAAGGTCAGAAAACAGAGAAGGAAAAGTTTGCAGGAGCTAAAGCAACTTATACAATCGAAAGTTTAATGCATGATGGTAAGGCACTACAAACAGGTACATCACATAATTTTGGCACGAACTTCACAGAAGCATTTGATATTAAGTTTTTAGATCGAAGTGGGAAATGGCAGTATGCACATCAAACATCTTGGGGTGTAACAACGAGAATGATTGGTGCACTTATTATGGTACACAGTGATAATAACGGACTTGTATTACCACCAAAAATTGCGCCAACGCAAGTGATGATTGTACCAATTGCACAGCATAAAGAAGGCGTGTTGGAAAAAGCAGCTGAACTTCAAACGCGTATTCAGAAAGTAGCACGTGTGAAAATGGATGCAAGCAACAAAACACCAGGTTGGAAGTTTAATGAATATGAGATGAAGGGAGTACCAATTCGCCTAGAAGTAGGACCAAAGGATATTGAAAAAAATCAAGTTGTCCTTGTACGCCGTGATACAAAAGAGAAAGAAATTGTATCTTTAACCGAATTAGAAGAACGTATTACAACCTTACTTGATGACATTCAGCAGTCTCTCTTTGAAAAAGCAAAAGTATTTCGTGAAGAAAAAACATATATAGCTACTACTTTTGAAGAAATGAAACAAGTAGCAGAAGAAAAGCAAGGATTTATTAAAGCAATGTGGTGCGGAAGTCTTTCCTGTGAAGAAAAGCTGAAAGAAGAAGTAGGCGTTACATCACGTTGTATGCCATTTGAACAAGAGGAATTAGCTAAACAATGTGTATGCTGTGAGAAAGACGCGAAGCATATGGTGTATTGGGGCAAAGCGTATTAAAGAATGGCCCGCTATTCGCGGACAGCAAGTGAATGTAAGTGAATTTATTAAAAGTGAAAAAGGTTGGCAAAATGCCAGCCTTTTTCACTTTTGTAGGGAGTATTACTGCCCGTAAAAGCCCGATTGGTGAGGGCTAATAATCAGTGGGGGATAAAGAAAAAAACCACTGATTAAAGTTTCACTTTATGTATGGGTTCATAGATTCTTAACATTTTTCAAACACAAGGGATAGCAGTATTTATGTTAAAATATTAAATAAGAAAGTATGGGAAGGGAGTGAACTTAGAATATAAGTATCCTTATATTCTTATAAATGATGAAAAGGATAGAAAAGCAAATAATAGCAGGTACATTTATAGCAACAGCGGCATCTCTTATTTCCACACATGCATTTGCACAAGAAGAAAGCACAGCGACAGTAAATACAACGAATTTAAATATACGCCAACAACCAACAACACAAAGTCCAATTGTTGGACAATTAAAGCAAGGAACAACTGTGAAAATATTAGAGATACAAAAAGATTGGGCAAAGATCTCTCACAATGGGAAAGAGGGATATGTTGCACTGCAGTTTTTAAAGAAATCTACAGTAGAATCTAAGCAACAACCGAGTATTAATAATGCGAGTATTAATAATGGAAAACGTGAAATTGGTGTTGTAACAGCAACTCGTTTAAATGTTCGTAACAGTCCTGTTTTAGGTAGTACTCTTCTTGGAAATGTTCAAAAAGGAGAGAATGTAACAATTTTAGGGAAAGCAAATGGTTGGGCGAAAATTGAATATAAGGGTAAAGAAGGTTATGTTTCCTTAGAATTTATAAAAGTAGGAGAGAAAGAAGGACAGCCAGTATCACAGCAACCAACAACACCACAACAATCAGTAATTGATAATGGAAACTATGGAGCAGGAACAATAACAGCAACAAGTCTTCGAGTAAGAAGCGCAGCAAATACAAGCAGTAGCATACTCGGAAACTTAAAACAAGGTGAAAAGGTAACAGTATTAGGGAAAGCGAATGGCTGGGCAAAGATTTCGTACAACGGAAAAGAAGGCTATGTTTCCCTAGAATTTGTGAAATTAGAAGGGAAACCAGCAGAAAAGCCATCAGAAAAACCACCAGAAAATATCGTAACGAGTACTCAAGAGACAGGAACAATAACAGCAACAAGTCTTCGAGTAAGAAGTGCAGCGAATACAACGAGTACAATTCTTGGAAACTTAAAACAAGGCGAGAAAGTAACAGTATTAGGGAAAGCGAATGGCTGGGCGAAGATTTCGTACAACGGAAAAGAAGGCTATGTTTCCCTGGATTTTGTGAAGTTAGACGAGAAACCGGCAGAAAAACCAGCAGAAAAGCCAGCGGAAAAACCGCCAGAAAACATCGTAACGGGTACTCAAGAGACAGGAACAATAACAGCAACAAGTCTCCGAGTAAGAAGTGCAGCAAATACAACGAGTACAATTCTTGGAAACTTAAAACAAGGCGAGAAAGTAACAGTATTAGGGAAAGTGAATGGCTGGGCGAAGATTTCGTACAACGGAAAAGAAGGCTATGTTTCCCTAGAATTTGTGAAATTAGAAGGGAAACCAGCAGAAAAGCCATCAGAAAAACCACCAGAAAATATCGTAACGAGTACTCAAGAGACAGGAACAATAACAGCAACAAGTCTCCGAGTAAGAAGCGCAGCAAATACAACGAGTACAATTCTTGGGAATTTAAACCAAGGTGAAAAGGTAACAGTATTAGGGAAAGCAAATGGCTGGGCAAAGATTTCGTACAACGGAAAAGAAGGCTACGTTTCCCTAGAATTTGTACAAATTAGTACGAATTTAGATGCTAACGATGGAAGTAAAGGACAAGTGACAGAAGAAAGAGGAATTGTAAATACATCTTTATTAAATGTGCGCCAAGGTCCTTCCACAAGTACTTCAGTTGTAGCACGCTTGAATAACGGTCAGTCAGTTTCAGTACTTAGCAAGGAAAATGGTTGGGCAAAAGTTCGAGTAAATGGTGTAGAAGGTTATGTTTCTTTACAGTTCTTAAAATTAAAACAAGCATCTTCTTATGAAGTGATCACAGCGACAGGAAAAGTTCAAAAATCGAATGGGATGGAAGCAGAAAAAGAACTGCAAACAAAACAAGAAGACGGTTATATTGTTAGCGATGGTAAAGTTGTGAATATGAAACAAGGCTTTGTACGAGCGAATAAGTTGATTAATATTTACGATATCGCAACTGGTAAAAAGTTAACATATGTACGAGAAGGAGCTGACTTAAAGTTCATAAAAGCGGATGGAGACCGCGTGCAGGTGAAAATTGATGGTACAACAGGATATGTCAATATAGACGATGTTACTTTATATCCAAATATGGTTCATGAATCAGCGTCATATTATACAGTGAAAGATGGGAAGCTATATCATTACGTATATAATACTTCTTCGAAAAAGTATACGACCTATCAAATTGGTAATGCACCGAAACATTTAAAAGAAGGTGAGCGTTATGAGGCATTTGATAAAGAACAAATTGGTGGACAAGATAGCTATCAATATTTTGAATATATGCCGCTTCGCGTTACATCTACTTATACAGCGAAAGACATTGATGATTTCTTAAGAAAATATAGTCCAGATAGTCCGCTTATTGGAACTGGACAATATTTCGTTAATGCAGCACAAAAATATAATTTAAATGCAGGATATTTATTATCTCATGCCGTTTTAGAATCTGGTTGGGGGAAAAGTCGTATTGCGCAAGATAAGAAAAATTTATTTGGTTTTAGAGCGGTAGATTCTGATCCATACAACGGTGCAACGGCGTTTAAAACATGGGAAGAAGGTATTGATTTCTGCGCTTCATATATTGATCAAAATTATTTAAATCCAAATGGCTGGACATATAATGGCGGGAACTTGGGAGATAAATCACAAGGTATGAATGTCATGTATGCAAGTGATGAGAATTGGGGACAACAAATTGGTTCTCTTATGAATAGACTCGATGCTATGAATGGTGGAAAAGATTTAAATAAATACCAACTTGGGATGCTGCAACAAGGATCTGCGTTATTTAAAAATTTAGCTAATGAACCAGCTAGTTCAATATCCCGTAATATCATGGTTGCAATTAAACGAACAATTCAAACTTCAAATGGAACATATTATGAGCTGGTTTCTGATAACAAAGCATATACGAGTGTGTATGCGAAAGCAGATTCTGTAAAACTTGTATCTTCATACTAAAAAATAGATAGTTTCATAACTTCCATGTTACATAGAGATGAGTAATATGAGCATGAAATAAGTGAACTGTTGAAAAGTCATGATGTACAAACAGAAGCGCATTTAGATTTGGAAAAAATAATTCAAATATAAGTATTGATGGGCTTACATCTTATATGTGTCAGTAGTAAAATAGAAATTCTCGCACTTCTTACATCAGTGCGATGAAATCAAATAGGTGTTTTCGTATAATTAAAAAATTATTCTTTTTCTCAATCTATGAAAAATGCTACAATATAAAGAAAGAATACAATATTTTCCTAAGTGGAAATTGATTTGTAGAAAGGAAGAGACTTCATGCCTATTATTTTAGAAAAAGGACAGAAGATCGACTTAACGAAAGGAAAACCTGGTTTAACAAAGTTACAAGTTGGCTTGGGCTGGGATCCAATTGAAAAATCAGGTGGATTTTTATCTTCATTATTTGGAAGTAAGCCAAATATTGATTGTGATGCATCTGTGATTATGCTTGAAAATGATCGCTTTTTACATAAAAATGACCTTATTTATTTTGGAAATAAATTATCTTCTTGCGGAAGTATTATTCATTCGGGTGATAATTTAACGGGTGAAGGAGCAGGCGATGATGAAACTATCTTTGTGGAGTTATCAAAAGTTCCATCTAGAGTGAACCGCTTAATATTTGTTGTAAATATTTATGATTGTGTAAATCGTCGTCAAGACTTTGGAATGATTCACAATGCGTATATTCGTATTCAAAATCCACAAACAAATGAAGAGTTAGTACGTTATAATTTAACTGATAACTATGGCGGAAAGACGACGCTAATTGCTGGTGAAATATATCGTGATAACGGTGAATGGAAATTCTCTGCAATTGGAGACGGAACACAAGCCAAAAACTTAAGCGAAATTGTAACACGTTATCAATAAAGTGAAACTTCCATCAGTGGGGAGCTTCATCCCCCACTGATGGAAAGCTCTCACCAATCGGGCTCTTACGGGCAGTTATTCCCTACTTATCTTCCTCATTTTTCTCTACACCTTGAGATTTAGGGACCTTACTGCCCGTTAGAGCGGGATAATCTTTAAGGAGGCGCTATATATGGCAGCTATTTCATTACAAAAAGGGCAAAAAGTAGATTTAACGAAAACAAATCCAGGCCTTTCAAAAGTAAT
The DNA here is from genome assembly GCF_042676365.1 of Bacillus sp. CGMCC 1.60114. Lineage (NCBI taxonomy): Bacteria > Bacillati > Bacillota > Bacilli > Caryophanales > Bacillaceae > Bacillus > Bacillus sp. CGMCC 1.60114. Next base: position 144,964 of record NZ_JBHTHG010000005.1, read on the forward strand.
TGTTGGTCTTGGCTGGGATACAAATAAATATGATGGACAAGCTGATTTTGATTTAGACGTAAGTATTTTCTTAGTTGGTGCAAACGGTAAAGTTGGCGGAGGAGAAGATTTCGTTTTCTATAACAATCCAACTGGAGCAAATGGTTCTGTACAGCATTTAGGTGATAACCGTACAGGAGAAGGTGCAGGAGACGATGAAACAATCAAAGTAGATTTGAAAAATGTTCCTGCGCATATTGAACGTATTTGTTTTACCATTACAATTTATGATGGAGAAGGTCGTCGTCAAAACTTTGGACAAGTATCTAACTCCTTTGTTCGCATTTTAGATGAAGAGAAAAGCACAGAGCTGATTCGTTATGATTTAGGTGAAGATTTCTCGATTGAAACAGCGGTTGTAGTAGGTGAATTATATCGCCATAACAACGATTGGAAGTTTAATGCGATTGGAAGCGGCTTCCAAGGCGGATTAGCAGCTTTATGTAAAAACTTTGGTTTAGATGTAGAGTAAAGAATCTATGTAAATAGAGGTGAATGGATATGGTCATTCAGTTACAAAAAGGACAAAAAATTGATTTAGGTAAGACAAGCCCAGGCCTTACAAAAGCAATTATTGGTCTTGGCTGGGATATTAAACAATATGATGGCGGAGCTGATTACGATTTAGATGCATCTGCGTTCTTATTAAATCAAGAAGGTAAATGTACGAAAGAAACAGATTTTATTTTTTACAACAATTTACAATCTCCTTGTGGTTCTGTGACACATACAGGTGATAACCGAACTGGAGAAGGTGAAGGCGATGATGAGCAATTAGTTGTTGATTTAAATAAAGTACCAGCGGATGTACATCGTATTGCCATTACAGTTACGATTTATGATGCAGAGGGGCGCCGCCAAAACTTTGGACAAGTTGCCAATGCGTTCGTTCGTTTAGCTAATGAAGAAACAAATGAAGAAGTGCTTCGCTATGATTTAGGGGAAGATTTCTCCATCGAAACAGCAGTTGTCTTTTGTGAATTATACCGTCATAATGGACAGTGGAAGTTTAATGCTGTCGGAAGCGGCTTCCAAGGTGGATTAGCTGCGCTTGTAAGAGCGTACGGCTTGGATGCATAAGAAGGAAGCGAATTTCGTTTCCTTCTTTTCCGCTTTTTAGAAATTTTAGAAAAGAATAGGAGTCAACAACAATATGGAGATTTTACACGGAATTCTTGATACGTATGCCCAATTCTTTGATTTAGATATGTGGATAAAAGTATTGCAAGATCCAGTATCTTGGGGATTAATTGGTACGCTTGTTGTTTTAGAAGGATTGTTATCTGCTGATAACGCGCTTGTATTAGCCGTTATGGTAAAACATCTTCCAGCAGAAAAGCGTAAAAAAGCGTTATTTTATGGACTTATTGGTGCTTATGCATTCCGTTTTATTGCAATCGGAATTGGTATGTTCTTAATTAAATTATGGTGGGTAAAAGTGCTTGGTGCTCTTTACCTTGCATGGCTTTCTTTGAAATACTTTATTGATAAATCCAAAGGAAATGAAGAAGACGAAGAAGCTCATGGCATGAAGCAAGATAGTGTGCTATTTAAAATGTTTGGCATGTTCTGGGGAACAGTTGTAATGGTCGAACTAATGGATATCGCTTTCTCTGTAGATAGCGTTCTTGCGGCATTTGGTGTTTCAAACGAAGTATGGATTCTGCTTCTTGGCGGAATGCTTGGAATTTTAATGATGCGTGGTATTGCGGGTGTATTTTTAAAATTACTAGAACGTATTCCAGAGCTTGAAACGACAGCATATATATTAATTGCAATTATTGCTGTGAAAATGTTCCTTTCTGTAATTCATATTGAAATGCCACATTGGATGTTCTTTATGATTTTAGTTATAGCATTTGGGGCTACATTTATTTTACATTATATGAAAACATCTCGCCAAACTCGTGAAGAGGTGGCAGCTTCTAAGAAAGAAGATTAATAGGTTAATAGACTAAATGGGTTTGCTCGTTATGTGAGCGCCCATTTTTTATAAACGTTTCGTTTGGAGGTGAATTAGTGTGTTTTCACGTTTTACACTTCACCCACATGCATTAAACGGGGAAGAAGAATTGAAGCAATTTGAAGTAGAGTTAGCAAAGCGTCCGCATTATGAACTTACAGAGAGTGATATGCATTTTAGTTATGTCGGATGCCGTATTCTTGGTGTGCCGAATGATGTGGATGAATACTATAACCGATTATTTAGTTATGGCCAAAACGAGAATATCACTGTACTTCATGAACAAAATTTAAATAAAGTCATTCCTTCAGAGAAGCTTCGTGATATTCAAGAAGTTTTTTCATTACATCAACAAGCATCAAGCGGTTTAACTGTAAATCGACTTGTTGCTCATTTATCGGGAAAACGTTTGTTGCCTGAAGTTGACCATCCAGATATGCAACACTACATACACACAACTTTTATTTCAATTTTAAAGCTGTACGAAAGACAGCACAATCAATCGTTAAAAACAGAAGGTTTCCGCCGTTTTTTGATTGATATGATTAAGCTAAGTGAAAATTACGTTTCAAAATGGTTTTCGCAAAAGGATTATAAAGTGCAAATGCCTCAAATTATATGGTATGGTGATGTGTCGGAAAGCCAAACTTACTTTTTATACTTCCTTATTATGCTCGGATGTGACGTATTGTATTATCATCCAGAAGGAAAAGACAGATTTGAACAGATCGATGAAGAGAATCGGACATTTGTAATCTCACATCCAAGCCGAATTTCATTAGAACCATTTCCAGATAAAAAGCGTGAGCGCGTTGCAACGGTTGCATATCAAGCATCGAAAGAAATTGAGCAAGTGCTTCATCATGATAATTCGCTCTTATATAAACCGTGGCAATTCAGGGCATATACGCCAGTTGCGCGTACATTAAAGACAACATATGATGAACTATTTATCATTACGAAAGAGAAGGCATTTATAAGACCTACGTTCTTTGTAGAAAAGCAACATATATATATTCCGTCGTTATTTGCAAAGGTGTCTGGTGTTTCTAAAAATGAGAAAGAGTATTTTCAAAGATTAAAAATGTTAACATCGTATGAGAACAGTATATTAGTAAATCAATTTCCATTTACGAAAGAACAGAAAGCTAATTTTCAATTCCATTATCGTGATGCGTTAGATCGTTCTGGAAAGCTTGATGCGCAGAAAGTCATTCAAAGTCATTGGTGGCCGCATAAACGTTTACCTGAAGGATTACAATACGGCATTGCAGAAGCGATTATTCATACATGTGAAAGTCAGCTTTACAAGAGAATGGGAACAGAAACAGAGCAAGATGCTGCTTTATATGTGTTTGCGCAGCTTTCACAAATTCCACCGAACATACTTGAGCAGCTTGAGAAATTTGACTATTCGCAAGAAGTACCCAAAATAGTTATATTTAACAACGAAAAAAGTGGAGAACTTACGCGTTCTGATGCGATATTGATGCTCTTTTTAAATCGCATTGGTGTGGATGTTTTACATTTTAATCCGACAGGACGTAATGATATTGAGCAGTACATTGAAGCGGGAGCATTTGATTCACATTGGTTAGAAGAAGTGAGTTTTGATGTAGAGTTTCACGGTCCATCGGCCTATAAAAACTTATCAAATACTTTAAAAGGGCTATTTCGTCCATTTTTATAAAGGAAGGAAGATACATATATGAATCCGATTGTATTAGATCCAACAACAACAGAATTGAATGAACAAACATCACAAGATATTCGTTTGCAGTTAAGACAAGACCCTGAAGTACAGCGCATCTATAATGCGGTGGATATAAAAGATCAATTGGAATTAATCGAGCTAGGAAAAGAGCCATCTGTAGAGATTTCCAGGTTTGCGGATCAAATTTTACATACGATGACATTATCTAAGGTAGAAGATTCCGGTGAGCTATTAAAACAACTTGGGAAAATTATGGACAAGTTTGACAGTAAGGATTTCGTTGAAGAAAAAAGCGGTTTTTTCTCTCGTTTATTTAAAAAAGGAAATCAAATGATTGAACAAATCTTTAATAAGTACCAAACGATGGGACGCGAAATGGATAAAGTATACGTGGAAATCACGAAATATCAAGATGAAATGAAGCGTTCAATTGGTACGTTAGATGGTTTGTATGAGCAAAACTTAAAATACTATTTAGATTTAGAGAAATACGTTGTTGCGGGTGAAATGTTACTTGAGCGTCTGCAAACCGAATTAGTTCCGATGTATGAAGAACGTGTTCGTAACAATGATCAGCTTGCAGGAATCGAACTGGAATCCTTAAAAAACTCTGTAGAAATTTTAGAGCAGCGTATTGATGATTTAGAAAAAGCGCGTATGGTTGCATTACTAACAGCGCCGCAAATTCGAATGATTCAACGAGGTAACAACAAGTTAATAGGGAAAATTAATACAGCGTTTATTACGACAATTCCTATTTTTAAAAATGGTATTATTCAAGCTGTAAATGCAAAACGTCAAAAGCTTGTTGCTGATTCAATGGCAGAGCTTGACCGCCGCACAAACGAGCTATTGAAGAGAAATGCACAAAATATCGCGACGCAAAGTGTAGAAGTAGCAAAATTGGCGGGTTCTTCAAGTATTAAGATGGAAACTCTTGAAGAGACTTGGAATATTATTTCTAAAGGTGTTCAAGAAACAAAACAAATTGAAGAACAAAACAAACTTGAGCGTGAAGAAAGTCGTAAGCGTATGGCAGAATTAACAGACAAAATTAAAAAAGAAATGCAAGGATAATGAATGATAAAAAAGGCAATGGGATTAGTCCTATTGCCTTTTCACTTTATTTTTTAATTAATGAACCTAATTCTTCTGTAATAGCTTGCATTTCGCTAATGCTAAATGTTTCACGTTTCATAACGTGTTCATAAATGTCACGTAAGTCTTCGTACATATCTTCATTGAAGTTTGAAGCTCTCATTGCACCAGCGTTTACCATGCGTAATTTTTCTTTAATTGCTTCTACCATATATTCAACGTTTTCCTGCGTTTTTACGGATAAATCCATGGAAGTGTCCCCCTTTAAATAAGATAGACTTATCTTAACATTTTTTATCATTTTCGTTAACGGAAGTTTGCAATCGCATTAAATTAGCACCTATTCCCTTTATAAGTAATTGTTGATTGTTTATACTAAATATAACAAATGCATCATGAAGGGAAGAAACAAATATGGTTCGAGTTTTATTTGTTTGTCTAGGAAACATTTGTCGTTCTCCGATGGCAGAAGCAATTTTTCGTGAACTTGTAAAAAAAGAAGGGTTAGAGCAAGCGATTACTGTCGATTCTGCTGGAACAGGAGATTGGCACATTGGCCACCCGCCTCATCATGGCACACAAAAAATTTTAATAGAAAATGAAGTGTCCTTTGAAGGAATTAAAGCACGTCAAGTAGAAAAAGAAGACTTAACAAAGTTTGATTACATAATTGCAATGGACAATAAAAACTTAGACGACTTAAAAGCTTTAGGAAAAGCAGGCGGCTATATTGGCAGACTATCCGATTTTGTTCCAGACGGTGGCTGGACAGATGTTCCGGATCCATATTTTACAGGAAACTTTCAAGAAGTATATGACCTTGTAACAGAAGGATGTGCAAAATTGCTAGCGTTCATTCGAAATGAGCAAGGAATATAAGGATGTTAGTTCAGAAAGTATAACGTGAAACTTCCATTGGTGAGCAACGCTGCTTATGGTTAGTTGAACCAATCGAACTCTTATAGGGAGATACCTCGAGGCTATCACCTCATTGTCCGTTAGAGCGAGATAACTTTCTAACAAAATAGATGAAAGGGTGAAGGAATATGGCAAAGAAGGGAAATATCGTACGAAATATTGCAATCGGTGTGGCAGCAGGTGTGGCAGTTTCTATGTTAAAGAAAGAAAATCGTGAAAAAGTGAAGTATACGGCAGGAAAAGCGAAAACAAAAATGATTCAAATTGGTGAAAATGCAAAGATAAAAGAAAAAGTGCAAACAGTTACAGATAAAGGACGCGAAATTGCTGATTTTAATGTTGTAAAAGCGAAAGTAGCAGAAATTAAAAAGTTAACACCAGCTGTTGTTGAAACATTAAAAGAGACGAAAGATATTTTTAGTAAGAAGAAAAATAATGTGAAAGAACAACCAGAAACAATTGAAATTCAAGCGGTTGTACCGACAGAAGAGTTAAAGGCGGAAGAAGAACTGATTGTAGCAGAAGATAGCGGTAAAAAGGAATCTATTGTAGAAGAGAAGAAATCGGAAGCGTTTATTGAACTAAAACAAAATCAAGAAGAAAAGAAAAGCGTTTAAAAAAGATGAAAACATTTTTACAAAAAGCAAGAACTCATCATGTTTTCACATTTGGAAAAGACTTATATGATCGAACGATACGAGATGATTTGGCGGGCTTAGCAGCACAGCTCGCTTATTTCTTCTTGCTTTCTCTTTTTCCGGCACTTGTTTTTTTAATAACGCTTCTTGGATATATCCCAATTGAGACGGAAGATGTATTATCCTTTTTACAGAATTATGCTCCTGAAGATGTACTGAGTTTAATCGAAACAAATGTAGATAAAATAGTTAGTGAACAAAATGGTGGATTATTATCGTTTGGTTTACTTGCAATGTTATATTTTGCTTCGAATGGCGTAAATGCTGTGATGAAGGCATTTAACCGTGCCTATGATATTACTGAAACACGTTCATTTATTACAACAAGAGCATTGTCAATTGTATTAACATTAGCAACGATTTTTATGATTGTCTTTGCTTTAATTTTACCTGTATTTGGACAATTAATTGGATCAGCGATTTTTAAAGCTCTAGGTTTATCTCATGAATTTTCGTTTGTTTGGAGTATTGTTCGATTATTATTAAGTTTTCTCGTATTATTTGGTTTATTTTGCTTTTTGTATAAATTTGCCCCAAATCGTCATGTAAAGAGAAGAGAAGTGGTGACAGGAGCATTATTTGCTACGATTGGATGGATTGTGGCATCGTATTCATTTGCATTCTATGTCGATAACTTTGCAAATTATTCTAATACATATGGTAGCCTCGGTGCTATTATTATTTTAATATTATGGTTTTATTTAACTGGCTGGGTAATTTTGCTTGGCGGAGAAATTAACGCACTCTTGAATTATTATCGAACGAGTGACAATAATTCCCGTAATTAAAAGTAACCCTCTGTTCCATACTAAAAGGGAATAGGGGGGATTATTCATGGGTCAAAATAAAACTGGCAATAGCAAAAACGATAAAAATCAACGTAAACAACACAGCAGCTCACAGCCAAAACATAAAACGAGCAGCAGTGCAAACGGACATAACGGTTATCATTAAAAAAAGGGTTCCATATTGGAACCCTTTTAATTATTTGCCTTTAATAATCGTAATCCATTTAAAATAACGAGAATGGTACTTCCTTCATGACCGATGACACCTAATGGGAGTGCTAAAAATTGTAGGAAGTTTGAACAGATGAGCAGCATAATTACTGTCAATGAAAAGATAACGTTTTGCTTTACAATACGATTCATTCGTTTTGATAAGCGAATTGCTTGTGCTAAGCGAGAAAGTTCATTTTTCATTAAGACAACGTCTGCAGTTTCTAAAGCAACATCAGTTCCTTCTCCCATCGCAACTCCAATACTTGCTGTGGCTAATGCAGGAGCATCATTAATGCCATCACCGACCATTGCCACTGTACCATATTTCTTTTTCAATTCTTTTATTGCTTCCACTTTTGTTTCTGGTAAGCAGGATGCATAATACTCTTTAATATTACTTTCAGCAGCGATGGTTTTTGCCGTTTGTTCATTATCGCCTGTAATCATAATCGCTTCGATACCAAGGCTTTGAAGCTCGTGAATTGCTGCAATTGTTTCTTGGCGTAGTGTATCTTTTAAGGCAATAAGACCGAGAATACCTTTCTCATCGCTTACATATACAACAGTTTTTCCTTCTTGTTCTAATTTCATTGAAATGCCGTTATGGAATGATTTTGTTTCTTCACCCATAAAATCAGCTTTCCCAATTTTGTAAGCTTTGTTTTGCAGTGTTCCTTTTAAGCCAAATCCAGTTACATCTTCAACGTTTTCTGGTTTTGTTAATGTCATGTCATATGCATGTTTTGCATATTTAACAATTGATGCTGCTAAAGGATGTGTAGAATGACTTTCAATAGATGCTGTAATGTGCAATAACTCTTTTTCAGATATTCCGTCACGCGTATATACATCTGTTACTGTTGGCTTTCCTTGTGTTAATGTACCTGTTTTATCAAAGGCGATGGCTTTTAATGAAGCGAGTCTTTCTAAATGAACACCACCCTTAAATAAGATTCCATGGCGTGCACCGTTTGAAATTGCCGATAATGTAGCTGGTGTAATAGCTGCAACGAGTGCACAAGGAGAAGCTACAACGAGTAAAATCATTGCACGGTAAAATGTTTCATTCCAGCTCCAGCCAAGCGCATAGTGAGGAACAAACATCATGAGCCCTACAACAAGAAGGACACCTTTCACATATGTTCCTTCAAATTTTTCAATGAAAAGCTGTGAAGGTGATTTTTCGCTTTGTGCATTTTGTACGAGACGAATAATTTTTTGGAACAATGTTTGATCGCTATGTTTTGTGATTTCTACTTCGATGGCACCGCGTAAGTTAACAGTTCCTGCGAATACTTCGTCGCCTGTTCTCTTTTCATTTGGAATAGGTTCACCTGAAATGGCAGCTTCATCAATATTTGTTTCGCCAGTGTGAATTACACCGTCAGCAGGAATACGTTCACCTGGCTTAATTAAAATGATGTCACCAATTTGCAGCTGTTCGACTGAAATACGTTCTTCTACTCCACGAGAAATACGCAGTGCTTCTTCAGGCTGTAAGTCGAGCAGTGCTGAAATTTCCTTTTGACTTTTATCCAGCGTGTAAGCTTCCATAGCTCCGCTTAAAGCGAAGATAAAAATTAATATAGCGCCTTCTGTCCAGTAGCCGATAATTGCTGAGCCAATAGCTGCAAAAAGCATGAGCATTTCCACGTTTAGCTCTTTTTCCGCAATCGTATCTTCAATACCTTCTTTTGCTTTTGCATACCCACCAATTACATAAGCTAATACGTAAAATATAGTTGCAGCAGTTGTTAGGTCATTCTTTGTTAGTAACCAACCTGCTAAAATAAAAATTCCAGATGTAATTGCAAAAATGAGTTCATAATGTTTTTGGAATGATTCTAACCAGGATGGAGAAGTTGGCGTTACTGGTTGCTTTGATAATGCTTTTACTTCAGAATTCATAACTTTTTGCTCCTTTCTATTGAGAAAAAATTTATTATGGAAACCAGTGAAAGATGGATAGTAGCTTTCTTTTAAGGTGGTGTTTCCGTTTGTTTTAATAATACTTTTATTTCAGCATCCATAGTTTTTCGCTCCTTTCTATTGAGAAAAAGAATCATCATCGACAGCTCTATAAAATGGAGAAAGCTGCCATCCATCTAGATAGCAGCATTCATTTAAGTTGAAACGTTCTTTTGCTTTGAGAATATTTTTACTAGTGAATTCATCTCGTTTTACTCCTCTCATTGAGAAAAAGAATCATCATCGAAACCCTTATAAAACGACGAAAGCTGCCATCCATACGGATAGCAGCATTTCTTAGAAAACACATTCTGTGTAGTTATTTACTTTATTATTATTCTAAATTGTAACATATGTTTCCACATAGAGAAAGATTTTTTACTTAATGATTATAAGTAAAAAATCTTGTGTTTTTGACTTTGCTTTGTTATATATGAATATTGTTCGTAAAAAAGTACGGAAAGGAAGACATCACGTGAAGGTAGAAAGATTTTTTACACATCCGCTCGGCGTATTTGTTGCGGCATTAAGTACAACTTTTTTATGGGGCAGTGCGTTTCCTTTTATTAAATTAAGTTATGTCCAGTTAGACATTCAACCTCATGAAGTAGGTGAACAAATTTTATTTGCAGGTTATCGATTTTTCATAGCGGGATTCATGCTCTTATTCTTTTTTAAAGCACTAGGAAAAAATGTATCTTTCCAAAAAGGTACAGCGAAGCAACTTGTTCAGATTGGTTTGTTTCAAACGTTTTTACAATATGTTTGTTTTTATATTGGTATGAGCTATAGCACTGGGATTGAAGGAGCAGTTATTTCTGGAACATCTTCATTCTTTCAAATTTTATTAGCACATTTTTTATATAAAGATGATTCATTAAATATGAGAAAAATCGTTGGGGTATTAATCGGTTTTTGTGGTGTAGTCCTTGTAAATATTCCAAAGGGGAATATGGATTTTCACTTTGGGATTGGCGAATTGTTATTATTAGGTGCGGCAATTCTGTACTCATACGGTAACATTTTGGCGAAAGAAGGCAGTAAAACGATGGATGTAGGCTATATGACTGCATATCAAATGATTATTGGTTCTTTAGGCTTATTGTTCATCGGGGTTTTACAAGTTGGATTTATGCCATTTACATTCCATATGCAAACGCTGCTTATGCTATTATATTTATCTTTCTTATCGGCAGCGGGATTTTGTATTTGGAATACAGTGATGAAATACAACAAAGTTGGAAAAGTATCGATGTACATGTTTTTCATTCCAGTGTTTGGTGTAATATTATCAAGCTTAATTTTAGGCGAAGCGATTCATTCTTTCGTGTTGTTTGGATTGGCATGTGTAGCGACAGGAATCATTGTGGTGAATCGTACACCTATAGTGAAAAAAACGGAGCAAATACAAAATCAGCGTGAAGAGGCTCAGTAAGAGCCTCTTTTCTATATGTAAGGCCAGGAAGTATGAAATGGATCTTTTTCAAAAAGTGATGGAGTAACAGAAAAACACTTATTTTTTGTTGAAACTTGTAGGTAAAAGGAAGGAAAATGACGTTTTTATATCGAATAACATAGAAATATTAATTCATCAAGGAGAAAAATATGAATGAGATGTACGTATTGCTGATTGGACAAGTAACTTTGTTTCTATTCGGTACAATTTATGCAATAAGGCAATCAAAACAAACAAAGAAAAACGAACCATTACCTTTATTTATACGTTTACTCCTAAGCCTTTCATTAACTGGAGCTGCAATATGGATGTGGGTGCAAGACCCTGCGACACCTTATCGGCAATGGGTTGCAATAGGTATGATTTTGTCAACAATTGGCGATTTATTTATGGCAGGCTTAATTCCATTTGGTAACCGTTTAATTGGCGGAATGGTAGCATTTGCTATTGCACATTGCTTGTATGTTACAGCCTTTTTAGAAACAGGTATTTCATGGAATGGGTTATGGTTTAGTTTAGTAGGATACGGGTTATTTTTAATTATTGGCTGGTTCTTTTTTATTCGAAATAATAAGCAAGATAAGTTATTTACAATAGGAGCACTTATATACGGGCTTTGGGTTAGTGGAATGGCATGCTTTGCATTTGCACTTGCTTACTTGAACGGTGGAATATGGTGGATTCCAGCGTTTGGAGGTTTATTGTTTGCCATCTCCGATTTTATTATTGGTGTTACTGATATCGGCGGACGAAATATAAAATATGATCCTCTTTGGGTTTGGGCAACATATGTTGGAGCACAAATATGTATTATTTATGTTGGAATGTAATAAAGCAAGCTGGTATATAACCAGCTTGCTTACTTTTTAATTATTTATGCTGCCATGATATTTTTTTGTTGTAAAGCAGCTAAGCTATATTCGTCAGCAGGTTTATAACCTTGAGATAGAAGGTCATTAATATATAACTTATTATAAATAAAACAGAAAACTAAATTAGAAAAACCGAATGTGAATGTACTTGCAATTAAGATAATTAATAACCATTTCCAATCCCCGCGAAATAGTGCTGGAAAGAAGCCGAAGAAAAATACAGTCCAGCTAAACCCTAGTTTTGTTTGTTTAATTTGTCCAGTTCGTTCGTTTTTTAGCATAACCTTCATAATAAAAATAAATCCTCCTTGTATTTTATGTATCAAATAAAAAAGACCAGAAACATTATATCAAAAAACTATATATAAGGATGTTTTTTAGAATATAATTGTAAGATTTGATAAAGTGAAACTTTAATCGGTGGGGGTTTTCTTCATCCACTGCTGAATATTTGCCATCTATATAGAAATGAAAGAAGAACTGCTTATTAGTAGTTCTTTTTGTTGGTTAAATAATTTATATATATAGAATATGATGTTTTCGTTGTAAATAGTATATGCAGTTTACTGATAATATAGAATTTATTTACAAAAATATTTTATAATATATGTACATTGAAGGGTAAAGGAGAGAAGGATGAGACAGAAAAGCCGCTTTCGGGAATGGATTGAAATATTTGCGATTGCATGCATTATCGCTTTTTTTATGAAAGTATTTGTGTTTTTTCCGACGACGGTGCAAGGAGCTTCCATGCAGCCTACACTTTATGAAGGAGATAAAGTCATTATAAATAAGTTGGTAAGGAAAGTTGATAGCTATCATCATGGTGATGTAATTGTGATAAAAACAGATAATTATTATGTGAAGCGTATTATCGGTCTACCTGGAGATACAATTGAAATGAAAAATGATCAGTTATATATAAACAGTCAATTGCAAAAAGAATCATATTTAGAAAAAAATAAGAAGCAGGCAAAACAACTTATGATGAATTTAACTGAGGATTTTGGTCCGATGATCATTCCGAAAAATAAAATCTTTGTGATGGGGGATAATCGATTAGTAAGCCGCGATAGTCGTAATGGGCTAGGGCTAATTGATAAAGATGATGTATTAGGAAGTTTGGTTGCAATCTATTATCCTTTTAAACGGATGCAAATAGTAAATTAGAAGGAGAGGGGCTATGGAAGATATTATTGGTCACATTCTCGCTGGGGTTGTACGAGGGGCAATTGCATTAGGAGAAGCGGCAGCAGATGCTACAAAGGTTATTGCTCGCGGAACAGTTGGAATTGTAAAAGTTGTAGGAGAAGCTATAGGAGAGGAAATTGTAGAACAAGCGTTAGAAAGCATAGAAGGATGAGAGAAGCGAAAGCAAAGAAGATTTGCTCGTCATATTGAAAAGTTAAAAGGGCATGAGTGGTTCAAAGTCATATATGAAGATATAAAATGCCGAGATGTAATTCATACGGAAGAACGTTATCGGAATTTATTGAGTAAGCGGCGGTATATGCATAAACTAATTCGTAACGAAAACGAAAGACAACAATTCATTCAGCAAATTCGTGTGGAAGCAAAGGTTGATGATGTGATTTGAGATATAAAGTGAAACTTTAATCAGTGGGGAGTTTGGTGGAAATTTTTACCGATCGGACGCATGCCATCAGTTACCTTCACATAAGAGTTTAGTAAAGAAAGCAGCCAAAATGGGGCTGTTGACAAACTCTTCGAGTTAATCAACTTCTTCGGGAACTTTCAGAGCCTATGTAGTACGATAGACTACATAGGCTCTTTTTATTTTGGAGGTTTTG